>CAWFYY010000006.1:0-132859 GCA_963820225.1 uncultured Gaiellaceae bacterium | reverse complement strand
CGCTGCTGTTCGGTGGCGGCGCCTTCGGCGCGCTGGGCCAGCTCCTGCTCGCGCTCCTCGAGCGTCGCCTGCTGAGCAGCGATCTTCGCTGCGCGGGCGTCGACCTCGGACGAACGCAACGACAGGCTCTGTGCGTCGGCGAAACCCTCCTCGAGGCGCGCCTGGAGGTCTGCGAGCTCGTCGCGTGCCTCGCGCTCGCGTGTGATCGCCGTCGCCAGCTCGGCTCGAATTGCCTCCAGCTCGGCCTCCAGCGCACCGTTCGGCTCGGGGACGTACTCGGCCGCGACGACGACCGGAACCTCGGGCGGCGCGGGCGGCTCTTCGCTGACCGCAACCGGCCGCTTGGAGACGTCCGGGTGCTGCTCGGCCTGCGCCTCTTCCTCGTCGCGACGCCGTTCGAGCTGTCGCCGGAGCCCGGTGCCGAAGCCCTGCTCGATCTCGTGATGCTCGTCGCGCGCGGCCATCAGAACACGGTCAACAGGTTGAGCATCGCGGGACCGAGGATGACGACGAACATCGCTGGGAAGATGAAGACCACCGTCGGGAAGAGCATCTTGATCGGGGCCTTCATCGCCTTCTCCTCTGCAGCAGCCTGCCGCTTGAGGCGCGTCTCGGAGGCCTGGACGCGGAGCAGGCGGCCGAGCGAGATACCCAGCTGGTCGGCCTGGATGATCGCCCGCGCGAAGCTCGAGATCTCGGGCGTGTTCGCGCGGTCGGCGAGCTTCTTCAGCGCGTCCTGACGCGACTCGCCGATGCGCATCTCGCCGAGCGTGTGCGAGAACTCCTCGGCGAGGGCTCCGTCCATGTGCTCCGTCAGCTTCGCGACGGCCCCGTCGAAGGCCAGGCCCGCCTCGACCGACACTGCGAGCAGGTCGAGCGCATCGGGCAGCTGTGCGCGCATCTCGTCTCTGCGGGCGCGAGCTCGACGCGAGACGATGAAGCCCGGGACGATGAAGCCGACGCATCCGAGGGCCACTCCGCCGAGGAAGCCGATCGTTGCGCCGGCGAAGGCGATTCCGAGGGTGAATCCGATCACACCGCCGCCGATCAGGCCTGCGGCCTTGAGGGCGAGGAACGTGGTCGGAGTGAGCGTTCTGCCCATACCGGCGGCCATCAGCCGGTACGAGATGCTCTCCAGCGTCACACGCGGGTTCAGGCGGAGCGCGAACCCGGCCAGGGACGCCGTCGCGGGAGAGAGCACCCGCTGGCGGAAGTGCAGGCGTTCGAGGCCGGCGCCGACGGTGCGGACGCGGCCGTACGTGGCTGCCCGCCGGACCGCCGTGCGGCGTTCGCGGCTCGGGTGGGTGACGACCTCGCTGATCAGGTAGGCGGCGACAGCGAGGAGGAGTGCGGCGAAAATGAGCACCAACGACATCTCTGATCAGCCCCTGAAGTTGACGATTTTGCGGAGCAAGAGCGAGCCGATACCAATCATCACCACGCCGAGCAGCAGCAACTTGTGCCCGGTAGGCGTGTGGTAGAGCGGAGCCATGTACTCCCCGTTGAGCAGCGTGATCGACGCCAGCATGAAGAACGGCACGCCGACGAGGACGTAGGCGGATGCGCGGCCCATCGCCGTCAGCGAGCTGATCTTGCGGGCGAACTGCTGCCGGTTGCGGACGGCGTCCGCGACCATGTCGAAGATGCCGGCGAGGCTGCCGCCGACCTGACGCTGGATGGTGACCGAGGTGACGACGAACGAGAGGTTCTCCGACCCCACGCGCTCGGCCATGTCCGCCAGCGCGTCGTCCATCGGACGGCCAAGCCGCGTCTCTGTCAGCACGCGCTTGAACTCCTTGCTTGCAGGCGGCTGTCCCTCGTCGACCACGGCCTGGATCCCGGACCGGAAGCTATGTCCGGCCTTGAGGGAGGCGGCGAGGGTGATCAGGAGATCGGGAAGCTGGTCGTCGATCGCCATCAACCGGCGGCGCGCCTTGTGCCAGACGAAGCCGACGGGGATCATGGCGCCGCCGCCCACTGCGAGGATCGTGAAGATCGAATTGGCGCCGGCGATGGCGAAGATCAACCCGAGCAGGATTCCCGCCCCGGCGCAGGCATAGACGAGCTCGACCGTGCGCAGCGGCAGGTCGGCCCGTTCGAGCAGCTTGTGCAACCGGTGCCAGACGCTGAGGTGGCCGAACGCACGCTCCGTCGCCCGCATCAGCGTCGATGCGGTCGCGAAGCGCTCCTGCACGGGGCCGCGGGCACGCTTGCGGGCCGGCTCACCGATGTGCGGCGCCAGGCGTCTCCGCAACCCGGTTCCCACGGGTGCCTTGAAGAGGAAGATCGCGGCCAGGAGGATGCAGGCGCCGACCAGCGTGGCGACCAGCATCGGACCGACCGAGAACACCGGATCCGGCAGGGATGAGCCCTCGACGGCCGACGCGCCGACGCCGCCGGGCGCCGATCCACTCGCCTCGGCCGCGCCCGCGGTGACCTTGAACGCGTCGCCGGGACGGGCGGTCGTGAAGTACGTGAGCTGCCAGGTGCGACGAAGCTCCTGCGCAAGCGCCGTGTAGATCGCGTGGAGCGACCCGGTGCCTGCCGCGCCGGTGTAGCGGCCACCGGTTTCGGCAGCGAGGCGCTTGAGCGGTGCGGGCTTGAAGCTCGGGCTCTCGATTCCGATCGGATAGACGGTCACGCGTGCATCGCGCGCAGCCGCAATCGCGTCGTCGAGGCTGGACTTGCTGGAGACCTCCTGCCCGTCCGTGAGCAGCACGATGACGCGCGCCTGCAGCTTCTCCTCGGCCAGCAGCCGGGAGGAGAGGACGACCGCGTCGTACAGCGCGGTGCCTGGCACCTTGTCGACCTCGAGCGTGCGCAGGGCCGAGTCGGAATCGGACGCGGCCGCCGAGAATCCGGTCAGCTGGAACGCCTGTTTCCCGACCGCGACGACCGCGACGCGGTCGCTGGCCGGCTTCGAGCGAACGAATGCGCGCGCTGCCGCGGTTGCATCCTGGATCGCCTTGCCCGCCATCGACTGCGACCGGTCGAAGACCATCGCGACGCTCTTCTCCTGGCCGAGGTTCTTGGCTGCAAAGCCGATGACCGGCTGCCCGTTCTCCTGCAGCTTGGGCGGCTTGGCGGCGGGCTGGGGCGTGACAACGGTGACGCGGACGGAGGGATACCCGCTCGTGTCGACAGCCGTGATCCGTTCGCCGCCGGCAGCGCCGGCGACTCCGGGAACGAGCAATGACTGCGAGAGCGATACCGGTGAGGAGCGACCTCCTCACTGGGCACCTCCGTACGGGCCGGCGGAGAACGCCGGGCGTTCGCCGCCCGGCACGTCGGGGCGGAAGAAGGTCGGCGGCAGCAGCACGCCGTTGGCGGCCATCTTCTCGAGGAAGTGCGGCTTGAGGCCGGTGCAGGTGAGAGGCGCGAGCAAGCGCGAGCCCCGGATCGCTGCGGGATGACCCTCGTCCGGCGGCTTGGAGACGAACAGGTCCTGCAGGGTGATCACGTCCGACTCCATCCGCAGCACCTCGGTGATGTGCGTGACGCGGCGTGAGCCGTCCACCAGGCGTGCGATCTGCACGAGCACGTCGAACGCGCTCGAGATCTGCTCGCGGATCGCCCGGTGCGGGAGCTCGACTCCGCCGGTCATCACGAGCGTCTCCAGGCGGGAGAGCGCGTCGCGAGGCGTGTTCGCGTGAATCGTCGTCAGTGAGCCCTCGTGGCCGGTGTTCATGGCCTGGAGCATGTCCAGCGTCTCGGCACCGCGGACCTCGCCGACGATGATCCGGTCGGGGCGCATACGCAGGGCGTTGCGGACGAGCTCGCGGATGCGAACCTCGCCCTGGCCCTCGATGTTCGCCGGGCGCGACTCGAGCGTGATCACGTGCTCCTGCTGGAGCTGGAGCTCGGCTGCGTCCTCGATCGTCACGATCCGCTCGTCGCCGGGCACGAACGCCGACATGGCGTTCAGCATCGTCGTCTTACCGGTGCCGGTACCGCCGGAGATGAGCACGTTCAGCTTGCCTTTCACGCACGCGCCGAGGAACTGGGCCGCCTGCGCGGTCAGCGAGTTGAAGTTGATCAGGTCGTCCATCGTGTACGGGTCGCGTGCGAACTTCCGGATCGTCAGCGTCGGGCCCTTGAGCGAGAGCGGCGGAATGATCGCGTTCACACGGCTGCCGTCCGGCAGGCGGGCGTCGACCATCGGCGAGGCTTCGTCGATGCGCCGGCCGACCTGCGAGACGATCTTGTCGATGATGCGGAGCAGGTGAGCGTTGTCCACGAACGAGGTGTCCGTGCGCTCGAGCCGGCCGCCACGCTCGACGAAGATCAGGTCGTACTTGTTGACCATCACTTCGCTGACCGAGTCGTCGCGGAGCAGCTCTTCGAGCGGCCCGTAGCCGAGCACGTCATCCGTGATCTCCCGCTGGATGCGCCGCCGCTCCTCGCGGGTCAGCGGCGTCCGGTCGAGGGCGAGTTGCTCGGCGACCGCGTGCAGGACGCGCTCCGAGAGGTCCTCGGCGCTCTCGCGCTTGAAGAGCTCCGGTCCGAGCTTCGCGATCACGGCATGGTGGATCGAGCTCTTCAGCTCGGCGTACGGGTCGCCCGCGCGTGGGGCTTCCGCCGGCGCGCTTTGCACGGCGGGGGTGGTAACGGGGCCGGCGAGCGCAACCGGACGCTCTGCGATTACGTTCGCGGCCCCGTTCTCGTTTTGCTTCGAAAGTCGATCGTGAAGGCCCATGGCTAGGACCTCGCGAGCGCGGCGAACTTGCGCTTCTTCTTGGGCTGCTCCTGGACGAGCAGGGCCTTGGCGACCTGCCGGATTGCACGGGCGAAGTCGCAGCCCGCATCAGCGATAGCAGGTGGTGCGCCCCGGTTGACACCGAGCGGAACTGCCCGGTCCGAGGGAACCTCGAAGTTGATCTTGACGTCGAGCGCACCTTCGACCTCGCTCTTCTTCATCCCGACCTTCGAGTTCGCGCGGTTCAGGAGGAAGCGAATCCGCGTGGCGGGGAACGAGAGCAGATCGAGCGTCTGAAGCGACAGGCGGACGTTCTTCAGGGTCGGCACGTCCAGCCCGCAGACCATCAGCAGCTCATCGGTGCGGTCGAGCGTCGCCAGCATCGGGCCGTGGAAGAACGGCGAGGTGTCGACGACGATCACGTCGTACGACTCCCGCGCCACCTCGAGCAGCCGTGCCAGCTTCGACTCGGTCACGAGCTCTGCGTCCTCGGGACGAAGCGGCGCAGGCAGGATGTCGAGCCCGCACGTGTGCTTCGTGATGTAGCCGGCGAGCTTCTCCGAATCGAGCTCACCCGGGGCCACGACGAGGTCGTAGATCGTCTTGTCCGGCTCGAGGCCGAGCATGATCGCGGCGTCGCCGAACTGCAGGTCGAGATCGAGCAGGAGCGTGCGCCGGCCCTCGTGCTTCGCGAACGAGGCTGCGAGGTTCGTGGCCGTGACGGTCTTGCCCGTTCCGCCCTTGGGCGAGAACACGGTGATGATCCGCCCCTGGCGCGCGTGTCCACCCTCGGCGGCGAGGCGCCGGCCGGCGTGACCGGCCTTGCGGAGAGCGAACACGACGTTGTCCGTGAGCTGTGGAAGCAGGAGAACGTCTGCGACGCCCTCTGCATCGAGTGCCTCCTCGAGCAGTGCCGAGGACTCGCCCGAAGCGAGGATCACGATCGGCGAGCGCGTGTGCTCGCGGATCGCTGCAACCTCGTCGGCCGGGAACGTGGCAGACCGCGTGGCGTGCACGACGACTTGGAGATGCCCGCCGGCGAGAGCGGCGGCCGCCTCGGCGACGTGCTCGCTCCAGCCGACGAAGTCGAGCTCCGGATGTGCGGCCAGTCCCTCGCGCAGGCGGTCAAGCCCGTCGCAGGAGCCGGTGACGTAGATACGGGTGTTCTCGCTCATCGGAGTCCCTCCACAGGTGCCTTGCCGACACGGGCGTCGTTGAGCTGCTTGGGCCTGACGCCCTCGGTCAGCAGCGAGTGCGCGCTTTCGACGTTCTCCTGGCTGTCCGCCGCGTCGATCGCGGGTCGCAGCGCCAGATGCCAATCGGAGTTGACCTTCGCCCACTCGAGCTTCTGGATCTGCAGGTCGGTGACGGCGACGATCGCCGAGAACGGGCTCGATCCGGCAGCACCGGAGGTGACCTTCTCGGTCGTGCCCTCTGCGCCGGGCGCCTTGAGGATCAGGATGTTGCGCAGGACGGTCTTGCTGTAGTGCGTCTGCGTCCCCTCGGGATACGTCCACGAGGCGACGACATCGACGTGGTCGCCGGCCTTGAGCGTGCCGACGAGCAGCTGGTCGGAGTCACCGGGGAGGGCGATCCCGCGCTGGTTGCCCGTGAGCTGGGCGAGGATGCCCTGCTCCGAAGGCGTTGCGAAACGGCGGGTCGAGACCTGCTCACCGGCATAGATCGGCTCGGTGGCGACAAGCGTGGCCAGCTGAGCCGGGTTCGAGATCGCACCCGGGACAACGCCCCGTCGCACGACCTCGCTCTTGGACATCATTCCTCTGGCGGCGACATCCGCACCGGAGATGCCGGCCGGGATGTCGACCTTGGCGACGAAGACCGAAACATTCGTCTCGTCCTTGCGGACGTTGCGCTGATAGTTCGTCACGTAGAAGCTCGTCAGCAAAGCAGCGACGAGCGCCAACGCGACAGCAATCGAGATATTTCTGAGGCGATACGTCATGAGCGTCTTCTTCCTTCTTTTGCTAACGAGATAACGAACGTAAAAATTGAGAGTTATTCAATGCGTTCTACGGTCTTGCTCTTCAGCGTCCCCGAAGAGACAACGACACCGAGCACACTGATGTCGTACGGATATGTGGCGGAAACGGTTACGTCCGCACCGGGCGACCAGGCAGTGGCGGTAACAGCGACGCTGAGATCGGCCATCTTGAGCCCGTCGGCGGCAGCGCGTGTCGCCGCCTCCGAGACCGCGACGGGATTCGGAAGTGTCCGGCTGACGGCGGCTTTGCGGGCACCGACGCGTGTGGCGTCGGTCAACGTGATGTAGTTGTTGTAGAGAATCCCGAACTGGATGATGCTGAACAGCACCACGCACAGAATCGGCAGCACGAGTGCAAACTCGACCATGGTCTGGCCGCGATCGCTACGAGTGTCGACTTTTCGGGTGGTTCTGGCGGTCATTTGGTCGCGAGCTCCTTGCTGAGTGAGACGGCGTCCCCGACACTTGCCGGGGACGCCACCCCCATGGCACTCAAGACACGCTCTTCACGAGGTCGACGGCATTGGTGATGGCCTGGCCGACCGCGCCCGAGAAGATCGTGATGGAGGCGATGACACCGAGAATGAGCACGCTGAGCACGAAGGCGTATTCCGCCATCGTCTGACCCGATTCATCGGTCAGCGAAAATCTCTCTCTCAACATCGTCGATCTCCTTTTCCGGTCATTACAGCTTGGCGGTAACCTTGGCGAGCGCGCCACTGATTGCACCCGACAGGGTGGTCAGCGCAACGACGACGATGAGCGTGATCACGGCGAGAACGACGCCGTACTCAGCCATCGTCTGGCCCTTTTCACTCGAGCGCAGGTCGTCCATGGCATTCATGGCGCGACACTGGGCGGCGACGAAGAACTTCAACATGAAATTCACCTCCCTTCAGGAGAGAGCGGATGAAAGCCGGCCAATGTGGTTGCCCGGAAGACTGTGGAATATCTGGAGCTATCGGCGATGCGGTCCTGCACGTGAGAAACCTTTCTCTCATCGGCGAGCCGCTTCGCCTGTCTTGGTGAACTTGCGCTTTCGGTGAGCAACATCGCCCAGCGGTCGCGAACTTAGAAGCCCCTTACGGGTGACTCTTGCGCGAACTACATGAAGTTCCCCCAAAAGAGTGACTTGGGCTAAAGGTGCTGCCGATAAGAGGAATTCACGGAACCGTCGGCGGCGCGGTCTGACAATCTCGGCGCCGGACGAAGTGGCAGATTCGGCGCCCGATTAAAGAGGAGCTGGGTCGATGCCAACACGGAACCGAAACTTCAGTCTCATTCGCCGCAAGAGCGACGACTTGGGAGTACGAGACGGCAGAGGACGATGCGGCGGTTCGCGCCGTTCCGGTCGGAATCCAGACCGGCCGCCGCCGCGGTCCGACGGCACGGCTCGCCCTCGTCGCCGCATTCACGTCGCTGTTCTTTGCAGGAGCGGCGTTCACCGCGGGCGCCGGCGACCAGCTGGCCAAGATGCTCGACCCCGACGATGCCGCGGCGCTCGAGGCGGCAATCAGCGAGGCTGCCGCAGTCGAGGCCGCAACGCCGGAGGCAACCGCCGAGGTCGCCCCGGCCGCTCCCGAGGCCGCTCCAGAGGCTGCACCCGCAGCCCCGGAGAGCGCGCCGGTAGCGGTCGAGCCGGCCGCCGCAGTAGAGGCCGTCCCAGTCCAGGCTGCCCCAGTCGAGGCCGCTCCAGTCGAGGCCGCACAGACACCGGCAGACTCGGCCGCAACGGAGGCTGTGACGGCAGAGCCGAACGCCGTCGTTGTCGCGAGCCAGCCCGCCAAGAGCGTCACGAGCTCGCACGCCGCTCCGTCGGTCGTTGCGTCGCCCAAGGCACATTCGAAGGCGAAGACGAAGGCGAAGGCCAAGGCGCCGGCGACCAAGAAGTGGGTCCTGAAGCGCGCCGCCGCCGCACCGGCGCCGGCCCCCGAGGTGGAGCATCCGCAGGGGAGCGGATTTGGAGAACCGACCGTCTGGCTCAACCGGGCCTTGCCGGATCCGACGCCGGCGTCCGCTCGGCTGACACGCGACTTCGCGCATCAGCTCGTGGCGGTCTCGAAGGAGCACGGCGCCGACTGGGCCGCCGTCCTCGGCGTCCTCCGCGCGCAGGGCGAGCGCGGATCCGTTCCCGCCTCGGTGACGGAGCTCAACACGATCGCCACGCGGCTCGCCAACCAGAAGGCCTGGCGGGGCGCGCTCGCGCTCTCGGGTCGCACCGGCTTCGCGGACAGCGCCGAGGCACTGGCCGACCTGTACCGGGCGGTCGGGATCGAGACGCTCGTCACCGGCTACGACGCGTCGAAGGACCGCCTCGTGAAGCGCGTGCTGGACGCCGACAACGTGTGGATCTACGGTGGCGGCCGCGAAGACATCGCCGCCGGACGGATCGATGTCAGGATCCTCGTCGTGATCAGCTATCTGAGGGAGCGCCACGGCGAGGTGACCGTGTCCAGCCTCTTCGCCGGCCACCGCAAGTTCGCCCGGCCCGGAGTCGTCTCGGCGCACATCTACGGCCATGCGGTCGACATCGCCGCCGTCGGCGAGGTCTCGATCGCAGGTCACCAGCAGCCGGGTGGGATCACGGAGGCAGCCGTTCGCTCGCTGCTCCTCCTCCCCTCCGAGCTGCAGCCGCAGCAGGTCATCTCACTGCTGGGGCTCGGCGGCCCGTCGTTCCCGCTCCGCGACCACGGAGACCACATCCACGTTGGCTACTGAGGTCGTCGTCCTCACCCGCGAGGACGGGCGCGTCGTCTGCGAGCACTTGCTCGTGGCGGCGCGCCCGCTCCAGCGGATGCGTGGACTGCTCGGCAAGCGCAGCCTTCCGGCCGATGAGGGGATCCTGCTCCGCCCCGCCGGCTCGGTTCACATGTTCTTCATGCGGTTCGCGATCGACGCGATCTTTCTCGACCGCGATCTGGTCGTGATCGACATCGCGCACAACCTGCGGCCCTGGAAGACTGCCGGCCGCCGGGGAGCGAAGGCGGTCGTCGAGCTCGCGAGCGGAGAGTGCGCACGCCGTGGCATCAAGCCCGGCGACGCGCTGGCGCTCTCGTAGAGCTCGAGCGCTAGACGCCCAGCGCGGTCTGGACGTGCCGCAGCATCCAGATCGAGCAGAGCAACGCGTAGCTGAGAGCCGGTACGACGAGCACGACGATCGTGAGCAGCCCGATCACCGGGGACTCCGCCGTGCCGGGCATCAAGCGAAGCAGCGCGAAGGCGACTCCCGTGTGCAGCAGCGTCTTCCCGACGTGCTCGGGCGCGAGCTTGGGGAAGCGTGCGTGAACCCAGAGCGCGAGAAGTGCGGATCCGACAGACAACACGAATACAAAGGCGCTATTCGACATATCCCCTCTTCCTTGATCGCCGCAGTGAGTGAGAGAAGGAGCGGGGCCACCACAGAAGCCCCGCCACGCTCTCCGTCTAAACCCTCGAGTCCACCGCAGGAGGCCCGAGAAGCTTGTGTGTTTCGCTGAGCACACCATGCACCACCGGTGCCGCTTGACCTATCACCCAGGAGGTGGTTCACCGCGCTTGTTGACGGTGAAGTGTCCGTCCGGAGAGCGAGATGTCATCTGGGCCAGCCTGGATTCAGCCTCCCCTGCCTCATCCCCCACGTTGGGTGACTGGGGCATACACGTATCCTCGCCAGTGCTGTGACGAGTGGTCAAGCGGCGGTTCTCGTCCTTGCGGTGGGCGGCGGCGCTCTTCTAGCTGCCGCGGTCATAGCAGCGCTCTTCACGCGTGGTCGGTCGTGGCTTGTGTTTCAGGCGCTGATCGGCGTCGCTGTGGCCGTTGTCGCCTGGAAAGTTGCGGGCGCGGCGGGAGCGTGGGCGGACGAGGACCCGGAGGGATGCAGCGACTGCGGTGAAGGCGAACTGGTCGGCCTCATCCTGTTGTTCGGCAACATGGTCGGCTGGCTGGTCGGCACAGGTCTGGGTGCGCCCATCGGCCTGCGCCGATCCAGACGACGGACGCGAGGCCCGTAGACTTCGCTCGACCTGTCGGCGTGAAGGGAGACTGCCATGCGCCTCGAGATCGGCAATCGCGTTCGCTGCAGCGACGGCATGTACGGCGAGCTCGCGGACATCGTCATCGACCCGCTCGAGAAGCGCGTGACTCATCTCGTGGTCGAGCCGAAACAAGGTGAAGCAGAGGCGCGGCTGGTGCCCATCGGGCTGGCGAAGGGCGGGGACGGCGAGCAGCGCGAGATCGAGTTGGAGTGCACGCTGGACGAGGCCCAGCGGTTTGAGTCCGTGCATGAGGCCGCCTACATACGGCTCGAAGACAGCCGCGCCGAGGACCCCAACTGGGACGTCGGAATCGAGGATGTCCTCGCGATGCCGTACTACGCCGGTCTCGACGTAGCCCCGTATCCGGGCGATCTCGACTCCCAGGTGACCGTGTCCTACGACCGCGTGCCGAAGGGCGAGGTCGAGGTCCGGCGGGCGAGCGCCGTTCTTTCTGCGGACGATCATTCACTGGGCGACGTGGACGGCTTCGTGGTCGACGCGGACGAGCACATCACGCACTTCGTCCTCGAACGCGGCCACCTCTGGGGACGGAAAGAGGTCACCATCCCGATCGGGGCCGTCGCCAGGGTCGAGAGCGACGTGGTGTACATCGCCCTGTCCAAGGACGAGGTCGGCGCCCTCCCCGCCGTTCGCGTCGGCCGACATGGCTGACCCAGGGCCGCCGCGACGTTTGCCCAAGCGGAAACCCCACTAGGTAAGCGGGATACTTTGGGCCCGCCTGGATTCGAACCAGGGCGCGACGGATTATGAGTCCGCTGCTCTGACCGCTGAGCTACGGGCCCGCGCACGTTCGAGCGTACAGCGGGAGCGGTTCCCCGACGGAGTTCCTGTTACGACTGTCAGAATGGCGCCGATGAAGGCGTATCAGCAGGAGACGCAGCTCCGCACCGCCGGGGGACTCTCTGTGAAGGACATCACCACGGAAGTGCAGGAAGCCGTGGCGGCGAGCGGGATCAAGAACGGCATCTGCTCCGTCTACTCACCGCACACGACCTGCTCGGTTCGCGTGAACGAGTTCGAGACCGGCTTCCTCGAGGACTTCGCGCTCCTGCTGAAGAAGCTCGTGCCGAGCGACAACTACTACGCGCACGACGACTGGGACCGGCGCACCGAGAACGTCGTCCCGGAGGACATGGACTTCGGCAACGGGCACTCGCACTGCATGTCGATGCTGCTCGGCCCCGCCGGCGAGTCGATCCCTGTCCGCGACGGCGAGCTCTGCCTCGGCACCTGGCAGCGCGTGCTCTTCCTCGAGCTCGACCGCGAGCGCGACCGCCGCTGGCTCGTCCAGGTCGTCGGCGTTTAGCTGTCCGTTCCGGGCACGCCGGGTCCTGGCCCCGCCATGTCCCTAGCGGCTGCTACTCGGGCGTGACGTAGGCAGCCGTTAGGCCGCCATCCACGAGGAACGTCGACGCGTTCACGTACGACGACTCGTCGCTGGCGAGGAAGAGCGCAGCGTTCACGATCTCGCGCGGCTTCGCAAGGCGCCCCGTCGGCCAGTGGATACGCCGGCGCTCGAGCGCCTCCGGGTTGTCGCCGAAGATGTTGAGAAGCAGCGGCGTCTCGACCGGCCCGGGACACAGCGCGTTCACCCGCACGCCCTGGCGCGCGAACTGGACGCCGAGCTCACGGCTCATCGACAGCACGGCGCCCTTGGAGGCGCTGTAGGAGATCTGGGAGGTCGCAGCGCCGAGGATGGCGACGAAGCTTGCGACGTTGATCACCGAGCCTCCGCCCCGCTCCAGCAGATACGGAATCCCGTGCTTGCAGCAGAGGAAGACGCCTCGCGTGTTGACCGCCTGAACTCTGTCCCACGCCTCGACGGAGGTGTCGAGCACGGACGCGTCGTCGTCGGGAGAGATGCCTGCGTTGTTGTAGAGGACGTCGATCCCGCCGAACCGTTCGGCCGTCTCGGCGCACATCCTGCGGACGTCCTCCTCCTCCGCCACGTTCACCTCGAGCGCGAACGCCTCTCCGGAGCACAGGCGAACAGTCTCCTCCGCAGCGTCGAGATTCATGTCGGCGGCGCAGACCTTCGCGCCCTCCTCGGTGAAGAGGATCGCGGCCTCGCGGCCCATTCCGCCGCCGGCGCCGGTGATCACGCAGACCTTTCCTTCCAATCGCTTCATCAGTCCTCCGTCGACAGGAACACGTTCTTGACGTCCGAGTAGCCCTCGAGGGCATGCATGCCGAGCTCCCGGCCGAACCCCGACTGCTTCATGCCACCGAACGGAGTCGAGACCCGAACCGAGCTGTTCGAGTTGACGCTGAGGACACCGGCGTCGACCGCCCGCGCAACACGCAGCGCCCGGGCGCCGTCGCGCGTCCAGATCGAGCCCGAGAGCCCGTACGGCGTGTCGTTCGCGATCCGGATCGCCTCCGCCTCGTCGGCGAACGGGATCACGGCGGCGACGGGCCCGAAGACCTCCTCGCGGGCGATCCGGTCGTCGTTCGTCGCCTCGACGAGTGTGCACGGGAACCAGAAGCCGGCTCCGTCCGGCGCCGGGCCGCGGAAGAGCGGCTCTCCCTCGACGAACGACGAAACCGTCTCCCGGTGTGCAGCCGAGATCAGCGGCCCCATCTCGGTCGCATCGTCCTCGGGGTCGCCGACCTTCACCTCGCGAGTCGCAGCGATCAGGAGCTCGAGGAACCGGTCGTAGGCGCTCCGCTCGACCAGGATCCGCGAGCGCGCACAGCAGTCCTGGCCGGCATTGTCGAAGACCGCGTACGGCGCGGCCTGGGCGGCCCGTTCCAGGTCGGCATCCGCGAAGACGACGTTCGCCGACTTCCCCCCGAGCTCGAGCGTGACGCGCTTGATCGTCGCGGCCGCTCCTTCCATCACCGTCCGCCCCACCTCGGTCGAGCCTGTGAAGCCGATCTTCGCCACATCGGGGTGCTCGACGAGCCGGCTTCCGACAACGGAGCCCTTGCCGACGAGCACGTTGACGACGCCCTCGGGGATTCCGGCCTCGAGCACGAGCTCCGAGAGGCGTAGCGCCGACATCGGCGTCAGCTCCGCCGGCTTCAGCACGACGGTGTTGCCCGTCGCGAGCGCGGGACCGAGCTTCCAGGAGGCGATGTTGAGCGGGAAGTTCCACGGCACGATCAGGCCGACGACGCCCAGCGGCTCGCGGAACGTGACGTCGACCCCGCCGGCCACCGGGATCGTGTCTCCGTAGTGCTTGTCGACCGCTCCCGCGTAGAAGTGGAAGACCTGCGCGACCATCCCGATCTCGGCCCGGGCGCCGGCGATCGGCTTGCCGACATTGCGCGACTCGATCCGGGCGAGCTCCTCCGAGTGCTCCTCGACCAGCGTTGCCAGTCCGCGCAACAGCCGCGCCCGGTCTGCGGGCGCGACGGCCTTCCAGACCGGGAAAGCGGCCTTCGCCCGAGCGACCGCGGCATCGGTTTCCTCGACGCCTGCCCGCTCGAGCTCGGCGATGGGCTCCTCGGTCGCCGGATTGCGGACGGTCAGCACGGAGCTATTTGAACAGTTCCTCAAGACTCGCGCGCGTGACGCCGATGAACGGAGCGTGAGTGCGGACCGCGGAGAGTCGCAGCGGGCGGTGGGAGAGCTTGTGGCCCACTACCAGGCTAGGGCGCGTGCGGTTGGAAGGCTCGGCGTCGCGATCGGCGCGATCGCCGGCGCGGCCGTCGGCTCGGTGCCGGTCAGCCCGCTCCGCGCCGCCTGGCCGATCCCCACCAACTTCGGCTTCGCCACGATGCTCGGCGGCCTCTTCGTCGGCGTCATGATCGGCTATGTGATCGGCGACGGCCGTGCGCAGCTCTACCACCGCATGGCCGAGCAAGCGCGCCTCCAGCTCCAGCTCGAGGAGCGCGTCTCCGAGAACGACGCCCGTATGGGTCAACTCCTGACCGCACTGACCGCCCGAGCCGCCGCAGCACAGGCACAGACGTCCCCGCCCCCGCCGCAGCCTCGCCTCGTCCAGCCACAGCCGAAGCCGCCTGCGCCAACTCCGCACCCGTACCTGCGGACGGTCGCAGTCACCGCGACTCCTTCGGCACCGCCGCTGTCGCCGCCGCCGAGCTCGGGCCAGTCGGCCTAACCTTCCTGGCTCCGCGAGGCGCGGTATGAACGCGCCTCCTCGACGAGCGCCCGGAAGAGCGCCGCGTCCTTCCCTTCCTCTGGGTGCCAGAGCACTCCGAGCGCGAACCGCTTTGAGGGATCCTCGACCGCCTCGAGAGTGCCGTCGTCGGCCCAGGCGGACTCGACGAGTCCTTCGCCGACCGCCCCGAACCCCTGGTGATGGTGCGACTTCACGGGCGCCCGCTCGCCGAGCAGGGTGCCGAGGCGACTGCCGTCCTTCACCTCGACCTCGTGGTCGGCGAAGACACCGGGGGTGTGCTTGTGCTTCTCGTCTCCGACGACCTCGGGCAGGTGCTGGACGAGATCGCCGCCCCGGGCCACGTTGAGCACCTGAGAGCCGCGGCACACGGCAAGTACCGGCATGTCGCGCTCCAGCGCGGCCGTCAGCAGCGCGAGCTCGCCCCGGTCTCTCTCCGGCCGCGTCCCGGTCGTCTCGGGGTGCGCCTCCTGGCCGTACTCCGTCGGATCGATGTCGGACCCCCCGGAGAAGAGGATTCCGTCCAGGACGTCCAGCGTCTCGTCGATTCCCTCGTCGCTCGGGGGAACGAGCAGCGGTCGGCCGCCGGCAGCTTCGATCTGACGGACGTACGCGAGCGGGATCACCGCAGCCGGCACGTCCCAGACGCCCCAGCGCACGCTCGGCTCGGAGTACGCCGTGATCCCGATCACCGGCCTAGCCACGCTCGAAGAATCTCTCCCGCTCGTAGCAGGTGACCGCGCGGTCGAAGAGCTCCTGCTCGGTGCGCGCGTAGTTGAGGTAGTGGTCGACCACCTCGTCGCCGAACGCCTCGCGCGCCATCGAGCCGGCCTCGAGCGCAGCGATCGCCTCCCGCAACGAGTGCGGGAATCGGTCGGCGTCCGACTCGTACGCGTTCCCCTCCAGCGCCGGCGGGACGGGCAGCTCGCGCTCGATCCCGTTCAGGCCGGCCGCGATGATCGCGGCGAACGCGAGATATGGGTTCGCGTCGGCGCCGGGGATCCGCGTCTCCGTCCGCAGCGCCGGCCCGTGCCCGACGACCCGGAAGCCACACGTCCGGTTGTCGTGGCCCCAGGCAAGCGTCGTCGGCGCCCACGATCCGGCCGCGTACCGCTTGTACGAGTTGATGTTCGGCGCCAGGAAGA
Organism: uncultured Gaiellaceae bacterium; assembly: GCA_963820225.1. Classification (GTDB taxonomy): domain Bacteria; phylum Actinomycetota; class Thermoleophilia; order Gaiellales; family Gaiellaceae; genus Gaiellasilicea. The sequence goes on along the minus strand of CAWFYY010000006.1, from coordinate 116,897 downwards.
TCGCGAGCTCCTTCAGGTTCGCGATCTGCCCTGCGAGCCAGCCGTTGAACTGCGCAGACTCACCGGCGAACGCTGCCTCGTCGCCGCGCCAGAGCGAGGAGTGGATGTGACACGAGCTGCCGATCCAGCTGTGATCGGGCTTCGCCATGAAAGTGATCGAGCAGCCGTTCAGGTGCGCGATCTCCTTCGCCCCGTTCTTGTAGATGACGTGGTTGTCCGCCATCGCGACCGCGTCGGCATACCGGAAGTTGATCTCGTGCTGCCCCGGCCACGCCTCGCCCTTCGAGGTCTCCACCTTGATCCCGGCGCCTTGCATCCCGTTCCGGATCTGACGGATGAACGGCTCGTCGTAGGTCGCCGCGAGCACGTGGTAGTCGAGGATGTAAGGCACGGACGGCGTGAGGTCGCGGTAGTGCTGGTGATGCGCCTCCTCGTATGTCTCCTTGAGCAAGTAGAACTCGAGCTCGGAGCCGATCTTCGGCGTGAAGCCGAGCGCCTCCGCCCGCTCGACCTGCGCGCGAAGCACCTGCCGCGGCGAGGGAGCGACCGGCGAGCCGTCGTGCCAACCGACGTCGCACAGGACGAGGGCGGTGGCCTCGAGCCAGGGAATGCGCCGCAGCGTCGCCAGGTCGGGCTTCATCCCGAAGTCGCCGTAGCCGCGCTCCCAGCTCGCGAGCGCATAGCCGGGGACTGGATCCATCTCCATCTCGAGGGCGAGCAGGTAGTTGCAGCCCTCGATCGCGTGGTCCGCGTCGATCTCGTCGACGAAGAACTCGCCCTGCAGGCGCTTGCCCAGCAGACGTCCCTGCATGTCGGTGAAGGCGACGACGACGGTGTCGATCGCGCCCGACTCCACGTCCGCCCGCAACTCGTCGAAGCTGAGCACGAAGGCGATCCTACTGATCGTGCCATCCGACACGTTGACAACGCTTGTGTCAGACGCGCGTAATAGCGCTGACACGTCACCGACAGTAGGAGGGCGGATGGAAACGGCACCACCCGCAGACCCGCGGCAGCAGGACAGCGACGAGCAGATGCTCCACAAGCTCGGCTACGCGCAGGAGCTCTTCCGGGCGATGGGCGGGTTCCAGAACTTCGCGATCTCGTTCACGATCATCTCGATCCTCGCCGGCTGCCTGACCTCGTACTACATCGCCTTCCAGTGGGGCGGTCCGGTGGCAGTCACGTGGGGCTGGCTCCTCGTCGGCAGCTTCTGCATCATCGTCTCGCTGGCGATGGGCGAGATCGCCTCGACCTACCCCACCGCGGGCGGCCTCTACTACTGGGCGTCGAAGCTCGGGAGCCCGGCCTGGGGCTGGTTCACAGGCTGGTTCAACCTCGTCGGGCAGATCGCGGTAACTGCGGCGATCGGCTACGGATTGGCGATCTTCGCGACGTCGCTGCTGGACCTGCTCTTCGACTACCCGAATACGTCGAAGTGGATCTTCGTCACCTACACAGGCGTGATGGCGATCGCGATTCTGGTCAACCTGTTCGCGGTCTCGATCACGGCTCTCCTGAACACGATCTCGGCCTGGTGGCACATGGCCGGTGTCGCGTTCATCGTGCTCGTGCTGATCGTCGTCCCGGACAGCCACCAGTCGGTCGGCTACGTCTTCGGCGAGACGATCAACAACTCGGGGTTCGGCGGCACGAACTTCAGTGACTTCATGTTCCTCTACGTCTTCGGGATCGGGCTGCTGATGGCCCAGTACACGATCACGGGCTTCGACGCCTCGGCGCACATGGCCGAGGAGACGAGGGAGGCCTCACGGACCGCTGCGATCGGGATGGTGATGTCGGTGGTCGTCTCGGTGATCTTCGGCTTCTTCCTCCTGCTCGCGGTGACGTTCGCGATCCCGGACACGCAAGGGGTGATCGACGCCGGCGGCTACGCCGTGACGTACATCTGGCAGACCGCGCTCGGCAACACGTGGGCGAAGATCCTGCTCTTCATCGTCGTGCTCGCGCAGATGTTCTGCCTGACCGCGTCGGTGACCTCGGCGTCGCGGATGATGTACGCGTTCTCGCGCGACCGCGCGGTGCCCGGCCACACGCTCTGGCGGCGCATCTCGTCCCAGCGTGTGCCGACCTACGCCGTGCTGGCGATCGGGACCCTGTCGTGGCTGCTGATGGTGCCGACCCTCAAGAACGCCGTCGTCGGCTACCTCGTCGGCACGTCGATCGCAGTGATCGGGCTCTACATCGCGTTCGCGATCCCCGTCTACCTGCGCTGGCGCGCAGGCGACAAGTTCGAGCGGGGTGCCTGGCACCTCGGCGAGAAGTACAAGTGGATCGATCCGCTCGCGATCGGCTGGATCATCCTGATCTGCATCCTGTTCATCCTCCCCATCGCCCCGGCGGGCGTGCCGTGGAACGACGCGTTCGACTGGAACGTCGTCAACTACGCGCCGCTCACCGTCGGCGGGGCCTTCCTGCTCTTCGGCGGCTGGTACGCACTCTCGGCCAAGAAGTGGTTCAAGGGCCCAGTCCGCCAGGGCACCGAGGAAGAGCTCGAGCGGATCGAAGCGGGCTACGAGTCGGGTGGCGTCCCGCAACCGGACCCGGCTGCCTAGCCGTCGGTCCTGCGGCAATGACGAGGGGGCGCCGTCGAGGCGCCCCCTCGTCGTTTCACATCACCGGCGCCGGCACGGGAGGCGCGGTGCGGTGCGACCTGATCAGGAGAACTGCGGCCGCTGCGACGAGCGCGAGCGCCCCCGCCCCTAGGAACGCGGCGGTGTACTCGCCGGTATGGGTTCGGATCAGCCCGGCGCCCCACGCCGCTGTAGCGGCACCGAGCTGGTGAGCGGCGAAGATCCAGGCGAAGACGACGCCGGCCTGCTGGCCGAAGTGGGCCGTCGCCAGTGCCGAGGTCGGAGGGACCGTCGCCACCCAGTCGAGCCCGTAGACGACGACGAAGGCGAACATCGCCGCATGCGCCGAGTCGAAGGCGAGCGGAAGCGCCAGGAGCGAGAGCCCACGCAGCGCGTAGTACGCGAGCAGGAGCTTGCGCGGGTCGTATCGGTCGGTCAGCCAGCCGGATGCGGTCGTGCCGACGACGTCGAAGACGCCGATCAGCGCCAGCAGCCCGGCGGCGGTCACCTGCGTGATCCCGTGGTCGTGCGCTGCAGGGATCAGGTGCGTCGAGACGAGCCCGTTCGTGGTCGCGCCGCAGACGAAGAACGTCCCCGCGAGGAGCCAGAACGTCTGCGAGCGCATCGCCATCGAGAGCCCGTCGAGCGCCGCTCCGAACGCGGGCGCGGTCGTTGCGCGGGTCGGCGTCCAACCGTCCTCCGCGCCGTAGGGCGCCAGCCCGATGTCCTCCGGCCGGTCGCGCATGAACCGGAGCACGACCGGCAGAACGAGCAGCAGGGCGACCGCGGCGATCGCGAACGCCGCCCAGCGCCAGTCGAAGCCGGCCAGCCAGGCGAGCGCCGGCAGGAAGACCAGCTGTCCCGACGCGTAGCTCGCCGTCATCAGGCCGGTGACGAGGCCGCGCCTGGCGATGAACCAGCGGTTGGCGATGATCGCAGCCAGCGGAACGGAGACGGCCCCCGTCGCGAGGCCGTTGACGAGGCCCCACAGCAGGAAGAGCTGCCACGTCTCCGTCATGCGGATCGTCAGCAGCGCCGAGACTGCGATCACTGCCAGAGCGCTGCCGATGACGCGGCGCACGCCGGCCCGCTCGATCAGCGCCGCCGCGAACGGCGCGCCGAGGCCGAAGCAGAGCAGGTTCAGCGAGACGGCGAGCCCGATCGTCTCGTGGCTCCAGCCGAACTCGTTGTGCAGTGGGATCAGCAGCACGCCCGTCGTCGAACGGAAGCCCGACGCCATCACGAGCGAGAGGAACGCGACCCCCGCGACGACCCAGGCGTAGTGGACGCGCGCGGTCACGGTGGTGACAACGTCCCGACGCGGGCCGGGCTTCCCCGTCCCGCTGAGTGCTCTTGCGCGTGGCTGGGCGTGCGCGGCCGGAGGGGATAGTGCGAAAGCACAGACCCGGAGAGCCGCGTGCGCCCAGGCGCGCGAGGGCGGCGGAGCCGGGCTCCGCCCGGCGGGAGCCGCCCGGCCAGTGCGCTCAGCCCATCAGACGTAGGCGCCGCCGTTCTGATCGATCGCCTGTCCGGTGACACCGCGAGCGTCGTCGGACAGGAGCCAGGCGACGGTCCCGGCAATGTCCTTCGGCTCGCACATCCGGCCGAGTGGAACCTCCCGCATCGCATCGCGGTAGGCGTCGTCACGCGTTCCGCCCGTCGCCGCGGCGATTCCCTCCAGCCCCTCCCACGCCATGTCCGTGTCGACCCAGCCGGGGCAGATCGCATTCACCTGGATGTTGTCACCCGCCAGCTCGGCGGCGAAGGAGCGGACGAGTCCGAGGAGGCCGGCCTTCGACGCCGAGTAGCCCGTGTAGCCGGGTACTGCGATCCGAGCCAGGATCGAGGCGATCACGACGAGGTGGCGGGTCTCCGGCCCCGGAGCGAGATGGCGCAGAGCAGCGCGGGACGAGTAGTAGGTGCCGGCGAGATTCGTCGCGACGAGATCGTCGAAGCGGTCATCGGGACCATCGGCGTTGGGCCCGCCGAGACCGCTGTTGGCGACGAGAGCATGGATCGGGCCGCCCTCGGCCGCCGCAATCGCGAACGCCGCGTCGACCTGCCCGCGGTCGCGGACGTCACATGCCGCCGCCCTCGCACCGATCGCGTCGGCCACCTCACGCAGCCGCCCGAGGTCGCGCGCGAGGAGCGTCAGTGTCGCGCCCTCTGCGGCAAGTCGTTCGGCGATCGCCTTCCCGATTCCCTTGCCACCACCGGTGACGACGATGTGCCTGCCCGCCAATCGTTCCATCGGTCTCCTTTTTCGCTCTTTGCGTGAAGTTTCGCGCCGGTTCGCACTTGCGGCCAGGCGGGTGCGAGCATAGATTCCTGGTTCGCCGCGGCCCGCCTCTATCGGTCCTCTGCCCGGCGAAAACCTCCGAATCGGCCTCTAGAACGTCCTGGGTGATCGGCAAAACAAGGCGTTTGTTAAAGAAAAAGTCGCAATTTGCGACCACAGCTCTCCGAGCTCCCTTGACGCACAAGCGACATGCCCCTACCTTCCCCCTTGCAGCGAGCACGGAGCGAGATTAGGTCGAGGCTCCACCGGAGGACGAGTAGGCGGAAGCCGAAACGTCAGTCGGAGGAGCGGACGAAATCGCCACCGGCTCGCTGAATTTTTTTGGACGCAAGCGGAACCGGAATCTGCGGGAGCAGATTCCGGTTCGCGCCAAGATCCCTGAAGCTGCTTGGGTCGGGATCGGGGCTCTCTCAAAGATTGTAAAAGCCGGATCGCAAATTTGTGCGTCCAAAATGGAAAAGTCGCAATTTGCGGACTCCGCGTTTTCCAAGCCCTTGCGTGCCGGCTCGATCGCCCCTAGATTCCCCCTTGCAGCGAGCACGGGACGCGAGTAGGTCGAGTCCACACCGGTAGGCCGTAGGCGGAAGCCGAAAGTCCGTCGGTGTGGCGGACGAAAGCGCACCCGGCTCGCTGAATTATTTTGTGGCGCATTCTTGAATCGGGATCTGCGGGAGCAGATCCCGATTCGCGCCAAGATCCCTGAAGCTGTGTGGGTCGGGATCGGGGCTCACTCACCGCTCTGGCTCCGCTTGGTTCAGTGGCCAGCCGCTTGGCCGGTAACGTCAGGCGATGCGCCCGCTTCTTCTTCTCGTCTGTGTCGTCGTGTTCGTCGACGCGATGCTGTTCGGGGCGCTCGCGCCGCTCGTGCCCGGCTACGCCGACGAATTCGGGCTCTCGAAGACCGGCGCCGGCCTGCTCGTCGGCGCGTTCGGCGCCGGCGCGGTGCTCGGCGCAATCCCCGGCGGGCTCGCCGCAGCCAGGTTCGGCCCCAAGGCTGCCGTCGTCGCGGGGCTCATCCTCCTCGCCTTCGCCAGCTTCGCCTTCGCTGCCGCCGAGGGGCCATGGGCGCTCGGCGTCGCACGGCTCGTCCAGGGCGCCTCGAGCACGATCACCTGGGCCGGTGCGTTCGCCTGGCTGACGGTCGCCGCACCGCGGGATCGCCGCGGCGAGCTGATCGGTACGGCATTCGGCGCCGCCGTCTTCGGCGCCATCCTCGGGCCGATGTTCGGTGCCGTAGCCGACGCCGTCAGCGTCCGCGTCTCCTTCGCAGCAGTCGGTGGCGTCGCGGCCCTTCTCGCGGCCGCGGCCGCCACCCGCCCGACCTCGCCCCCACAGGGCCATACACCCGGCGCGGTCGGCCGCGCCTTCGCCGACCGCAGCTTCCTCGGCGGCCTCTGGCTCAATACCCTCCCCGCACTCCTCTTCGGAATGCTCGTGGTGCTCGTCCCACTCCAACTCGACGAGGAGGGCTTCGCGCCGCTGGCGATCGGCGCTGTCTTCCTCTTCGCTGGGCTCCTCGAAACAGTCGTCAACCCCTTCCTCGGCCGCTTCTCCGATCGACGCGGCCGCCTTCTCCCCATCCGCATCGCGCTCGCCGGCTCGGTCGCCGTCGCGATCGCCTTCGCGGTCGCACGCGACCCGTACGCGATCTCGTTCCTCGCCGTCCTCGCCGCGATCTCGTTCGGGGCGTTCTACACGCCCGGGATGGCGCTCGTCTCCGACCGTGCAGAAGCGGTCGGTCTCTCGCAGGCGATCGGCTTCGGAATCATGAACACGGCCTGGGCACTCGGGAACATGACCGGCCCGGCGCTGGCCGGCACGATCGCCGACGCGGCGGGCGACGCGCTGCCCTACGTGCTCGCGGCAGTGCTCTGCGCCCTCACGCTCGCTGCGACCTTGCGTCTGAGCTCACGGGCGGGAACCGCTCGAGCACCCACCTAGCGTCGAGCGGCCGCTTCGAATAGTGCTCGCCGTTGACGAGCGCGTGATCACCGGTCGTCGGATCCATCGGCAACCGCCTCTCCGTCGGATACCAGCGGTTGTGCCGGTCGATCAGGTCGTTCACCTCGCCGAAGTCCCAGCGCTCCGCGAGCTCGTTCCACGCTGCAGAATCGCTCCCCAAGACCTCGTACTCCGCCGCGAGAGCCTCTTCGTGCCGCGCCGTCAAGGATGCGATCTCGCGCAACCGGGCCATGTACGGAGGCGGCCCGCCCAGCGAGGCGAGATAGCTGCTCGCGTCGGGACGGAAGTTGCGCAGCCGTAACCCGAGCTGCCTACCAGCCAGCGGGTTGTCGCGCATGTCCTCCTCGAGCCCCTCGAGATTCCGGCGGTCACGAGGCGTCTCGGGCAGCACGACCCCCTGTCGCATGATCCGCTCACGCTCGCGGCGCTCCACGGGCTCAGCGTAGCGCTAGCGCCCGAGCAGGCGACTCAGCAGAGACCGGCGCGGCTCGGTCTCCGACTGGATCTCGAGCTCGAGCTCCGGCTCGCGGTCCTGCTGCGGCGTCTCGTAGAGCGCACGGACGTTCTCGACCGATCGCTGCCGGGCCTGCTCGGCACGCTCACGGTCTCCCTGCAGCGCGGCGCGCATGTCCTGGATCTGGCTCTCTTCCTTCACCGGTCGAAGGTTCGATCCACCCGCGGCGGTTCCTTCCCGAGGTAAGCACAGCGCCGCCAGTCACCCGGAAGAGGCGAGGGGCCGAACCTCTGAACCGTGAGCTCCTCCCCTTCGACTTCGAACAGGTCTCCGCGAACGGGTGGCGCTCCATCCCGCTCGAAGAAGCGATAGCCATCCGGCAGGGATGCGAACAGCACGTGACCTCGGACCGCAGACCCTGGGTTGGGCGCCGGATTGGCTACTGGGGTCGGCTCGTGCGCCGGGGCGAGCGCGACCTCGTCGAGCAACTCGACGACGCGCTCGATCAGCTCCGAGAGCCGCTCGAGCGAGGGCAGGAGGACAGGCGGCGGCGGACCCCGCCGGCGAAACAAGCGCCGGAACCACATGCGGGCGGGTTCGCCCCGGCCCGGCGTCTCCCTGCGCTACAGGGGCAGGTCTCCCTCGACGTATCGCGTCCGCACGACCTCGGACGTCCCCGCGTACGCCTCGTCGCCGTCCGTGGTCTCCTGCAAGACGCCCGCGCCATGCTTCAGCGCGGTCTCGTCGACCGGGTAGAGGAGGCCGGGCTTCCCGCGCGCACCGATCGCGATCACGATCATCGGCGCCGACCCGCCCGCGACGATCACGTGCTTCGTCCAGGCAGGGCAGTGGACGAAATCCCAGGCCTTCAGCGGCCGCTCCTCGCCCTCGACGATCAGGATCCCTTCGCCTGCGAGGACCAGGAAGTCCTCCTGTCCGTCTTCGCCGTGATACATGCAGGCCGGCTGGCCCGGCTGCATGACGCCGATGTTCATGCCGACCTGAGGGAAGCGAGCCTCGCCGTTGCCCTCCCAGCGGGTATAGCGGCCGAACTCGGTGCTGTCCCCCCAGACGGCGTCCTTCGTGTTGAGCACGTACCACCCCTCGCCCTCCGGCAGCAGCCCGTGCTCGGTCTCCTTCAGTCGCGCTTCCTTCACGTCTCCTCCCCCGCCGCCTGCGCGGCCTCGACAAGCTTTGCCGGCGCCACCTCGGCGTAGGCGTCCTCGGCGATCCCGGCGATCTCGTTCCAGTCGAGTCCGCGGTCGAGCCGGACGCCGAGCCAGCCGCGATGGCCGACGTACGGCGGCCGGAAGAAGCGCTCCGGATCGGCCTCGACGAGCATGCCCTGCGTCCCCTCGGCTGCGGCGCACCAGATCGCGAAGCGGCCGTCACCGTGGTGATCGGTCAGCACCATCAGGAACGAGCGCTTCTCGCGGACGAAGAACGTCGGCGCGCCATGGCTGAGGCGCTCGCTCGTCTCGGGCAAGCCGAGACAGATCCCGCGGATCTTTCCCAGCACGCGTTCGCGCTCGGCAGCGTTCACGGCTCGATCCTCGCATACGATCGCGAGCATCGACGAGCACGGCCGCTACCTCGTCTACAGCGTGACGAAGACGTTCCTCGGCGTCCTCTGTCTACGTCTCGGCCTCGAGCTCGATGCGCCGGTCCTTCACGGCGCGACACTGCGGCAGCTGCTGAACCACACGAGCGGGATCCCTGACTACGGGCCCAGCCGACTCCCGGAGTACGGCGCCGCTGTCTGCAACTCTCCTTCCCAGCCGTGGGAGGACGACGAGCTGCTCGAGCGGGCGCTCGCGCAGGGGCCCGACTTCGCGCCCGGCGCAGGCTGGGCGTACTCGAACACCGGTTACCTGATCGTCCGCCAGCTCGTCGACGAGGTGGCGGAGGGCGGCTTCGCCGGGGCGCTCGAGCGGGAGATCCTGGCGCCGCTCGGAATGAGGGAAACGTCGCTCGCACTCGAGCTCGTCGATCTCGATGGCCTCGTGCCGGCTGAGAGCGCGCTGATCGGACCAGAAGCCCGTGACGTTCGAGGCGTGTACCACCCACGCTGGGTCGGCCACCGCACGCTCGCGTCGACCGAATCCGACATGCGCCGCTTCTGGACTGCGCTTGCGGCGGGCGAACTCGTCGAACTCGCCCTGCTCACGGAGTCGGTCGAGATCGGCTCCGAGGCTCCCGGCTTCGTGCGGCCGAGCTACGGCCTCGGCGTCATGACCGACCCAGGTCGTGGCGACGGCCTCCTGATCGGACACGGCGGCGGTGGGCCGGGCTACGCCGCCGCGACCTTCGCCGTTGTCACCGAGACAGCCGACCCGCTCGTCGCGATCGTCTTGAGCGCGGACGAGCGGGCCGAAGTCCAGGCGGAAGCCCTCCGCCTACTTGCCGGCTAGCGGGAGAACGACCGGCGACCGGGGGCGCTGGTCAGGCCGGATGTGTCGCGGGCCTGCAGGGTGACCATGTAGCGGCCCTTCCCCCTGAAGCGCTGCGCCGGCACCCAGTTACGGGTGTACGCGCCACACGGGTTCGGTGCGATCCGGGTCGTGAAGCGCCGCGTGTAGGACGCCTTGCCCGGACGGGAGTCCTTGGCGATGATCGTCAGGTTCTTCCTCGTGTCGTCGCAGATCCGGATCCGCGCGTAGACGCGGGCGCCGACGAACCTGACCGAGATGACCGTCAGCGTCGGCCGCTTGTTCGTGATCGGCCTGGTCGGGTCGACGATCGGTGAGAGGCCCGAGAGAGCCGAGCCTGCGCCGCCGGCGTTCTTCGCAGTCACCTCGACGCGGAGCCGGAAGCCGAGGTCGACGAGACGGACGCCGTAGGTCTTGGCAGTCGAGCCGGAGATCGCGGCGCAGCCCGTGCCGTCTGCATCGCACCGCTGCCACTGGTACGCGAAAGACGTCGGTGTGTTGCTCCAGGTGCCGTCGTCCGCGGTGAGGGTCTCGCCCACGCGGGCGTCGCCGGAGATCGACGGACGCGCGCTGTTCACAGGAGCGGTCCCTGCACCGACGACAGCGGTCGGTCCCGACCGAGCCGTTGCGGAGCCGTCGGCGTTGACCGCGAGGACACGAGCCCGCAGCGTGTGGGTCGCGTCGGCCGGCTTCAGGAGATAGGCCTTCTCCACGGCGCCTCCGATGTTCACGCAGGACGCGCCCGCTCCGTCACAGCGCTGCCACTGGTACTGGAACGACGTCGGGCTGTTCGTCCAGGTGCCGTTCTGTGCGGTCAACGTCTCGCCGACCTTCGTCGTGCCTGTGATCGACGGCGGAGTCGTATTGGCCGGCGGTGCCGCCGCCGCCGTCGCCGCCCAGACGAAGACGGCGCCCGCCGTCATCGCCAGGGAGATCAGGATGCGCCTCGTATTCACAAGATCCCTTTCGTGGATTACCACGTTCAAACGGGAACCTGGAGAGGCCGGATGCGGCTTCGCTGTGAAGAAACCGTAAGCATCCGGCCACCCTTGGAGGCTTCGAAATCCGTCCAAGCGGGGTAGCAGTAGAACCACATAACAACGACTCTGAAGGGGGAAATCAGATGCGTCGTCTCGTGATTTTGCTCACAACCCTGGCCTGCCTGGTCGTCCCGGGCGCGCTCGCGAAAGGATCGTTCCCGGAGACCATTCCGCTCCCGAACGGCTTCCAGCCCGAGGGGATCGCCGTCGGCAAGGGTGACACCTTCTACGTCGGCTCCATTCCGACCGGCGCGGTGTACGCCGGCAGCCTCCGCACCGGGATGGGCAATGTCCTCGTACCCGGCGCGACCGGTCACGCGGCGACCGGGCTCAAGTACGACCGCGGCCGCCTCTGGGTCTCAGGCGCGGGGACGGGCAAGGCGTTCGTCTACAGCGCTCGAACCGGCGCGCTGCTGAAGGAGCTCCAGCTCGCGACCAGCGCAGGCCCGACGTTCATCAACGACGTCGTCGTCACGTGGCGGGCGGCGTACTTCACCGACTCCCAGCGGCCCGTGATCTACAAGGTCTCGAAGACCTGGAACGGATCGCCCGGAGCCGTGACCGCGATCTCGCTCACCGGCGACTACCAGCAAGTCCCCGGGTTCAACCTGAACGGGATCGACGCCACCTCGAGCGGCAGGACGCTGTTCACCGTCCAGAGCGCGACCGGGAAGCTCTTCACGATCGACCCGAAGACCGGCGCGACAAAGCTCGTCGACCTCGGCGGCGCAACGCTTCCGAGCGGGGATGGCATCCTCCTGCACGGCCGGACGCTGTACGTCGTGCAGAACCAGCTGAACAAGATCGCCGTCGTGAAGCTGAACCACAGCCTCACGCGAGGCGTTGTGACCCGGACGATCACCGACTCCGACTTCGACGTTCCGACGACGGTCGCCAAGTTCGGGAAGTGGCTCTACGCCGTCAACGCCCGCTTCGGGACGCCGCCCGGGCCGGACGTGACCTATCAGGTCGTGCAGGTGCGCCGCTAGCTCGAACGAGGGATGCGAGAAGACCCCTCGGCCGCCGAAGCCAGTGGTATCCAAGCTTCCCGCGGCCGAGGGGGTCACCGCATGCGCTCGTCGAAGAAACTGATTCGCACTGTTGCCGGTGTCACAGGGGCCGGCCTTGTGCTCGTCCAGGCCGCACTCGCCGTCGAGAAGCAGCCGATCAGGTTCAACGCCCCGGATCAGGCCGCCGCCAAGGCTCTGACGCTGAAGGCGGCCGACATCGGCCCCGGGTGGAAGGGCGGCGCGAAGCAGCCCGAGCTCAACCCGGACAATCCGTGCACGATGAAGCGCTCCGACCTCGTGCTCACCGGAGCCGCTAAGTCCGAGTTCAAGGCACAGGGCGCCGTCATCAGCTCGGAGTCGAACGTCCTCCAGTCCCCGGCCATGGTGACCGCCGATTGGAAGCGAACAGTCGAGAGCCCGGGTTTCATGGCCTGCACCCGCGGCGTGTACATGAAGTCGGACGACGCGAACGTGAAGGTGGTCTCGTTCACGAAGCTTCCGTTCCCGAAGCTGACGCGTTACGCCGCGCGGTACCGCGTGGTTGCCGACTACGGCACGTCCGGGGGCTCAGTGCGCGTGCTGGTCGACCTGATCTTCCTCGGTCAGGGCCGGAGCGAGATCTCGCTCATCGTCTCGACGCCCTACGCAGACCGGGTCGCTGCCGACGGCGCCGAGCGTCGGCTCGCGCAGATCCTGGTCAGGCGAATCGCCGCCTGAGCCCCGGAGCTACTCCTCTGCCGACTCGTGCAGCATCCACCACTCGGTGAACTCACGGCAGCGCCCGTCGCCGTCGAGCCGAAGCTCCCAGAGATTGCTGTAGGTCAACGGCGGATCACGGTACGTCGTCGTGCCGGTGATGATCGCGAGCTCCGGCGTGTCGACGAGCGTCCGCCATTCGAACGTCCAGTCGCCCGGATCATCCTTGCGATCGAGCCAGCCATCGACGATTTCCTGTCGGCCACGCCACGGCTCGCGAAACGGCGTCGTGTAGTAGAGGGCGTCGTCGGTGAAGAGCGCGCCGATCTCCTTCGCGTCGTTCGACGCCCACGCGCGCTCGTACGCCGCCATCCAGTCGGCGAGCGCGGCCACGTTCCGGCTCAGCGCTCCTCGACCACGTCGAAGCGCATGAACGCGTAGACCACGAGGTAGCTGAGCGTCAGGAAGCCCGACAGCAGCACCGTCATCGCGATCGCACGCGGATCGACGACGACGCTGCCGAGGTCGGAGAGGATGCGCGGGTTCGCGATCACGTCCCAGCTGTTCCAGCGGAGAACGCGGCCGAGGTAGATCCCGAAACTGGCGAGCCCGAGCACTGCGATCGCGGCCGCCCACGTCACGCGCGGACCCACATGCTCACGCAGGACAGACTGGACGAGGTAGAGCGACAGAAAGCCGAGCAGCATCCCGGTCCACGCGGGCGCCGCGATCACGACGACGTCGACCCAGAGCGGCACGACCGGGCTCGGGAAGAGATGCTTGAAGTCGGTGAGGATGTAGGGCGCGTTCGGGAGGAAGAGCAGCCAGAGCGCGGCGAGCGGGACGAGCGAGCGCAGGCGCGCGCCTGCACGATGCCGGTCGTAGAGCACGACGGCGAGCACGAACGGGATCCAGGCGAGGAAGAGATTCCAGATCAGCCAGCCGAAGAGCGGCTCGCGCGAGTAGAAGTAGCGGGTCGCAACGAGGGCGACGGAGAAGAGCGAAAGCAGGCCGAGCGCGGCGTAGATCGCACGTCTGCGCGTGCTCAGAGGGGCTGCGACCACGCGATCCAGTGTACCGACGGGGTCGAGGCAACCCGATCGGGGGATGGTCAGACCGTACGCGTTCGGCGAGGATCGAAGAGTCAAGCGACGGTGCGGCACGTCCCGAAATCTCCAGGGGGTTGCACCGTGCGTTTGAAAGCTCCAGGTACAGATCGTGCGTGAGCCAGGCGACCACGTCGCCGCCGCGAGACGCCGCGAGGAAGAGACGTGGACCGGCGTCAGCGACGACTGGCTGGACTCGATCGGCGAGACCGAGCCTCTGGACATCGGCCGGCCGCTCGTGGCGGGGCAGCGTGTCCGCGTGTTCGGGGGCTACGACACCAACCCGGCCTGGCTGAAGGATGATCCGGACGGCTACGAGGGTGTCGTCATCGCCTTCATCCCCGGCCGGAACGAGCTCCCCGCCGCGGTGATCGAGCTGGACGTCCCGCTCTTCGCCGGTGGGATCGAGGGAGGAATCGTCGTCCTCGAGCAGGCCTGGGACGGCATTCCCTGGGGCCAGACGTCACCGCGAGTTCATGTCGAGCTGTGCGACTTCGAGCCCGAGGACGCGCGCTGGCAGGATCGCCGCCGTGGAGCGTGGATCGAGTCACACGCAACCTTCGAGGTCGTCTGAGGCTGAGGAGCTCAGCGAGATCTCCGCGCGACGCGTCGAACCAAGCGGTCGCCGTACACGGTCAGGAGCGCGATCGAGACCGCGAGCCAGAACACGCCGCCTGCGAAGCCGGCGAGTACGTCGGAGAGATAGTGGACGCCGAGATAGATGCGACTGAAGCCGATCAGAGCCACGAGCGCCACGGTTCCGGAAACGAGAATCGCGCGGCGGCGCCGCGTGCGTAGAGGGCCCCACGCGAGATACGCGAGCGCGCCGTAGGCCGCAGCCGACATCATCGCGTGACCGCTCGGGAACGAGTACGTGTCGAGATGGACGAATGCGACCTCAGGACGCGGGCGCTGAAACGACAGCTTCAGGACGACGTTGAGCAGCTGGGCCCCGATCAGCACGACGGGAAGCAGCGCGGCTTCGACGAGCCGCCCGCGCCGGTAGAGAACGACGCAGACCACAGCGGCGATTGTGGGTGCGACCGCAGGACCGCCGAAGAACGTCAGCACGCGGAAGAAGTCGGTGCCGAACGCCGTCCGCTCGCCTGCAAGCCAGCGCGCGAAAGTAGCATCCCAGCGGGCGAGTGGGTCGTTCGTGAGGTAGTCCTCGGCGATGTGCGCGAACGCGAGGGCCGAGAGAGCGGCCGTGATCAGCGCGAGAGCAAGGCGCCGCTGCTTCGGGGCCTGCCATGTCGCGGCGAGGGCCGACGTCGCTCTGTGCGCCAGACCGTCAGTGCGACCGCTCTCCATTCGTCTCGCGTGCCCGGGCGGTTCCATCGCCACCCACGCTAGCGTGATTCGCGGAGAATGAGCTGACGTGGCTTCGAACGAAAAGCGCCGGGTGTACGTGACGGGCGACGTGCCGAGACGAGTTGCCGACGCCCTCGAGCAGGACTTCGAGCTCGTCTCCGATCCGCGCGACGCAGAGGGAATCCTCTCCCTGCTCAACACCGTCGTGGACGACGCCTATCTGGATCGGGCCGGACCGCAGCTCGAGGTGGTCGCCAACTACGCCGTCGGCGTCAACAACATCGACCTCGATGCGGCACGTCGCCGGCGCATCGTGGTCGCCAACACCCCAGACGTGCTGACAAAGACGACCGCCGAGCTCGCGATCGCCGTCACGCTCGCGCTGCTTCGCCGGGTGGTCGAGGGAGACCGGTTCATCAGGTCGCGTGCTCCCTGGTCGTTCTCGCTCGAGTTCATGCTCGGAGAGGGGCTCGACGGCAAGACGTTCGGCATCGTCGGCGCCGGCCGGATCGGTCGCGAGACGGCACGCCTCGCCGACGCGTTCGGCGCGCGGCCTGTCTTCGCAGGTCGAAACGATGCGCTCGACGAACTGCTGGCAGTCGCCGACGTCGTGAGCCTCCACTGTCCGCTCACCGCGGAGACCCGCCACCTGATCGACGAGCGCGCCCTTGCGGCGATGAAGAGCTCGGCGGTGCTGGTCAACACCGCCCGCGGACCGATCGTGGACGAGCGCGCGCTCGTCGAGGCTCTCGGCAAGGGAGTGATCGCCGGAGCAGCGCTGGATGTCTACGAGTTCGAACCGGCGGTCAGCGAGGAGCTGCTTGCGCTCGACCAGGTCGTGCTCACGCCGCACATGGGCAGCGGCACGCAAGAAACCCGGGAGGCGATGGGAATGCTTGCGGTCGACGCGCTCCGAAGCGTGCTGATCCGCAGCCAGCGACCCGCGAACGCCGTCGTGTGAGACGCTGGTCTACGAGCGTGTCCGGACGACGACGAGCTTGTCGACGCCCGATTCCGCGCCCCACACCTCGCCGCGGCGGCCGAGGATCTGCCTGACGTTCGCAGGCGAGCTGGGGAGCCGTACGCTGGTGAACTTCTCTGTCTCGGGGTTGAAGCTGACCAGCGCGTTCGCGCCGAAGTCACTCAGCCAGACGGTGTCCGTCTCGTCGACGTAGACCGCGTACGGCATCGGCGACGCGCCCGGCAGGCGCCATTCGCGCCAGCGGCCTGCCGACGGCGTGTACATCGCAACCTTGCCGGCGTTCCACTCGCTCACCCAGATCCGGCCCTTCGAGTCCGACCACGCGCGCCTGGCGCCCTGATCGCGGGTCGGCGGCTGCAGCACGCGGACGGTGGAGCGTGCGACGTCCACGCGGCCGAGGTAACTGCCGGCGAGCGATGCGTAGTAGACGGTGCCCGACGGCGTCGCCGTGATCCCGTACGGACCAGTTCCTCGCGGCGCCGGGAAGACCCGCAGCTTTCCGGTTCGCGGATCGAGGCGCCCGTAGATGCCGTTCTGGCCGGTGAACCAGAGGATGCCGCGACGGTCGAAGGTCGCGGTGTTCAAGTTGGCGTTGGGCGACGATGCGGGCAGCGGGAAGCGGCGCACGCGCAATGTCTTGGGGTCGACCCGAACGATCGCGTTGAGCCCGCCGTCGGTGATCCACGGCGCGCCGTCGGGGCCGACGATGACGCCGTGCGGCGCCGAGCCGGATCCGAGGGCTGTGTGCCTCGTCCTCCCGGTCTTCGGGTCGAGCCAGCCGAGCGCGCCCGCTCGCTGTGCGGTGTACCAGACGCCTCCGTCGCGCGCGGGAGCGACGTCGTGGGGTCTGCTTCCCGCCGGGACGGGATACTCGCGGATGGTCGGCGCCGGAGCCGAGCTCGACTCATCCGTCGCGGCACCCGCGATCCCGGCGAGCGCGACGACGATCAGGATGGCCAGCCATCCGCGCACGGATCCAGTATGCCGCGAGTGAGTTGGAACAGGGTCTCGATGGTTGTAGAGTCGGCGCCCCAGTGCCTGCAACCGCCCGCATAGCGCTCAGCCGCGAGGCGCGCGCAGCAGCAAAGACGCCGGCCGCCGCGACCGCCCGCTTGTGGGCCGACGTGCTCGGAAGGGTGCCCCTGTTCACGGGCGTTCCGGCGCGTCAGGTTCGCAAGATTGCGGGCCTCGGCACCGTGGCCAGGTTCGACGCGCGGGCGCCGATCGTCAGCGCGGGAGATCCCGGCGAGGCGTTCTACGTCGTTCTCAGCGGCCGCGCCAAGGTTCAGCGAGGCCGCGGACGCGCCGTAGCGCAAGTCGGCCCCGGTTCCTACTTCGGCGAGATGGCGCTCATCGACGGCGCGCGGCGGTCGGCGACCATCGTCGCCGAGACGGAGGTCACATGCTTGATGTTGACCCGCAAGCGATTCGCCAAGGTCCTGCGTGCCGAGCCGAGCGTGGCTCTCGCGCTCCTGGCGACGCTCGCCGCGCGCGTCCGCGAGCTGGAGGCGTCTCCGGCGGACTAGCCGGGCAGGAGGCCGCGCACGCGCTCGAGCGTCTCGAGGATCAGCCACGGCGGCAGGGACTTGACCGTTCGGGCGATCACCGAGGCGACAAAGCCTGAGAGGTCGCCCGCCGCGGTCGCTTCGGCGACCGAGCGCTCGAGCCCGTCGTGGACCGCCTGCTCGGCGCGCGCACGGGTGATGTGATGCTCGGCGGCGAAGGCATCCAGTGACTTCTCGTCCCGCAGGGCGAGCACGAGTTCCTCGCGCGACGTCCCGAGCTCGCAGGCGGCGCCGTCGAGCGCCGAGAGCGCCACCTGCTCCAGCACCGCCTGCAGGTTGCCCGGGCTCCGCCACTCGCGCTTCACACACGGGTCGGCGACCGGTGTGGGCTTGTACGAGCCGCCGCCGAGCGCGGCGTAGGGAACGACGACCACCGCCACCGCCACGAGTGCGACCAGGAGAGGCACGGCCCGCCTCAAAGCTGCTCTCCACGCGAGAGCGCCACCGGGAAGAGCGCCGCGAGTGCGAGCGCGGCCGCGAGCAGGAATGGCGTCGAGAACGCGTCTGTCACGGCCCGGTCGAGCTGATCCTGCATGGCGCTGATCAGCGACCGATAGTCGTCGTCGTCCGGCCGGTCGGCCAGAGCCACCGAGACGTCGGGCAGCTCTCCCCTCTTCTCGGCCTTGTCCACCTCGTCGAGCACGTCCTGCGCGACGCGCAGCTTGTCGAGCGCCGGAATCCGACTGTCGAGCACCTCCGCGGCCCCGGCCTGCACCGCCAGGTCACGGCTGTGCTCGAGGGCCGAGGTGAGGACAGGCGCCAGCAGGAGCAGGCCGAGCACGACTCCGGCATGCCGCGCCGCAAGCGTCCAACCCCCGTGCACGATCTGCTCGGCGCGGCCGGCGACGGCTCTCTCGGTCAGGGCGGCGAGAGCGAGGCCGATTCCCGCTCCGACGAGGAGCTGAGGCGGAATCGTCCAGCCCCAGCCGGCGCGTGGCAGGAGCGCGAGCGCCGTCAGCCCGCCGGCAACGAGGACGACGCCGCTGGCCATCCGCATGCCGACGCCGACCATGTGTGACGGCACGCGGCCGGCCGCGATCGCGGCGAGCGGGAGCACGGTGACCACGAGCCCCGCTGCTGCCGGCGACATGCCCCAGCCCGACACGAGCAGCAGGACAAGCAGGAAGAGGGCGGCCACGAGCCCGCCGGAGAGCAGGAGCAGAGCGGCGTTCGCGCTCAGGTGCGGCCGTCCGGCCGACGCGCGAGGCCGCTGCTCGCCGCCGACCCGGAGCGAGACGACCGCCACCAGCGGTGCGAGCGCGAGCGGCACCTGCACGAAGAAGATCGATCGCCAGCCGAACAGCTCCGTGAGGATGCCGCCGACGCCAGGACCGAACGCCGCACCGAGGACGCCCGCAGCCACCCAGACACGCACAGCACGGGCTGTGCTGCCGGTCGTCTCGGTCAGGAGGTCGAGCGCAGCGACCACGACGAAGGCCGCACCGACGGCCTGGATGCAGCGGGCGGCGACGAGCAACTCGAACGACGAGGCGAGCCCGCAGGCCAGCGACGCCGCGGCAAAGACCGCGGCACCGGCGACGAACGCTCGTCGCGGGGCGCGCCGAGCGAGCAACGCGGCCGGGACGGCGACCAGCGCGAGAACGAGGTTGAAGGACGTGAGAACCCAGGCAACCGTCGTGATCCCCACATCGAAGCGAACGAGAATCTCGGGGAGCGCGAGCGTGACGATCGAGGAGTCTGCGAGCGCGAGCCCGACAGCAAGACCCAGCAGCCCCGAACGCATGCACCGAGTCTATGGTCAGGCGTGGGTGCGGACGCACTATCGTCTTCGCATGCGGATCTGCTCGCTCCTGCCGAGCGCGACGGAGATCATCGCGGAGCTCGGACTGATCGACTCGCTGGTCGGCGTCTCCGAGGAGTGCCGCTGGCCTCCGGAGGTCGTCGGGAAGCCCGTTGTGACGGCGGCCCGGATCGATCCGTCGACGCTGACCAGCGTCGAGATCGACCAGGCCGTGCGCGACTCCGTCGGGGACGGTCAGTCGCTCTACAGCGTCGACGCCGATCTGATCGACTCGCTCGCCCCCGATCTGATCGTGACCCAGGACCTCTGCTCGGTCTGCGCGGTCTCGAGTAACCAGCTGGCGACCGCCTGCCCGGTCGCAGCCGACGTGCTCTCACTCGATCCACGAACGCTCGCCGGTGTTGCCGAGTCGGTCCGCACCCTCGCCGTCGCTCTCGGCGCGGATCGCCGAGGCGGCCAGATCGTCTCGCAGATGTGGGAGACGATCGAGACCGCCGCCGACTCGGTGCGCGGCCTGCCGCGCCGCCGCGTCTTCTTCGCCGAGTGGATCGAGCCACCGTTCTGCGCCGGGCACTGGCTGCCGGAGATGATCGAGCTCGCCGGCGGCACGGACATCCTCGGCGCCGCAGGCCGGCCCTCCTACGCGACGACCTGGGACACGGTGCTCGAGCACGAGCCCGAGCTCATCGTGATCGCTCCGTGCGGCTTCGACGCCGATACGGCGGCCGAACGCGCCGCCGAGCTTCGCCTGCCCTGCCCTGCCGTCGCTGTGGACGGGGACAGCTACTACTCCCGGCCGGCGCCGCGACTCGCCGACGGCGTTCGCCAGCTCGCCCACCTCTTCCATCCAGAGGCGGCGTTGGATCCGGGGCTGCCGGCGATCGCGCTTTCCGGGATCGAAAGACCAAAGGCCCTCGAGAGGTGAAGATCGAGCTTCTGTACTGGGACGGATGCCCGTCGCACCCAGAGGCGCTGGACCTGCTGCAGACCGTGCTCGCTGAGCGCGGTCTCGAGGTGACCATCGAGCTGCGCGAGATCGAGACCGACGAGGAGGCGCAGGCGCTCCGCTTTCCGGGCTCACCGACGATCCGTGTCGACGGGCGAGATGTGGACGCGTCCGGAGCCGAGGGCCGGCCGGCGCTGACGTGTCGCATCTACCATCTGGCGGACGGGCGAGCATCCCCGATTCCGAGCCGCGAACAACTCGAGGTGGCAATCGCGTGAGCACCGCAATCACCGAGACGGCGCCGTCGTTCACTCTGCCGGGGGTCGACGGCCGCGACCATTCCCTCGACGACTACGGCGATGCGGAATCGCTGGTCCTCGTGCAGTCCTGCAACCACTGCCCCTACGTCCAGGCTTGGGAAGGACGGCTGATCGCAATTCAGCAGGAGTACGGCGACCGTGGCGTCCGGATCGTCGCGATCTCGTCGAACGACGTGTCCAAGCACCCCGAGGACTCCTTTGACCAGATGCAGGTGCGAGCGCGGGAGCAAGGCTTCAACTTCGACTACCTCTACGACGAGAGCCAGGAGGTCGCGCGCGCACTCGGTTCGGAGCGGACGCCCGAGGTGTTCGTCTTCGATCGTGAGCGCAGGCTCGCCTACCACGGCGCGATCGACGACAGCCGCGATGAGACGGCCGTCACCGTCCACTACCTCCGCGACGCCCTCGACGCCGTGCTTGCCCGCGAGGTACCCGCCGTCGCAGAGACGGCTCCGGTCGGTTGCACGGTCAAGTGGCGGACCTAAGCGACGGGACGCGCCACGACGACGGCGCGCCCCTTCGCTCGATTCGCTAGCGGACAGGCAGCGGCTCGCCCGGACTGTCGAGCCTCTGGTCGAGGCACGAGACCTTTCCAACGACCGCTTTCGAACGAGATAGCGGGCTGAATCGGCCCTATTTGCACCGTAGCCTCGAAGAAACGGCGTCCAGGGAGGTTCGGGAATGAGCAGCGCAGCGTCGGTCGAGTCGAGCGCGAACGACTTCGACTTCTGGAACGGGACATGGCACGGGCGGAATCGCCGGCTACGAGAACGACTCGCCGGCTGCGAGGAGTGGGACGAGTTCGAGGGGACCTGCATCGCACGACCTCTCCTCGCCGGGCTCGGAAACATGGACGAGTTCCGCACCGACTACAACGGCGGCCTCGTCGGTCTGTCGCTGCGCTTCTTCGATCCGGGGACGCGCCTCTGGTCGATCTACTGGACCGACACCGGCCGGAGCGGAATGCTCGAGCCACCCGTCGTCGGCTCCTTCTCGGACGGCGTGGGAGTGTTCGAGTGCGACGACACGTTCGGCGGCCGCCCCATCGTCGTGCGGTACATGTGGTCGGACATGACGGCCACGACGGCGCGGTGGGCGCAGTCGTTCTCGGCGGACGGCGGCGAGACATGGGAGACCAACTGGACGGTCGAGCACAGGCGGGTGTGAGGTCACCTGCCGGCGAGACGTCGGGCGACACGCAAGAGGTACTCCTCACGGTTCAGCGGGTTGTTGTCGAACCGTGCCCGCCTCGGAATTGCGCCCGCGACCGGTTGGTAGCGGTCGAAGAAGCACTCCAGCACACCTTCGCCATGCGTGAGGGCCGGCAGCTCCTGCCGCAGTTGGCGGACGCGCGCCGCTGGAATGCTTCCCTCGACCGTGCACGACAGACCGCGCGTGGTCTGTGTCTGCGGGATCGCGTGCAGCCGCGCGAGCGCAGGCAGTACGACTCCGAGGGATTCCGCGGGCACGTCGAGGGCGAAGCGGTCGATGGGCTCGTACACCATGCTTCCGGCCTGCTCCAGCGCGCTCATCAGGACGAGCGGCGTCAGGTTGCGGAAGTCGCCGGCGGTACTCGACATGCTCTTGTCGAAGCCCTGATGCGCATGGCTCTGCCGCGGCGCGTAGCCGGAGTGCATCATCGAGACCACACAGTCGGGCACCTCCCAGCCGTAGATGCCTTGCTGCAACGTCCCCCGCACCGTCTCCTCGACGGCCCTGAAGAACGAGTACGGCATCGCCCCGAGCTCGACCTCCAGCAGGAACTCGACGCCCGCGCCGGCAGCCGCCGGTTCGACGCGGAGCCCGATCCCGGCCAGGAATGGGTTGGACGCCTCGTGGAGGGTCTCGACGGCCTCCCCCGTTCCGACGGGCCGTTCGATGCAGATCGTCGTCGTCTCACGGAAGCCCACGTCGACGCCGAAGTCGTCTGCCAGCGTGGCCTGGATGACCTCCTTCTGCACCTCGCCGTAGAGCGACACCGCGATCTCCTGGCGCGCGTCGTCCTGCCGCACGTTGATCAGCGGGTCCTGCTCGGCGAGCTGGGCGAGGGCGACGCGGAGCCGGCCCTTGTCGGCGGCGGCGTTGGGAACCACGACCGTCTCGAGGGTGGGCGGAGCGAAGTGATGGTCTGCCGCGGCGGCTCGCACGGACCCGATCGTGTCGCCGATCTGGATCTCGCTGAGACCCCAGAGCCTTCCGATCTGCCCCGCGGAGACCGACGAGCGCTGGACGGCAGAGCCGCGGTCGAAGACGTCGATCGCAGTCACCTTGCGCTCGGCTGCCCGGCCGAACTGGAGGCGTTCTCTCACTCGCACGGTTCCGGAGAACATGCGGACGTAGGCGACCTTCTCGCCGGCCTTGCCCCGTTCGACCTTGAACACGGTCCCCGAAGCCGCGGCTCCAGGGTCACCTGCGGCGGCCGGCAGCAGCTCGGCGATGCCGGCCAGGAGCGGCTCGACGCCTGCCCCGGTGAGCGCCGAGCCGAAGAACACCGGATGCAGCAGCGCCTGCTTGGTCTGCGCGGCGAGCTCCTCGCGCAGCCGGCCGTACGAGAGACTCGCCTCGTCGTCGACGTAGGCGGCCAGGATGGCGTCGTCGCGCTCGGCGACCGCGGACGCCAGCCGAGCCTCGAAATCGGCATCGGCCGCGCTCCACGGCGTGAAGCCGGCGGCACGGGTGCCGAGGCGACGGGCAGAGCCGATCGGGACGACCGCAGGAGTCAGTCGCTCCGAGATCGCCTGCAGGACGCGCTCGTCGCTTGCGCCGGGACGGTCGATCTTGTTGACGAAGATCAGGGTCGGCACCTGCAGCCGCTGAGCGCCCGCATCAAGAGACGTGTCTGCGCCTGGACGCCTTCGACGGCGGAGACCACGAGGACGGCCCCGTCGAGCACGCTCAGCACGCGCTCCACCTCGGCGATGAAGTCCGGATGGCCGGGCGTGTCGATCAGGTTTACGGTCGCGTCGTCGATCGCGAACGAGACGACCGCCGACTTGATCGTGATGCCGCGCTGCCGTTCCAGCGCAAGCGAGTCGGTCTGGGTCGTGCCGTCGTCGACGCTGCCGATCTCGTCGATGACACCAGCTGCGTAGAGCAGCCGCTCTGTGAGTGTTGTCTTACCGGCGTCTACATGCGCCAAGATCCCCAAGTTCAACGTTCCGTGCAGCACGCGTCATACCCTCCGAATAGGTCGAGAAGCCCTTTTCGATTGACATGAACGCTCTGCGCATCGTCGCTCCTTGGTGGATCGGCACCGGCGTGGTGCTCAGCTGAATCGTAGCGAGCGGCGCTCCAGCTGTGAACATACGGACGTGGACGAGAAGCACACCCGCGCAGTCGTGCTCGTCGAAGGGATCAGCGACCGCTGCGCGATCGAGGCGCTCGCCGAGCGGCGCGGCCGGGATCTCGCGGCCGAGGGCATCTCGGTCGTGCCGATCGGAGGCGCGCAGTCGATCGGACGGTTCCTCGAGCAGTTCGGCCCTCCGGGGCTCGACGTCGAGCTCGCAGGCCTCTGCGATCTGGGAGAGGAACGCGACTTCCAGCGCGGGCTCGAGCGGGCCGGCCTCGGGTCCGATCTCACTCGCTCCGAGATGGAGCGCCTGGGCTTCTATGTGTGCGTCGCCGATCTGGAGGACGAGCTGATCCGCGCTCACGGCGCCGCGTCCGTGGAGGAGGTCGTCGACGCCCAGGGAGACCTCGGATCCTTCCGCACCCTCCAGAAACAGCCTCAGTGGCGCGGCCGACCCACCGAAGACCAGCTCCGCCGCTTCATGGGCAGCGGCGGACGCCGGAAGATCCGCTACGCGCGCCTACTCGTCGAGACGCTCGACCTCACCCGGATGCCGCGGCCGCTCGACCTGGTGCTCGGTCATGTCTGAGCTCAGCGCCGCCCGGCGCGTGCAGGTCCGGCTCCTCTCGCCTCGCGTGGTGCGGTGGCTCGCTCCGGCTCTCTACGTCGCCGTGCTGACCGTGTACATGTGGCGAGACGGCATCCCCGTGGGACGCGAGCGATTGCTCCTCTGGATCGTGCTCGGGCTGCTCGCCGTCTCGACCACGAATCTCGCGGGCTGGATGCGCAGCGTGATCTTCGAATGGCTGCCGCTCGCGCTCGTGCTCGCGGTCTACGACGTCCTCCGCGGTCACGCCGACGGGCTGCTCTTCTCGGCGTGGTATCGGCCGCAGCTCGAAGCCGATTCCTTCCTCTTCGCCGGCACGGTCCCGACCGTCTGGCTTCAGGACCGGCTCTGGCACGGGCCGTCGCAGGTGCACTGGTACGACTACGCCTCCTGGGCCGTCTACGTGAGCTACTTCCTGGCGACATACGTGGTCGCCGCGCTCCTCTGGTTCGTCGCGCGAGAGCGCTTTCGCCGGTACGTCGCCTCTGTCGCGCTCCTCGCGCTGATGGCGTTCGCCACATTCGCGCTCTTCCCCGCCGCACCCCCGTGGCTCGCGAGCGAACAGGGCGAGCTCGACCCGACGTCACGTCTGATCGGCCCGATCTCCGGCCACATCCCGTTCGTCTCCTTTTCGTTCGAGGAGCTGTTCCAGCGCGGGTGGGAGTACTCGAATCCCGTAGCGGCGGTGCCGTCGCTGCACGCGGCGTACACGCTGCTGGTGACGTTGTTCCTCTGGCGGGTGGTGGCGCGGTGGGCGAGGCCGCTCCTGGCGCTCTACCCGGTCGCAATGGCGTTCGCGCTCGTCTACACCGCCGAGCATTACCTCTTCGACATCCTCCTCGGCTGGGCGTACACCCTGGTGGCGATCTGGGTGGTGAGCCGCGTCGCTGACTACGTCAACGAGCGTCGAGCGACGGTCAGCGCTCCGTGAACGCCAACGAACCGCAGGCGCCGGATGTCGACGAGGTCAGGAAGATCGCGGCGATCAAGAACCCTGTGATCCGGAACCTCGAGATCACGTACTGCTACTCGCGGCTCGCCACGGCATTCGCAGCACGAACCGGCGAGGGCGCGAACTGGTGCTCCTATGCCACGTGGGCCTCGCGACAGGCGGGCGGGACGATCCGCGGTGAAGACCTGCTCCAGCACCTCGGTCGCAAGCTCCGGGAAGGTCGCTGGGTGTTGCATCCAATCGCGACGCCGTGGCGTCGGCTGCTGCGCCGCGGGCTCTTCCAGCGCGACTCGCGGATCGGGCGCTTGACTGCCGAGCTGCACACGCCGTTCGATGCGTTCGAGCGGGCCAGCGACGCCGTCGCGCGCGGGAACCTGAAGGTGTTCGAGGAGATCGGGCTCGAGTTCGCGCGCTATCTCGCATGAGTTCCCGTCGGACGAGGCCGAGTCGCCTCAGCTCCAGCACTTCCTCGACGGACTGCGGCCCGGCGACCCGCCCGAAGGGCAGCGCTACTTGCGCCAGGCGTTCGGCCGATACCAGCGCCGGCGGCTCGAGCACGATCCGAAGACACGCGCGGAGCTCGCCGTCCTCGCGAACATCGAAATCGGCCTCCACGAGCAGACGCGCCTGCAGCCGGAGATCCGTGAGGCTCTGGACGCCCCGTACGCCACGCAGGAGGACCTGGGACAGCGCGCGCTGACGGCGATCTTCCCATCGGCGGAGGGCTGGCGGTCGGTTTTCCGGCGACCGGCCACCGCCGTCGTGGGCGTCGTCGCAGCGGGCGCGCAGCGGAGCGCAAACAGGCTGGCGCGCGAAGTGATCACGGAGTCGTTGATGGTCCTGTCGCTGCCCGAGCGTGTTCTGGCGCTGGGGACGCACCTGACGGACCCCTACCCGGATGCGCTCGTCAAGCCCGCCGATCCGGACCTGACCGAGCTGCTGGCGCGATTCGAGCCGGTCGCGCCGGCACGCGACGACTGCGGCGCGCGCGACTGGTCGGATTTCCAGCAGCGGATGCACTACATCGTGCACCTGTTCCGCACGTTCCACCTGAGCGACCAGCTCGCCCGCCCGCCGTTCAGTCCCGAGCAGGTCGCGAGCTTCAACCGCGGGATCGTGCCCGACGGGGAATTGTGATCCCAAGGGCTCACCGCTGAGCAGCGACGTCGCGCTGCTCAGCGGTTGCCCGGATCTGACCTGGCGCCGCTCCTAGCCGGGTTCGGGGTGGGTCATCCCGGCTGTGAACGGGTACTCGTTGCCGGGCTCGAACTCGGCTGACGGCAGGATCTCGAGCCGGTACTGCGGCGGCCGGCCGTCTTCGCCGATCTTCGCCTCGAATTCGAGCGGCTCGCCCGAGACGCCGCGGGCGACCAGCTCCCCGCGTGAATCGACCAGCTGGAGCTCGAGCCGGTACTCCCCTGCGTCGACGTGGATCGTCGACTTCCAGAGCCCACCCGGAGGACCACACTCGGGGTAGCACCACGGGTCGACGAGGATCTGGAAGCGCTCGAAGTACTTGTCCCGCGCTCTGAACACCTCGTAGATGTCCTTGTCGGGCACGAGCCGGGACTCGCAGGCATCGCCGACTCCGTCGCCGTTCGTGTCCTCCTGCTTCGGGTTCGCGTGCGCGCGACAGTTGTCGGATCCGTCGAGGACGCCGTCGTTGTCGTCGTCCGGGTCGAGCACGTCGGGGATGCCGTCCCGATCCGTGTCGGCCTGGTCGCGGTTGGGGATCGTCGGCGCGTTGTCGCAGGCGTCGCCGACGCCGTCCTTGTCGGTGTCATGCTGGTCCAGATTGGCGGTGTTGCGGCAGTTGTCACACGCGTTGCCGACACCGTCTCCGTCGCCGTCGAGCTGATCGGGGTTCCACATCGCCTTGCAGTTGTCCCCGGCGTCGTCGACGCCGTCGTAGTCGTTGTCGCCGTTCGGCGTCGGATCGCAGAGGTCGCCGAGCATGTCTCCGTCGACGTTCGCCTGGTTCTGGTTCGCAACGAGCACGCAGTTGTCGCCCGTGTCGAGCACCGTGTCGTCGTCGTCGTCAGCGTCGCAGACGTTGCCCATCCCATCGGAGTCGGTGTCCAGTTGAGAGGGGCTTGCGATGTTGCCGCAGTTGTCCGAGCCGTCGGGCAGGCCGTCGTTGTCGTCGTCGCTGTCCGCGAGGTTGCCCACGCCGTCGCAGTCGGAGTCCCCGTCGCCGAGCAGGGCGGATGCGAACGCGTTTCTGACGTTGCAGGCGTTCGCGGCGGTGAACCCGTTCGTCCCCGACGAAGCCCAGGTGGTTGCCTCGGCAACGGTGAGGTTGCGTTGCGCGATGAAGTTGGAACCGGTGCGTGAGCCGCCGCGTGAGCACCTCGAAGTAGAGACGTTCGGCCTTCGTGCGCCCGATCCCCGCGATCTGGAAGCCGCGGAAGAGACCGCCGTCCGTGAGCAGGAACGAGACCTTGTTCGGGATCCCCGCGTTCGTGTGCACGCCGCCGTTGTCGCCAGTCGTGGTGATGAACACTCCCATGTTGTCGGTCCCGGAGTGCCCATCGGCTTGTGACAGCCGGCGGGTCGCTCATGTTCCGCCGCGGCATAGTCGGGATCGCCGACCCTTCGCCGAAGAACCAGTCCCCGTCGATCATCGCCGCGAAGAAGTCCGAGTAGTGCTCGCCCAGCGCGCCCGGCTGGTTCAGTCCGCCCAAGTGCGACGTGAAATCGGTGACCCCGTGGGTGAACTCGTGCGCCACGATGTCCTTGGTCGCCATGCCGGTCGTGAAGAAGAAGTCGTCGCAGTCCGGGTTGTACGCCGCGTTGATGCCGAGCAGCGAGGTTGGAGCGTTGAGCCACATCCGGATCTGCTTGTCCGCGCCGTCGAACGAGCGCCGGCCGAATGTCGAGCGGAAGTAGTCGTAGGTCGTATTCGCGAACGTGAACGATCCATTGCCCTCGGCGTCGGGAGTCGCGCCTGGCCGGGTGCCGTTCTCATCGAACCACTCGGTCGCGCCGGGCCACCCGCAGAACGGGCCGGGTCCGTTGTTCGCCACCGTGTTGATCGAGAGGTCGGGGCCGCGTGCTGGACTGGGTCGTACCCGAGGAGTTCGCGGCCCGTCTCGCGCGTCGACGAGCGACTGGTGCCTCGGCAGCGTCACGCGCCAGACGAGGCGCGTCGCCGCGTCCAGGCCCCAGGCCGCGCGCTCGGCTTCGTTCATCGTCAACGACGCGTTGTAATAGGTCAGCGCCGGCGGCACCACGCGTCGTCGCTGCTGGAGCGCGGCCCGCTGTGCGACTGACGTCGCCTCCGCAGCGCTGAGCGCGGACTTCTCCGCAGCCGGCGGCACCGGCAGGTACGCGCCATTCGTGGCGATGACGGACGAGCCGCGCAGATGCACGGCGAGCTGCGAATCCTGCACCGGAACGCCGCCGACGCTCTGCCCGAAGAAGACATCCTGCTCGTCGCCGGCACCCGCTTCGCGCACCACTCGCAGCTGCTTGCGTGGCGCCTCGAGGCCGTACAGATCGCGGAACGAGTCGAGGTAGGAGAGCGCGCGCTCGACCGGCGAGGCACCTTCTGCCGGCACCGTCGCGCTCACGAAGCTCGGCACGCCGTCGGCGAAGTCCGCAGTCACCTGCGTGCTCGAAGCCGCCTGGAGTCTCTCGAGAGATTTCGCCTGTGCCGGCGTCGGCCCTCCTGCATGCGCCACGCCCGGAAGCACAGCCGCCACGGCAGCCAGCAACACCACGAACCTCGAAGCCTTCATCCCGCCCTCCTCGCTCGACATGTCCGAACAGGACGGCGGAGCGGCACTCGATCTTCCACGGTCGCAGCGACGCCGTGAGCGCGGGCCAGCCGACTCGCTGACCACCGAAGTTTGACCGGCATTGCTTCGGGAACCAGTCGATGAGCCTGAGCCAGGAGGTGCTGCAATGAACATGCCCGCAATCGTGTCGCCGGAGGAGTGGGCGGCTGCACGCAACGAGTTGCTCGTGAAGGAGAAAGCGCTGACGCGCGCTCGTGACGAGCTCGCGGCCGAGCGTCGGCGGATGCCGTGGCTGGCCGTCGAGAAGACCTACGAATTCGAAGGGCCGGAGGGCACGCTGAGCCTGCTCGACCTGTTCGACGGCCGCCGTCAGCTGATCGTCTATCGCGCGTTCTTCGAGCCCGGCGTGTCCGGCTGGCCCGACCATGCCTGCATGGGCTGCTCCATGGTGGCCGACCAGGTCGCCCACCCCGCCCATCTGAACGAACGCGACACCAGTCTTGCGTTCGTCTCGCGCGCGACACAGCCGGACATCGAACGCGTGAAGGCGCGGATGGGCTGGGAGATGCCGTGGTTCACCATCACCGACGACTTCGACGTCGACTTCGGCGTGGACGAGTGGCACGGCACGAACGCCTTCATCCGCGACGGTGACCGGATCTTTCGCACCTACTTCATCGACGCCCGCGGCGACGAGGCCATGGGCAGCACCTGGAGCTACCTCGACATCACGGCGCTGGGGCGGCAAGAGACGTGGGAAGAATCACCCGAGGGCTACCCGCAGACCGCGCCGTACGAGTGGTGGATCTGGCACGACGAGCCACGCGTCACGGCTGATTCCCGTTACGAGCGAGTCAGCGGGCGCTGATCCTGAAGACAGGGTGGCGCGCTGCCTCGGCCGCGAACGCCTCGAGTGGCGAGTCCGCCGTCGCATCGAAGTACGGCTTCACGATCGACGTGTGGCGAAGGTATTCCCGCAACACCGGAGCCGCATCCTCCGGCCCGACCTCGTCGACCCGCACACGTTCCGTCTTCCGTGCCCTCGTCAGGTCGACCGAGCCCGCGGCGCGTGCGTTCTTGACCCAGTCGCCCTCGCCGTAGGGCGCGACGAGCCACCGCTGCCCGTCGATGAAGATGAGCTGCACAGGCGTCGACCGCGGTTCGCCGGTCTTCCGTCCCGGCACCGTGAGCACGTGCGTCCTCCGGCCTGCAAGCCCCAGGCGGGCGAGCGGCCGTATCAGCGAGTTCCCGAGCCGCCGCAGGGGTGTCTGCTTGAACCTGGCAGCCATACCCGGACTCTAGGCAGTCTCGAGCTCGTTGGAGTTGGAGGCGGTGGGAGTCGAACCCGCGGAAGACGCCTCCCGCCGATTCGACTCCATCTCGCCTTCACCGGTTTGGCGTTCCAGGGGTGTCGCTTGTTGGCTCTGACGCCGCGGCGTCGGTTTGCGGAAGACCGCCGGTTGCCCGGATCGTCGCCGGTTCGTCCACGCGAGCCGGGCCGAACAACAACCACATCGCTCCTCCGATCACGCCTCCGACGAGTGGCCCGACGAGGTAGATCCAGAGGTCGTCGAGGTTGCCGTTCCAGATCGCGGGGGCGACGGATCTCGCTGGATTGAACGAGCCACCCGACGCCGGGCCGATCGCATCGGCCGCCGTGAAGATGAAGAGCCCGATCAGCAGAGGCGCCATGACGCCCTTCCAGGGCGCACGGTCATCGGTCGCGACGGTGCAGATCACGATGACGAAGAGAGCGGTCGCAATCAGCTCGAGCAGAACCGCGCCGCCGTTCGAGATGCCGACTCCGGGAGCGGTGTCGAGCGCGTCGACCGCGGCCCCCGAGTAGACCACGGCGACCGCGAGAACCGCGGCGAAGCCCCCGACGAGCTGCGCGATCCAGTACGGGATGACCTCCTTCGGCGGGAACTTCCGCGCGGCGGCGAGGCCGAGGGACACCGCAGGGTTGAAGTGGCCACCGGAGATGTGTCCGAGCGCGGCGATTGCGAGCGCTAGGCCGAGGCCGAACGCGAAAGCGATCCCGAGGCCTTCGATCGCACCGGCACCGATGTCGACCGAAACGGCGATTGCGTTGAAGCCGAGAAAGAAGAACAAAAACGTGCCGAGCACCTCCGCGCCGAGACGCAGACCGAGCGATGGCGAATCCATCTCACGCTCCTCCTTTGACCAGAGCCCGTCCCTCTGCGTCGGACATGGGCGAAAACACCGTGACGGAGTACGTCAAGGGCATCGCCACAACCGCCGGCCGGCGCGTCAGGTTCATCGTGGAGATACTGACACTCGTGTCAGCTGTTACGCCCTGCAGTAGCGTACGCAGCCCCCCGACTGAAGCCAAGCGCTTTACCCTTCACTCTTCCGCCTCACGGCGGCACGGCGCATGAACGCACTTTGCAGCGCGAGTGTGGCGACTGCCCCCACCACCATCATGGCGACGTTCGTGCCGAGCACAGCTAGCGCTCCTTTGGCCGGCGCGAACTCGCCGAGCCCGCAGACGACGCCCAGGTAGGCGGCAGCCGGGATCGTCGTCACCGAGATCGCCACGCCCACGCCCGAGCTGGCGCGGGTCTCCAGTGCCAGCATGCCGGCGATGCCCGCGGCCAGTGCAACGGC
This sequence comes from uncultured Gaiellaceae bacterium, assembly GCA_963820225.1. Taxonomy (GTDB): domain Bacteria; phylum Actinomycetota; class Thermoleophilia; order Gaiellales; family Gaiellaceae; genus Gaiellasilicea. Next base: position 85,205 of record CAWFYY010000006.1, on the reverse strand, counting down.
GATCGTCTCGTTACTGACGGTCGTGAGGCCGCCCAGCACCCCGGTCTCGTGTACGTCGAAGCCAGAAGGGACGAGGTCGAATTGATCCTGGGCGAACGCGAAGATCGCCGCCGCGACGCTCGCGAGCGTGAGGCCGAGCGCAAGCGTCAGCAACGCACGGCCGGCGAGCGCGGCGCGGCGGCCGACGATGCCGACACCGATCGCCGTGATCGGCAGGAGGTCCGGGCTGACCGCCATTGCACCGACGATCAGGATCACGTTGTTGTCGACAACGCCGTAGCACGCGATCACGCCGGCCACGAACATGAAGGCCAGGTAGCGCGCGATCGGTCGCGCGTTCAGCCAGGCCGTGCCGAGCACGTCGGCCCACACAAGACTCACCTCGGTCGGCCCCTTGGCCAGAGAGCCGACGACCTCGACGCGCATCAGCGTGATCCCGGTGTCGGGCACGCCCTGGCGACGCAGCGTCGCGAGCAGCTCGTCCACCGCTCGCGGACGGACGGCGGCCGAAAGGACGGAGTGCCCTGCGCGCACCGCCTGGACGACCCGCACTCGACTGACACCCTCGACCTCCTCGAGCGACTCCGCGACCTCCGACATCAATGTTGAGTCGCCGAAGATCTCGAGATCGATCACGGCGACGAGCCTAACGCCGCGATGGCCGTCTCGCTCACCATCGAGCAGGCCTGAAACCCGCCGGTTGCTTACTCGTCCGCGCGCTCGTAACTGACACGACGGCGCATGTTGCCCTCGTCAGCGGGGTCGAACCAGATCGAAGTCAGCACCGCGCCACGCGCCGTTGGGGACTCCACAATCTCCGCATACTCGAGGAGCCTCGGCATTTGCCGCCAGTTCGGCAGCAGCGTGGGCCTGCTCCCAGCAGCGAACCTCGGCGTGCAGCTCCTCCTCGTCCTCGCACCGGATCCGATAGTCGAACGCCCAGCCGTCCTGTGTCGGCACCGTGAGGTCATATGTCTCGACCACTTCCCTCACACCGTGGCATGAGAACGACTGTCGTCACGCCGAACGGCCGCCATCGCCATCCGTCCTCGGCCGGAAGGCCCGTTCATGGCTGGGAGCCGCCTTCAGGGGCGGCTCCCCTGGCCCCACATCATCCGCCGACTGCGGGTTACGGCCCCTTCGATGCGTTCGAGCCGCCGACCGAGGTCACGAAGCTGCTCGTCGAGCTGACGGATGTCCTCGACGGTCGGCCTCTCCGCGTCCGAAACCGTCTGCTCGAGCCGCGAGCGGGAGACGAATGTGCTGGTGATCGCGGCCGTGATGACCGTCAGGAAGCCGATTCCGAACAGCATCACGAATGCGGCGACGAGCCGTCCGGGGACGTTCTCCGGAACGTTGTCGCCGTACCCGACCGTTGTCGTCGTCTGGACCGCCCACCAGAGCCCCGAGCCGACAGAGGGATACCGCTCGTGTTCTACGACGGTCATCAGAATGCCGGCCGCAAGGGTGACGACAATCGAGGCGACGGCGATCACGACGGCGGCGCCACGCGGGGTGACGGCGCGCGCGACCGCGGTCTCCAGCCTCCGTTCGAGCCTTCCCTCGCCCAGCAACTGCGGTGGGTCTGTGTTCGTCACATCGCCTGCCTCTCGTTCGTTTGCTCGAGCCTATGGATCGCGAACGCGGCCGGGCATCATCGTGTCAGCGAGCATGGCGAGCATGGCGCCGGCGGCGATTGATGGAGGCGGTGGGAATCGACCCCGCGACCCCTCCCCTCCGGCCGTCCGGGAGAGGACCCCAACCGACGAGACTGAGGAGCAGTCTCAGCTACTCGTAGTCTCTGCTTCGCGCTGGACGATGTTTCTGATCATTTCGATGCCGACGATGACGAGGGCGACGACGAGGAGCAGCGCGATCCAGCCGTGCGCGAAGACTGGGACGAGCAGTGCGAGCGCGAGCACGAGAGCACCGGCGATCGTGTAGGTCGCGGGTCGGTTTTGCAGCGTCGGCTGCGCGAGCCGCCGCGCCTGTCCCGCGCGACTGGTGCCACCGACAAACCACACTCCGACAAGAGTGACGATGCCAAGGACGATCCACACCCAGGCGCGCTCGGCGAGCACCTGCGTCAGGATGTTCCACGCGTCTTGGACGGCGGGCTTGGCGCTGTCGTCCTTCGCGAGCTGGTCGACGAGATATCCGCCTGCCAGGCGGCGCACGGCCAGCATCAGCAGCCCGACCACGAGCAGGCCGATCGCGACTGCGCGCAGCTCGATCCTGCGGCGCCCGCGAGCGAGCCAGATTGCGATCGCGGCGACAGCAATCGCGAGGAGCCACATCCAATCGGCGACGGCACGCAGGATCCGCGTCAACGTCTGCGCGGTCTCCAGTTGGCTCGACTCCACGATCGTGATCTTCCCGGCCGACTCAGGCAGCCTCTCCGCCACCTTGCCGATGATGGCCACCTGGTCGCCGATCTGGATCACGATCGGACGGAGGTCGAGAACGACCTTCCCATCTTCCGCCCGGAACCGCGTCTTGTCGTCAAGGAGGCGCACCAGCTGTCTTTGCGCCTCTGTCGACGTCACCACCCAAGCCGTCTGAACGCGCGGCCGCTCGAGCGCCCTCACCGCGGCCTCATCCGCAACCGAGCGCGACAGACCCGCCAGCACAGGAGCCAGCCCTTTCTGCGCCGGTGGCAGTCGCTCCGCGATCGCAGCCTCGACGTCGACATTCGCGTAGAGGCTGTCGACGGCGTTGTTCGCAACCTGGGTCCGGATCGCGTCGTTCTCGATCATGTTCCGCGAAACCGTCTCGAAACCGTCCTCGTCGAGCGCCGTGTGTGCCACGTAGTAGGCCAGCATCCCTACCAGCCCCAGCAAGACCGCCAAAACCGTCAACGCACGAGCGCCAACCACGCGGATTCGGGACGCCCGGTCGGACTTCGACTCTGCTGCCGCTTCGCCCACGTCAGCCATTACATCACGGCCTCGTCACTGACGAGCCGATCGGCCGGCCTGCACGAACTCGTCCATCAGCTCACCCTATGACCCCAGAAGGACGCTCGCAGCCTGCTCGGTCGCGGGATCCGCGGCGCCGACGACGCTGAGCCCCTGGCAGGTCAGCGACGAGAGCGCGCAGAAAGCCGCGATCCACAAAGAACCAGGGCGAGACCCATCTCGTTTTCTCGTCACGCCAGCGCCGCACGACGACGTAGATGTTGCGGATCATCGCTGACCAGAACAGGCCGTAGAGGGCCGACCCCCACTGCAGCCCGGTCGCAGCCACGAAGAGGATGATTGCGGCCGCATACAAGGCGATCTGACGCCAGGGACGCGAAGACGGCAAAGGTTGCTAGGCCTCAACACGCGCGATGTCGTCCATCAGGACAACTTTACGCCCGCTGCGGGACGAATGTTCACCGGGCTGCGGTCGCCGTCGCTCGAGCGCGAGCGAGGCGAGGAAGATGAGCGAGCAGGCCCATGTCGATCGGCCGCCATGCAAGACGCAAACGCGCCCCAGCGCTGACGATCGCAACCGCCGCTAACTGCAGTAGGCGAGAATCGCCGAAATGGCATTGCTGACATGGGCCGAGCTGTCATGGGACGAGTTCATCACCGGCCTCGAGGGCTATCGGGACTACTACTCCGGCAAGAGTCGAGAAGACGAGACATACGTCGGGTGCCTCGCTGTGATGCAGAGCAGGCCTTTGCAGGGCCGTGCGGAGGGGCACGAGCTCGTTGGCTTCCTCAATAGGTGGGCATGCCGGCTCTCCTCAGTCAAAACGCCCGGCTTGATCGCCGGCTGGGTGCACGATCACATGACCAGCCTCGAGCAGTTCGAGCCGCTGAGGATCGTGGACGCGGAGCTACCGGATCACGCTGACGAACTCGGTTCCCTTCACGACGACCTCATCGCCCACGTGAAGGCGGGTGGTGTTCTCAACATGAGCGACGCCGCTGCGTCGAAGACTTTTCACATGCTGATCCCCGAGCTCTTCGTCATGTGGGACAAGGAGATCAAGCGCTCAGCCCCTGGAGGGTACGGCGCATACCAGCACCAGATGCACAAGCTCGCCCGACGACTCGCCGCCGAGGCCGCGGTACCCATCGGCAAGGTCGAAAAGCAGCTGCAAGAGCGGCTCGGCTACCGAGCCCGCAAACCGTTGACCAAGTTCCTCGACGAGTACAACTGGTTCGAGGCCGTCGGCCGAGAACAGCTAGCTCGCCGCTAACGCCGGAGAGGCGAAGGCGGGAGAAACGCCGTAACTCGTTGTGCCCGACCAATCGTTCCCCCCAAGACGGGGGAAACGGTTGAGCGAGAAAGTGGAGACGGCGGGAATCGAACCCGCGTGACGTTCCCGCCGCCTCGTCAGCATCCTCCTCAGAGGAGCCTCAGGAGAGATCATCCTCGATGCCGATCGGCTGTAAACGACAGCAAGCCGAATGCCGATCGGCGCCTACCTCTCGTTTCGAAACGACTTCCGTTGCCGCGTTCCCTGTCGGCTCCGGCTCGCATCACTTGACGGGCAGCGTACGGCAGTCCGTACCTCAAGAGACGTGCTGGCTCGCTAGTCGCCGACCCGCTGACGCTTCAGTCTCTCCAGCATGTCGTCCGTCCCACAGAACACACCGGCGCGAACGGTCGTCCGCGCTCTCGCGCTCAGCCGCTCCGGCGGCTACGTGCTCCTCCGGCGCGCGCCCGACGACCGGTTTGCGGGACACTGGGAGCTCCCGGGCGGCACCGTCGAGGCCGGCGAGTCGCTCGAGCGGGCGCTCACGCGGGAGCTGCGCGAGGAGGCCGGGCTGACGCCGCTCAGGCCGCCGACGCTCGTCTCGACGGCACACCGGCGCAGCCCGAACGGCACGCCCCTTCACGAGCACACATTCCGGGTCGAGGCCGCGGGAAGCACGACGCTCTCGCACGAGCACGACGCGTTCTGCCTCTGGCAGCCCGGCGAGCAGGCGCCGGGCGACCTAACCGAATCGGCCGCTGAACTCCTCGCCTTCGCCGCGGCGGCGTAGCGCCGCCCTCAACCTCGGCCGCTGCGCTGCGCGGGGTGCCACGAGCCGCAGACTGCCTAGGTCCCGACGCGCTGAGTAGCGTGGCGCGTTAGGACAGAACGGCTTTGGTCAGAAGGGAGGACGCTCGCCCCTTCCAGCGCCGAGGTGCTCTCCGTGGCTACGTTGGTTCGAGATCGTCGGGTTTCCAGCTGCCGTCGATCCACGGCTCGAGTGGCCCGTAGAGGCGGATGATCGGGAACCAGCCCGTGTCCGGCAGGGTGCGGATCCAGTTGGCTTCCTTCCCGGCCGGCGGCTCCGGACCGATGTACAGGGTTACGCCGCCATCGTCGTCGGCCTGGACGCCGGGCGAGTATGTGCTGACGCTCGGGTATGGCTGGCCGTTTGCGAGCATCGAGCGGGTCCAGAGGTCGTACACCACGACCGACCAGAAGTCCTTGGCCGGGATCGGCCCGGCAGCCGGAGCCGGTAGGTACGCGCCGGGTCGATCCAGTCTCCGTTCGCGTCTCGGTAGGCCCAGGTGTAGGCGGACCCGACGCCGGGCTTGGCACCCGCCATCGCGGACGCCCGCCCGGTCGCGAACCAGGCCATGCTCACCATGTCGTCGATGAGGGGCCGCCCCTGCTCGTCGACGAACGAGGGGTACCCGTGGATCATGTCGAACCACTGGCGGTCGGGCCATCGCTGGTAGTCGTGGCGCGGGGCGTTCGTGATCGCGAACGCCATGTAGCTGCCGACCTTGGCCGCCTCGTCGAGGATGGCTCGCATCCGCGCGTCGGGCGCGAACGGCTTTCCCTTCTCGATGCCGATCTGCACCAGCTCCGCGGCCTCCTCGAGGCTGATCGCGTCGGCGGGCTCGTAGTCCACCATCGTCGCGAGGTCCTCGAAGTAGCGGATGTCGGTCGGGTGGATGGTGTCGTAGGACAGGCCGGTGCCGTCGATGTGGCGGGTCGGCGCCGCGTCGCCAGACGGACAGCGGTGCGATCCTGCGTGCCCCGCAGGGTCTCGATCGCGGGCGCCGGGTCGCCGCCCGGGCCCATGAAGGCGCGCAGCACGAGCCACTGGCGGTAGGTGCGCAGGCGCATCGTCGCCACGAAGCCATCGGTCGGTAGGTCGCCCTCGTAGCCCGGCGGCACGAGCAGGTACCGGCCGCCCTGGCCATGGTCCGGCCCGACGATGCCCAGGTCGCCCATCGGCCGCATCCACTGGTCGTTCAGGAACCCGAGCACCCGCGGCGGCACATCGAGCACGACCGGGCCCGGCTTGGTGTCGATCATCGCGACCCCGTAGATCGTCTCCGAGTTGCCCGTGAGGGCCAGTCCGCTCGCGTCCGCGTGGATCATCAGGATGTCCGTCGGGCCCATGTCCAGGTCGCGCGTGAAGGCCTGCTGGAACCCCCAGATGGCGGCGGCCATCATGTGCCGCAGGAACACCTGACAGCCACGCTGGAAGTCGAGCTGGTCGTAGATTGCTGCACGGTCGCCTCGGTCGGGAAGCCGCCCTCGAACTCGAACCGCCCCACGAACCGCGTCTCGACGACCGGCGGCGGTGGCTCCGGAGCCGTTACCCGCTGCACCTGCGTAGGACCCGTCGGCCTGAACGTCATCAACATCCCCCTTCGCTCGGAGAGCAAGTCTCGCAGAAGTGAATCAACACTCACCGGCAGGGAACATTCCGACACTCGCGCACGTCAGGGCGCTACCGCCTGAGCAGGGTGAATCCATAGGACAGAACTCACGTGAGCCGCGATCGGCTCTACGGATCACGCGCTTATACTTAGCGCGACTGGAAGGTCGTGCGCGAGTGAGCGAGGCTGAGCACCTCGAGGCTCCCAGGGGTCAGGCGTCCGCGGGTGATGGACGCGGCAGAAGCCCATGGCAAGCCGTCACGCGCTCGACGGATCGATCCACATCCTCGCTGCCCTACTGGTGGCTTTCGTCCTGCCCATCGCTTCTGGTGTGGGCGCTCGTCGGGGAGTTCGGTGCCTTCGCGATCTTCATGGGGATCATTCTGGGCGGTGTGGGAGCCAAGCTCGGCGGCACCCGCCGGATGCTCGTTCCTCGCTCCGGTGGTGGGACTCGCCGCAGGGCTTGGGGCGTTCACCGCCTTTGACTGGTGGTGGGCGGCGCTGCTGGCGGTGACGGGGGCCATCGCGGGTGCTGGGATCGGGTTCGGGTGGTTTGCCCCACTGGTGATGCTCCCGTTTGCCGCCACCTTCGTGCCCGCTCTTTCTTCGGCGAGGGACGCCCTGATCTACGGTGTCGTCGTCGCGATCGGGACGCTCTACGGGGTCGTCATCATGCGCCGCTTCGGCGCACCAGAGATCGTCGACGGAGAGCGACCTTCCGCTGCCGCACGCCGCCTCTGCGGCAGTCGCTGTTCGGCGTCGTCTTAGGTGGCGCCGCGGCGATCGGCGTTGCGCTGGGATGGACCGAGCCGTACTGGGTTCCGGAGCCGATCCTCCTCCTGGTGCTCTACATCCTCATCGGGAAGCGAGAGCGAATACGGGGAAAGGCGATCGGTACCGCGGCTCGGCGTTGCCGCCGCGATACCCGTGGCGCTCATCGACCCGCCCGCATGGGTCCTCGCGACGCTCGCAACCGTCGCGTTCCTTCTCGCGGTCACGCAGTACCAGACGTACTGGCTCTATTACGGGCTATTCACGTTCTCGCTCGTGCTCGCTTCTTGCCACTCCTGGTCAGGTTGGCTTCGAGGCAGAGGAACGCGGCGTTCAGATTCTCGTCGGCATCGGACTGCTCGTCGTCGGCCTGTTCATCCTTCACGCCCTCGCTACCTGGCTATCGAAACGGGAGCCACAAACAGAACTCACGGCAGCCTGACCCGCGACCGAGGGAAAGCATCGATGGATGCACTTGGCTCTTCCTCCGCCGTCGCGATGGCCTACAACCGAGGAGGAGACGCAGATGGAACACGAGACTCGCCTGGAGCGCTGGCTCGACCGTGCCCTTGCGCGGGCGAAAACACCCCGCGGCGGTGCGATTCTCATCGCCCAGGTCACGACCCTCGCGACAGTCGTCTTCGGCCTGCTGATGACGACAATCGACCACAAGAACTTCAGCACAGTCGGCCAGGGCCTCTGGTGGTCCGTCCAGACGGTCACCACCGTGGGTTATGGCGACCACGTCCCGACTAACCTCGCCGGGCAGCTCGTGGCCGCGTTCGTGATGCTGCTCGGACTCGCCTTCCTGGCCGTGATCACGGCGGCGATCACGAGTACGTTCGTGGCGCGGGCCACAGAAGAGGAGAAGAGGGGCTCCCACGGCGCCGCCCCGGCGACTACGAAAGACGTGCGCGACATCAACGAACGGCTCGACCGCTTGGAAGCCCTCCTGCGGGAACTGTCCTAATCAGACCACTGCTTTTCCCGCCGGTCCGAGCGTGTTTCTCGCCTGACATCGCGGCGGGCCTGCCGCGCTGAGTAGCGCGGCGCATCAGGGCACCGGCCAGACCTCCGGCGCGAAGATGCATCGGACCCGCTACACCGCCGGCCAGCGCGTCCTCGACGCCACCGGCAACCTGAAGGCCGTCCAGAAACTGCTCGGCCATGCGTCGATCAGCACGACCGCCGACACCTACACCGACTGGGACGTTCAGCAGCTCGAGGCTTCGCTGATCGAGACGTTCGCTGCGGAAGATGAGGCGGCGGAATGACCCGTTTTCGGAATCATTCCCCCCGTCTCAGCAAGTTTCCCTGCAACTCGCGTTTTAGTGGAGGCGGCGGGAATCGAACCCGCGTCCGCGGACGCACCGGACAAAGCATCTACAAGCGTAGTCTGGGCTTTGATTTCACCCGGCGGCCGGTTCCCAGACGACCTACCGACGGGCTAGCCATCCTGAAGCGTCGCGCCGCGGGCGATTGGCTCTCCCTTGGCGCCGAGCCCGAACGTTGGCGCCGCTACCCTGGCCTCGGGCCGAACCAGGAGCGACGTCGCCAGCTCTAGTTACCTAGGCAGCGATTGCGAGATCATTCTTCGCATTTATCTGTTTCCCGGTGGATTTACGAGGCCGACCGGGGACCTCGGCTTGCAGCTCTACCGGCGTATCGACCACGTCGAAACCAGGTCGCCCCCGTATGTGTGTTCGCCACATAGTGTAGCCGGATGCTGCGAATTCGCGAGATCGCCGAGGACGAGCTGGAGGAGCTGGTCTTGATCGCCCTCGATGCCCAACCACGCGAGCGGGCGACGGCAGCGGGCTTCGTCGACTGGCGCAACCAGGCGGGAGACATGGTCTGGCTGCTCGCCGAGCGCGACGACGAGACGGTCGGCGCCGGTTACGCGCTCGTCGGCTGGCACAACCCGCCGCACCGTGCGATCGGAGCCGCATTCGTCCCCCATGACGAGCGCGGCGCGGGCATCGGGATCGCGATCCTCGACGCGCTCGAAGGCTGGGCGGCCGAGCACGACTGCACGGAGCTCGAAGGGCCTGTGTCGGAGGACGACGAAGGCAGCGTGGTCTGGGCCGCGCGGCACGGATACCACGAGAGCGGCCGGAACTCCCGGCTCGTCCTCGACCTGACGACTGCGGAGATCCGGGACATCGCGCCGCCGGAGGGGATCGAGGTCGTGACGTGGGCCGACCGGCCCGAGCTCGCGCAGGGGCTGTGGGAGGTCGCCCTCGAAGCGACACCGGACATTCCCGGCGAGGAGGAGGGCGACATCGGCACGCTCGAGGAGTGGCTCGCGCGGGACATGCGAGGCGCGAGCGACGACCCTCGTGCGGTGTTCGCCGCCGTCGAACATGGCGAGGTCGTCGGCTTCGCCAAGCTCTCATTCTCGGAGGACAGCACCGAGCGTGCCTTCCACGACCTAACAGGAGTCAAGCGCGCCCACCGCGGCCGCGGGATCGCTGCGGCCCTGAAGCGGACGCAGATCGCATGGGCCAAGGCGAACGGCTACTCGTCGCTCCAGACCTCGAACGAGGTTCGGAACGAGCCGATCCGCCGCCTCAACGAACAGCACGGCTATGTGCTGGAGCCGGGAATCGTGATCGTCCGCGGCGGGCTTGGCGCTACCTGATCACGCCACTACCGCCGTGACTTCACCGCACGCTCCATCTGCCGTTTCGCCTCGCGATCCGCGATGTCGCGGCGCTTGTCGCCCTTCTCCTTGCCTCGTGCGAGCGCGAGCTCGACCTTAACCCTCCCGTCCTTGAAGTAGAGACGGGTCGGCACGATCGTCTGACCCTTTTCACGCACCTTGCCCACGAGCGACGCGATCTCGCCGCGGTGGAGCAGCAGCTTTCGGTCTCGCTGGGCTCATGGTTCCGGCTGTTGCCCTGGTCGTAAACGGCGATCTCGGCGCCCAGCAGCCACACCTCGTTGTCGCGAACGTCGGCGTAGGCCTGTGCGAGTGTCACGCGACCGTCGCGCAGCGACTTAACCTCGGTGCCGGTGAGCACCATCCCGGCCTCGAATCGCTCGAGCAGCTCGTAGTCGTGGCGCGCACGGCGATTCTCGGCGATCAGCTTCGTTCCGGTGGGCTTGGCCATCAGGCGATTGTAGGTACGGTGCGGCGGTGGAAACCGTCCTCGCCTTTTCCGCGGCGACGTGGGGAATTGCGATGGCGGTCTCCCCCGTACTCCAGATCCGGAAGATCGTGCATCACCGCTCTTCGCACGGGGTCTCGGTCGGATACATGAGCGTGCTCTTCATCGGCTTCCTGCTCTGGCTCGCGTACGGCGTGGCGCTGGGAAACTGGGCGATGATCATTCCGAATATCGTCGCCGCGATCGTGATCGTGGCGACGATGGCCGTGACGATCCACTACCGCCGTCCGTAGCACCTCTGGCAGAGCGCGAACCAGGGCGCGCAACTCTGGCCGCACGACTTGCAGCGGCCGACGGAGGGCGAGTTGACCTCGGCGGCCAGCTTTTCGCTGACGCGGCGCGCGGCGGCCTCCTCGAGCTCGGCCGCCTTCTCGAGCGTGACGCCGCCGACACTCGGATACTGGAGTGCGAACCAGCGGAGAATGCTCGCAGTCCGCGCGGTCTGCTCGGCGTCCTCGAGCGAAGCGTCACGAAGGCGCCCCGCGTCGAGCAGCCACTCGAGCACGGGCCGCTGAGCCCGATCGCCGGCGAGGGCCAGCGCGAGCGTCGCGAGCAGCTCGACGTTGTCCTCGTCGACCGGCGCGTTGACGAGCTTCCAGAGCTGCTCGAGTGGAAGCGTTCGGCCGCGCTCGAGCAGACGGCGCTGCACCGCGTCGAGCCGGACGAGCAGCGGGCCGATCGACTCGACCGCGAGCCAGCCCTCGGTTGCCCACTTGCGTAGCGCCGCCGAGTGCCACGCCCGAAGCGCGGCAGGAAGCTGTTGCGGCGAATCGACGGCCAGATCCTCGAGGCGTGGCCGCAGCCGCGCGGTGTCGACGACGCGATACCCCATGTGGCCGTCGGGAAGCTGCACGTGCGGGACGAGCGCTGACTTGATCAGGTCCGGGTCGGCGTTGGCCCACACGATCCCGCTGAGAACGCCGACGTGGCCGCGCTCCACGAGCCCGAAGCGGCCCGCGCGGCCGGCGATCTGCGCGATCTCCCAGGCGTGGAGGTCGCGCCGCTCCTCGCCGTCGAACTTCTGCGACTCGGCGAAGAGCAGCGTCTCGCACGGCAGATTGACACCGTGGCCGAGGACGTCGGTGGCGCAGCAGACCGCTGCCTCGCCACTCACGAAGCGCTCGATCTCGAGGCGACGGGAGGCGAGCGGCATCGCGCCGTAGAGGACCGCGACCTTCCCCGGTTGCCGGCGGTTGCAGCTCGCCGGCGAGCGCCAGCACCGCGCGCCGGCTGAACGCAACCGCGACCGTGCCGGGCCGGAGGCTCTGGAACGAAACCGCTCCCGTCCAGTCGAGCGGCGCCTTGCGCTCGAAGAAGCGCACCTCGGCCTGCGGGAAGGCGTTCTCGATCAGCGGCAGCGCCTCGACCGCCCCGAGCAGGAGAATGTGCCGGTACTCGCCCGCGAGGAGCAGCCGCGTCCAGGCCGATCCGCGCTCGCTGTCGTCGGCCCACTGCACCTCGTCGAGAACGAGCACCTCGCCCGAGAGCGGCGCCATCTCAGCCGTGCAGCAGATGATCGGCGCGTGCTCGTTCACGCGCTCCTCGCCCGTGACGAGGCCGACGCGCTCCGCGCCGAGCTGCGCGCTCAGGCGCCGGTGCGCCTCCTGGGCGAGCATCCGCAGCGGTGCTGCGAACACACCTCGACCCGTGTCCGCGAGAAACTCGAGCGCCGAGTGGGTCTTGCCCGAGTTCGTCGGGCCGACGTGCGCGACGACGGTCTCAGGTTGCGTGCGCCGGAACGGGAGGACGATCTCCGGCTCGGGAACGCGAGATGTGCGCGGCCCGCCGCTGACGGCGCTGCCCGCGGCTGGGCCGCTTCTGGCGGCCGCGGTGCTCCCGGCGGGACGCCAACGCTAGACCTGGAGGAAGCGGCGGAGGGTGATGCCGGAGCCGACGGCGCCGACGGTCGAGGCCGACGAGGATGACGATCAGCGCGATGGTCGGGAACGACCAGCGCCTCGACGCCGGCACCGGCGTCGAAGCGGGTGGTGATCCGCTCGAGCACGACCGCCTTGCCGATCAGGAGCAGAAGCACCGCGACCAGCGAGCCGACACACCGCAGATCAGCCCTTCGAGCATGAAGGGGCCGCGGACGAACCAGTTCGTCGCTCCGACGAGCTTCATCACCTCGATCTCGCGCCGGCGCGAGAAGATCGAGAGCCGGATCGTGTTCGCGATCAGGAGCGCCGACGAGATGAGCAGGACGATCGTCGCGATCGCAAACGCGGTCGAGAGCACGCGCGCGACGGTGACGACCCGCTCGGAGACCTCACTCGCCGTCGTTGATCTTCTCCACCCCGGCCGGAAGCGCCGGCGTACGTAGGTTGCGGCTGATCGCCTTCGACGTCACTCCCGTCGTGCGCGGCGTCACCTCGAACGCGTCCGGGAGCGGGTTGCCGGGCAGGTTCTCGACGATCTCGGGCTGCAGCTTGCGCATCCGCTCGAGCGCCTCGGCCTTCGAGACGAACGTCGACGCTCTTGACCAGCGGGTCGGCGCGAGCTTCGACCCGGACGGCGTTGATCTGCGCCTGGCTCGCCGGCTTGCGCGCACGTCGACTCGGTGCAGAAGTAGACCTTCACCAGCAGCTTCTCTTTCTGGTTGTCGCCGAACGCCTGCGCCCACGAGCCGAGCGCGATGAACAGCCCGAGCAGGAACATCCCGATCAGGACGGTCATCGTCGCCGCGATCGTGGTCGAGAGGTTCGCGCCGAGCGAGCGGATCGACTCGGAGAAGAGGAGCCTGAAGCCCTCATTCGCTCTCGTACCCTCCGCGGCGCTCGTCGCGGGCGAGCCGGCCGTCCTCGAGCGCGATCACGCGCCGGCGCATCTTGTCGACCATCTCGCGGTCGTGGGTGACCATCAGGATCGTCGTACCCGCGCGGTTGATCCGGTAGAGCAGCTGCATGATCCCGACCGAGGTGTCCGGGTCGAGGTTCCCGGTCGGCTCGTCGCAGATCAGGAGCGGCGGGTGGTTGACGACGGCGCGCGCGATCGAGACGCGCTGCTGCTCGCCGCCCGAGAGCTCGTCCGGGCAGCGAGCTCATCTTGTCGGAGAGGCCGACGAGCGAGAGCACCTCGGGCACCTTGCGGCGGATGTTCGCGTTGCTCTCGCCCTGCACCTTGAGCGCGTAGGCGACGTTCTCGGCCGCCGTGCGGTTCGGGAGCAGCTTGAAGTCCTGGAAGACGCAGCCGACGTTGCGGCGGAGCAGCGGCACCTTGGAGTGCTTGAGCCGCGTGAGGTCGCGGCCGCCGACGAGGATCCGGCCCGAGCTCGGCTCGAGCTCCTTCAGCAGCAGGCGGATCATCGTCGACTTGCCGGAGCCCGAGGCGCCGACGACGAAGACGAACTCGCCCTTGTCGATCACGAACGAGACGTCGTTGAGGGCGACCACGTTCGGGTCGTAGACCTTCGTCACGCCGTCGAACACGATCATCGTCCCGGCGATCGACGGCGTCGGTCGGCGGACACCGTTCTGCGGCTCGGTCGGACCGTCGTTTGAGTCACGTCTGTCTGCAAGTTCTGATCAGCCACCGGAATCGAGGGGGAAGTCGGCCGCACAAGTAGCCGCTCCGGCATCTGTGGGAGGATCCAGTCTAGCCGACAGGGCGGTTAGACAGCCTTCCCGGCCGCCTTCGCGAGGAGGTACTCGCGCACGAACCCGTCGAGGTTGCCGTCGAGCACGCCCTGGGCGTTGCCGACCTCGTAGCCGGTGCGGAGGTCCTTGACGAGTTGGTAGGGCTGGAGCACGTAGCTCCGGATTTGACTCCCGAAGCCGATGTCCTGCGCGGCGCCCCGCTCCTTCGCGAGCTCCGCCTCGCGCTGCTCCTCCTGGAGCTCGACGAGCCGCGACTTGAGGATCCGCATCGCCGTCTGCTTGTTCGAGGTCTGGGAGCGCTCGTTCTGGCACTGGACGACGATCCCGGTCGGCAGGTGCGTGATCCGGACCGCGGAGTCGGTCTTGTTCACGTGCTGGCCGCCGGCGCCGGATGCGCGGTAGGTGTCGATCCGCAGGTCGTCCTCGTCGATCTCGACTGCGCTGTCCTCGGGCAGGAGCGGCGCGACGACGACCTGCGCGAACGCCGTGTGCCGGCGGTGGGCGCTGTCGAACGGGCTGAGGCGGACGAGCCGGTGCACGCCGCGCTCGGCCTTGAAGAGGCCGTAGGCGTTCTCGCCCTTGACGGTGACCGTCGCGGACTTGAGGCCGGCCTCCTCGCCCGGGCTCGCCTCGATCAGCTCGGCCTGGAAGCCGCGGTCGTCGGCCCAGCGCAGGTACATGCGCAGGAGCATCTCCGTCCAGTCCTGCGCGTCGGTGCCCCCGGCGCCCGCGTGCACCGAGACGACGGCGTCGCCGGTGTCGTACTCGCCGTTGAAGAGCGCGTCCTCCTGGAGGCGCTCGAGCTCGCGCCGGAGCGGCTGCAGCTGGGCGGCGATGTCGCCGGCGAGGTCGGGCTCGAGCTCGAGCAGCTCGGCGGCGTCGTCGTACTCGCTCTGGAGCCGTTCGTAGCGCTCGAGGCGCTTCGACAGGCGGGAGTGCTCGGTCGAGACGGCGGTCGCTCGGGCCTGGTCGTCCCAGAAGCCCGGCTCGCCCAGCTCCTGCTCGAGCTCGGCGACGCGGGCGGCTACCGCATCGGGGTCAAAGGTAATCACGAACCCAGGCAAGCTGGGCTCTGATCTCCTCGAGCTGCTGGTCGAGCGGGATCGCGGTCTCGGACATCGCCGGATCGTAGCGCCAGGGGGAGGGCGGCCGCGTCGGCCGCCCTCCCCCGGTCGAGTCAGCTCAACGAGACGTCGTCGATCCGGAAGCTCGTCGGCAGGCTGATGTCGGTCGTGGCGCGGAACTGGAGCCGCACCGTCTGCCCTCTCCAGGCTCGCGAGGCTGAACGCCCGCTGCGTATAGGAGTTCGTGCTCGACACCGCGTTGCGGTTGCTGAAGCTGCCGAGCGTGCCCAGCAGCGCCCCCGACGTGCTCCGTACTTCGACGTAGACGAAGTCGTAGGCCGTCGTCAGCGACTCGCTCGTCGTGATGTTGAGCCAGAAAGTGAGGTTCGCCGGGTGGCCGGCCGGGATGCTTCACGGTCTGGTACTCGGAGCCGCTGGCGTTGTTGGAGGCGCCGAGGATGCTGTAACCGGTGCCGGAGTGATGGTTCCCGCCGTTCGACCAGAAGGCGGCGCCGCTGAGCGTCCACGATGAGGCGGATCCTTCGAAGCCGCCGTTGACGATCAGCTGGCCGCCACCACCTGTGGCATTGCTCACGGTCACGTTCACCACCGTGCTCGAGCCGACGTTGCCGGCGGCGTCGAAGGCCCTGGTCTGGAGCCCGTGGCCGCCGTTCGTCGCCGTGGTCGTGTTCCAGGCGATCTGGTAGGGCGCGGTCGTAGTCAGAGCCCGTCAGCACGCCGTCCACGTAGAGCTCCACCCGGGTGACCCCGACGGCGTCGCTCGCGTTGGCCGCGACCGTGACCGTTTGCTCACCGTCGCCCCGTTGACCGGCGAGGTGATGGAGGTCGTCGGCGGTGTGGTGTCTCCCGCAGCCCCGCCGCCGAACAGCGAGTACAGCAGGCGGTTGGGTGAGCCGCTGCCGGGGTTCGTGACCTTGTTCGGCGTCGAGTTGTCGATCAGCGCCAGCGCCGCCGTCGCCGGCGACGCGGTCGGATTCGCCTGGAGGTAGAGCGCCAGCGCGCCGGCCACGTGCGGAGTCGCCATCGACGTTCCGCTGATCGTGTTCGTCGCGCTGTCGCTGGTGTTCCAGGACGAGGTGATGCTCGAGCCCGGCGCGAAGATGTCGACGCAGGTCCCGAAGTTGGAGAACGACGAGCGGGCGTCGGTGTTGGTCGTGGCGCCGACCGTGATCGCCGTGGCGACGCGCGCCGGCGAGCTGTTGCACGCGTTGGCGTTGCGGTTGCCCGCGGCGATCGCGTAGCTGACGCCCGGCGCTGATCGAGTTGGCGACGGCCTGATCCAGAGCCGACGAGACGCCGCCTCCGAGGCTCATGTTCGCGACGGCCGGCGAGCCGTGGTTCTGCGTGACCCAGTCGACGCCGGCGATGACGCCCGCCGTTCGAGCCCGAGCCGGAGCAGCCGAGCACGCGGACCGCGTGGAGCGTGACCTGCTTGGCCACGCCGTACGTCGTGCCGCCGACTGTGCCGGCGACGTGAGTGCCGTGACCGTTGCAGTCGTTCGTGCCGTTGCCGTCGTTCACCGCGGTGAATCCGTTCCCGATCCTGCCGGTGAACTCCTGATGCGTCGCGCGGATGCCGGTGTCGATGATGTAGGCGTGGACGCCCTGCCCCGTCTGGTTGTAGGTGTAGGAGTTGTTGAGGGGCAGGTCGCGCTGGTCGACCCGGTCGAGCCCCCACGTCGCAGGAGTCTGGGTCGCCAGTGTGTGGAACACCTGATCCTGCTCGACGTACTCGACGCGTGCGTCGTTGGCCAGAGCGTCGGCCTGGTCGGCGGTCAGCCTGGCGGCAAAGCCCTTGAGGGCGTACTGATAGACGGACGTAACGGCGCCGGCGTGGGCCCGGCTCAGGTCCTGCGCCACAGCAGCCACGAGCGGCCGCGCCGAACGGGCGCTGGCGTCGGACCGAGCGGCGTCGGGTTTCAGAACGACGATGTAGGACGCGAGGACCGGATCCTGAGCATCGTTGAGTGCAGCCGCGCTCGAGGGGATTGCCGCGGCGACCAACACAGCCACCAGGGCGAGAACGCTTCTTGTCATCGAATTCCTCCTGCGAGGGTTACTGGACGAGTGAAACGCCGCCGCAGGGCGATGAGGGATCCTACGCTACAAAAGACAGAGCTGCGGTGTTACGCGCCGTGGCACTTCTTGAACTTCTTGCCACTTCCGCACCAGCAGGGGTCGTTCCGGCCGACGTCCTTGTGCTCGTTCACAGCCGTTGCGGTTGCTGTGCCGCCCCCCTGCGCCGCGAACGACGTGCCGACCGACCCGGCCGAGCTGCCCGCAGCCGAGATCGCCTCGGCGCCGGCGGCCGTCTCGTGCTCGTAGACGAGGTTGCCGTTGCCCTGCTTGCGGCTCCAGCTGCTGCGGCTCGACCTGCACCTGGGCGTGGAAGAGCGTCAGCACGACTTCCTCGCGGATCACGCCGCCGAGCTCCTCGAACATCAGGTGGCCTTCGGCGCGGTATTCGACGAGTGGATCCTTTTGCGCCATCGCGCGCAGGTGGATGCCGTCCCGCAGGTAGTCCATCGAGTCGAGGTGCGAGCGCCAGCGTGAGTCGACGACCTGGAGGATCACGTAGCGCTCGATCTCCCGCATCAGCTCAGCGCCGTACTGCTCTTCCTTCTCGTTGTACGTCTCGATCGCGTCGTCCACGAACTCCTCGATCAGCGCCTCGCGCTCGAGCTCGACCTCGTCGCGGAGCTCCTCCACCGTGATATCGCTGCCGTAGAGCGACTGCATCTGGGCGACGAGCGCTGCGAGATCCCATTCCTCGGCGAACTCGCCGTCGGTGGCGTTCATGACGCCCGCCTCGACGGCCTCGCGGATCCACTCGCGCACGTCGTCGGAGAGGTCGTCACCGTCGAGGACGCGACGGCGCTGCTCGTAGATCACCTCCCGCTGACTGTTCATCACGTCGTCGTACTTGAGGACGTTCTTCCGCGCGACGAAGTTCTGCTCCTCGACCTTCTTCTGTGCGTTCTCGATCTGGTTCGAGAGGATCTTCGCCTCCATGGGCTGGTCGTCCGGGAGCTTGAAGCGCTCCATGATGTTCTTGATCCGGTCGCCGGCGAAGAGCCGTACAAGATCGTCCTCGCCAGAGAGGTAGAAGCGCGTCTCGCCAGGATCGCCCTGACGGCCTGCGCGGCCGCGAAGCTGGTTGTCGATCCGGCGCGACTCGTGCCGTTCGGTGGCGAGCACATAGAGGCCGCCGGCCTCGATGACGCCCTCCCCCAGCTTGATGTCGACGCCGCGGCCGGCCATGTTGGTCGCGATCGTGACGAGGCCGGGCTGGCCCGCATCCTTGATGATCTCGGACTCGCGCTCGTGCTCCTTGGCGTTCAGGACGTTGTGCGGCACGCCCCGCCGCTTGAGGAGCTCGGAGAGATATTCGGACGTCTCGACGGCGATCGTGCCGACGAGGACCGGCTGCCCAGCCTCGTACCGAGTCTTGATGTCCTCGATCACGGCGGCGAACTTCGCGTCCTTCGTCTTGAAGATGTAGTCGTTCTCGTCGAGCCGCGTGACCGGCACGTTGGTCGGGATCTCGACCACGTGGAGGTTGTAGATCTCGACGAACTCCTTCTCCTCGGTCTTGGCGGTGCCCGTCATGCCGGCGAGCTTCTCGTAGAGGCGGAAGTAGTTCTGCAGCGTGATCGTCGCGAGGGTCTGGTTCTCCTCCTGGATCCGGACGCCCTCCTTCGCCTCGACCGCCTGGTGGAGACCGTCGCTCCAGCGGCGTCCTTCCATGATCCGGCCGGTGAACTCGTCGACGATCTTGACCTCGCCGTCCTGGATCACGTAGTCGACGTCGCGCTGGTAGAGCGACTGCGCCTTCAGCGCCTGAATCAGGTGGTTGACGAGCTGGACGTTCCGCGGGTCGTAGAGGTTCTCGATCCCGAGCGCGTGCTCGATCGTGTCGATGGAGGTCTGCGCCGGGGAGACGGTCTTGTGCTTCTCGTCGTAGAGGTAGTCGGCGCCGGAGAGCTCGGTCTCGTCCTCGCCCTTCTCGCTCTTCCGCGTCGCGGGCGCGCCGGTCAGCTCCTTGACGATGCGCGCGAAGTCGTAGTAGGTCGTCGCGGCTGTCTCGGGCTCGCCGGAGATGATCAGCGGCGTCCGCGCCTCGTCGATCAGGATCGAGTCGACCTCGTCCACGATCGCGAACGAATGGCTGCGTTGCACCAACCCTTCCCTGGAGACGGCCATGTTGTCGCGTAGATAGTCGAAGCCGAACTCGGAGTTCGTGCCATAGGTGATGTCGGCGGAGTACGCCTCGCGCCGCTCGGCGAACGGCATCATGTTCTGGATGAAGCCGACGGTCATGCCGAGGCGCTCGAAGACCGGGCGGTTCCACTCGGCGTCGCGCTTGGCGAGGTAGTCGTTGACCGTGACGAGGTGGACGCCGGTGCCTGGGAGCCCGTTCAGGTACAGCGCGAGCCCGGCGACGAAGGTCTTTCCTTCGCCGGTCTTCATCTCGGCGATGTCGCCCTCGTGCAGGACGATGCCGCCCATCATCTGGACGTCGAACATCCGCTGCTGCGACTCGCGCCAGCGCGCCTCGCGCACGGCTGCGTACGCCTCGAAGAGCAACTCGTCGAGCGATTCCCCGTTGTCGAGCCGCTCGCGCAACGCAGCGGTGGTGCCCGTGAGCTCCTCGTCGGAGAGCTTCTGGAAGTCCGGCTCGAGCGAGGCGATGTAGTCCGCCTGCTGGGCGAGCCGCTTCATACGGCGGCCTTCGCCGACGCGGAGGACCTTCTCGAGCTTCCCGAAGTCTACGGTTGGCATCGACGTAGGGTAGCCGCTGCGCAGTTTTCTCACCTTGGCTTCACCGCCGGCTAACACTGGAGCGTTAGCTTCTGAACATGCGCCGGGTTCTCCCCCTCGCTCTCATCCTCGCGCTGGTTCCCGCTGCCGCCGCAGCGACGGCGCGTGACCGGCCGGTGGCAGGGCAGATCTCGGCCGCGACCATCACCGGCACCGAAGTCGCCTATTCCGACGAATACAAGAAGCGCTGCCACGAAATCCGGCTCTGGGAGGTCACATCCCGCAGCGACAAGAGGCTCGCGAGCCACTGCTTCGTCAGCACGAGCACCGGCAGCGGGGTCGCCGGCGTGATCGCCTCGGGCGGGCGTGCGCTCTGGCTGACGTACATCGGCGGCAACACCCGCGAATGGTCGCTCTGGACGAAGGGGCCGAACGCGAAGGCGCGGCGGATCGCGTTCCTGACCGCCGACGTCGACGGCCCGCCGCCCGTGATCCTCGGGCGGGCCTGGGAAGGCTCACTCCCGTACGCGACCGGGAGGAAGATCGTCGTCCTCGCACCGAACGGGTCGCGGCGCTTCACGCTTACCGCTCCGGACCGCGTCGTCGCACTGAGCGCTCACTCCCGAGGCTATGCGGCAGTGCTCGCGAGCGGCAGCGTGCTGACGATCTCGCCCGCCGGCAAGGTGCTGCGGGACCGCGAGTTCGAGCCCGGACTCGTGCAGGACGCAGTTCTCGCCGCTCCTGGCCTCATCATGAAGACCCGGACCGCACTCGAGATCCGCAACGGTGACTCGACCCGGCTGATCCCGCTGCCCCTGGGTTCGCGGTTCCTTGGCTACTCGCAAGGGATAGCGGCATATGGGATCGGCCGGCAGCTCCGGCTCAAGCGGACCGTGAACGGCGAAGACGCGCTCTTCCGAACGCTCCAGCCGCGCTTCCAGGCGGAGCTCGGCCGGCGCGGAATCGTGTACGGATCGAACCGAACGCTCGGGTTCACCGCCTGGGTTCTCCTGAGCAGCTCCTTCTAGAGTGGCGTCACCCGGACCTCGAACAGGTCGCCGTCGAGTCGGCGGCCGATCACGATGTTGCCGTCCTCCACGAACTCCAGCTCGTCGTCTTCGGTGTCGGGGAACTCCCGCACGCGGATCTTGCTCGCACCGACCGCCCAGACCTCGTCCTCCCGCTTCACTCCTTCGGCACGGTAGGGCGGATTCAGCGTCGCTTCGATCGCCTCCGCCAGCGGCGTCAGCGAGCCGTCCGGCACGTCTTCCTCGACGATGAGCGTCCCGTCCGGCAGCGCCGTGAAATGCACCTCGTCGACGGGCAGCTCCGACTGGGCGCTCGCAACGACGTCCCAGCGGCGCGCCCGCGGAACGCCGTGCACAGCGACCTCGCCGAGCGGCGACGGATTCCCGAATTCGTCCGGCGGCGAAGACAGGAAGCCGTCCGCGAGCCCGTGCATGAGCCCCGCCAGGCGTGACGGCCTCCGCCCGGTCTCATCCGGCTCCGGCCCGAACTCGAGACCGCCTTGCTCCGCCAACTGCTCATGCAGCGGACGGTCGCGCCGGAAGAACCCCATCTAGTCCTGTGGCTCGATCAGACCGTACGCGCCGGCGCGGCGGCGGTAGACCACGTTGGTCAGGCCGGTCTCGGCATTCGTGAAGACGAAGAAGTCGTGCCCGATCAGCTCGAGCTCGACCGCCGCTTCCTCCGGTGTGAGTGGCTGCAGATCGAACTGCTTCGACTTCACGATCATCCGGTCCAGCTGCTCGCCGGAGAACGACGGCTCGACAGGCTGGGATCCGTTTGCGCGGCGACCGGTCTCTCGCCGGCTCCGCTTCTCGCGGTAGCGCTTCACCTGGCGCTCGAGCTTGTCCGAGAGCAGGTCGATCGAGGTCTCGAACGCGTTCGAGCTCTCGCGGACACGCAACGTCGTCCCCTTCGCCCAGACCGTTGCCTCGGCGATGTGATCCGCACTGATCGAGGGGTTGGTCTCCAACGCCAGCTCGACCTCGATCTGGGTCGCCTCGGGGAGCTGCCGCTCGACTCGCTCGAGCTTTTCCTCGGCGTAGCTCCGGATCAGGTCGCTGACATCGACGTTTCGGCCCTTGACCTCGAGTCGCATCACGTTCTCCTTCATCCGGGGATCAACCCAGGTTAACGGAGCCCGTTCCCAATTGTCAGAAGCTCATCGCACGGCTCGTGCGAACGTCACCACCTCCACTTTTCGGGCACCGCCCCGACGCAGCGCGGATGCAGCCGCGGCGGCGGTGGCGCCGCTCGCGTAGACGTCGTCGATCAGGCAGACGCGCGTCGGCGACGGCGCGCGCGGAGACGAACGCGCCGGCCACGTTTCGACGCCGCTCCTTCAGCCCGAGCCCGCGTTGCCGCTCGACCGCGCGCGCCCGCCCGACGAGCCGCTCCACGGGCAGCTCCCACAGGCGGCCGAGCTGGTCGGCGAGCGCCTCGGCCGGCCGGTGACCTCGCTCGAGCGCGCGACCGGAGTCTGCGGGAACGAAAGCGAGCACGGCGACCTCCGGCCGAGTCAGCGTCTCGGCCACGAGGGCGGCGGCCTCACGGGCGAGCCGCCGCTGGCCACGTTCCTTCCACGCCTGCACGAGTCGCCGCGCGCGTGCGTCGTAGACGATCGCGGCACGGGCACACGAGAACGCAAGCCGACGCCCACTGCACTCCACACAACGCCGCACGGGCCACGCGCCGGGCGAACCGCAGCGGGCGCAGAGCGGCGGCGCAAGCCTGATCAGAGCGTCGCGGCAAGCGAAGCAGAGAGGTCGCCCCGGCAGCTCACACGAAGCACAACGGTTCGGCAGGAGGAGGTCGAGCAGCACACCTCGACGCTACGTCCCGATCCGTCACGAGAGTGTGAACGAATCGTGCCGGTTGACTAAATCTCGAGCCGGTACTCCGCGCGCTCCGGCAGACCCTGCTCCTGGCGAAGCTGGTTGTCCGCAGCGAGCAGCTGCTCCTTGTCGCCGATGTCGAGCCACCTGCCGGCGAACCGGTACGCGTAGACCGGCTCGCGCGCATGCAACCAGGCGATGAAGCTGCCCACCTGGTCCGGCGCGTTGCCTTCAGCGAGGTACCGCTCGACGAGCGGGACATGCTCCCGGTGGTAGATGTAGGTCGCGGTCGCCGCCAGCGTGCTGGGTGGATCGGCGGGCTTTTCGACGAAGGATGTGATCCGTTCGTCGTCGGCGACGCCGACGACCCCGTACTGCGACGCGAGCCGTAGGTCACCGACGTCCAGGACTGCGACGGAGCTCGCGACGCCCTTACTCCGCCAGAACGTGGTGAAGTCGACAAGCGAGTAGTCGAAGAGATTGTCGCCCGCGACAACGAGGACATCGTCGTCGACTCCCACCCGCTCGAGCGTGAACGCGACGTCGCCCATGGCGCCGAGCCGGTCCTCGTTCGATGTCGTCCCATCGTCGTGGACGGCGACACCTTCCTTCTCGACTCGCCCAACGCTCGAAGTCCGGCGCGAAGCGGTGGTTCGTGACGAGATGCACCCCGTCGATCTCACGCACGGCGCGGAGCGAGTCGAGAATCCAGTCGACCATCGGCCGTCCGCCCACGGGCAGCAGGCACTTCGAGAGATCGTCCGTCAGCGGCCGCAGACGGGTCGCGTAGCCGCCCGCGAGGATGATCGCCTTCATGCGTGCACCACGCGCGGCAGCGACTCCGCGTAGGGCGGCCGGTGCACGCCCTCCTCGGTCACGATCGCGGCGATCAGTGCGGCGGGCGTGACGTCGAACGCCGGATTCCTGGCGGCGAAGCGCGTGCCGAGCTCCGCACCGTCGCGCTCCTCGATCGGGATCTCGGCGCCGGAAGGAGTCGCGAAGTCGATCGTGGACGTCGGAGCGACGATGTAGAGCGGGAGCCCGTGATGGGCGGCCGCGATCGCAAGCCCGTACGTACCGATCTTGTTTGCGGCGTCGCCGTTGGCGGCGATCCGGTCGGCACCCGTGACGACGCAGTCGACCTCGCCCCGACTCATCAGGTGCGCCGCAGCCGAATCGGCGATCACGGCGTGTGGGATGCCGAGCGCCTCGAGCTCCCAGGCCGTGAGGCGCGAGCCTTGGAGCAGCGGCCGGGTCTCGTCGACCCAGACGTGTTCGAGAAGACCGTCTTCCCACGCGGCCCGCAAGGCGCCGACAGCCGAGCCGTACCCCCCGGTCGCCAGACCGCCCGCGTTGCAGTGCGTCAGGGCTTTCGTGGCAGGTCCGAAGAGGGCTGATGCATGTGTACCCATGCGCCTGCACCGATCAACTTCCGCTATGTGCAAGGCGGAGGCCCGCTCGGCGGTCGGCTCGTCACGCATCTGATCGAGCGCCCAGACGAGGTTCACTGCCGTCGGCCGCGCTTCGGCCAGGACCCGGTACGCAGCGTCGAGGTCCTCGCCACGCTCGGCGGCGAGCGCGTAGCCGTACGCCGCGGCCACGCCGATGGCCGGTGCGCCGCGGACGGCCAGCGTCCGGATCGCCTCGGCGACCTCGGCCGCCGACTCGCAGCGGAGCTCGAGCTCTTCGTCCGGAAGCCGGCGCTGGTCGAGCAAGACGACCGCGCCGGCTTCCAGACGAACGATCCGTTCTGGAGTTAGGTTCCCTCGTCCCACGAGGCCAGGTACTTCGCCTGCTCCTCCGTGAGCCGGTCGATGTCGACGCCCATGGTGGCGAGCTTGAGCCGGGCGATCTCGTTGTCGATCTCCTCCGGCACGACGTAGACCTTCTTCTCGAGCGAGGCGGCGTTCTGGACGACATACTCGGCCGAGAGCGCCTGGTTCGCGAAGGACATGTCCATCACCTGGGCCGGATGACCCTCGGCGGCGGCGAGGTTGACGAGGCGGCCGTCCGCGATCAGATAGAGCCGGCGGCCGTCGGCCAGCGTGAACTCCTCGACGAACTCGCGTGCCTGCCGCGTCTCCGTGGCCAGCGTGCGGAGCGCCGGCAGCTCGATCTCGACGTTGAAGTGACCGGTGTTGGCGAGGATCGCACCGTCCTTCATCCGCTCCATGTGCCCCTTGGCGATCACGGACTTGTCGCCCGTCGCCGTGATGAAGATGTCCCCGATCTCGGCGGCCTTCTCCATCGGCATCACCATGAAGCCGTCCATGACGGCCTCGATCGCCTTCATCGGGTCGACCTCGGTGACGACGACGTTCGAGCCCATGCCCTTGGCGCGCGACGCAACGCCGCGGCCGCACCAGCCGTAGCCGGCGACGACGAGCGTGCGTCCGGCGAGAAGGACGTTGGTGGCCCGGATGATGCCGTCGAGGGTCGACTGGCCCGTGCCGTAGCGGTTGTCGAAGAGATGCTTGGTCTTCGCCTCGTTGACCGCGACGACCGGGAAGCCGAGCTTGCCGTCGCGCTCGAGCGCCTTCAACCGGATCACTCCGGTCGTGGTCTCCTCGGTGCCTGCGATCACGTCGCCGAGCTGCTCGCGCCGTGCGGTGTGCAGCACACCGATCACGTCGGCGCCGTCATCCATCGTGATGTGTGGCTTGTGGTCGACTGCAGCCTCGATGTGCTGGTAGTACGAGTCGTTGTCCTCGCCCTTGATCGCGAAGGTCGAAATCCCGTACTCCTCGACGAGGGCGGCGGCGACGTCGTCCTGGGTCGAAAGCGGGTTCGACGCGCAGATGACGACGTCCGCGCCACCGGCCTGGAGGGTGCGCATCAGGTTCGCGGTCTCGGTCGTCACGTGCAGGCACGCAGAGACGCGGTAGCCGGCCAGCGGGAGGTCGCTCTCGAAACGCTCGCGGATCGCGGCCAACACCGGCATCTGCCGGTCGGCCCAGGCGATCCGGCGCACGCCCTCGGGGGCGAGTCCCAGATCTTTCACGTCATATCGCTTGGTTGTGGCCATCTATCCCTTTCGTCAGGTCAGCGGAGCAGTGTAGGTAGATCTTCAGGCGACGAGGAGCCGCTCGTGCTTGCGCTGCTCCCAGTCCACCCAGTCTGCGGACGGGGTGCTGCCGTGCAGCCACGTCTCGACGGCGCCTCGCAGCGCCGGCTCGCGGCGCAGCCTGGCGGCGAACGCCAGCTCGTCGAGCTCGACGGCGTGGCGCTCGCGAAGATCCCGCAGCGAGCGGAGCTGATTCAGCTCCCGCAGCCCGTAGAGGCGGTAGCCCGACGGCGTCCGCTCCGGAACGACGAGTCCGGTGGTCTCGAGATAGCGGAGCATCCGTGCCGACCAGCCCGTCTGGGCGGCAGCCTCGCCAACGGTGAGCGCTTTCATCGCTTCAGACCTTACCACAACCGTGGCAAGGTTTAGCGTCAGACCTCGGAGGTTCCCTCTCTGCCGTAGAGATCCTCGAGCCTCACGACGTCATCGAGGTGCGGTGTCGAGACCTCGAGGATCGTCGTGTCCTCGAGCGCCGTCACACGGTGCACGGTGCCGGGCACGTAGCGGAAAGCCGCACCCGCCCCGATCACCTCCTCGCTCAGCGCCTTCTGCCCCACCTCTCCCAGCTCGAGCCTCGCCTTGCCCGATTGAACGAGCCAGGACTCGTCCTTGACGTTGTGGAACTGGAGGCTCAGCGCCTCGCCGGCCTTGACGAAGAGCAGCTTCCCGCAGTACACGTCCGTGAGCGCCCAGATCAGCTCGTAGCCCCACGGCTTCTCGACCTTCCGCACGTCGAAGGCCCAGCGATCGAGCGAGTGGATGTTCGGAGAGTCGATACCGCTCACGAGAAAGAGACAGCACCCGCGGCGATCGTCTGGCCGGCCGCGACGCGCATCCCGTGGTCGAGCATATTCCGGTCACCGACCTCCGCGCCAGGTCCGACGACGCAGAGGCCGCGCACCTCGCAACCCGCCCCGATCTCGGCCTGCTCGGCGACGATCGACCCGACCACGTGCGTGCGCGCGCCGATGACAGCGCCGGCGCCGATCACGGAGGACTCGATCGACGCACCGTCTCCGATCTGAGCGCCCGCGCCGATCACCGCCAGGCTGCCGATCCGAGCACCGGCACCGATCGTCGCGCCGGCACCGACGAAGACCGGCGGCACGAGCCTTGCGGCGGGGCTGACGTCCGCCGCTGGGTCGACCAGCGTGTAGTCCGGGCCGAGCGCATCCCCGAGCTCGGTGGTGAAGTTCCGCTCGAGCACGTCGCGATGAGCTTGCAAGTAGGCGTCCGGGGTGCCGATGTCGAGCCAGTAACCGGCGAGTGCGACTCCGTAGACCGCCTGCTCCTCGACGAGGAGCGGGAAGACCTCGCGCTCGATCGAGACCGGACGGCCCGGCGGGATCAGATCGAGCACGTCCGGCTCGAGCACGTACAGGCCCGCGTTGATCAGATTGGTGTCGATCTCCTCCGGCCGCGGCTTCTCGAGGAAGCTTCGGACCTGCCCGTCGCCGTTGACCCGCACAAGCCCGTAGCGGCTGGGGTCCTCGACGGGGGTGAGCAGGATGGTCGCGCGCTTGGGCCGCTCTCGATGAAAGGCGACGAGCGCGTCCAGGTCGGTCTCCCGCAGCGAGTCGCCGTTGAGAGCGAAGAACGGCTCGTCGATCCCTTCGGCGGCGAAGCGGATCGCGCCTCCGGTGCCGAGCGGCTCCTCCTCGACCTTGTACTCGAGCCTGAGCTCGCCGTAGCGGTCACCGAAGTGCTCCTCGATCTGAGTCGGCAGGTAGCCGCACGAGACGACTGCGCGCGTGACGCCGTGCCGGCGCAGATGCTCGAAGGTGTACGCGAGCTGCGGCCGGTCGACGAGCGGCAGCATGTCCTTGCGCGTCCGGTCGGTGAGGGGGCGCAAGCGGGTGCCGAGCCCTCCGACGAGAATGACGGCCGCCAAGCTCACGGTTCAGGCCGCTGCGCGGCCGATGCCCTCGTAGGTGAAACCGGCCGCGCGCATTGCGACCGGATCGAGCATGTTGCGGCCGTCGATGAGCAACGGGTTGCTCATTCTCGACGCCGCGTCAGTCCAGTCGAGCTCGGCCAGCTGCGACCACTCGGTCACGAGCACGGCCGCGTCGGCGCCGTCGAGCGCCTCCAGCGGATCGCCGCAGATCGTCGCGCGCGGCAACACCGCATTGCCGTCGGCGACTGGATCCCAAGCACGAACGTCGGCGCCCTCCGCGACGAGCCGGCCGGCGAGCACCAGGCTCGGCGCCTCGCGCACGTCGTCGGTGTTCGGCTTGAAAGCCAGGCCGAGCAACGTGATCGTCTTGCCGCGCAGGCTGCCGAGGTGCTGCTGGAGCTTCCCGATCACCCGCCGTTTCTGCAGCTCGTTGACCTCGATCACTGCGTTCAGAAGCTGAAAGTGATAGCCGGAGTTCGCAGCGAGCTGCTTGAGCGCCAGTGAGTCCTTCGGAAAACAGCTGCCGCCGTAGCCGATCCCGGCGCGGAGGAAGCTGGAGCCGATCCGCCTGTCGAGCCCGACGCCCTCGGCGACCCGAACGACATCGGCACCGGTGGCCTCGCAGACGTTCGCGATCTCGTTGATGAAGCTGATCCTCGTCATCAGCGCAGCATTGGCGGCGAGCTTGATCATCTCGGCCGAGGCCACGTCGCAGCGCACGACCGGGCCGTCGATCCCCCGGTGCAACTGCTCGACGGCGTCTCCGTCCTCGTCGTCGAAGGAGCCGATCACGATCCGGTCGGGCTGCTGGAAGTCGCGGATCGCAGTGCCCTCGGCAGTGAACTCCGGATTCGAGGCGTAGCCGACCCGATCGAGCCCGCGCTCGTCGAGGCGGTGACGCACCATCGTGCCGGTACCCACCGGGACGGTGCTCTTCATCACGAGGACGGCGCGCCGGTCGAGGCCGCCGAGCTCGTCGACGACCGTCCAGACGGCGGAGAGATCGGCGTCGCCCGAGTAGGTCGGCGGGGTCCCGACGGCGACGTAGAGAAACTCGGCATCCGCCACCGCCTCACCGACGTCGAGCGTGTAGGTCAGCCGCTCGGCGTTCCGCCGCAACAGCTCCTCGAGGCCGGGCTCCCAGATCGGAACCTCGCCGTCGCGCAGGCGCTCGACGCGACCGGCGAGGACGTCGCGCACCACGACCTCGTGACCGAGCTCTGCGAGGCACGCGCCGGTGACGAGACCGACGTAGCCGGCGCCGAAGACTGCGACCTTGGACACGGCCGGAACCTACCTACTTGATCTTGTCGAGCGGCCTGAGACCCTTGGCGATCGCGAGCATGGTCTCGTTCGAGAGCGAGTCGAGCAGCGTGTTCACGACCCAGTACGTCGCGCCGCCCTGCCGAAGCACCACCATGTGCAGCTTCGGGCCGGTGTAGTGGAGCTCGTAGCTTCGCCCCCCGATCGAGCGGATGAAGTTCCGCTCCGAGAGCACCGGCGCCTCGTCCCAGTCGGTCATCTGGACGCCGTAGTACTCGTTGACGCCGCTCCCGCGCCTGTAGGTCAGGCGGATCGTCTTGTGCTTGCCGTCCGGGTCGATGCGATACATGCGGACCGGCCGCTCGCGGTCGATCCACGAGTTGCGCTCGATCACGGTCGGCACCATCACCTTGAACGGAACCTTGCGGGCTCGCTCGCGCAAGAGGGCCAGCGAGGCCTCTGCGCCCGGAACCACATTCGGCGGCTGGCGCTGCGGCGTCTTGTCGACCGGCGCCTCGGCGAGGGTGCCGTGGAAGGTCTGGCCGACGACCACCGTCAGCATCGCGCCGCTGGAAAGCCCCTTGATCACACGGTTGACCGGCTTCACGTCCTCGGTGCCGAAGAGGACCGCGACCTTCTTCGCCGCCGCAGCCGCTCCGGCCTGGGACTTGTCGTAGTGGATCCTCGTCTGGAAGTAGTCCCAGTTCGGTGCGTTCGCGTTCTTGCCGTCGGGCGGGTAGACCATCTGGTACGCCTGCCGCGAGAGGAGGTAGCTCGCAGTCCCGGCCGAGCCTGCGACCCCGTTGCCGTTCAGGACCGTGATCGTCGTCGCCCGCGGCAGCGGCGCCTTGTCGGCCTTCGCCTTCGGCTTCTCGTTCAGCGCCACCTGGGTCGCCTTCTGCGGCGACTCGACGTCGGGATGCGCGAACTCCTGCACCGCCTTCCGGACGTTCTCCTCCGGCGCGAGCAGATCGAAGCCCGATGTCTCCTCGATCCCCTCGAGCTTCGACTGGAAGAAGTGGCCCGGTGGGAGCGAGTACGCGAAGAGCGCATAGCGGAGCACGGTCTTGCCGTCGAGCTCCGAGTTGCCGCCGACGCCGACCTCGACGTTCTTCGTGATCGTCTTGATCACGCCCGGCAGGTCGAGCGGCCCGGCATTGGCCCGGATCTGGTCTTTGAACGCCCTCAGGAAGAGCTGCTGTCGCGCGATCCGGTAGAGGTCGGAGTCGGTGTGACGGAAGCGCACGAAGTCGAGCGCCTGGTAGCCGCCGAGCTTCTGATAGCCGGGATAGAGATTGATCGCCGCGTACCCGAAGTCACCGCCGTGGTTGTTGAAGTACCGCCGGTCGACGTCCAGCCACACGCCGCCCACGGCGTTGACGAGCTGA
This sequence comes from uncultured Gaiellaceae bacterium, assembly GCA_963820225.1. GTDB lineage: Bacteria > Actinomycetota > Thermoleophilia > Gaiellales > Gaiellaceae > Gaiellasilicea. Next base: position 54,743 of record CAWFYY010000006.1, on the reverse strand, counting down.
TGGAAGCCGCGGAAGTTGACGGTGATCAGGTAGTTGATCGGAAGGCCGGTCAGCTTCCGGACGGTCTCGAGCGTGCCCTTCGTCCCGCACGTCGCATACGCGTTGTTGATGCGCGCGCCGAACGGCGCCCGGCCCGGGCAGTGGATCTGGACGAAGAGGTCACGAGGGAAGGAGAGGAGCGAAACCGACTTCGTGTCCGGGTCGGCGCGGACGAGCATCACCGTGTCGGAGCGCGACGGGTCGCCCTTGGCTTCGCCTGCGCGCTTGTCGTAGCCGATGACGAGCGCGGTTGCCGGCTGTCCGGGCAGCGCGACGTCGAGGCGCTTCGCGGCGACCTTCACGTCGGGTGTCTTCGCAACCACCGCGGCGACGCTCTGGTGGAACCAGAGGTAGGCGCCGCCGGCAGCTGAGCCGACGAGCACGAGCAAGGCCACGAACGCGTATGCGAGGACTGTGCGGAACGTCGCCCAGCCCGAACGACGGGGCGGTTCCGGCTGGCGGTACATCGTGATCGGGGAGAGCGCGCCGGGCGGCAGCACTGGCCGTCCGTTGGCTTCGACGGTCGCACCGCGACCGATGCCTCTCTTCAACGTTGTCCGCATACGGAAAGCGCGGGCCATCCTGCACCCGCGAGAGCATCAGGATAGCCGACGCCTAGGTCGTCGCGGCCAGCACCGAGGCCAGCGCCTCGGCGAAGAAGGCGTTTTCGTCCGGTGTTCCGACGGTGATCCGCAGTGCCCCCGGCGCCCCGAAACCGCCCATCGGGCGTACGATCGCGCCCTGCCGGAGGAGTGCGTCGAAGAGCAGCCGCGCGTCGTCCCCCACCTCGACGAAGAGGAAGTTCGCAACCGCGGGACCCGCCGGCTCGAGCCCGTGCTCGCGCAACGTGCGCTCGAGCTGCTGTCGCCCCTCGTGGGTCAGCCGTCGGCGCTCGGCGAGCTCGTCCGGCGCGTCGATGCTGGCCAGCGCGGCCACCTGGGCCTGCGTGTTGACGTCGAAGGCTCGCCGCGTCTTCCCGATCGCCTCGATCACCTCGGTCGGCCCGATCCCGTAGCCCACCCGCAGTCCGGCAAGACCGTAGATCTTGGAAAAGGTGCGAAGCACGAGGACCCGCCGGCCGGCCTTCATGTAATCCTCGACGCCGTCCGGGTAGTCCGGCTGCTCGATGTACTCGAAGTAGGCCTGGTCGAGGACCGTGAGCACGTGCTCGGGCACGCGATCGAAGTAGGAGTCGAGCTGCGAGCGCGTCGTCATCGTCCCCGTCGGGTTGTTCGGCGTGGCGATGTAGACGAGCTTGGTGCGCGGCCCGATCGCAGCAAGCAGTGCGTCGAGGTCGTAGTGGTCGTCCACCAGAGGGACCTTTTGCGGCACGGCACCGAGCTTGAGCGTGTCGAGCACGTAGCTGATGAACGACGGCCAGGCGGTCACGACCTCGTCGCCGGGATCCAGAATCGCGAGCGAGAGATGGCCGATCACGGCATCGGCGCCCGCGGCGGTGACCACGTTCGCCGCATCGACGCCGTGACGCTCGGCGAGCGCGTTCCGGAGATGGAACGCGCCGCCGTCGGGGTAGCGGTTCAGCCCCTGCGCAGTGCGCTCCATCGCCTCGAGCGCGGCGGGAAACGGGCCCCACGGCCCCTCGTTCGAGGCGAGCTTGACCACCCGGTCGAGCCCCAGCTCACGCTGCAGCTCCTCCTCGGGCTTTCCCGGCTCGTACGGAACCAGGCCGTCGAGGGCCGCGCGGAAGAGTGCCACGGCGGACTAGCTCTCGACGCCGGGTGATTCGCCGCCCGAGCTCTTGCGGCGCCAGAACCACAGCACGCTGCCGACGGCTGCGAGGCCGGCTGCAATCGCGCCCTTGTTGGGACGCCTCGTGCCGTCGACCGTGCCGGGCACCGCTTGCTTCGCCTTGTGCTTCATCACTGTCTTCGCGCCGATCCACGTCAGCCAGCCGAGAACGGCGTACCGCCTATTGAAGATGGACATGGCGCGGAGGCTACCAACCCCTCTCACTTCACGCGCTCTTGGGAGCGAAGCGACTCTTCAGGGTCTTGGCGCGGATCGGGATCCGCCACTGCGGATCCCGATCCTGGTTGCGCCCTAAAAAATGAGCCGCCCCTCTGCGGCAAGGGGCGGCTCTGGGAGAAAGGCGGGGCCGGCGGGCGGCACGGCCCCTATGTGGGGACGAGGGCACGTCCTTACCTATTGAGATACCACTCCTGCGAAAACCTTGCACAGGAATTTCCTACGTCTGTGCAGGGGCCTTCTTCTTGTTCGGCATGTGGATGGCGCGACCGAGCGCCAGCAGGCCGGCTTCTTTGATCGCCTCGGAGAGGGTGGGATGGGCAGTCATCCCGTCGGCGACCGTCTCGACCGTGGCTTCGGCATCGATCGCGACCGTGCCGGCCTCGATCAGATCCGTCACGTGCGGGCCGACCATGATCAGGCCGAGCAGCTCGCCGTACTTCGTCTCGTGGATCGACTTGACCCAGCCGACCGTGTCGGCCTGCATCACGGCGCGGGCGTTCGCCACCCACGGAAACACTCCGACGGCAACGTCGTCGCCGTGCCGCTCACGCGCCTGCGCCTCGGTCAGACCGACGCCGGCGATCTCGGGGTCGGTGTAGATCGGCCGCGGCACCGCCGGCTCGCCGATCGTCGCCTCGTGGCCGCAGGCGTTCTCGGCCGCAACCTCGCCCTCGCGGAACGCGGTGTGCGCGAGCTGCCAGTAGCCGGCGCAGTCGCCGACGGCGTAGATGTGCGGGACTGTCGTCCGCCGGTGCTCGTCGGTGGCGATTCCCTTGCGCTTGTCGAGCTCCACCCCGATCTCCTCGAGCCCGAGGCCCTCGACGACCGGACCACGGCCGACCGAGACCAGCATCAGGTCGGCCTGCACGCTCTCGCCTTCGCCGAAGTACACGGTCAGCTGCGACCCGTCGTCATGCACCCCGGTGCACTGCTTGCCGAGCTGGAGCCCAATCCCGCGCTTGCCGAACTGCTTCGCGAGCTCCTTGGCGGCATCGGCATCCTCCTGCGGGATCAGCGACTCGAGCATCTCGACGATCGTCACCTCGGAGCCGAAGCGCTGGAAGATCGAGGCGAACTCGCAGCCGATGATGCCGCCGCCGAGAATCACGAGGCGCCGCGGAATCTCCGTCTGCGCGAGCAGGCCGGTCGAATCGACGCAGCGGGGCGAGTCGAGCCCGTCGATCGGAGGCATGAGCGGGTACGAGCCCGTGGCGACGATTGCGGTCTTGAACGTGACGTCCTCGCCGCCCTCGACGGCGATCGTGTTCGGGCCGGTGAAGCGGCCGCGGCCCTTGACCCACTCGACACCGTTCGCCTTGAAGAGGCTGGCCACGCCACCCGTCATTTGCTTGACGACGCCGTCCTTCCACTCGACCGCCTGTCCGAAGTCGAGCTCCGGCTTGCTGACGTTGACGCCGAACTTCGCGAAGACCTCGTCTGCCTGATGGAGGGCAAGCGCGGTCTGCACCCAGGCTTTCGTGGGGATACAGCCGACGCGCAGGCAGGTTCCGCCGAGCTCGGGCTCCAGCTCGACGCAGACCGACTTCGCGCCCAGCTGCGCGGCGCGGATCGCTGCGGTGTAGCCCCCGGGGCCTCCGCCGAGTACGGCGACGTCACATTCCATGTCCGGTCAACTCCTCAGTCGTTGTCTGGGCTCGATGCTAGCGAGGCGACCATCGTCCAGGCCTCGGCCCCCTCGTCGACGACGTCGAAGCCGTGGCGCTCGTAGAGCTTGCGGGCGGGGTTGCCGGGCTCCACGCTGAGGCTCAGGCGCTCGTAGCCCGCAGCGTGCGCCTTCGCGATCAGCTCCTGAAGCAGCTCGTCCCCGATCCCGTGGCCGCGCTTCGAGGGCACGACCGCGATCGCGAGCTCCGGCGTCCTCTCGTCGACGAAGCCGTAGCCGGGCTCGTCATCGCTGAAGACGCGGAACCAGGCGGCGCCGACCGGAAAGCCGTTCTCGAGCGCGATCAGCGCCGTGTCGCCAGGCCTCCCCCACCCGCGCACGTACCGCGAGACGAGTGAGCCGGGGACGCGCTCGCGCCAGTAGTAGGCGTGGTGGAGCATGTCGCGGAGGAAGCGCACGTCCTGGGTACCGCCGCGTCGGAGGACGATCCCCATCGTCTACGCCTCCAGGGACTCCGCGAGCTGGATGCGGTTGCCGTCCGGGTCGAACACGTCCACGAGCCGGATCTGCCCGTGCAGCTCGAACACCACGCCGACCTCCACGCCGGCCTCGCGCAGCCGCTCGGCCTCACTCTTCACGTCGGAGACGTCGATGTGCGCGACGCCGCCCGACTCGTCCGGCTCACCCTGCGCAAGAGCGATCTCCATGCCGCCGTGCTTCAGTTGCGACCAGCTGTCGCCGGAGTCGACGAAGACCTCCTCGAACCCGAGTGTGTCGCGGTAGAAGGCCCGTGCGGCCTCGAGGTCGCGCACCCGGTACCAGACCGCGGCCCCGGTCACAACGCCAGCGCGGGCTCTTCGAGTAGCTCTTTCACCGTGCGCAGGAACTCGGCGCCGTCCGCGCCGTCGACCGCACGGTGGTCACAGGTGATCGTGATGCTCATCAAGGGCCGCACCTCGACCTCCCCGTCCCGGACGACCGGCTTCTCCTCGGTCGCGCCGACCGCGAGGATCGCGGCCTGGGGCGGGTTCAGCACGGCGATGAACTGCTCGACCCCGAACATGCCGAGGTTCGAGATCGTGAACGTGCCGTCGGCGAGATCGGACAGCTGCAGCTTCCCGTCACGGGCCCGACCGACGAGCTCGGCCCGATCGGCGGCGATCTCCTGGATCGTCTTCCGGTCGGCGTCGCGGATCACGGGCACGACGAGCCCGTTCGGGGCCGCGACCGCGATCCCCACGTGGGCGTACGGGAAGCGCACGATCCTGTCGCCCATGAAGTGGGCGTTGACGGCCGGGTGGCGCACGAGCGCCGCGGCGCACACCTTGGTCAGCAGGTCGCTGACGGTCGGCTTCGTCTCGCCTTCCTGCAGCCGAGCGACGAGGCGCTCCCGCAGCTCGAGCGCCCGCGTCATGTCGACGGAGAGCGTGAGCTGGAAGACGGGCGCCTGCCAGGCCTCCGTGAGACGGCGCGCGATCGTCTTCCTGGTGGACGTGAGCTCGATCTCCTGCACCTCGCCCGCGGCGGCGGCGGGTTTGGCGGCCGGCGCTGCCGCCGGCTCCGCGACAACGCCGCGCTCGACGTCCTCCGCGACGATCCGCCCCTCCGGGCCGCTGCCCTGGAGCTGGGCGATGTCGATTCCCTTCTCGCGTGCGAGCCGGCGCGCGAGCGGCGAGGCCTTGACGCGGCCCGCCGTCTTCGCAGGAGCGTCCGCAACTGCTGCTGTCGCCGCCTCCGCGGTCGCGGCGGCAGCCTGGCGGCCGCGCTCGCGCTCGTCGTCCATGTCGGCGGCGGGCGAACCCTCCTCCTCCGGCTGCTCGTCCGGCTCGGCGGCGTCTTCGTCCTGCTCCTCGTCGGTCTCGGCCGGCTGGCCGCCGTTGTCGGAGGGGACGTCCTCGCCCTCGTTGCCGATGAACGCGATCGTGCGGCCGACCTCGACCTCACCCGAGGAGACGACGATCTTCAGCAGGACGCCGTCGGCCTCGGCCTCGACCTCCTGCGTGACCTTGTCGGTGTCGAGCTCGTAGAGCGGCTCGCGCTTCTTGACCGGCTCACCCTCGCCCTTCAGCCACTTGACGATCGTGCCGGACTCCATCCCCTGGCCGAGCCGCGGAAGCTTGACCTCGGTCGCCATCTAGCTACGGGCCACCGTTCTCTTGACCGCTTCGAGCACGTCCGCGGCATGGGGGACGACCCACTGCTCCATCGCCGGCGCGAAGGCGAGCGGCGCGAACTTCGCTCCCACGCGCTCGATCGGCGCGTCCAGGTAGTCGAAGGCGCCCTTCTGGATGACCGCCGTGAGCTCGGCGCCGAAGCCGCCGCGGGTGACCGCCTCGTGGGCGGTGACGCAGCGCGTCGTCTTCTTCACGGAGGCGATGATCGTCTCCTCGTCGAGCGGGAGCAGCGTCCGCGGGTCGACGACCTCGACCGAGATTCCTTCCTGCTCCGCGTCCTCCGCCGCCTTCAGCGCCTCGGGCACCATGCGGCCGATCGCGACGACGGTCACGTCGGATCCCTGGCGCAGCACCCGCGCCTTGCCGAGCTCGATCGGCTCGATCTCGTCGGGCACCTCGCCCTTCAGCGGATAGAGGAGGCGGTGCTCGAAGAAGATGACGGTGTTGTCGTCGTAGATCGAGCTCCAGAGGAGGCCGCGAACGTCCTCGGGGGTCGAGGGGTAGACGACCTTCAGGCCCGGGACGTGAACGAACCACGATTCGAGCTGCTGGGCATGCTGGGCGCCCGGGCTCCAGCCTGCGCCGCCCTGCGTGCGGATCGTGAGCGGCACCTTCAGCTGACCGCCGCTCATCGTCCGGTGTTTTGCCGCCTGGTTGACGAGCTGCTCCATCGAGAGCGTCAGAAAGTCCTGGTACATGATCTCGACGACCGGGCGCATCCCCTGCATCGCGGCGCCGATTCCCGTTCCCACGATCGCGATCTCCGAGATCGGCGTGTTGCGAACGCGCTGCGGCCCGAACTCCTCGAGCATCCCCTGGGTGACGCCCATCGAGCCGCCCATCTCGGCGATGTCCTCGCCCATGATGAAGACGTCGTCGTCGGTGCGCATCGCGCTCGAGAGCGCGTCGCGGACCGCCTCGCGGTAGGTCAGCTCAGGCATAGACGTACTTCAGGGCGTCTTCGGGCTTCGGGTCGGTGCCCGCCTTTGCGAATTCGACCGACGACTCGACGATCGCATGGGCCTCGGTGTCGAGCGCCTCGAACTCCTCGTCGGAGAGCTCGAGCTTTGCGCGCAGGAGCTCGATCGGATCCTTCGTGTTGCGCAGCTCCTCGATCTCTTCCTTCGTGCGGTAGACCTGCGGGTCGCCGATGTAGTGGCCGACGAGGCGGTAGGTGCGAACGTTGAGGAAGACGGGGCCCTGGCCCGAGACTGCGTACTCGCGCGCCTCGCGCGTCGCGGCGTAGACCTCCTCGACGTCCTGGCCGTCGACATCGATCGAATGCATCCCGAACGCAACCGCGCGTTGAGAGAAGTCCTCGATCGGCGAATGCTGCGAGACCGGGGTCGACTCCGCCCAGCCGTTCATCTCGAGGACGAACAGCGCAGGCACCTTCCAGAGCTGCGCGAGGTTGAGCGACTCGTGGAACGTCCCCGTGTTCGTCGCGCCGTCACCGAAGAAGGCGACGCCGACGCGGGGCTGCTTTCGGAACTGGAACGCGAGCGCGGCACCGGCGATCGCCGGGAAGCCGCCGCCGACAACGGCGTTCGCGCCCAGGTTGCCGTGCTCGAGGTCGTAGAGGTGCATCGAGCCGCCGTACCCGCCCGAGCAGCCCTCTTTCTTGCCGTAGAGCTCGGCCATCACCTTGTTCACGTGCGTGCCCTTGGCAATCGTGTGGCCGTGCGCGCGGTGCGTCGACGCGATCACGTCGTCCGGCTCGAGAGCCGCGCAGACGCCGGAGGCCACAGCCTCCTGCCCGATGCAGACGTGCAGGAAGCCGGGCAGCTCCCCGGCCCGGAAGCGCTCCTCCACCTTCTCCTCGAAACGGCGGATGAGCAGCATCTCGCGGAACAGCTCCCTGAGGCGTTCTTCCGAGAGCGCGTTCTCCGCGCGGGGCTTCTTCTCGACCTTCGCCATTGCGGGCTTCATTATGCTGACGCCCGCATGGGGCTGGTCGAGCAGTGGCGTCGGATCCGCGCGGATTTGCCCGCGGACTGGGCGGACGTCCGTCTCGCAAGCACCGTTCCGAACCCCTCCCAGCGCTCACAGGCGGCTGCTCTCCTCGGCCCGGCCGGGCCTGGGATCAGCGGCGACGAGCTGCGTGTGACCGTCAGCCGCGCAGGGAGCGGGATCGGGCCCGACCAGCTGGCGAAGCTGCTGGGCAAGATCGACGAGGCACGGATCCGCGCCGACCTCCGGCTGCTCGAAACCGGTCATCGCGCGCCAAGGGTGGAGCAAGCCGGCCGGCAGCTCGCAGATACCTGGGCGCAGGCTGTCGCGGCCCTGCCGCCCGACTGGAGCGACCTGTACTGCGAGCTCGAGCTGACCTCGAGCGACCACCTCCAGCGCGCGGCGCTGCTCGTTGCCCCGCTCAATCCGGCCCGAGTGCCCGGCCGCAGCGCGTATCGGTTCCGGGTTGCGCACACCGCCGGGTACGGCGCCTCGCCGCCGATGACGGCACGCTGCTTCGAGCGGCTCGACCAGGAGGGGATCCCCGGGCAGCTCACGATCCTCCGTGTCCTCTCCGACACCCATAACGTCGATACGCAGGGTCCGGTCTGGCGTGTCGGCGGAAAGGCAGTCTGAGGTGGCCGGCGAGCCCGATCCCGTCTCCTGGCTGCTGATCGAGCGAGGTTGGAAGGTCGTGGACGCGGCCGGCAACAAGGTCGGGAAGGTCGACGAGGTGCTCGGTGACGAGCAGACCGACATCTTCCACGGCCTGATCGTCGACGGCGAGGAGATCCTCGCCGAGCGGACCGCCGAGATCCGAGAGGGCGAGATCCGGCTCCTCTAGCTGCTTCAGGTTTGCAACGGCCGGGGCAAGGCAACGAGAGAGGCGTGCCCTCGAAGAACGCCGACCCGGACACCGTTGCCGAACCGCAGGCGCCCTCAGGCCCGCAGCTCGGCCCGCGGAAGCCGGCCAAGCGCGGGCCGAACCCGTTCGTCGTCGCCGGTGCGGCATTCGCCGCCGGCACCGTCCTTGCGAAGCTGATCGACTGGAGGGGCCATGCCCATCCGCGCCGCTGAGACCCAGGTCGAGGAGACACCCGGTGTGGGCACCGCCGCCAAGCAGGTGGCCGAGCACGCGAGCACGCTGGCACGGCTCGAGCTCGAGCTGGCCGGCCTCGAGCTGAAACGGAAAGCGGGGGCATTTGGCACCGGGATCGGGCTGGGGAGCGGTGCCGCTGTCGTCGCCCTCTACGCGGTCGGCTTCCTCTTCGCCACCGTCGCCTTCGCGCTCGCGACTTTCCTGGACGCTTGGCTCGCGGTCCTCATCGTCACAGTCGCCCTTTTCGGGGTCGCCGCGATCCTCGGCCTGCTCGCGCGTGCCCGCATCAGGCGCGCCACGCCGCCGGTGCCTGAGCAGGCGATCCGCGAGGCCAAGCTGACGCAGGAGGCGTTGAGAGCCGATGGCCACAACCGCTAGCGCCAACGGACGCACGCCGGACGCCGTCCGCCGCGAGATCGAGGCCGAGCGCGTTCAGCTCGCGACTGCGGTCGAGCAGCTGCGTGAGGGGCTCGGCGAGGCCACGAACGTCGCCGCAAAGCTTCGGTCGCGACTGCCGGTGGTTGCCGTGGGCGCGCTCGGCGCCGGCTTCTTCTTCGCAGGCGGGATCGGCGCGACGATGCGCTTCCTCGCCCGCAAGGGCCGCGACCGCTGAGTTTGGCCGCGCCCTCGATCCAGATCGGTCGCGCACCGTCGAGCCCTTGGCGGTTGTCGGCCCGCGAGTGGGTCGACGTCTTCAAGCGCGCTTTCAAATCGTTCCTCGCCGACGACGCAATGGGGCTCTCCGCCCAGGTCGCGTTCAGCTCGCTGCTCGCCTTCTTCCCCGCGATGATCTTCCTGGTGGGGCTGCTCGACCTGTTCGGCGCCTACGACGCGCTGAAGGAGTTCCTCGCGCCGGTCGCGCCGGGCGATGTCCTCACGACGATCGACACGCTCCAGCGGGAGACGTCGACGGGAACCTCCATCGTGGCATTTGTGGTTGGCGCGACGTTGGCGATCTGGGCGGCGAGCGGCGCGATGACCGCGGTGATCAAGGCCGTCAATCGCGCGTACGAACGAGTCGAGACGAGGCCGTTCTGGAAGACGAGGCTGATCGCGACCGTGCTCGTCCTGCTGATCGCCCTCGTCCTCGCCGGCCTCCTGCTGCTGATCGTGTTCGGCGGCCCGCTCGGAACGGCCATCGCCGACAAGGCCGGTCTCGGCGGCGCGTTCGACCTGGTCTGGGCGGTCCTTCGCTGGCCGATCGCCTTCGTCGCGATCCTGCTCTTCTTCGGCCTCGTCTACTTCCTCGCCCCGAACGTCGATATCCGTAGCTGGAAGTGGCTCACGCCCGGGTCGCTCGTTGGGAGCGTGATGTGGCTCGTGCTCTCGGGCCTCTTCGCGCTCTACACGAGCCTGTCCGACTCCTACTCCAAGACGTACGGCGCCCTGGCGAGCGGCATCGTGCTGCTGCTGTGGCTCAACTACTCGGCGTTTGCGCTGCTGTTCGGGGCCGAGCTGAACTCCGAGGTCGACCGCCAGGCCGAGATCCGCGCGGCCGGCGGCGAGAACGCCGGGCTGGTCAAGCCGAGCCGACGGGTCTAGACGACCTTCACCGTGCCTTTGACCGTCTTTGGGCTCTTGTCCGAGTAGAAGCGAAGCGGTCCGGCAGACAGCTTGAGCTTCCACGTCACCGTGCCCATCCCGGCCTGGGCCGACTTGCGGTTGACGCCCTTGCCGACGAGGTGGAAGTTGTGCACCTTCGAGCGGTCGCGGACTGTGATCGAGTAGACACCGGCCTTGACGCTCTTCAACGTCGCCCCGCTCCCACTCTTCAACGAGATCGTGCTCTTCGGCCCGACGGTCGCAAGCAGCTTCGGCGTGACGGGCTTCGGTGTCGGTGTGGGCAGCGGCGGCGGGTTGCCGACGACGAACTCCCGGTGCATCTGGAGCGAGTGCGGGTCGCAGACGACGCTGTAGCGGCCCTCCACGAACGTGACCGTCCAGTTGTAGGTGTCCTCGGTCTCCACCAGCGTCGTCTGGTTCACGCCCGGGCCGGTGAGGTGGAAGTTGTGCTCGATCGCGAGGTCGCGCACGACGATGTCGTACGTGCCCGGGTCGAGCTGCGTGACTGCCGACCCGTCCGGGTGCGTGATCGTGATCGAGAAGCCCGGCCCGACCGTCCCGATCAACTGTCCGAGCGTGGCCGGTGTCGCCGCCGGCACGAGCACGACGGCCACCGCAGCGGCGAGAACCATGAGACCGCGAAGGCGCATCACTCACCTTCTACGGGGCAGCGGCGCGTTCGGATTGCCGCTGCTAGGCGCGCAACTCGGCGCCGAAACGCTCGGCGAGCTCCGCGACGATCCTCTCGCGGATCGCAGCCGCGTCGTCGTCGGAGAGCGTCCGCTCCGGCGACTGGAACGCAGCCGCGAGCGCGATCGACTTCTTCCCCTCCCCCACCTGCTCGCCGCGGTAGACGTCGAAGACCCGGAGCTCGCGCAGCTCCGGCCCAGCGGCGTCGCGTGCAGCAGCGATCAGATCTCCGGCGGCGATCGACTCGTCGACGGCGAACGCCAGGTCCTGCTTCACCGCCGGATAGGTGATCACGTCTTCGTACTGGATCGCCTCGCTCGAGGCGGCGAGCAACGCCTCGAGGTCGAGCTCGAAGATGCCCCATGTGCCCTCGAGAAGGGTCGGATGGAGCTCGCCGAGCCAGCCCTCCTCGACACGCGCCGCACGGCCCGGATAGAGGAACGGCCGGGTCTCACGCTCGATGCGAAGGCCCACCTTGAGCGCCCGATAGAGAGCCTCGACGACCCCCTTGGCAGGCGCGAAGCCACCCTCGACGATGCCGCCCACGTGAACCTGTTCCTGAGGTAGCTCGTCTCCCTGCGGGAGGTAGACGCGGGCGATCTCGAAGAGAGCGATCCGCTCGTTCCCGACCGCAACGTTTCGAGCGGCGGACTCCACCAGCCCGTGCAGGAGCGTCTGCCGCAGGACCGCCTGGTCGCCCATCGGGTCGGGCAACGTGAGGCCGTCGGGCTCGGCGGCGGCGGGCACGAGCGACGGTGTGTAGATCTCGGACAGGCCGAGCCCCGCAAGGACGTCCTCCACGCGCCGTCGCAAGCGCTGGAGTGGCGTCAGCGACCCGAACATCGCGCGCCGGAACGGCAGCGTGAACGCCACCTCGTCCATCCGCACCCGTGCGACCTCCTCGACCAGATCGACCTCGCGCGTCACGTCCCGGCTTCGCCACGTGGGGACCGTCACGCTCCAGTCGTCGTCGACCTCGAAGCCGAAGCCGGTCAGGATCCGGCGCTGCTCGTCGGGTGGCGTCTCGAGCCCGATCAGCTCGTCGGCGCGCGCGGGCCGGAGTCGGACGACGGGACGGGGCGGCAGGTCGCCGTGGGCGTCGTTGTGGCCGAGCCAGCGGGCGTCGGCGAGCTCGACGAGCAGCTGCGTGGCGAACGACGCTGCCTGAGGGGCGAGATACGGATCGACCCCCTTCTCCCAGCGATTCGAGCCCTCGGTCCGCAGCTTCAACCGCTCCGAGCTCCGCAGCAGCCCGAACGGCTCGAAGTTCGCCGCCTCGAGCAGGATCTCGGTGCTGGAGTCGCGCACCTCCGTCTCCTCGCCGCCCATGATCCCGGCGAGCGCAACCGCTCGTTCTGCGTCGGCGATCACGAGATCGTGCTCGTCGAGCTCGCGCTCGACGCCGTCGAGCGTGCGGAGCTTCTCGCCGCGCACCGCCCGCCGCACGATGATCCGGTCTCCGGCCAGCGAGGTGCGGTCGAATGCATGGAGCGGATTCCCGAGCGCGAGCATGACGTAGTTCGTGACGTCGACCACGTTGGAGATCGAACGCACTCCAGCCCCCATCAGGCGCGCCCGCAGCCACGGCGGCGACGGCCCCAGGCGGACGTCGCCGAAGGTGCGTCCCACGTAGCGCGGACAGCCTTCGAGGTCGTCGATGCGGATGTCGACGCTCTCGGTGCCGCGCGGCTCCGGATCGATGCCCGGGGGCGGCGCGAGCTCGAGGCGGAAGAGCGCCGCGACCTCGCGCGCGATGCCGTACACGGAGAGCAGGTCGACCCGGTTTCCTGTCGGCTCGACGTCCATGATCAAGTCGGCGAGTGGGAGCACGTCGGCAAGCGGCGTGCCCGCCTCGGTCTCGGGGAGGACCATGATCCCGGCGTGATCGGTGCCGAGCTCGAGCTCACGCTCGGACAGGATCATTCCCCGCGAGACCTCGCCGCGCAGCTTTGCCTCCCCGAGCGGGGCATCCGCGCCCGGAAGCCTCGCGCCGGGCAGTGCCACCGCGACCGTGGCGCCCGCACCGAAGTTCCACGCGCCGCAGACGATCTGTCGCGGCCCTCCCTCCCCCACGTCCACCTGGCAGAGCTGCAGGCGGTCGGCGTTGGGATGCTTGCCGGCCTCCAGAACCTTGCCGACGAGGAAGAGACCGTGATTGCCCTCCTCGTCGACGGGCCCTCGCGGCTCGATCGTGTTCACCTCGGCCGCACTGATGCTGAGCCGCTCGGCCAGCTCACCGGCGGGCATCGCAAGCGGGACGTAGTCGCGCAGCCACGAGAGCGGGACGTGCATCAGGCTAAAACTGCCTCAGGACGCGGAGATCGTTCTCCCAGAACGGGCGCAGGCCCGGGACCGCGTGGCGAAGTTGCACGCTGCGCTCCAGCCCCATCCCGAACGCGAAGCCCGTCCACTCCTCCGGGTCGTAGCCGACGTTCTCGAACACGGCCGGATCGACCATCCCGGAACCGCCCATCTCGATCCAGCCGGAGTGCTTGCACACGCGGCAGCCGTCCCCACCGCAGATCGGGCACGAGACGTCCGGCTCCATCGAAGGCTCGGTGAAGGGAAAGTAGTGCGTGCGGAACCGGACGCGGCGCTCCGCCCCGTACAGCGCCCGCATCACGTGTAGGAGCGTGCCCCGCAGGTCGGCCAGCGTGAGGCCATGGTCGACGGCGAGCCCTTCGAACTGATGGAAGATCGTGAAGTGCGTCGCGTCGATCGTGTCGCGCCGGTAGACGCGTCCGAGCGAGACCATGTAGATGGGCGGCTCGCGCTCTTCCATGATGTGGATCTGAGAGGGCGAGGTCTCCGTGCGCAGCAGCCGAGTGCCGTCGAAGAAGAACGTGTCGCGCTCGGAGCGCGCAGGATGCCACTCCGGGAACGCGAGCTTGTCGAAGTTGAACTCGACCGTTTCGACCTCCCGGTCGTCCCGCACTTCGTAGCCGAGCCCGAGGAAGGCGTCCTCGACGGTTCGCCGGACCTGCGTGACCGGGTGCAGCTGTCCCAGCGGCCGCTCGTCGCCGGGGAGCGTGACGTCGAAGTCGACGTCCTCCACGACGTCGGAGGTGAGCTCGCGCTCGCGCTGTTCCAGCGCCTGCTCGATCCCGGCGCGCGCCGTGTTCAGCGCCATCCCCGTCTCGCGATCGCGTACCTCGCGCAGCGCGAGCTTGAGCGGGCTCTTGCGCCCGAGGTAGTGAACGCGGAGCTCCTCGAGCGCGTCGGGGTCGGCGGCGCCCGCGATCGCGGTCCGCGCTTCATTCTCGAGCGCCGTGGCGTCCATCGGGCGACGATACCATCGGCTTCGTGAGCCTCTACGACGCCTTCGCGCCGATCTACGACGACTGGTCGGCCCACATGACGGAGGACGTTCGGTTCTACGTCGAGCTCGCCCGCGAGACGGAAGGGCCGTTGGTCGAGCTCGCGGTCGGAAACGGGCGCGTCGCGATTCCCGTCGCGCGGGAGACCGGACGGCCCGTGCTCGGTCTCGACGCGTCGCAGGCGATGCTCGACCAGGCTCGCGCCAGCGCCGCCGCAGCCGGCGTCGACCTCGAGCTGCGGCAAGGCGACATGCGAGAACTCGAGCTCGACGAGCCGGCCGGGCTGTCTACGTCCCCTTCCGCTCGCTGCTCCACCTCCCGACCTGGGCCGACCGGCGGCGTGTCTTCGAGCGCGTGCACGCCTCGCTGCGGCCGGGGGCCGCTTTGCCTGGAACGCTTCGTCTTCGACCCGCAGATCGCAGTGCGTATCGACGGCGAATGGCAGGAGCAGAACGGTGTCCGGCATCGGATCGACCACGCCAAGCACGACAACCGGCTCGACATCACGCTCGAGAGCGGGGACGCGATCTCCCTCTGGTGGCTCAACCGCTCCGAATGGGAAGGGTTGATCGAAGTCGCAGGCTTCGAGGTCGAAGCGCTCTACGGCGGCTTCGAACGCCAGCCCTTCGACGAGAACGCGAACGAGTTCGTCTGGGTTGTCCGCAAGCCCTTATGACCCCATCGCGCGGGTCTACGACCCCTGGAGCGCGAGCGTCACCGAGGACGTGGAGTTCTATGTGGCGGAGGCGCGCGCGTCCGGCGGCCCCGTCGTCGAGCTGGCCTGCGGCACCGGGCGGATCTCGATCCCGATCGCCAAGGCCGGCATCCGCCTGATCGGCGTCGACGCCTCGGCCGGCATGCTCGAGGTCGCGCACGAGTATGGGCGTGCCGAAGGGGTCGCAGAGCTCCTCGATTTCCGGCTCGGCGACATGCGCGACCCACCGGTGACGGAGCGCGTGCCGCTCGTGCTGATCCCGTTCCGCTCGCTGTTGCACATGACGACCGACGCCGACCGCCTCCGCGCGCTCGGTGCCGCCCGCGAGCTGCTGGCCGAGGGTGGGCGGATCGTCTTCGACGTCTTCGCGCCGAGTCGCGAGGACGTTCAGGACACGCACGGGCGCTGGATCGAGCGTGAGCGCGGGATCTTCGAGCGCGCCGACTGGGACGAGGGCAGCCGCACGCTCACGCTTTCCGTGCGCCGCGGCGACGAAGCCTCGACCATGCATCTCGCCTGGCTCTCGCCCCCCGAGTGGCGCATGCTGCTCGACCGGGCCGGCTTCGACGTGGATGCGCAGTGGGGCTGGTTCGACCGCCGCCCGTACAGCGGCGGCGAGGACGTTGTGTTCTCGGCTACGCGGCGCTAGTAGGGTCTCCCCATGCTCATCTGGATCTTGCTCGCGATCGTGGTCGTGCTCGTGCTCGTTGCGATCACGTTCTACAACCGCCTCGTCAGGCTCCGCAACCGCGTCGAGAACGCGTGGGCGCAGGTCGACGTGCAGCTGAAGCGGCGCTACGACCTGATCCCGAACCTCGTCGAGACCGTGAAGGGTTACGCGTCGCACGAGCGCGAGACGTTCGAGGCGGTCACGAACGCGCGGGCGCGCGCGCAGTCCGCGACCGGCCCCGCCGAGCAAGGCGCCGCGGAAGGCCTGCTGAGCGCCGCGTTGGGACGGCTGATCGCGGTCGCCGAGGCCTATCCGGAGCTGCAGGCGGACGAGAACTTCCGCCAACTGCAGGAGGAGCTCGCGCAGACGGAGAACCGGATCGCCGTCTCGCGTCAGGTCTACAACGACACCGTCCTCACCTACAACACCGCGATCCAGACGGTGCCGGGAGTGTTCTTCGCCGGGCCGTTCGGATTCTCGAAGAGAGACTTCTTCGAGGTCGAGGGCGAGGCCCGGGAGGCGCCACGCGTCGCGTTCTAGTCCTGGCGCTTGCGCTGCTGGCGGCGCTCGCGCTCGCCGGGGACGCCGCCGCGAAGTCGTTCGCCCTGCCCGCGGCGGACGTGACGTCCAGGTCACCCCCGACGGCAGCCTGCTCGTCGACGAAGTGATCGTGTTCCAGTTCGACGGGTCGTTCAGCGGCGCCTTCCGCGAGGTGCCGCTCCGCGATGGCGAGTCGCTCGACCAGGTCGCCGTCTCGGAGGGGGAGGTCGCCTACCGGCCGGGCGCATGCGCGGAGCTCGGCTGCTCGGGCCAGCCCGGCACGTTCGGCACGACCCAAACCGACAAGGGCGTGCGAATCGTGTGGCACTACCGCGCGCAATCCGAGCCCAGGCGCTTCCGGATCCACTACCGGCTGCGCGGGGTCGCCACGGCCTACGACGACGTCGTCGACGTGAACGTCAAGGTCTGGGGCGACGAATGGGAGGTGAGGCTCGACCAGCTGACGTCGACGCTGGTGGCGCCCGGCAACATCGTCCGCGCCTGGGGCCATCCGGTCGGCGTACGCGGCGATGTGACGTTCGACGGCAATCGTGCCAACCTGCGGGCGCTCGACATCCCGCCCGGCCAGTTCGTCGAGCTGCGCGCACTCGTGCCCCGCCGGGTCTTCACCTCGACCGCTGGAATGAAGGTGGAGAGCGGCGCAGGGCTCGAGAAGATCGTGGCCGAGGAGCGCGCGGACGCCGCCGCGTACGAGGGCGACCAGCAGAAGATCGACGAGGCGCTCGACAACCTGCCGCGAACGATCGGCCTCCTTCTCCTCCTCGCTCTTGGCCCCGCCCTCGCCGTGGTGGCGTTCGTTTGGTGGGGCTGGGGGCGTGAGCGCGGGACGAGCTACGACCGCGAGTACGAGCAGGAGCCGCCGACCGAGACCCAGGCGGCGCTCGTACCGGGTCTGCTGGCCCAGGGTGGAACGCCCGGGTCGCTCGAGTTCACCGCGACGTTGTTCGACCTGATCCGGCGTGGCCGCTATCGCGCGACGCCGGTGACGACCGAGCGGAAGATCTGGGGCGGGTTGAAGACGCAGCAGCTCGCGGACCTCGAGTTGGCGCTCGGAGACGTCGAGGCTCCCGTGGAGGCCTTCGAGGCACCGGTCGCACAGGTCGTCGACTCGATCGTCGCCGACGGGCCCGAGCGTCTCTCGCTCTTCCGCGACCGAATCGAGGACGACCGGACTGGAAACTCCGAGCGCTTCAACACATTCAAGTCTGCGGTCGCCACCGAGGTCTCCGGCCGGAAGTGGTTCCTGAACACCGGCCTGGTGATCCTCCTCGGTGCAGCGGTCTGCTTCGCGCTGGTGGGAGGGTTGACGCTCGTCTGGGGAATCCAGTCGTTCAACTCGGTGGCGCCGACCTGGAGCAGCATCGTGAAGATCGCGCTCGGCGGCTGCGGGCTCGTGAACGCCGCGGCGCTTGTCATGGCCGCGTTCAATCGCCGCCTCTGGCGCCGGCGCTCTCCCGCCGCACAGGCCGAGGCGGAGCGCTGGGAAGCCTTCCGCCGCTACCTGACCGACTTCCCCCGTCTCGACATCGCGCCGGCGGCCACGCTCGAGCTTTGGGAGCGGCTCCTCGTCTACGGGATCGCCTTCGGTCTCGCCGAGCGGGTGCTGCAGGGTGCACAGCTGCACATGCCGGAGGCGCTGGCGCACGCGAGCACGCTCTACTGGATCGGTCCGTACGGCGATCTCGGCTCGGGGCCGACGTCGATGAGCATCGGCGATCTCGCGGCGGGGTTCGGCTCGGCTCTTGCTCCTCCCTCCTCCGGCTCGGGTGGGTTCGGCGGCGGCTTCTCGGGCGGTGGTGGCGGAGGCGGCGGTGGTGGAGGCGGCGGCGCCTGGTGACGGCCCTCCACGCGGCGCTCCTTGCGGTCCTGGTCGCAGGCGCGGCCGGGTGCGGAGGTGGAGACGAGGGGGAGGCCGCCCAGGCAACGACTGCCGAGACGACACCGAAAGAGCAAGCGTGTAGCCCCGGTGTCCACGCGCTGACGCTTCCGAACGGGCAGGCGGCGCAGATGCGCGTCACGCCCCACAGTGGCGGCGACAGGGCGCTGATCGTCGTCCTCCACGGTGCAGGCCAGGCTCCCGAGGACGCGCTCCGCGCATTCCGGGGCGGCTGGAACGAGCCGGAGCTCGTCTTGATCGCTCCCGCGTCGAGGGGCCAGACGTGGAGCATCCTCAACGCCGCGGAGGATCGAGACGTGGAGTCGCTCAATCTCTCGCTCGCGGAGGCGTACAAGCGCTGTTCGATCGACCGGGATCGGATCGCGATCGGCGGCTTCTCGGACGGAGCGACGTATGCGCTCACGCTGGGCCTCTCGAACGGCGAGCTCTTTCCGGCGATCATGGCCCTCTCCCCCGGCGGCATCGTCGGCACCGGACAAGTCGGCGTGCCACGTGTCTTCGTCTCGCACGGCACCCTCGACGACGTGCTGCCGATCGCGCGAGGCGGCGACGCGATCGTGCGCCAGCTTCGGGAGGCTGGTTATCCGGTCACGTACCGCCGGTTCGTCGGCGGCCACGAGGTCTCCGCGGCCACGTCGGCGGCGGCGATCCGCTGGTTCCTGTCCGGCTAGCCGCTCCGCGAACGCTCGTAGAGCGCGATCGCACCGGCGACCGCGACGTTGAGCGACTCGGCCGCACCGGAGGTCGCGATCGTCGCGACTTTGTGTGACTGTCTCACTAAGTCCTCGGGAAGCCCTTGTCTCTCGGCTCCGAGGATGAAGGTGACCTGCCCGGAAAGGTCGAGCTCGTGCAGCGGCGAAGCGCCGTGCGGGACGAGCGCAACCCGCGTTCCGGGGGCGTCGTCGAAGGCGAGGAGCGGCACTCGGAAGATCGCGCCCGCAGACGCTCGCAACGCCTTCGAGCCCAGTGGGTCGGCGCAGCCCTCGGAGAGCGCGACGGCCGCGCCGAAGGCGTCCGCGGCCCGAAGCAGTGTGCCGATGTTGCCGGGATCGGAAACGCGCCAGAGCGCGAGCGTCGTCTCACGCGGGTCGCGCGGCAACGCGGCGGTGCGGAAGACCCCGACGACCCGCGCCGGGTGAGGAAGCGTCGAGACCGCGGCGAGGAGATCAGGGTCGACGGTCTCGCCCGCGACGAGGAGCTCGATCGGCTCGATCCCGGCCGCCGAGGCTGCGTCGACCAGGTCCTCGCCCTCGACCGCGAAGAGCCCGAGCTCCTCGCGCTTGCGTTTTTGCGCGAGGAGCTTCCGGACGAGCTTCAGCGTCGGGTTCGACGCCGAGGTGATCAGGGCTCTACGCCGCCTGAGTGTCTGACGAGCGCGAGGCCTCGAGCGCGGCCTTCGCCTGCTCGACGACGGCTGTGAAGGCAGCCGGGTCGGAGACGGCGAGGTCGGCGAGCACCTTGCGGTCGAGCTCGATGCCGGCCTTGTGCAGGCCGGAGATGAACTGGTTGTACGACATCCCATTCGCGCGGGCGGCGGCGTTGATGCGCACGATCCAGAGCTGGCGGAAGGTCCGCTTCTTGTTCTTGCGGTCGCGGTAGGCATAGGTGAGCGAGTGCTCGACCTGCTCCTTCGCGTAGCGGTAGCTACGGCTCTTGAGGCCCCAGTATCCCTTGGCCTGCCCGAGAACCTTGCGGCGCTTCTTGCGCGCGTGGACCGATCTCTTTACGCGTGGCATTACTTCAACCCCAGCAGCTTCTTCAGCCTCGGCCCGTCGACCTTCGCGACCGCGAAGTCCTTGTTGAAGGCGCGCTTACGCTTTGCTGACTTGTGCTCCAGGTTGTGGCTCTGCATCGCGTGCCGGCGCAGGATCTTTCCCGTCCCCGTCACCTTGAAGCGCTTCTTCGCTCCGCTCCCGCTCTTCATCTTTGGCATCTGTCTTCACTCCTGCATTCTTTGTGGGGCCAAGCAGCATCACCATGTTCCGACCGTCGAGGAGCGGCGGCGATTCGATCACGCCGATCTCCTTGATCTCTTCGGCGAGACGTAGCAGCAGGTCGCGCCCGCGCTCCGGATGCAGGTTCTCGCGCCCCCGGAACATGATCGTGACCTTGACCTTCGCGCGCTGGTTGAGAAAGCGCACGACGTGGCCCTTCTTGGTCTCGTAGTCGTGAATACCGATCTTCGGCCTGAACTTGATCTCCTTGACGTTGATCTGCGTCTGGTGCTTGCGTGCGAGCTTGGCCTTCTGCTCCTGCTCGTAGCGGTACTTGCCGTAGTCCATCACCCGCGCGACAGGCGGGTCGGCTTGCGCAGCGACTTCCACGAGGTCGAGGCCCTTCGAGTACGCATACTCGCGTGCGTCCTCGGTCGACTTGATCCCGATCTGCTCGCCATCCTCGCCCACCAGGCGTACCTGGGGAACGCGAATGTTCTCGTTGATCCGGTCCTGCGGCTGCGGTACGCGCCGGTCTTCCGGACGGCGTCTCGGCCTCAAATGCTGTTCACCAAGCTCGTGGAATCCTCCTCATCGACGACGAAAAACCGCTGCAAGCAGCGGCCACATTTCCTCGTCCAACCGGCTCGGTTGAACCCTCGCGAACACCAGTCATTCAACCGGGCTCGGGAAGGTGAGGGGCTGTGGTCCGCTCCTACTTTCAGGCCCCGATCGTAGCAATCTCTGCCTGGAACCGTTGGAGGAGTTCCTCGAGGGTCATCGTCGACTGCTCGCCGCCGCGCTCGCGCACTGCGAGGGACTCGTCCGACTCGCGGTCGCCGTAGACGATCGTGAACGGAGTCTTCTCGAGCTCGGAGTCACGAATCCGCTTCCCGAGCGTCTCGTCGCGCTCGTCGACGTCGACCCGATAGCCCTCCGCGTCGAGGCGGCGGTGCAGCTCGTGCACTGCCTCCCGATGGCTCTCGCCGACCGGAATCAGGCGCACCTGAACCGGCGCGAGCCAGAAGGGGAACGCCCCGCCGAAGTGCTCGGTGATGATCCCGATGAAGCGCTCGAGCGATCCAAGCAGGGCGCGGTGGATCACGATCGGCGTGTGCTCGACGTTGTCCGGGCCCATGTAGGTGAGACCGAACCGCTGCGGCATCTGCGCGTCGGCCTGGATCGTTCCCATCTGCCATGAGCGGCCCAGCGTGTCCTGCATGTGGAGGTCGATCTTCGGGCCGTAGAAAGTGCCTTCGCCCTCGCCGATCACATAGTCGATCCCGTGCCGCTCGAGTGCGGCCTGGAGGATCCCCTCGGCGCGGTCCCATTCCTCGTCGGTGCCGAGCCGGTTCTCGGGACGGGTCGAGAGCTCCGCGTGCGGCGTGACACCGAAGATCGCGTAGAGATCCTTGGCGAACTCGATGCAGCCGTCGATCTCCTCCGCCACCTGCTCCTCGGTGCAGAAGATGTGCGCGTCGTCCTGGGTCACGTGGCGGACGCGAAGCAGGCCGTGAAGCGCGCCGGCCAGCTCGTTCCGGTGCAGCGTCGAGCTCTCCGCGTAGCGGATCGGGAGATCGCGATAGCTCCGGAGCTGGGAGCCGAACAGCAGCATGTGGCCGGGGCAGTTCATCGGCTTCAGCGCCGCATGCGGCTCCTCGCCCTCGCCCGCGACGAGGAACATGCTCTCGCGGAACTTCTCCCAGTGGCCGCTCGTGACCCACACCGCGGTGTCGTAGATCAGCGGCGTCTTCACCTCCGCGTAGCCGCGCTTCTTGTTCTCGCGCCGCCGCAGGTCCTCGAGCTCGTTCCAGATCACCATCCCCTTCGGGTGCCAGAACGGTGAGCCGGGCGACTCCTCGGACAGGTGGAAGAGGTCGAGCTCGCGGCCCAGCTTGCGATGGTCGTGCGCCCTCGCCTGCTCGAGGCGCTCGAGGTACGCGTCGAGATCGGCCTGGGAGAAGAACGCGGTGCCATAGATCCGGGTCAGCTGCGTGTTGTGCTCGTCGCCGCGCCAGTAGGCGCCGGCGAGCGAGGTGAGCTTGACCGCCTTGATCGGCTTCGAGTCCTGGAGGTGCGGCCCGCGGCAGAGGTCGGTGAACTCACCCTGCGTATACAGAGAGATGTCGCCCTCGGCGGTGTCGACGAGCTCCACCTTGTAAGGCTCGTTCTCCTGGAGAAAGCGCTGCTTGGCCTCGGCTGCGGAGATCTCCTCACGCTCCCAGGAACGACCCTCCTCGAGCTCCCGCAAGATCTCGGCCTCGATCCGCTCCAGGTCGTCCTCGCGGATCGGCTCGGGAAACTCGAAGTCGTAGTAGAAGCCGTTCTCGATCGGCGGCCCGATCGCGACCTTCACGCCCGGGTAAAGCCGGCGCACCGCCTCGGCCAGGAGGTGCGCAGCCGAATGGCGAAGGACCGCGAGCGCGTCCGGATCCTGGGTGTCGCGCGTCGTCAGGATCTGGATCGGCTGCCCGTCGGCGAGCGGCAGGCGCAGGTCCTGCACCGTCCCGTTCTGGCGGATCAGCACCGCCTGCTCGGCGAGCTTGGGGCCGATCGCCCGCGCAGCGTCGAGGCCGGTCGCGCCGTCCGGAAGTTCAAGTTCGCTCGAATCGGGGAGGAGCACCTTCATGACCGATCAGGATACTGAGCCGCCGCGCGAGGACGACCGAAACGAAGAGGTCGACGGAACGCCTGTGCCCGACCCGGAAAAGGACCAGGGCGACACGGAGGACGTTCCGACCGCGGACTAACGAGATAGGGGTGAACGCATGCACACATCGATTCAGGAGGCGATGACCTCCAATCCGACGACAGTTGGGCCGACGAACACAGCCGCAGAGGCCGCGCAGATCATGAAATCCGAGGACGTCGGCTCGCTCCCGATCGTCGAGAGCGAGGGGCTCCTTGGCGTGATCACCGACAGGGACATCGCAATCCGCGTCGTCGCAGAGGGCCGCGGGCCGGACACGACTGTGGGTGAGATCGCGTCGCAGGACGTCGTCACCGTCGGGCCGGAGCAGAGTCTCGAGGACGCCGCACGGCTGATGGCCGAGCACCAGCTCCGGCGGCTGCCGGTCGTCGAGGAGGACGGCAGGCTCGTCGGCATCCTCGCGCAGGCCGACATCGCGCAGTCGGGCCACGACGCGCTGACGGGCGACACGGTGCAACGCATCTCGCAATAGGACAAACGAGGAAGGGGTCGAAATGCCGAGCAAGTCAGCGAACGTGAAGAACGAGAAGCAGTACGAGGCTCTGAAGGACAAGGGAATGTCGAA
This sequence comes from uncultured Gaiellaceae bacterium, assembly GCA_963820225.1. Lineage (GTDB taxonomy): Bacteria > Actinomycetota > Thermoleophilia > Gaiellales > Gaiellaceae > Gaiellasilicea. The sequence goes on along the minus strand of CAWFYY010000006.1, from coordinate 31,246 downwards.
GGAGCGTGCGGCTAAGATCGCCAATTCGCCGGACGCGTCCAAGCACGGAGGTCAGAAATCGCACTCGGGCAGTGGCAATTCGTCGCAGGGCGGCACTACGGCTCAGAAGAAGGCCGCCGGCCGCAAGGGCGGCAAGGCCACCGCGCGCAAGAGCTAGCCTCGCACCTCGTTCGTCATTCGGCGGCGTCGCGCAAGAGCGCGGCGTCGCCGGCGTCTTTATGGAGAGCGTGCGTTCTCTCCGTTTCACCCTTGGCAACCCCCTCCCCGCTGCCGATAGCTGACGCGGGGTGAGCGTTGCCGTCTACAAGGGGCCCTTTGGGCGTGAACAGGCCGAGCGCCTGCTCTGGCGTGCCGGCTTCGGTCCGCGCAAGGGCGAGGCCGCGGCGCTGGCGAAGCTCGGCTTCGACGGCGCCGTCCGCTCGCTGACGCATCCGAAGGGCGAGAAGTGGGTCGGCCCGGCTCCGCGCGACGACAAGGGCCGCGCGCTCGCACCCGCGGACGCCTGGGGCCACGATCACCTGTGGTGGCTCGACCGGATGGTGCGCACCTCCCGCCCGCTCGTCGAGCGGATGACGCTCGTGTGGCACGACTGGTTTGCGACCTCGCTCGACGGGGTCGGCTCGCAGAAGCTGATGCTGGAGCAGAATCGGCTGCTGCGGCGGATGTCGCTCGGCGCGTTCGACAAGCTGCTGCTGGAGATCACGAAGGACCCGGCGATGCTTCTCTGGCTCTCGGGCACCCAGAACACGAAGTGGTCGCCGAACGAGAATTACGGGCGCGAGTTGATGGAGCTCTTCACGCTCGGCGCCGGCCGCGGCTACACGGAGCGTGACGTTCGCGAGCAGGCGCGCGCCCTGACCGGATTCGAGAACAGCTGGAAGCGCGGCGTCGGCGTCTACAACTTCCGCTTCGAGAAGGACCGCCACGACGCAGGCAACAAGCGGATCTTCGGCAAGACCGGTGCTTTCGACTGGCAGGACGCCGTGCGGCTGTGCCTCCACCACAAGTCGCACCCTTCGTTCTTCGTCGACAAGCTCTGGCGTTACTTCATCCCGACCACGCCCGATGCGGGCACGCGGCGCTCGCTCGAGGGCCTCTACCGCAAGGACTTCCAGATCCTGCCCGTCGTCAACGCGATCCTCCGCCACCCGGCGCTCTTCACCGGCCCGCGCATGGTCAAGCCGCCCGCCGTCTACACCGCCGGTCTGCTGCGGGCGCTCGGACGCGGCGTCGACACACAGGCGTGGGCGTGGCTGTCGAGCGAGTCGGGGCAGCGCCTCTTCATGCCGCCGAACGTCTCGGGCTGGGACGACGAGCGCTGGCTCGACACCGCGACCTTCCGGGGCCGTTGGGAGGTCGCCAACTACGCCACCCAGCCGTACTCGCTCACGGACAAGCAGTCGGCGGCGCTGCCGGCGGAGCCGCAGGCGCTCGTCGACGGAGCGCTCGCCTTCTGGGGCAACCCGACAATCCGCCCGGCGACGAGAAAGGCCCTCGTCCGCTTCGCCGCGAAGGCGATGTCGGATGCCGACGCGAAGTGGAAGCAGACGAGCTACCGGTTCCTCGTCGCAAACGGCCTCCGCCAGTTGATCGCCGTGTCCCCCGACCTCCAGACCTCGTGAGGATCTGATGGCCCGCTGCTGCAACGACTTCTCGCGCACCGAGCTCTTCCGGCGGGCCACCGCCGAGGCGGGCCGCGGGCTGCCCGCGATCGAAGCCGGCATGCCGCTCCCCGCCGGGACCGGCCTCGACCGGCGCAGCTTCCTCGCGCGCGCCGCAGGTCTCAGCCTTGCCGTGTACGGCGGCGCGGCGCTCCTGCCGCGTGCCTTCGAGGAAGGAATCGCCGCCGCGACTGCAGCCGGGCCCCAGAAGGTGCTCGTCTCCGTCTTCCTCGACGGCGGCGCGGACTCGCTCTCGATGCTCTTCCCGACCGGCGACCCGCTGTATCGCAGCCTCCGGCCCAAGCTCGGCCTGGCGGCCGATGCGGGAGTCCCGTTCGCCGAGGACGCCCGGCTGCGCTGGCATCCGTCCCTCACGCCGCTCGCCACCCTCCACGGCGAGGGCAAGGTGACCGTGCTCCCGGGCATCGGCTATGCGGGCCCCGACCAGTCGCACTTCACGTCGCGTCACTTCTGGGAGGTCGGCGCGACGAACGACCAGCTCCGCACAGGCTGGCTCGGCCGCTACCTCGACCGGGTCGGCAATCCAGACAACCCCCTCCAGGGCCTCTCCCTCGAGTCCCGCCTTCAGCCCTCGCTCGCGACCGCGCGCATGCCGGTCGCCTCGATCGACGGCCCTGACCGGTACCAGTTCTGGACCCGGAACGTGTGGGGCGATGTCGAGCGCCGGATGCTCGACGCGATCGGCTCGCTCGGCGCACTGCCGACCGGCGGCGACCCGGCGCTCGTCCAGGCGACCTCCGCGGCACGCAAGGCCGCGCAGCTGCGCCGACAGCTGCTGCCGTTCGCGCCGAAGGGCGACAAGCCCGGCTTCACGAGCCCGGTCGCCTATCCGACGGGCGAAGACGACCAGTTCCCACGCCGGCTGGCGGGCGTCGCCGCGATGCTCGGAGCAGGTCTTCCAATTCGGGTCGTGGCGCTGAGCGCGCCCGGCATGTACGACACCCACGACGACCAGCCGCAGGCGCTGTCGGACGGCTTGAAGGTCACAGCGGACAGCCTGCTGGCGTTCCAGCGCGACCTCGAGGCACGGGGTCTCGCCGACCGCGTGCTCGTCCACGTCTGGTCGGAATTCGGACGCCGCGCGAAGGAGAACGGCTCCAACGGCACCGATCACGGCGCAGCCGGAGCGGGCTTCGTGATCGGCTCCCGGGCGAGCGGCCGGATGATCGGCGAGTTCCCGGGTCTCGCCAAGCTCGACGAGCAGGGCAACCTCCGCGCGACCTCCGACTTCCGCGGCGTCTACGGCTCGCTGCTCGAGCAGTGGCTGGGAACGGACGCCGATGGGATCATCCCGGGCGCCGGCAAGTACGGTCGCCCGAAGCTCGTGAAGTGATCGCCACCGCGCTCGCGCTGCTGACACTCGCTGCGCCTGCACGCGTGCAGGTCGGCGCCGACGAGTTCAGCTACACCCTCTCCCGCCTGTCGATCAAGGCAGGACCAGCGATCGTGCAACTCGTCAACTACGGCGAGGACGAGCACGACCTGCGAATGCGCCGCACGGGCGGAACCCGCGTCTACCGCGTCGCGAAAGTGCGACCTGGCCGGCTCGGAGAGCTCGAGGCCCGCTTCCTCCCGGGCCGTTTCACACTGTGGTGCTCGGTCGCCGATCACCGCAAGCGCGGCATGAGCGCCACGCTCGTCGTCCGTCGCGCTTGACTTCGATCGGCCGATGCCTCTCAATCAAGCTCGGGCGGACCACAGGTGAACGCCTGCCTGGGGCTCCCGTTGCGGCGGGAGCCCCGCCTCCATAGGATGCGACGTTCATCTCTATGAGGGAGCCGTCATGTCGCTGCTCGAAAAGATCAAGTCGATGTTCTCCGGTGGGTCGTCGACCGACGCCGATGCCCACGCCGGGCACGATCACTCCGGCGACGATCACTCGCATGACCATGACCACGAGCACGGCCACGACCACTCGCACGATCCCGTGCCCGCGCCCGACCCGGTCGCAGACGACGAGACCACGCCTGCCTAGCTAACCGGCCCGCACCCGTTTGCAGGAGTCGCGCGTTGTACCTTCGGAATGTCGCGCCTCGGAAGTCTCTGCGGCCTGGTTGCGGCCCTCGCTGGTTTGGCGGCTGCACATGCGCTCGCCCTGGATCTGCCTCCCGTCCCCGGGGTGACCGTCACGACGCCGCCGTTGCCGATCACCACGGCGCTCCCGCCACCTCCCCCGCTGCCGGTGACGACGGCGCTGCCGCCCGTGCCGCCCCCACCTCCGCTGCCCGTGACGACAGCGCTCCCGCCGCTGCCGCCACCGCCGGTCACCGTCACGACGACGCCTCCGCGTGTCACGACACCGCGTACGACGACGCCTGCGCCGAGCCCGGTCGTGCCGCCGGTCGTGACGACCACGGAGCGCCCTGGCACGCCGCCGCCGGCTTCGGCGCCGTCGAGCGGGTCGGCTTCTCCCTCGGGAGGCGCCCCTGCAGCGACCTCCACCACCTCGCGCAGAGGCCCCACCCGCACGTCCCAACCTGCGGTCGCCACGCGCACGAACCGGCTCCGCGCAACTCCACACCGGTCGAAGCAACGGGTCACGGTGCGGCTGGCGTTCAGGCTCACGAAGGCACAGCGGCTCTTCCTGATCATCCGCGGGCCGGCACCGTCCTGCGATGTGGTGGGAGTGATTCCGGTGCGCGGTCACCGAGGTGTCAACAAGCTGACCTTCGCCGGCCGGGCCGGGGGCCGGTACCTGGGTCCCGGTGGCTACCTGCTGAGCCTGTCGACCGTGCGGCAACCGCTGGCGGCGGCGCCGACGACGCTCGTCGAAGTCGTCTCGAAGCGCCGCTCGGTCCCGGCAAGGCCGGGCGCGGAGAAGCCGACGTGCACTCTGGCGCAGGCGTCCGCCGCCGCCCCCTCGTCCGGGACAGCCCATGAGGGCACAGGTTCTGGCCGAGGCGGCCTCATCAGCTCGGTTCCACCGCTGAACGGCGACCAGCAGCATGACGTCCTGGGCGTCGCGACGCCAGGCGCCGGACTCGACTCCGGCTCGACCGTGGACAGACTGACGTCACTGATCGGGATCGGCATCCTGACGCTGATCGGGGCAATCCTGCTCACCGCGGTGGCGCTCGTGACGCGGTTCTTCCGCGGCACCTGGAACCCTTAGAGAACTCCTAGTCGCGAGGCGGGATCTGCTGTACGGCCCAGCCGTTGCCGTCCGGGTCGCTGAAGAAGACGAACCAGCCCCAGTCGAACCTCTGGATCTCACTCGACCTCGACGCCGCGCTCGACGAGCTCCGCATGAGCCGCCTCGATGTCCGGGACGACGAGCTGCATGCCCTGAACCGAGCCGGGCTGCGTCTCCACGATTCCCTTGCCGAGGGCGATGGAGCACGCCGACCCGGGCGGGGTCAGCTGTACGAAGCGAATCTCGTCGCTGACGTTGTGATCGTGGTCGGCGTGGAAGCCAACCTTTTCGACGTAGAAGCTCTTGGCCCGGTCCACGTCCGAGACGGGAATCGCCACGAGCTCGAGCTTCCAATCCATGACGCTCGTACCCTAACCAACGACGAGAGGGAGCCACTCTCGTACTGCGCCGGCCACCGCTTCGAGATCCGTCTTCAGGCCGTGATCCGCGGCGACCTGCACCACGGTGCGCCGCGGGCCGGCGGGCGGCATCCCGAACGCGTCTCGCGATCCTTGCACGACCAGCGTCGGGACCGTCACCGCGTCGAGCTCCGGAAGACGGCTCGGCGCTGGGGAGGCGCGGCGCGGGGGTTGGAGCGGGAACGCGAGACAAAGCACGCCGGCAGCCCCGGTGGCCGCCGCGGTACGGCACGCCACGCGGGCGCCCGAGGACCGGCCGCCCACAATCAGCGGCAACCCCCGCAGCTTGCCCGCCAGCAGCTGGTCGACGACCGCCGTCCAGGCGGCGTCCAGCTGGTGTGCCGGAGCAGGCGAGCGCCGCCCGGCGACGCGGTAGGGCTGTTCGACCAGCACGACGCTCACGTCAACGGCACGCGCAGCGTTCGTAGCCGTCACGAGGTCCCGTGCAGTCACTCCCCCGCCCGCGCCGTGACCGAGAACGAGTGCGGCTCTGGCTCCCTCGGCGAGATGCAGATGCGCATTCGCCCGGCCGTGGGGGGTGTCCAATTCGAGGACCGTCACGTGCGCTCCGCGTAGGGCGCAGAGACCTTCTTGGGCACGACCATCGCCCACGCATCGATCACGAGCTCGCGCATCTCCTGGGCGTCGATGGCCGAGAGCCGGACGACCGCCCACTTGTATCGAAGGTCTGACTCGCGCGGCAGCATGAACTTGTCCGGCTCGGATTCCACCAGCGCGTCACGCCATTCCTTCGGAAAAGCGAAGCCCATGAGGGTCTCGTCGCGCGAAAAAGCCAGGTAGACGATCCTGCCCACACGGAACTTGACGCGGCCGTGAACGAAAGCCTCCGTCGTCCGCGGCAGGGTGATTGCCAGCGACCGCACCTCGTCCAACGTCACCACAACGCCAGACTAGCCAGTCGAGCTGTGCCTACTCGCAGCCCAATCCGTCGTTGTCACCGTCGAGCCGGTACGGGTCCGAGCCGAGGACACGAACGGGCGCGACACCCATCGCGCGGATGTCAGCGCAGTCGAGGTCGCCGACGATCGGCAGGCAGGGTGAATAGGACACGTGACAGGCGCCGGACGTGGGGGGAGCTGGAGCCGGTGCAGGCGCAGGCGACGGTGCAGGAGTCGGCGCCGCCGCGCAGGCCTTCCACTGCCCGGCGCTCGAGCCCTTCGCCGTCGCCCCCGCGCTCCGGTAGGCGGAGAGCCGTTGGAACGGATCGCGGTACACGTAGACCTTCGCGAACCCGCCGGCGATCAGCTGGTAGCCGAGGTCTTTCCCGCCGGGAAGCCAGACGTACGCAAGGAGGCGTCCATAGCGGTCGCGCGTGTCCTGGGTCGCGTCTCCGCGGAGGACCACCCGCTTCGACAGCGCAAGTTGCCGGGCACGCGCCGTGGCCTGCCAGAAGTAGCAGACACCCCTCTCGGGGGTGTCGATGCCGATCAGCCGGATCCGCTCGGTCTTGCCGCTCGTCAGCCGAACGTCGAGTGTGTCGCCGTCCACGATGTGCGTCACGCTGCCGCGGTACGTGAACGCGCCGGCGGTCATCGCAGGGCTCTCGGCACGCCCCGCCGCGACGGATGTGAGCGCGGCGAGGGCGAGCAGCAGCCCAAGGTAAGATTTACGCATGATGCGGCAGGTTAGCACCGCTTTGAGGAAGCGGTTCTAGCCGGAGAACTCGGTCAACCGGGGCCCGAGGGCCGCGAATGCGACCTCGAAGTTCACGGTCCCTTCGAGCTCCACGCCCGCGATCGACGTCATGCGCTCGATGAACCGCATGCGGGCAGCCCGATGACGCTCGGCGACCTCCTGGCTCTCCCAGAACGACAGCCCGATCGCCTTGCCCTCCTGCGTGAGCATCAGAAACCCGTCGAACCCCTCGATGTCGCGGAGCCACCGCACCATCTCTTCGGCCACGATCGTCGCGTTCTCGGTCGGCTGACCGCTGGTCTTGGCGGTTGTCAGACTGACGTACAAACCACTCCCCTTCCCCCTGGCACGGCTGGCCGGCGAATCTTCGCAGGTCCTCGAAGGGCGACCGCAGTAGCATCGTGCCACCCGTGTCGCCGTCGTCCGCCACCTCTCTCTACGTGCTGCTCGGCAGGCCGGTGGCGGGCAACCCGACGCAGGAGATGATCGAGGCCGCCTTCGCCGCGGCCGGCCTCGATGCTCGCTACGTCTCGCTGGAAGTCGAGGACGCAGCGCTCGCGGACGCCGTGCGCGGGCTGCGCGGCTTCGGCGTCCGCGGCGCCCATGTGACGATGCCGCACAAGGTGGCGGTCGTCCCGCTCCTCGACCGGCTCACCGAGGCAGCGCGCCTGGCCGGAGCCGTCAACTGCGTCAAGCGAGATGGCGACGCGCTCGTCGGGGACAACACGGACGGGAAAGGGTTCCTCTCCTCGCTGCGGAGCATCACCGACCCGCGGGGGCGTTCGGCAGTCGTCCTGGGCGCGGGCGGCGCCGCGCGGGCGATCGTTGCCGAACTCGCGCTCGCAGGAGCGGAGCGAATCACCGTCGTCAACCGCACGCTCGCGCGCGCCGAGGAGATCGCCGAGGCGATCGGCGAACGCTGCGAAGCGGCAGAGCTGACGGAGCCGTGGACGGTGCCCGCGGACGCGGAGATCGTCGTGCAGGCGACCACCGTCGGGATGGGAGACGAGGAGGCGAGGCTGCCGTTGGTCTGGTCGCACGGCGCCGGGGTCGCAGCCGACGTCGTGATCGCGCCGCCACGAACTGCCTTCCTGCGCGACGCCGAGGCCGCCGGGCGACAGACGCTCGCGGGCCTCGGGATGCTGGTCGAGCAGGCAGTCGTCGGCTTCCGCTGGTGGACCGGGATCGAGCCGGACGCGGACGCGATGCGCGACGCGTTGGTTCGCGAGCTCGGGGCCGAAGCGTTGGTGGCCGGAGCGCAGTGAGCGTCGGTTTCGGCTTCAGCGTCACGCCAGGAGACCCGCTCGGCGTCGGCGAGGAGATGCGGCGCGCGGAAGACCTCGGCTACGACCGGTTCGGCGTCTGGGACTCGCCCGCGCTCTTCAGAGAACCGTGGACGACACTCGCATCGGTGACGCGGGACACGAGCCGGATCCGACTTGGCACCTGGGTCACGAACCCTCTCTCGCGTCATCCGCTCATCACCGCCGCCTGCGCGGCGACGGTCGACGACCTGGCGCCCGGACGGGTGTACATCGGCATCGGTGCCGGCGGCACCGGGGTCTGGCATCTCGGTATGAGCACCGCGAAGCTCGCCGAGTTGGAGGCCTATGTCGTTGCCGTCCGCGGCCTGCTCGAGACCGGCGGCGCAGAGTGGCAGGGTCACGCCCTGACGCTGCCGTGGGCGGGCCGTCGCCGCATCCCGATCATCATGGGCGCCCACGCCTCGCGCTCGCTCCGGCTTGCCGGGCGGATCGCCGACGGGGTCGTGATCGGGCTCGGAGTCACTCCGGACGTGGTCGAGTCGTCGCTCGAGCGGCTCGACGCGGGCGCGCGCGAAGGTGGCCGGTCCCCGACGACCTCGAGGTCTGGTTCACGTCGTTCTGGTGGGCGGACGAGGAGCCGGGCAAGGCCAAGGCAGACGGAGCCTGGTCGGCCACGGCGTTCGCCCTGCACTTCGCCGACTCCGGCGTCGAGCACAAGTTCCTGCCGGAGGAGCTCAAGGCGCCGTTGCTCGAGATCGGCAAGGCCTACGACTTGAAGAGCCATGGCCACCCGAGCGAGGAACAGAAGGCCGAGTACGTCGAGCTCGCCGACCGGCTCGGCGTTGGCCCGTACCTGCGCGAGCGGTTCATGTTCGCCGGCACTCCCGACGAGGTCGAAGCGCAGCTGCGTGGCAGCGATGAAGGCCGGGGCGCGCAACTTCGACGGTGCAATCGACGCGGACCAGCCCGAGCACGAACGCCGGATCAGCAACTGGGCGCGCTCGTCCTGCCGCGATTCGCAGGGGAGCGGCGCGCATGATCGACCTGCTGGTTACCGGCGGGCACGTCGTCACGCCCTTCGAGGAAGGCGAGCTCGAGATCGGAATCGCCGGCGAGACGATCGCCTACGTCGCGCCGCCCGGGGCGGTCGAGGCGGACGTCGGCCGCGTGGTCGATGCGAGTGGCAAGCTCGTCTTCCCGGGCGGCGTCGAGCCGCATGCGCACATTCACGAGCCGATGCACAGGGGCTGGTCGCAGGGGCGGGAGGAGTGGCTGCAGCCGCCGGAGGGCGCGACGCGCGCCGCGCTCTTCGGAGGCACGACGACAGTGGTCTCGTTCGCGTTCATGGACGTCCACGTCGAGCAACAGGAGTTCGACGCCAACATCGCGGTCGAGCATCGGCGCCGGATCTTCGACCCGCGCTCGTACGCCGACTTCGCGTTCCACCCCGTCTTCACCGGCACCCCCTCGGACGCGACGATGGCCTCGATCGCAGATGCAGTCGTCGACGGCACCGCGACCTTCAAGTTCTTCACCACCGACCTCACGACGACCCAGTCCGGGATCCGGCTCGACAACGGCTCGGCGCGCACGCTGCTCGAGGAGTGCGCCCGGCTCGGCGCCATGGCGATGGTGCACGCCGAGGACGACGACCTGATCAAGTACATGGAGGCGAAGCTCCGGCGCGAGCAGCGGACGCAGCTCGGGAACGCGCACCTCGTGCACACGAACCGAGGTGAGGAGCTGGCCGTACGAACGGTCGCCGCTCTCGCCGAGGACGCGGGCGCAGCCGTCTACTTCGCCCACGTCTGCGGGGAGGAGGCGCTGGACACGATCGCGGCGCGTCGGGCGATGGGCCAGCCGGTCTACGGAGAGGTGCTCCACAACTGCCTGTGCTTCGCGCTCGACGACTACGAGAAGCCCGACGGCGCGAAGTACCACATCGGGATGGGCCTCCGGCCGCGCGAGGATTGCGACGCCCTCTGGCGCGGGCTCGGCGACGGCCGCCTGTCGACCCTCGCGACCGACGAGTACACGACCTCGTACGCGGTCAAGATGGCGGGCACCGACATCGAGTCGACCCCCGGCGGCCACGTGGGCATCGAGACCCGCGGAATGATCGGCTTCTCGGAGGGAGTGGGCAAGCGCGGCTTCTCGCTGCGGCGTTTCGTCGAGATCTTCGCCACCAACCCGGCGCGCGTGACCGGCCTCTACCCGCGCAAGGGCGTGATCGCCCCGGGCAGCGACGCCGACCTCGTCCTCTGGGATCCACATGTCGAGCGCACGATCACGATCGACGACCTGCACCACGACGGCGACTACAGCCCGTGGGAGGGCTGGGAGGTGAAGGGGTGGCCCTCGACGACGATCCTCCGCGGCAAGGTCGTCGTCGAGAACGGCAGGCTGAAGGCCGAGCCGGGCCTGGGGCAGTTCGTCCCGCGCAAGCTCGACCCCGAGGTGCTCACCCGGCCGCTCTTCTGAGCCCGGCTCCCTTCGGACGCGCTAGCGCACCCGCACCGTGAAGCGGCGCGACTCGTACGCCTTGGCCGTCTCTCCGCGGGTGAGCCCGAAGACGACGGTCGTCGTCCCCTTGCCCGTTGCCTTGAAGACAAGGGTAACGGTCGAACCGACATCGCCCTCGGTCACCTGCTGCACGACTTTCGGATCGAATTTCCGCGCGACCCGCCAGACGCGACCGGCCGTGCGATGCGGCAGCGCGAACGCGACGAGCTGGCCCTTCTGCGTGACGATCGTCGACGTGGGACCACTCGGTAGCGGCCCAACCGGCGGCGAGTCATTGGGTGTCGCCCCCGCGATGCCGGCTGCTGTCAACGCCGTGGCGGCGACGATCACCGCGACCGCACGGATGCGGTTCTTGACCATAGTTTTCCCCCTGTCCTCGGACTGTCGTTCCGAGAAACACGTTAGCCACGGCGCGCCGGGTGGCGGGGAACGTTTTACGTCTACTTGACGACTTCAGCCCACCTTGCCGCCGTAGGGCCCCCAGGAGAACATCGCCGCGGGCTTGAGGCGTGTGCAGCTGATCTCGAACATGCGGTTCTTCGCCAACCCATCGGCTCTGCTCTTGCAGGTGAACCCCGCGGGTCCGACGATCTTCAGGTTCCGGTTCGGCGGGATCTTGGGGACGAGTGCCTTCAAGAGCGCGGTCGCCTTGCTGCAGGTTACGCCCCACGCAGTGACCCGATACTTGGTGCCTTTGCGCGGAGGAGCGTTGGGCGTGTGGATGCCATAGGCGACCCAGGCCGGGCCGGTCGTCGTGCAGGTGGTCTGCTTCCCTGCCGGCATCGTCGGAATCGGCGGCGGGGGTGGAACCGGTGGCGTGGCAGCCGGTACAGCTGCCGTGATCACACCGAGAGCCACCAGGCCGAGGGCCACGGAAAGCGCCAGGGTGCCTCGAGGTCTCACCGGCGGATTGTAGGCCTGTGGGTGGCGGGATATCAGGTCGGCTCGCGGCGCGGACTACAGACCCGGGGCGAATTCGAACCGCGCAGGGATCGGACGGGGAAGCTGGGCTCGCGTGCCGTAGGCGACGAGGATCTCCTCGTGCTCTGCGAGCGGAAGCACGCGCGGATCGCCTGAGAACCGCTTCCCATCGACGAACACCCGAAGTGACTTCGACCCCGTGGCGCAGTAGCCGCCGACGCAGCGCGGCGTCAGCCTCAGTCCCCAGACGGCGAAGAACTGACCGAGCGTGAACGTCCTCACGTCAGGCGACTCCACGTGGATGACGCCCGACTCGTCGTGCGTGTGGAGCGGCGAGATGAAGCCCTGGGACTCGTCGATTCCAATGCCGGCCGGAACGGTGACGCGGCGGCCGTCGACAGAGAGATCGAGGTGCTGATGGATGTGCAGAGCGGTTCCTTCCTGGGCGAGCGCCGGAAGCGCGAGCGCGTCGAGGCGGGCGCGCAGCCCGGCGGTGTTACGCGGCCAGGGAGCTCGGCCCACGAGCTCTCCCGAGAAATGCGCGGGCACGAGGGGCGGTGAGGACGAGCCGCCTCTCGTGCCCGCGACGACCGCCCCCACGACGACCGTCGCGCCTGCGAGCGCCGCCACTGTGAGCCGGAGCCGGTCGCGTTGTGTGGGCATCGCCACAGCGTCGTCTGCAACGGCGCGACAGCGCATCGACCGACCGGATGATCGGCGAGACGAGTGAGGAGTCGTTCGCCCGAGCGCGCAGCCAGACGTCTCGATCGCCCGAGCGTGCGATGCCCTGCCTCCTGGGCCGGCGCGACGATTGGACGACGCTTTTCACACCTATGAAGGAGGCCTCTCGTGAGGCGCACACTCGTCATCGTCCTGGCGACCGCCATCGTCGGAGGACTCGCGGGCGCCTCGATCGGGCTCGCGTTCAACAAGGGCGGCTCGACAACCTCAGCCCAGCCCACGACCGCGGCCGAACCTGCGACCTTGCTCGCAGCGCCGGTCAAGGGCCTCGACGCAGAGCAGATCTATCGAAGTGATTCACCCGGGGTGGTCGTGATCACCGACAGTCAAACCCAGATCGTTCCCGCCTCCTTCTTCAGCCCGGCGCAACGGGAGCAGGTCACTGCGCTCGGCTCCGGCTTCGTCATCGACAGGCGCGGGGACATCGTGACCAACGATCACGTCGTCCAGGGGGCCAAGGACGTTCGCGTCGGATTCAGCGGAGGTGCGTCCTATCCGGCCAAGATCGTCGGCTCGGACCCGTCGACCGACATCGCGGTCGTACGCGTGAAGGGTGCGCCGGACTCGCTGCTTCGGCCGCTTCGGTTCGCCGACTCGGAAGTGCAGGTCGGCGATCCGGCGTACGCGATCGGGAACCCCTTCGGGCTCGAGCGGACGATGACAGCAGGAATCGTCAGCGCCACGGGCCGCGACATTCAGGCTCCGAACGGTCTCGTGATCGCAAACGCGATCCAGACGGACGCGCCGATCAACCACGGCAACTCCGGGGGACCGCTTCTCGACCGCGTCGGGCAGGTGATCGGCATCAACTCGCAGATCCAGGGAGGCACCGTCGACGCGAACGTGGGAGTCGGATTCGCGATCCCCAGCGCGACGGCAAGATCGGTCTCCAACCAGCTGATCGCAACCGGGCATGCCCGGCATGCGTGGCTCGGAGTCGAGGTGGCAGCGATCGACCCGAGCGTCGCGCGAGTCGTCCGCGGGCTGCCCCCGCACGGCGTCGTCGTCGTCAAGGTGGTCAAGGACAGTCCCGCGGCCAAGGCGGGGCTCAAGGCCGCCACGCAGCGGGTGACCGTGAACGGAGTCAGCGGGTTCGTCGGCGCAGACGCCATCGTGGGAGTCGACGGCAAGTCCATCTCCTCCACCGCACAGCTCGGCGACGTCGTTGCGCTGCACAAGCCGGGCGACCGGCTCGAGCTCCAGGTCGTTCGCGGTGGGAAGAGCCGAACGGTCGAGATCACGCTCGGCAACGCTCCGGTCTAGGGGCGGAGGCGTACGATGAGCGAAGCGAGCATGGCGGCACACGAAAAGAAACGCGTCACCGTCGTCGTCGCCGACGACCACCCCCTCTACCGCGAGGGCGTGGTTCGAGCCCTGCTCGCGAGCGGGCAGATCGAGATCCTGGCCGAAGCCGAAGACGGGCGTTCCGCGCTGGCCGCGATCCAGCAGCATCTCCCCGACGTTGCCCTGCTCGACTACAAGCTGCCCGAGCTCGACGGCGTTGCGGTCACGCACGCGATCGTCCGCGAACAGCTTCCGACGCGCGTCCTGCTCGTCTCGGCATTCACCGACAGCGGCATCGTCTACAAGGCGCTCGAGACCGGCGCGGCGGGCTTCATCTCGAAGGAGGCGCGCCGCGAGCAGATCTCGGACGCCGTGCTGGCTTGCGCGCGCGGCGAGAACGTCGTCCCACCCGAGGTCGCCGCCGGCCTCGTCTCGGAGATTCGGCTGCGCAAGCAGCATGACGCGCCGGCGCTGACCCCGCGCGAACAGGAGATTCTTCACCTGATCGCCGCCGGCAAGAGCCTGCCCCAGATCGCGAAGGACCTCTACCTGGGGCTGACGACGGTGAAGACGCACGTTCAGCACCTGTACGAGAAGCTGGGAGTCTCGGATCGCGCCGCTGCGGTTGCGAGTGCGATGCGGCGCGGCCTGATCGAATAGATGGCGGCCCCCTCGGCCTTCGCCGCGTCGCACGGTGAAGCGACCGCGGAGTCAGAGCGTGTCGTTGCCTGGCTCCGGCTTCCCGCGATCGCGCTGATCGCCCTCGGCCAGGGCCTCGTGCACCCGAACCCGGAGAAGACCTGGTTCCTCGTCACGCTCGCCTTGTTCTCGGCGTGGAGCGCGGGCGTGCTCGCGTGGGTGTATCTCCGTCCGGCCGGCGAACGGTTCGCGCTGGCGGCTACCGCAGTCGACATCGCGGCGATCAGCATGCTGGCGCTGCTCTCGGGCGGCGCTTTCTCCCATGCCCGGCTGGCGTTCTTCCTCGTGCCCGTGGCCGTTGCGTTCCGCCTGCGCCCATCGATCACGGTCGCCGCTGTCGTCGTGACGACGGCCGCCTACGTCAGTCAGGCGATCGCCCATCCCGCCGCGAGCCAGCCGGAGGCGGTGCGGTTCATCCTCACCCAGGCGGGATACCTCGCCTGGGTCGGGGTCGCCTGCGTGCTCCTCTCGATGCTGCTCGCCCGCCGGACCGAGCTCGTCGCTCGCCTCGCCCAGGCCCGGTCGCGCCTCCTTTCGGACGCGCTCGCCGCCGAGCAGCGCGAGCGCAAGGCGCTGGCGGAAGCGCTTCACGATCACGCGATTCAGAATCTGCTCTCGGCGCGCCACGAGCTCCAGGAGGCGAGCGAGATGCACTCGCATCCCGCGCTCACGCGCGCCGACGCAGCACTCGCCGAGACCGTTGGACAGCTGCGCGAGGCAGTCTTCGACCTGCACCCCTACGTGCTCGAGGAGGGCGGACTCGAGGCCGCACTCCGTTCGATCGGTCAACAGGCAGCGAGCCGCGCGCATCTGCAGCTGAAGCTCGACCTCGACTACCAGGCCCGCCATCCGCAGGAGCAGCTCGTCTTCTCGGCGGCCCGTGAGCTCCTGGCGAACGTCGTGCGGCACGCCCAGGCGACGGAGGTGACACTTCGCCTTGTCGAGGCCAGCGGCGAGCTCGAGCTCGTCGTCGCCGACAACGGCCAAGGCTTCCCGGTCGAGCTTCTGGCCGAACGGCTTGCAGACGGCCACATCGGGCTCGCAACCCAGCGCGTGCGGGTCGAAGCGGCCGGAGGGCGAATGGATGTCGTCTCTGCCCCCGGCGCGGGCACACGGGTCGTGATCAACCTGCCCTGACAGACGGCGGACGACGCGCCGACGGTCCGCCCGATCGTCCGATCGACCGATGTCGGAGCCCTTCTCTGCCCGCAAGGCTGAGTTGCATGCCACGAGAAGGACAGCCTGCGGTCGTCGTCCGGGGCCTGCACAAGGCCTACGGTGACATCGAAGCCGTCGCCGGCATCGATCTCACGATCGAGCGCGGCGAGGTGTTCGCGCTCCTCGGCCCGAACGGAGCCGGCAAGACGACGACCATCGAGATCCTCGAGGGCTACCGGCGCCGCAGCGGCGGCGAGGCCTCGGTGCTCGGCACCGATCCCGAGACCGGCGGCCGCGCCCTGCGCGAGCGGATCGGGATCGTTCCGCAAGAAGCGGGAGTCGGGAACGACCTGACGGTGCGCGAGGCGGTCGTGCTGTACAGCGCCGCGTATCCGGAGCCGCTCGTGGCAGACGAGGTCGTCTCCATGGTCGGCCTCGAGGAGAAGCGCGATGCCCGGGTCGGGACGCTCTCCGGCGGGCAGCGGCGGCGCCTCGACCTGGCGCTCGGGATCGCGGGCAACCCCGAGCTCGTCTTTCTCGACGAGCCCACCACCGGGTTCGATCCATCCGCGAGAAGGCGTTCCTGGGAGCTCGTTCATAGCCTCCGGTCGCTCGGCAAGACGATCCTGCTCACCACCCACTACATGGACGAGGCGCAGAACCTCGCCGACCGGGTCGCGGTGATCGCAGCGGGCAAGATCGTCGCGGAGGGCACTCCGGAGACGCTTGCCGGACGCGATCATGGCGCCGCGCTCGTCCGGTTCCGGCTGCCCGCGGATCTCGATCCGTCCGAGCTGCCGCTGCCGGCCGAGACCGCGCTCGAACGCGTGAACGGCCTGGTCAGCTTCCGGACTCCGGCGCCGACGCGGACCCTCGCGCCGCTCCTCACCTGGGCAGCCGCGCGCGACACCGAACTGGAAGGGCTGACCGTCACGCGGCCGTCCCTCGAGGACGTCTACCTGCAGCTGACGGATGGAGACGCCCCGTGACGCGCCGCTCGGATCTCGCACTCGCCCGCCTGTGGTTCGCCGCACGCGTGCGCCTGATCCTGCGGTCGCCGCGCGGGCCGTTCTTCACGTTCGTCTTCCCGCTGATCCTGCTCGTCGTTTTCAACGGCCTCAACAATTCGACGGTGACCGTCGCCGGTGGCACGGTCGACTTCGCCCAGTTCTTCACGCCCGCGATCGCGGTTTTCGCGACGGCGACCGGCAGCTACACGGCCGTGATCTTCGGGCTCGTGACCCTCCGCGAGCAGGGAGTCCTGAAACGCGTGCGCGGGACGCCGCTGCCGATGCGCGTGTACCTCGGCTCCTGGCTGGCCGCAACCCTTCTCAGCAGCGTCGCGTCGGTGGCGCTCATGTTCCTGGTCGCCGTGCCGGTGTTCGGCGTCCACATCTACCCGCGGCTGCTGCCGGCGGCACTCGTCACGCTCCTGCTCGGCGCGGCGTCGCTCAGCGCGATCGCCCTCGCAGTCGGCTCGTTCGTCCGGAGGTCAGAGACCGCACCGATCGCAGCGAACCTGACGCTGTTTCCGCTGCTCTTCGTGTCGGGCATCTTCTACCCGCTGGAGGGCGCACCGCAGTGGGTGCAGACGGTCGCGCATGTCTTCCCGCTCAGCCATCTCGCCCAGGCGTTCGAAGCCTGCTTCAGCCCGCATACGCAGGGCAGCGGCTTCGCAGCCGGGCATCTCGCTGTCATCGCGGTCTGGGGGCTCGGCGCCGCCAGATTCGCCGTGCGGCGCTTCGAGACCGAGGCCGAGGACGGAGAGCCCGCTCGGCCCCACTCCCGCCTGGCGTTCCGCCTGCCGGGCCGCGCGCACTGACCCAGTACGGCGATCGAGCGCCCGGTCGTTGGGTGAGAGGCAGTGTTTGCCCCCTCACCCCGACCGACCGAACGTTGCAGCTAGGCCTTCTTCGCCTTGACCGTCGATGTGCCCTGGCACTTGCCAACGAAGCCGAGCTTGCCGCTGAACGACTTCGTCGCCGGCGAGTAGACGACCTTCGCAGTGAAGTACTCGCCGGTGCCGCCGAGCGGCGGGATGTAGGTGCCGCTGATCGAGTTGCCCTTCAGCGTTCCCTTGAACTCGTACTTGATCGGAGCCGACGGCTTGTCGAAGGCGCCGGTCGCCGACTGGCATTTGACCGGGAGCCTCGGTGCCTTGATCGTGACCTTGCTACCGGCGACCGTGATCGTGGCCGGAGCGTTCGCGATCTTCGCTCCGCTGGCCAGGTGCAGGTTTCCCTTGTATGTCCCCGGCGTGACCGCCGCCACGGCTACAGCCGTGAGCGCCGAAGCGAGGACGAGCGCAGCCGTGGCCGCAAGAAGCGTACGTCTCATGGTTGACCCCTCTGGAGATGGTTGCCCGATAGAAGCTGTGCCGCGAGCGGAACGTACTCGGTTCGCGGCACACAAGAAACCCCCATTCGTCCAGACCGGAGCCTGGCGGCTCATACCTCCGGTCACTCGAAGGTCGCTCGAACGCTCGTCCGATCGGCCCATCCTCCAGCGGCTCGGCGACAGCGAAGCTCGACGCATGTCGTCAGAACACCAACTGAGGAGGCTCGACACATGAGATTCCGTTCCCTTTCGGCTGCCGCCGCGCTCGTTCTCGCTCTCACAGTGGTCGGCGCGGCCACAGCTCGTTCGTCGGTCACGCGCGTCACGACTGTCAAGGTCACGGCCAAGGACTTTTCGTTCGTCCTCTCGCCGAAGACGGTCAAGCACGGTCGTGTGACGTTCGTGATCCGGAACGCGGGTCATGCACCGCACGACTTCGCCATCGCCGGGCACCACTCGAAGACGATCGGCCCCGGCAAGACGACGCGGCTCACGGTCACGCTCGCAAAGCGCGGCAGCTACCCGTACCGCTGCACCGTGGACTCGCACGCGGAGCTCGGCATGAAAGGCGTCCTCCACGCCACCTAGCCCGAGGCCACTCCCACCTGCCACCCCTCGAAGAAGGAGCATCATGTCTCGTCTCTACCTCGCCGTCCCGCTTGCGGTCGCCGTCGCCGCGGTGGGCCTCGCAACGGCGCGTGCCTCGTCCTCGCCGTCCGCCGGGGCGCTGCCGCCGGATGCGGCCGCGTTCGCCCAGCAGTGGCCGGCGTTCAACTTCGATCTCGCGAACACCCGCGCGACGACCGCGAGCCGCATCAACTCGACGAACGTCGCCGGCCTGAAGCCGGCGTGGCGGTTCAAGCTCACGGGTGAGGGCGCGTTCGGAACGTTCTCCAGCACCCCGATCGCGCTCGGACAGACCGTCTTTCTCCAGGACCTGGCGAGCAACGTCTACGCGCTCGACCGTTCGACCGGCGCGCTCAAGTGGAAGCACCTCTTCAAGAGCCCGAGCGTCGGACCGAACGGCGTCGCCTACGGCTACGACAAGGTGTTCGGCGCGACCGAGACGTCCGCGTTCGCGCTCGACCCGGCGAATGGCCACGTGCTCTGGACGCGCAAGCTGACGCGGAACGCCAAGGAAGGGATCGACATGGCGCCGACCGTCTTCAACGACACCGTGCTCGTCAGCACGATCCCGGGCAACTCCAAGTCGTTCTACGCCGGCGAAGGCGACGGCATCGTCTACGCCCTCGACGCACAGACCGGCAAGCCGAAGTGGAGCTTCAACACGATCTCCGACGGGGCGAAGCTCTGGGGGAACGCCAAGGTCAACTCGGGTGGCGGCCTCTGGTACCCGCCCGCCGTCGACTCCCAGGGGCGGGTCTTCCTCGACGTCGCGAACCCGGCGCCGTATCCGGGCACGAGCCGCTATCCGAACGGCTCCAGCCGACCCGGACCGGATCTCTACACCGACTCGCTCGTCGCGCTGGACGGCTCGACCGGCAAGCTCCTCTGGTACCGGCAGGTCATCCGCCACGACGTACGCGACTACGACCTCGAGGACTCGCCGGTGATCGGGACGGTCCCGATCGGCGGGATGCCGACCGAGGTCGTCTTCGCAGCCGGGAAGATGGGCCGCGTCTACGCCTTCGTTGCCGCCGACGGCAAGCAGCTCTGGCAGAAGCCGGTGGGAACGCACCTGCACGACACGGGACTGCTGCCGGCCAAGAAGTCGACCCTGGTGCTGCCGGGCACCCTGGGCGGCGTGGAGACGCCGATGGCCTACGACGGCAACTCGCTCTACGTCCCGGTCGTGAACCTGGGCTTCACGTTCACGCCTTCCAGCACGAAGGTGGCCGGAAAGGCCGGGTTCGCCGGCGGCACCGGCGAGCTCGTGGCGCTGAACCCCTCGAGCGGCTCCGTCCAGTGGCGCCGCACCTTCCCGAGTGCGGTCTACGGTGCAGCAACAGTCTCCAACGACGTCGTCTTCACCTCGACGCTGAGCGGCAAGGTCTATGCGCTCAGCACCCGCGACGGCTCCACCTTGTGGTCGGCGCAGGCTCCGTCGGGCGTGAACGGATTCGCAGCGATCGACGGCGACCATCTGCTCGTCGGCGCGGGGGCGCCTGGGGCCTCCGTGAAGCACCCGACCAACGAGCTCGTCGCGTACTCGATCGGCTAGCGAAGAGACCGGCACCGGGGCGACCGCCAACGCGCCCCGGTGCCGGTCGACCCTCCGCTGACGGCTACTTCTCCCAGATCGTGAACGCGGGTCGCGGAGTCATCCCTGCAGAGGAAGCGTAAGCGAGGGGTGAGGCCGGTCGTGTACACCTTCGTAGGCAACTCGTTCACCCCGCCCGAGAGGAGACGCACATGCCGTACGTCCTGTCCACAGCTTGGATCGTGCCCGGGAAGACGCAGCGGCTGCGTGACTGGTACGCAGAGCTCGAGGAGCGCCGCGACGAGGCATTCCAGACGCTCGACAACGAGGGCGTCCGGCAGGAAATCGCCTACATCCTCAACACCGAGCACGGCGATCTGCTCGCAGTCTCGATCGAGGTGGACGACATGGACGCCGCCAACGAGGCCTTCTATTCGTCGCCGTTCGAGATCGACCGCGAGCACGCCGCGGTCATGGACGAGTGCACGGTCGGCGGCTCGAGCGGGCGCAAGTTCGCCGAGCTCATGTACGCCTTCCAGAACCCGAAAAAGGGAGCGGCTGCCTAGGGCTGACCGGCCAGCCAGCCGGGATCCGTGCGCGGGACCGACGCAACGAGGCGAGCCGTGTACGGGTGGCTGGGAGCATCGAGCACCTTGTCGACGGGCCCGGACTCGACGATCTCGCCTCGGTAGAGGACATAGACGCGCTCGACGACCTGGCGGACGACAGCCAGATCGTGCGTGATGAAGAGGTAGCCGAGGCCGAGCTCCTCGCGCAACGCCGCGAAGAGGTTGAGGATCTGGGCCTGGACCGAGACGTCGAGCGCCGACACCGGCTCGTCGCAGACGATCACCCTCGGGCGAAGCGCGAGCGAGCGTGCGAGCGCGACTCGCTGACGCTCTCCACCGGACAGCGCGACGGGTTTTCGGACCGCGTACTCGGCCGGCAGCCCGACGACCGCGAGCAGGTCGCCGACGGTCGTCCCGGGATCGGGACCGAGGGCGAGCGCCTCGCGCAGCGTCGCACCAACCGTGCGCACGGGGTTCAGCGAGGAGTAGGGATCCTGGAAGATCATCTGCACCTGGCGGCGAAGCTGCCGGCGCGTGCTCCAGTCGAGCTGCCGGTAGTCGGACGCGTCGATGTCGTCGATGAACACGTGGCCGGACGTCGGCGTCTCGAGGCCGACCAGGCACCGCGCGAGCGTCGTCTTCCCCGAGCCCGACTCGCCGACGATGCCGACGCTCTCTCCCTCGCCGACCTCGATCGAGACGCCCTTGAGCGCCTCGACCTCGCCGCCACCACGAACCCCGCCGTAGCGTCTTCCTCAAGCCCTCGACTCGGATGAGCGCGCTCGCCCGTCTTCGTGAGCGGCTCGAGCCGAGCGGACGCGCGCCCCTCTTGCACGCTGACGGGCTTCAGCCAGGTCTCCCCGGATCTCGTCGATGCGCACGCAGGCCGACCTGCGTCCCGGCGCCACCTCGCGGAGCGGCGGGTCGCCCGCCGAGCACTGCGGCGCCGCCCACCGACACCGCGGCGCGAACGGGCAGCGGCCGGCGACCTCGTCAGGGGCAGGGACAGCGCCCTCGATCGCCGCGAGCTCGTCGAGTCGGCGCTCCACGCTCGGCTCCGACAGAAGCAGCCCGAGCGTGTACGGGTGAAGCGGCTCGCGCTCCAGATCCGCGCCCGGAGCTGCCTCCAGCACCGAGCCCGCGTAGAGGACGTAGATGCGCTGGCAAATCGAGAAGGCGACGCGCAGGTCGTGGGTGATCAGGACGAGGCCCATCCCACGCGCCTCCTGCACCCGGCGGAGGAGAGCGAGGATCTCCATCTGCGTAGTCACGTCGAGCGCCGTCGAAGGCTCGTCCGCGATCAGGAGCTCGGGGTCGCTGGCGAGGGCGGCGGCGATCGCGACGCGCTGCTGCATGCCGCCCGACAGCTGGAACGGGTACTGCTCCGCCACTCGCGGATCGTGGATCCCGACCTCGGCGAGGCGCCGGATCGGCTCGTCGCGGCCGCGGCCCTTCGGCGCGGTCTCCATGATCTGCGTGCCGATCCTGAGCAGCGGGTTCAGCATCGTGTAGGGGTCCTGGAGCAGCAGTGCGATCTTGCGCCCGCGGATGCGACGCAAGCGAGCGCTCCCCGAGGCTCAGCAGGTTGCGCCCGTCGAACGTGATCTCGCCGCCCGCGTGCACGCCGGGCGGCAAGAGACCGATCAGGGCGCGCGCGGTCAGCGACTTGCCACTGCCGGACTCGCCGACGATCCCCACCGTTTCTCCCGCGCCGACCTCGAGCTCGAGCGTCCGGACGATCGTGCGCGGCGCTCCCGCCGAGGCGCGCCTCGATGCGAAGCGCCTCGACCTCGAGCAGCGGCTGTCGAGCTCTCGGTCACCGCGCGCGCCCGCGATCGGAGAGCCGTTCGTACAGCCAGTCGCCGATGACGTTCACGCTCGCCGCAGTGACGACGATCGCGATCCCGGGCGCGATCGCAGCCGCCGGAACGTCGAAGAGCAGCGTGCGGCTGTCGGAGAGCATCCGCCCCCAGTCCGCGGTGCCCGGGCCGACGCCGAGCCCGAGGAACGACAGCGACGCGAGCGCGACGATGCTGAACGCGAAGGTGAGGAACGCGTTCGCGAGCGCGAGGGGCAGCACGTTCGGCCAGATGTGGCGGACCATGATCCGCCGGTTCGACAGGCCGAGCATTCGAGCCGCCTCGACGTACGGACGTGAGCGCTGGTCGAGCGTCGCACCGCGCACGATGCGGGTGTCGATCGGCGAGAAGAGGATCACGAGCAACCCGACCGCGAGGAAGTAGCCGCCTCCGAGAACGCCGACGACGACGATGGCGACGAGCAGGGCGGGCATCGCGTAGACGAGGTCGACCCAGCGGGAGATCGCCGAGTCGCTGAACCCGCCGAGATAGCCGGCAAGCAAGCCGAGGATGCTCCCGATCAGCATTGCGCCGAACGCGATCAGCAGCGGCCCGACGACGGCGGTGCGCGCGCCGACGATCGTCCGTGAGGCGATGTCCCGGCCGAGGTCGTCCGTGCCGAGCAGGTGCTCGCGGCTCGGGCCTGTGAGGCTGAACAGCAGGTCCTGCTCGTTGGGATCGTGCGGCGCGATCCACTGCCCGAAGGCTGCACAGATGACGACGGCAGCGAGGACGACGAACGCGACGCCGACCGCGGGCGAAAAGCCGCGGCGCGCGCGCGGCGCGGCGAGCTCGGCCGCAGGACTCGAGGCGACTGTCTCGCTCACGCTTTCACCCGCGCGAAGCTGATCCTCGGGTCGACCGCGACGTACACGATGTCGGCGACGAGGTTGACGACCACGACCAGGGTCGCGATCAGGATCGCGAGCGCCTGCACCATCGGCACGTCCAGCGTGCGGACCGAGTCGACGAGCAACGAGCCGAGACCCGGGAGCGCGAACGTCACTTCGACGAGAACGGTGCCGGCGAGCATGTAGGCGAGCAGAAGCCCGGCCGCGGTGATGATCGGCACGAGAGCGTTTCGCAGTGCGTATGCGGTGAGCACGCGCTGGTTCGAGATCCCGCGCGCGCGGGCGAACGTCACGTAGTCCTGGTCGAGCGAGCCGATCACGGCCGTGCGGGTCAGCTTCAGGAGCGAGGCCCATGCCGGTCAGTGCCAGCGCGATGGCGGGCAGCGCAAGATGGTGCAGGCGGTCGACGACGCCTGAGCCTTCGCCGAAGACGGGGAACCAGCCGAGCTCGACGGCGAAGACGTACAGGAGGAGGATCCCGGTGGCGAATGCGGGAGCGCTCACGCCCACGACGCTCAACGCAACGACTCCGCGATCGATGGACGTTCGGCTGCGGACCGCAGCGAGGACGCCGAGCGGGATGCCGAGAGCCATCGTGATCAGGAATGCGAGCCCTCCCAGCTGGAGCGTGAGCTTGAAGCGGTCGGAGATCGCGTCGACCACCGGCTCGTTCGTCCTGATCGAACGCCCGAAGTCGAAGTGCAACGCGTCGCGCGCCCAATCGGCGTACTGGACGAGAAATGGGTCGTTCAGGTGGTACTCCTCGCGGATCGCCGCGATCGTCTCCGGCGTCGAGGGCCGCGCGCCGAGCAGGACCTGCTCCGGGCTGCCGGGCGCGAGATAGAGGAGGCTGAAGACGACGAACGAGATCACGAAGATCAGCGCGACGAGCGCGAGAATGCGCCGTCCGATGTAGAGGACGAGGCTGGCGCGCGTCATCGCGGGAACTGCGCGGGCGCCCGGCCCTCGACGGGGACCGGGCGCTACCGCGAAACCTGCTAGCGGGCCGAGATGTCCAGGGCCCACGGCGTGTACAGATACCACGTGCCGAAGCCCCGGTAGTTCAACTTCGTGTTGACCGCCATGGCGATGTCCTGGTACCAGATCGGTATGTACGGCAGGTCGACCGCGGCAAGCCGGAGCGCCTTCTTGATCGCCGCCGCGCGCACTTCTGGATTCACCGACCTCTGCTGCTGCGCGAGGTACTGGTCCATCGTCGCGCTCTTGTAGTTCGCGGTGTTGAAGGCGTTCTTCGTCGCGCCCTTGCTGTCGTAGATGAAGTGGAGCGCATCGGCCGGGTCCGGGTAGTCCACGCCCCACTCGACGATCTGAGGACCCATCGGCGACGGATGGTTGTAGAGCGTCGCGAACCACTTGTCGGTCGTCACTTCCTTGACGGTGAGCTCGATCCCGATCTTCTTCAGCGCCTGGCTCGAGCACGAGCGCGGCCTTGCCGTCCGTCTGCGCCGAGTCCGGGAACGGCAGCGTCGCCTTGAATCCGTCCGGGAAGGCCGACTGCTTGAGCTCGGCCTTGCCTTCGCGAGGTTGTAGCTGTACTTGGGCAGCGTTCGGTAGAAGGCCCTGACCTGGGCCTGGGGCATGATGTCGCCCCACTGCTCCGGCGGAGGCAGCGTCGGAGCAGGCTCGCCGTAGCCCCGGAGAATCGCGCGCACGATGCCCACCTTGTCGATCGAGTACGCGATGGCGCGCCGCACATGGATGTCGTTCCACGGCTCGATCGCGGTGTCGAGCGACAGATACGCGGTCCGGAGCTCCGGCGCGAGCTGGATGCGCGTGTTCGGCAGTCGCTTCCACTGGTCGATCACGTCCTGCGAGATCCGGAACGAGCCATCGATCTCGCCCTGGCGCATCGCGAGGAGGCGGGTCGCCTCGTTCACGATCACCTTGAGCGTGATCGCCCGCACTGCGGGGCGGCCGCCCCAGTAGCCGTCGAAGGCGACGAGCTCGCTCGTGCCGTCACCCTGGAACTTCGTGAACCGGTGCGGCCCCGTGCACATCGTCAGCTTGTTGGGCGTGCCGATGTCCTTGAGATTGGCCTGCCAGTACTTCTTCTGCAGGATGTAGGTCACGGCAGGCGCGTAGCGGAAGTACGGGTCGGGCTGCTTCATGCGGACGACCACCCGGTCGCCGGACGCCGTGATCGACTTGACGGCCGTGTAGAAGGCGGCGATCTGCGATCCGGCCTTCTCACTCGCGGCGCGCTGGAGCGAGTAGACGACGTCTCGCGGCGTGAGCGTGGTGCCGTCCCAGAACCGCACGTTCTTGCGGATTCGGTACACGTACGTCAACGCGTTGGGCGTCGAGAACGACTGCGCGAGGCCGGGCCGCAGACGTCCAGCCCTGTCGTACTTGACGAGCGTCTCGCAACCGAGCGAGACGACCGTCGCGGTGCCGGAGTCCGCCGAGTGTGTGTACTCGAGGCCACGGATCGGGAGCGCCGAGCGCCCAGGTCAGGTGCTGGACGTCCGCCGTGCCCGCGTCGACGCGGGCCGATGCGCCTGCCGTTCCCGAACGCAGCGCAGAGGACGACCGCGGCGATCGAGATCGACCCGTGCGAACCGACGCGGCGAGTCGTGAAGAACGGACGACGAAGCATCTTTCCCCCCTACCTCCACAGGCGAGTTGGCCCCGAACAAGCCGGTCGAACGTAACATGACACCGGCGGCTGATACAAGTCTCCCGTGGACGGGCACAACCGCTGGCACCCGGACGTCGAGCCGGTTGCGATCGTCCAGATCCGGCGACGTCGTCTCGCTCGATGCGCCGCTCGGCACAGGCGACCAGATCGGGCGCGAGAGCGTGCACGAGGACTTGCTGACGCTCGACTTCTCGCACGACCTGCTCGCCGGCCCGGTCTACGTCGAGGGCGCGGAGCCGGGTGACATCCTGGCCGTGGAGCTACTCGAAGTCGAGCCGGGTAACTTCGGGTTCAGCGCCATTCTCCCCGGTTTCGGCTTTCTCGCCGACGTCTTCCCCGGTCCCTACCTCGTCAGCTGGGAGCTCGACGGTCGGCATGCCCGGTCGCCCGAGCTGCCCGGAATCGCGATTCCGGCCGACCCCTTTCCGGGCACGATCGGCGTCGCCCCGTCGCGCGAGCTGATCGACCGCGATCCGCCGGCGCGAGGACGAGTTGGCGAGCCGGGTAGGGCACGACCTGTCGGAGCTCTCGCCGCCTGCCGTTCCCGCGGCGGCCGCAGACGGGCTGGGGACGCTGCCGCCGCGCGAGATCGGGGGCAATCTCGACATCCGGCACCTCTCCCGCGGATCGCGCCTGCTGCTGCCCGTGCACGTGCCCGGTGCGCTGCTCTCACTCGGGGACGTCCACTTCGCCCAGGGCGAGGGCGAGGTCTGCGGCTCCGCGATCGAGATCGGTGCCGCGCGTGACGTTCCGCGTCGACGTCACCTCCGCGCCGGCCTGGACGCCGCGATTTCCGGCCTTCGAGACGCGCGGTGCAGCCGCAACGGCGCTACTTCGCGACCACCGGTATCTCGCTCGCGGACGACGGACGCAACGAGCTCCTCGACCTCGGGCTGGCAGCCCGGCGGGCACTGCTCGAGCTCGTCGACTACCTCGCCGCGACGTATGGGTTCGCGCGCGAGGCCGCGTACGTGCTGGCGAGCGTTGCGGCCGAGCTTCGCATCTCGCAGGTCGTCGACCTACCGAACGCACTCGTCTCGGCACTGCTTCCGCTGGACATTTTCGAGGACTACCGCAGCCCGGCGTAGGCGCCGAAGAGCTCGCGCGCCGCCGCAAGACCAAGCTCGAAGTGGTCGAGGTGGAAGCGCTCGTTCGGCGCGTGGATGTTCCCGTCCGGAACGTCGAACCCGGTAAGCACGGTCGGGATACCGCGGGCGGCAAGCGCAGGCGCCAGCGGGAGCGAACCGCCCGTCCGCGCAATAACCGGCCTGATGCCGAGCGCTCGCTCGAAGGCGTCGAGGCCAAGTGTGACGGCGGTCGAGCCCGGCGCGACAAGCGATGGGTCGCACGCGGACAACAGTTCGAGCTCAACCGAGGCTCCAACGGGCGCCGCTTCGCGGAGCAGCCGGTCGAGCACCGGCGCGATCGCGGCGACGGTCTGGCCGTGCGCGAGCCGGAGTGACAGATTCGCCTCGGCACTGGCCGGCAGGACAGTCTTCTGGAGCTGCGGCGAACCGCCCTCGATCCCGTGGACGTCGAGCGAAGGCTCTCCCCACGTACGCAGGTAGAACTCCGCCTCGGCCCGCTCGTCGGCGGGGGTGACGCCCTGATCTGCAAGCACCTCCCGTCCCGGAGGCGAGCGAGGCCCAGGACGCGACCTCCTCGTCCGGTGGCGTGATGGAGCCTTGCCGGAGCGCCTCGGGTAGACGGCCACCCCGCGCGATGATCCCATTAAGGGCGACAACCAGTGCATGCAACGCGTTGAGGCCAGCGCCACCGTAGACACCAGAGTGGACGTCGCGACGCCCAGTGCGCACCGTGAGATGGAAGTAGGCAGTGCCGCGCGTGCCAAGGTAGAACGCGGGAAGCCGATCGTCGAGCATGGCGGTGTCGAAGACGACACAGGCATCGGCGCCGCGCTCGTCCTGCCCGACCCACGCAGCGGCACTCTGGCCCCCGACCTCTTCCTCGGCGTCGCAGAGCACACGGACGTTAACCGGCAATGCGCCTTCGAGCGCAAGGCTGCGCGCTGCTTCGAGCAAGAGCCAGAACTGCCCCTTGTCGTCGGCCACGCCGCGGCAGTACAGCCAGCCGTCGCGAACGGTCGGCTCGAAAGGAGGGCTCTCCCAGAGTTCAAGCGGTGCCGGCGGCTGGACGTCGACATGCCCGTAGCAGAGGACAGTCGGGGCGCGCTCTCGGAGGCGCGCGACGACGCAAACTCCCCCACCACCAGTGATCCCGTAACGCCGTCGACGATCTTCGCTTCCCCCCCGGCTCCGTCCGACAAAGGAGACGACCCAATCGAGCGCGCGCTGCACATCAGCTGCATGGAGAGGATCGGCGCTCACGCTCGGGATTCGGAGCAACTCGAGCAACGTACCGATCCGGGGCAACTCCACGAGCGGAACCCTACGCAGCGCAGACCGCACGGCAAGAGGCCCACCGACCTGGCTTGATTGACGACAGGCCCTTGCTTGACACAGGTCTCCGCCCGGAAACCAACTTTGGTGGATTGGTGATCACCCGATCTGCCCGCGCCTGTGCGGCCGACGCTTGGCGTGTCAGCGCAAGTCGGGAACGCGACCCCGCCAATAGCACGATGTCGTGTATCCCTGCTTCCCAAGCATGGGGTCCTCGGCGGGCGAATTCGACGCAGCGTCTGGGCAGACAGAAGGGCAGCAAACGGCCGAAATCGAGCCTATTCAATCATCCGCAAATCAGATGTCAGAGCCGGCAGACCCGCATGAATAGAGTGATTGCGCGTCGATCGTCGTCAATCGTCGTATCGATGGAACAAGCCTGTCACGCCGGAGGTCGCGGGTTCGAGTCCCGTCGCTCCCGTCTCACCTTTGCCGGGATTTCCCGCCGCCCGGCTCAAGCTCGAGCGGCGGGAAGTGCCGAAATGCCAGCGCCGTGCCAGCGCACCAGTGCTGTCAAGTTCGGCGTCCGTTGGAGTTCACGCTCGTCGACGGCGCCGAAGCCCTGCGCCCGGACCCAGCTCGAGATGGAACCGTGGACGTCCGGCATACTCAATTCGAGATGAGCACGAAGGCTCTCCGTGCGTTGGCAGCGGTTGTATGTGTCGCTGTGACGCTCGTGCCGGCGGCGTCGGCCAAAGGGCTGATCGCGGTCGCGCTAGGTAACGGCAAGCCGCACGCTGGGCAACCGTTCACCGTGTACGGCGGACCGATTACGTCGTGCCCGATAACCATGGTTGCGCCTCATTGCCGTTGCTCCCGGCAAGACCTGGTTCAACGTCGTCGGCAAAGTGACAGGCGACTCCTCGCGGGCCGGCGACGATCCCCCGTGACGGCTTCGAGGTCAAGCTCCGTCGAATCAGCGCGAAGCATTGGCGCGCAGTTGTGCAGCTCCCGCGTCCCGGACGGTGGAGGTTGGTGATTCCGAACGGAACGCACGTCGGATTCATGCTCCCGCCGCCGGACTCGTGGATGCCCTGGTTACTACGCCCCTAGGATACGGCGGCTCGTCGGCGGCGCCGATCCGTGCGCGAGCAGCCGGTCGCGCGCCTCGTCGCGTTGCGCCTTCCCGAACGAGCGCGCATTGTGGCGGGCCCCCACGGCGACGAGTGCCCGGTTAGCTGCGACGCCCTATCGGGTCGACGCCGCGGCGGCCGGCGAGCGACCTGATCGGCTATGCCCAGGGGCTGGGGCTCGACGTCGCGCGCTTCACCAAGGACCTGCGCGAGCGCGCCGGTGCCGCACGCGTGGCCGAGGATGTCGACAGCGCCGACTTGAGCGGCGTCTCCGGCACGCCCACGTTCTTCATCAACGGCCGACGCCACTACGGCGCCTACGACATCGCCACCCTCTCGGCGGCTGTACACGCCGCCGGAGCACGGGCAACCCTGACGACTACGACCAGCGGCTGAGCGCCCACCGCGCGGGTCAGCCGCTCCATTCGTCGACCTCTCTCATGATCGGCGCTGTCGCGAGTTGTTCTCGGAGCCGCTCCGCGTCGAGCCGTGCCTCGCGCTGGGTCGCAAATCCTTCCGGATGCCTGCCGACCATAGTGCCGCTCGCGTTGAACACGTACCACCTATGCCTGCCGTCCCGGTCCTCCGAAGCTGGAACCGACAGAGACCCGGACGTTGGGGTGCACCGCCACTCATCGCACGATTATTTCTGCGAGGACGGCGCTGTGCGCTCGGCTCGGCACGCTAGGAGGTTGCGTTGGGACGGCCGAACTGGGCGGCGGCGGTGGCGTGGAGCTGGTTCAGCTGCCCGGGGGTCGGACACCACTTCGATTCGAAGCTGGTGGTGTCCCAGCCGGCAAGGCGAGCGCCCGCCTCGTAGGCGCTCTGGCAGAACGCCAGCAGTGTTGTTCGTGGATCTCGCGCGCTGCGCACGGTCTCGTAGGGAAGCACCGCCAACGAGCCCGGCCGTACTCGATCCAGCTGCCCGCGGAAAGCGGCTGCTCGCGGAGCCCCTCGGGCTCGGGCGCGGTGTAGGAGTAGTAGCTGGCGTCGCCGACGATGTCGTCGCCCGCCCAGAAGCCGAACGAGATGACCTCGTGCGAGTACGCCTCCTGTGTCACGGGTCTGCGTCGAGCGCGGCGCCGGCCGGCCCGAGAAACGGGTGACCGCGAGGTCGAGGCCGTGCCAGAACAAGTGCACCGGGCTCGTCTTGCCGTTGAACCAGCCGCTGAACTCCTCGAACACGGAGTCCGACCAGTCGAGGATGCGGCCGAAGCGCTCGATCGCCTCGCGATCCCACGACGCGTGCTCCATGTCCCCGGAAACGGCGTCGTCATCGGAACGCCAACGGCTGCTCCCTGATCTCGACGTCGACGCCCAGCTCGGCGAGCAGGGCGTGGAGGCGGGCGTCGAAGTCAGCGACGGGGAGTCCGCTCCTAGCTCGTTCCTCGTGCGCCAGTACCGGTCTGCACGAGCAGGGCGTGCTCGAGGAAGTCGAGCCTGATCTCGAAGGTCGTGTCGCGATGATGCAGGCGCCGGGTCGTGAGCCCGCGAACGTCGACGTAGAGAGGGGCGTTCCACCAGTGGTTACGCGGCGCCGGGGTGGCGAACCGATCTTGCCGACGATCTGGGCGTACAGATGCAGCGTTTCCTTGGTCGGGCGACGGTCGCCAGATGCAGCTCCGGGAGCGTCGTCGCTTGCCGACCACGAACGCGACGTTGTCGAGGTAGCACCAGCTCCAGTCTTCCCCGGGCTCGGCGGAGCGAACGATCGGATGTCCCGAGCTGCGGGCATGGGCCGTGGCGTGCCGGTTCGGTGAGCTGTCGCAGCACGCGATGTGGCCGCAGGACTGGCACATCCGCAGGTGCAACCACGTTCCCCCATCGCAAGGCAGT
>CAWFYY010000005.1:0-405570 GCA_963820225.1 uncultured Gaiellaceae bacterium | reverse complement strand
CGACTCGACTCCAGCAGCCGCTCGTCCACGCCGTAGTTCCCTACGAGCGGAGAGGCGAACGTGAGCACCTGGCGCGCATAGCTGGGGTCGGTGACCGCCTGCTCGTAGCCCGCGGAAGCGGTCGTGAAGCACGCCTCGCCGGCCGCGACGCCCACGGCGCCGACGGAGCGGCCGGGGAAGACGGTGCCGTCCTCGAGTACCAGATGAGAGTCCATGGCCTGCATAGTACGCATAGTTTATGCATAATACGCATCGATGGGTGTAACCACCGCCATTCTCGGCGCCTCCGGCTACTCCGGGCAGGAGACGCTCGACCGCGTGCTCTCGCACCCGGAGCTCGAGCTCGTCGCCCTCGGCTCCGACTCGCTTGCCGGTCAGCCGGCGAGCGCGCTCGACCCGCGCCTGAACGGCAACGTCCCCTCGTTCGTCTCGAACGAGGCCGGCGCCGGCGCCGGGGCGGAGCTCGTCTTCTGCTGCCTCGACCACGAGCGGGCCGCGGCGTTCGAGGCTCCAGCCGACACGGTCGTCGTCGACCTGTCCGGCGCGCACCGGCTCATCGATCCTTCGCTCTATCCCGCCTGGTACGGCTTCGAGCATCCGCACGCGACGTCGCTCGGCGACTGGGACTACGCCATCCCCGAGCTCTTCCCGCCGCAGGGCTCGCTGATCGCGAACCCCGGCTGCTACGCGACAGCCGTGCTGCTGGCGCTGGCGCCACTCGCCGGTTCGATCGACCCGACCGGTGTGGTCGTCGACGCCAAATCGGGCGTCTCGGGTGCGGGGCGAACGTTGAAGGCCTCCTCGCACGCGACGACGGTGCTCGAGAACGTCTCCCCGTACAAGATCGGCTCGCACCAGCATGCGCCCGAGATCGAGCAGGCGCTCGGCTTCCCGGTCTGCTTCGTCCCGCATCTGCTTCCGGTAAGGCGCGGCTTGATCGCGACGTGTTACGTCAAGCCCGCAGACGGCCTGGGCGACGCGCTCGAAGCCGCCTATGCGACGACCGCCGCCGTAACGGTGCTCCCCGACGGGATCGCGCCCGAGCTCTCGCGTGTCCAGGGCACCGACGCCGCCGAGATCGGCGTCTTCACCGACCGGGCCACGGGCACCGGGATCGTCGTCTGTGCGCTGGACAACCTCGGCAAGGGCGCGGCCGGGCAGGCGGTGCAGAACGCGAATCTCGCGCTCGGCCTGCCCGAGACGGCGGGCCTGAGGCTCTCGGGAGTGCTCGTATGAGCGTCGCTCGCCTTCGGCTCGCTCCCGTGGGGGAAACCATGTTTCCCCCCACGAACCCCCTTCTTTCTGCCCTGTGGGGGAACTTCCAAATTCCCCCACACCCCCTAAAGCTCATCGGCCGAGGATCGGCCAATGAGCGTCACTGCAGCCAAGGGATTTTCGGCAGCCGGCGTGCGCGCGGGGATCCGCAGAAGCGCGAAGGATCTCGCTGTCGTCCGTTCGACCGTCCCCGCGGTCGGCGGTGCGATGTGGACCGTCAACCAGGTGCTCGCGGCGCCGGTCGTCGTCTCGAAGGACCATCTCGCGGTCGCCGAGCCGCAGGCGATCGTGATCAACTCCGGCGTCGCGAACGCGGCGACCGGCGAACGCGGCGAGCTGGATGCGCTGGCGACGGCCGCCGAGGCCGGGCGCCTGCTCGACCTCGACGCCGAGGAGGTGCTCGTCCTCTCGACGGGAGTGATCGGGACGCTCCTCCCGCTCGAGAAGGTGCTCGGCGGACTGCGGCACGCGGTGCCTGCGCTCTCCGACCAGGGCGGGCTCGACGCCGCCGAGGCAATCCTGACGACCGACACTCGCACCAAGGAGGCGGCAGTCTCGATCGACGGCTTCACCGTCGGGGGGATGGCGAAGGGCTCCGGGATGATCCATCCACAGCTCGCGACGATGATCGCCGTCCTCACCACCGACTATCCGCTCGAGCCCGGCGAGGCGCTCGACTTCCTCCGCCCTGCCGTCGACCGGAGCTTCAACTCGATCACGGTCGACGGGGAGTGCTCGACCAACGACGCCGTCTGCCTGCTCGCGAACGGCGCCAGCGGCGTCGAGCGCACACCCGCGTCCGACACGGCCTTTGCGCTCGCTCTCGGCCGGGTCTGCGAGGAGCTCGCCGAGCAGATCGTCGCCGACGGCGAGGGAGCGACGGTGCTGGCGGAGATCGAGGTCACCGGCGCGGTCGACGGCTCCCAGGCTCGCGCGATCGCAGCCCGCATCGCCACCTCGCCGCTCGTGAAGACGGCTCTCTTCGGGCACGACGCGAACTGGGGCCGTGTCCTCGCCGCGGCCGGGTCGGCGCCGCACAACGGCGGCTTCGCCGCGGTCGACGTGTCCCGCGTGACGCTCTCCTACAACGGGACGATGGTGCTCGAGCAGGGCGCACCGCTCCTCGTCGAGCCCGACGTCTCGAACGGCACCTGCCGGATCGAGCTCGACCTCGGCCTCGGTGGCGGCGCCGCGAGCTACCTGACGAGCGACCTCTCCTACGACTACGTCCGGATCAACGCGGACTACCGGACATGAGTCTCGTCGTCCTGAAGGTCGGTGGCGCCGTCGCCGAGGAGTGCGGGACGCTCGTGCTCGGCCTCGCCCAGAAGCACGACGTCTGTGTCGTTCACGGCGCCGGGCCGCAGATCTCGGCCGAGCTCGAGCGTTCCGGCCTCGAAGTACGGTTCGTCGAGGGAAGGCGCGTGACGAGTGCCGAGGCGCTCGCCGTCGTCCGGAGCTCGCTCGCCGCCGTCAACGAGGGGATCTGCGCCGCGATCGGCCCGCGGGCGATGCCCTTCTTCGGCGACGAGATCGGCCTCGACGCGGTGCACGTGCCCGAGCTCGGGCTCGTCGGCTCGCCGCTCCCCTCGAGCCCGACCGCGATCGAGGAGGCTCTTGCCGCCGGACTGGTTCCGGTGGTCGCACCGCTCGCCGTCGGCCCGCTGAACGTCAACGCGGACGAGGCGGCCGCGGCGCTCGCGGTCGGCCTCGGCGCCGAGCGGCTGCTCTTCATCACGGACGTTCCCGGCCTCCTGCTCGGTGGCGCAGTCGCAACGTCGATCCGGGTCGGGGAGGCCGAGAGGCTCCTTGACGCCGGCACGCTCGCCGGCGGGATCGTCCCGAAGCTGCGCGCGGCAGTCGGTGCGACACGACAGGGCGTCGATGCGACGATCGGAGCCACGGCGGTGCTCGCATGAGCTCCACGCTCACCTCACCGGCGCTGCTGCCGACCTACGCCCGCTACGACGTGACGTTCGCCTCCGGCGACGGCGTCTGGCTCACGGATGTGGCAGGACGCCGCTATCTCGATCTGCTCGGCGGCATCGCCGTCGTCTCGCTCGGCCATTGCCATCCGGCGCCTCTCGCAGCGGCGCAGCACCAGCTCACTACGCTCTGGCACACCTCGAACCTCTACTCGACCGAACCGATGCTGCAGCTCTCCGGGAAGCTGTCCGACCGCTTCGGCGGCGCGCGTGCGTTCTTCTGCAACTCCGGTACCGAGGCCGTCGAGGCGGCCTTGAAGTGGGCGAGAAAGGCGACGGGCAAGCCGGTCGCCGTTGCGCTCGAGAACTCCTTCCACGGACGCACCCACGGCGCGCTCGCCGTCACGGGCCAGCCCGCCAAGCGTGCGCCGTGGGAGCCGCTCGCGCCGACCGTGCGCTTCGCGAAGCTGAACGACGCGGAATCGCTCGCGGCGGCGGTGGGCGCGGACACGTCGGTGATCCTGATCGAGCCGGTGCAGGGTGAGGGCGGGATCCATCCGGCCAGTGCAGAGTTCCTCGTTGCGGCCCGCTCGCTGGCCGACGAGCACGGTGCGCTGCTCGTCTTCGACGAGGTGCAGTGCGGCGTCGGCCGCACCGGGAGCTTCTTCGCCTGGGAGCAGCTCGGGGTCGCGCCGGACGCCGTCGTGCTGGCGAAGGGCCTGGCGAACGGCCTGCCGATCGGGGCGTTTCTGGTCGCCGACGACGCGCCCGCGGGTCTGGAGCCGGGCGATCATGCCAGCACGTTCGGCGGCAACCCGGTCGCGTGCGCGGCTGCGTGCGCCGTTGTCGACACGCTGGACGACGCACTCCTCGCATCGGTGCGCCTGCAGGGCGAGAAGTTCGCCGCAGGTGTCGCCGCCCTACCAGGCGTTCTCGAGGTTCGCGGCCGCGGCTTGATGCTCGGCGCGGCACTCGACCAGCCTGCCGCCCCGATCGCCGCTGCGTGTCTCGACGCCGGATTGCTCATCGGCACGGCCGGCGACAGCGTCCTGCGGCTCACGCCGCCTCTGACCATCGCCGGTGACGAGGTCGACGCCGGCCTGTCTCTCCTCGCGGAGGTGCTGACGTGAACAAGTTCGAACGGCAGGGTGCGATCCTGAGGCTCGTCGGGGAGCGGCAGCTCTCGACGCAGAGCGACGTCGTCGAGGCGCTCCGAGACGAGGGGCTCGACGCCGTGCAGGCCACGGTCTCGCGCGACATCGCACAGCTGGGGCTCGTCAAGGTCCGGGGCGAGCAGGGCCGCCTGGTCTACGCCCTCCCGGGCGCTGCCGACCTCGACCGGCTGAGCGAGCTCGCGGCCGCGCTTCGCCGCTGGGTCGTCGCACTCGAGTCGACGGGGAACCTCGTTGTCGTCCGAACGCCGCCGGGCTGCGCGAATGCGCTGGCCCAGATCGTCGACGAGGTTGCGCTTCCCGAGATCGCGGGCTGCATCGCCGGCGACGACACGATCTTCCTGGCCGCCCGCGACGGGTACACGGCGCCGGAGCTGGCCGAGCAGCTGCGCCACCACCTGGACGGAGACACGTAGTGCTCCCCGCTGCTCTCTCACTCGATCTCAGCGGCCGCTCGCTCACGCGCGTCCGCGACTGGACGGCTGCGGAGCTCGATGCCGTGCTCGACCTCGCCGACGAGCTGAAGGCGAAGCAGCAGGAGCGCGAGCCGCACCGGCTGCTCGAGGGCCGCACGGTCGGCCTGCTGTTTCGGAAGCACTCGACCCGGACGCGCGTCTCGCTCGAGGTCGCATGCGCGCACCTCGGCGCGACTGCGATCTACCTCCCCGGCGACCAGCTGCAGCTCGCGCGCGGCGAGTCGGTCGGGGATACGGCCCGCGTGCTCTCGTGCTACCTCGATGCGCTCGCGATCAGGACACACGCCCACAGCGAGGTGGACGAATTCGCGTCGGCCGCGGCGATCCCGATCGTGAACGCGCTCACCGACGAGGCGCACCCGCTCCAGGCGCTCGCCGATCTGCAGACGATCCGTGAGCGGTTCGGAACGCTCGAGGGCGTCCGGGTTGCATGGGTCGGCGACGGCAACAACGTCTGCCTCTCGCTCGCCGAGGGGTGCTCGCTCCTCGACGCGGAGCTCACCTGCGCCTCGCCGCCGGGGTACGAGCCCGCCGGCCTCGACTCGGTCACCGACCCCCGTGAGGCGGTCCGCGGCGCCCATGTCGTCGTCACGGACGTCTGGACGAGCATGGGCCAGGAGTCCGAACGGGGCGAGCGCCTTGCGGCGTTCGACGGCTGGACGGTCGACGAGGCGCTGCTCGCGGAGGCCGATCCCGACGCGATCGTCCTGCACTGCCTGCCGGCCCATCCGGGCGAGGAGATCGCCGCCGAGGTCCTCTACGGCCGCCGCAGCGCCGTCTGGGACGAGGCCGAGAACCGCCTGCACACGGCCAAAGCGGTGCTGGCACTCACCCTGGCCTGAGAGTCTCTCGACCGTTTTCTCGTTTGCAAGCTAGCTTGGGGGTGTGCTCCGCCTCGCGATCCTCACGGTCTTCGTGGCCGGCAGCTTTGCTCTGACGGCCTCGCCTGCGGCCCCGGCTGGCCACGCCGCAGCTGCCGCGCGGCCGATGACGATGCAGCTCGGTCGCGGGCTGGGGCCGTACCGGATCGGGATGCGGCGGCTGGTCTTTGCCGGTCGCGTTCGCACGATCCGGAGGCCCGAGAACGACGGGCCGGGATGCTCGGGCGGGTTCGCGCAGGACTCGCACGTCGATGTGTACCCGGGGTTACGGCTGGGCTACGGGCCCGGGCTCGACGGAAAGGGATACCTCGACACGATCGCGACCACACGCCGCGGTGACCGCACCTCCCTCGGCTATGCGATCGGCGTTGCGACCCTGGCCGACGTGCGCAGGAGATACCCAAGGGTCAAGGTCTCGAGGCACCCGGGAGGCAGCACGATCTCGCTCTACCGCCAGACGGGTGAAGAGTCCGGAGCCAGTCTCGAGTACGGCTTCAACGCAGCCGGCAGGCTCGTGCGACTCGAGACGGGCGTCGGCGGCTGCTAGGAGGGTGTGGCGAAGTATCGGCTGAGCCGACATTCCGCCACACCCTCCTAGACGCGCCTGCGCCAGCGCGAGAAGACGTCCTCGAGATCCGCACGCAGCTCGCGCGGGACGAGGACGAAGAGATGGTCGCCCGGCTCGAGCACCGTGCTCCCCCGCGGCGGGATCGTGTCGTTCCCTCTCGACACGACGGCGATCAGGGCGCTTCTCGGCAGCCCGAGCTCCCGGACGGCCGAGCCGGCGATCGCATGGTCGCCCGCGACCATGAAGTCCACGAGGTCGAGCTTGCTCTGGTGCCCGACCTCGATCGGCGCCTCGTGGGAGATGGGGGCGGGCGCGAGCAGGCCAAGGCGTCCGGCGATCCATTCGAGCGTCGACCCCTGGACGATCGTCGAGACGACGACGACGAAGAAGACGGCGTTGAAGATCGTGTCCTTTTCCGGCACGTCTGATGAGAGCACGTACGTCCCGAGCACGATCGGCACCGCCCCGCGCAACCCAGCCCAGCCGAGGAGCAGGCGATCCGACCACGTATGACCGGTGAAGAGCGTCGACGCCAGGACCGCCGCGGGCCGGATCACGAGCATCAGGGTGAACGCGAGCGCCAGGCCCGGGAGCGCCACTTCCCGTAGCTCGCTCGGGAAGACGAGCAGGCCGAACACGATGAAGATCGCGACCTGTGCGAGGAACGCGAGCCCTTCGTGGAAGGCGACCAGCTGGCGCCGGTAGCGCGACGGAGTGCTGCCGACTGCGAGCCCGACGAGGTACACGGCGAGGAAGCCGCTGCCGTGGATCACATCCGCCGCCCCGAACGAGAGCGCGCCGGCGGCCACCGAGGCGACGGGTGCGAAGGCGCCGATCGAGGGCGGGAGCCGCCCGAAGACCCAGATCGCGGCGGCGCCGAACGCGACGCCGACGAGAAGTCCGAGTCCGATCTGCTGGACGATGAGCACCAGGAGGTCGTCGATCCCGTACGAGCCCGGCCGTTCGATCCAGGCGATCAGCCCGACCGTGAGCGCGATTCCCATCGGGTCGTTGCCGCCCGACTCCGCCTCGAGCGTGCGCGCCAGCGTCCGTCGGATGTGCGTGGAGCGGAGCGTCGCGAACACTGCTGCCGCGTCCGTCGCGGCAACCACGGCGCCGAGGAGGACCGACTCGAGCCAGGAGAGATCGAAGAGCACGTATGCGGCGACGCCCGTGAGGAGGGCGCTGACCACGACGCCGACCGTGCTCAGGAGCGCGGCGGGCACGGCGACCTGGCGCAGACGGCGCCATGAGGTTTGGAGCCCGCCCTCGTAGAGGATCAGC
Organism: uncultured Gaiellaceae bacterium; assembly: GCA_963820225.1. GTDB lineage: Bacteria > Actinomycetota > Thermoleophilia > Gaiellales > Gaiellaceae > Gaiellasilicea. The sequence goes on along the minus strand of CAWFYY010000005.1, from coordinate 397,989 downwards.
GCCAGCCCGACCATCCCGACCCTGCGGGCGAGCTCAGAGTCGTCGAACTCGACCCCGCCTGGCCCCTCCGAGCCGAGCAGCATCCCGAGCGCCAGGAACGCCACGAGGACGGGCAACCCCGTGCGGGCGGCACCCAGTGCGACGACGAGGCTCGCCGCGAGGACGAGGCCGACGAGGAGAATGACAACGCCTTCATCCATGCCGACATCTTCTCGGGTGGGACTCGCGCTCGTCGCGTGGAACACTTCACCCATGGTCACGCGCCCACGCACGCGCAAGATCGGCCGTCTCTCGGAGATCGCCCAGGTCGCGGTCCGCCACGGGTTCGGCTATTTCTTCGAGCGGCACAAGCTCACGGACATCCTTCCGTGGACGGCGCGTGTCGAAGCGAACGCCGATCCGGCGATCGGCTCGGACCGGGGTCGGCATCTCCGCGAGATGCTCGACGAGCTCGGGCCGACGTTCGTCAAGTTCGGTCAGCTGCTCTCCACGCGGCCCGACGTGGTTCCGCCGGACATCGTCGCCGAGCTGCGCGGCCTCCAGGACGATGTTCGGCCGTTTCCCTTCGAGCAGGCTCGTGTGGTGGTCGAGGACCAGCTCGGCCTGACGCTCGAGCAGGCATTCATCCACTTCGACGAGCAGCCGATCGCCGCCGCATCGATCGGGCAGGTGCACCGCGCGACGCTTCCGAATGGCGACGAGGTCGTCGTCAAGGTGCAGCGCCCGAATGCGCCGGGCCAGATCGAGTCGGACCTGGCCCTCCTCTACCAGGCCGCGCGCATGATCAAGGAACGGGTCCGGGCACTCGACTTCATCGATGCCCATGAGCTCGTGGACGAGTTCGCGCGCTTCATCCGGCAGGAGCTCGACTACAAGCTCGAGGCGCGTCACGCCGACACGTTCCGGCGCAACTTCACCGACTCGGACCAGGTCGTCGTGCCGAAGGTCTACTGGGACTACTCGGGCTCGCGGATGCTCACGCTCGAGTTCCTCGACGGTGTCCAGCTCGCGGATTTCGATCTCCAGACGGCGTCGCTGGAGGAGCGGCGCGACCTCGCCTATCTGGTCACGCAGACCTGGATGGAGATGATCTTCCGGCACGGGTTCTTCCACGGCGATCCGCATCCCGCGAACGTGCTCGTGCTCAAGGGCGAGCGGATCGGCCTCGTCGACTTCGGGCTTGTCGGGAAGCTGACCGACGAGGACATGTCACGGCTGACGCGGCTCTTCATCGACGCTGCGACCGAGAACGTCGACGCCCTGCCGCGGCGGCTCGCCGAGCTCGGCGTCCGCTACCCGAAGGAGCGGGAGGAGGAGTTCCGGACGGAGCTGCGCGAGCTCTACTACCGCTACTACGGCGCCAGTCTGGCCGAGATCGACCCGATTCAGATCATCCGCGAGGCGTTCGGGCTGATCTACTCGATGAACCTGCACCTGCCGACGCGGTTCGTGATGCTGGACAAGGCGATTGCCACGCTCGGTGGGGTCGGGGTCGACCTCTATCCCGACTTCAACGTCTTCGAGGTCGCGCGGCCGTATGCACGCGAGCTGATGCTGGAGCGGTTCTCGCCGACCCGGCTCGTGACGCAGGCGCAACGGGAAGGACGGGAGCTGATCGGGATCGCGCGGGACATCCCGTATCAGATCCACGACGTGCTCCAGGAGATGCGGGACGGCCAGATCGAAGTCGGCTTCGTGCACAAGGGGCTCGACGAGTTCATGCACAAGCTCGACGTGGCGATCAACCGCGTCGTCGTCGCGCTCGTGGTGGCCGGCGGGCTGCTCGGGTCGGCGCTGATCGGCATCCTCGCGAACGACGGGCCGCAGATCGTCGGGATCCACTTCCTCTCGGTGATCGGCTTCGTCGTCTCGGGCGCGCTGGGCGCGTGGCTGCTCGTCGGCGTCCTGCGCTCAGGCCGGCTCTAGGGCTCTCAGGGCTTCAAGGACTCGACCGCGCCGCTGACCGTCAGGCCCGGCTCCGGTCCGCCGCCGAGCACCCAGACCCGGTCGTTCACCGCGACCACGCCGAGTCCGTGTCGGGGCGTGGGGAGGTCGGGGAGCCGCGACCAGCGCCGCGCCTTCACGTCGTACGCGTAGACGCTCCGGATCGTGCCCGCCGGCGCCTCGCCGCCGACCGAGACGATGCGCCCGCCGAGCGCCGCCGCACCAGTCCCGCCACGGGCGCCCGGCAGGGGTGCGAGCCGGCGCCAGCGCTTGGCCGGCGCGTCGTAGACCTCGAAGGCCCTCGTGTTCGTGTCGATTCCGGCGGCGCGACCGCCGATGGCGTAGATCCGGCCCCCCGAGGCCGCCGCGGCGAGGTGCTCCCGCGCGGTTGGGCCGGGGATCCTCGTCCAGCTCGGGGAGCCCAGAGGGAGCACGAACGCGACCCGCGCGAGCGATCGCCGCCCGTCGATGCCGCCGACCACGTACAGCCTGCCGCCGGCGATCGCGGCTGCCGACGCGGCGCGCGCGTCGGGAAGAGAGCGCAAGGGCACGCCAGGTGCCGCGCTCGAGCACGAAGACCGTCCGCAGCGGCGAGCGGTCGCCGCCGTAGCCGCCGACGACGTAGACGCGGCCGTTGGCGGAGGCGGCGGCGGCGTGGTCGACGGAGACCGGCAGATCGGGCAGCCGCCGCCACCGGTCGTTCTTCACCGAGTAGGCATCCACGCGCGCAGAGTTGCCGCCGCCCGCGACGAACCCGCCGACGACGACGATCTCGCCGCCGCGCCGCCGCCGCGGCTACTTCGGTGCGCGGCTCGGGCAGCGGCGTGTGCCGCTCCCACTCGGTCGTGCGCCCGCCGGCTGCGAGGCCGAGCAGGGCCGCCGCAAGCAGCGTCGGCCCGAAGAGACGACTGGGGAGCGATCGTCTCAGAATTGTTCGAAAAGACATCTTTCGACTCCAGAATCCCGTTGCTAGCTTCGAAGCATGACAGCCGCGCTGCTGCTCGCCGAGCCGGAGCCCGCGACGAGGGGTTACCTCGAGCGCCAGCTGGCGAGTGACGGCTTCCACGTGCTCCAGGCCGCGTTCGGCGGCGAGGCGCTCGCACTCGCGGAGCGGACGCGCCCCGACCTCGTCGTCTGCTCCGAGCTCGACCTCTGCGCACGCCTGCGCGAGGGCGAGCCGGGACGGACCTGGAACCGCGACGTGCCGGTGATCGTGCTCGGCCCGGAGGAGGCGGACGCCGTCGACCGTGTGCGTGCGTTCCAGCGCGGTGCGGACGACTACTTGCCGCGGCCGGTCGTCTACGACGAGCTGCTCGCGCGCATTCGAGCGGTGCTGCGGCGGGCGTCGCCGCCGTGTCCGGACCGGCTCGAGGTCGGCGAGCTCGCGATCGACAGACTCGCACGCGTCGTCACCGTGCGCGGTGAGGCCGTTCGTCTCGCCGGCAAGGAGTTCGAGCTGCTGGTTGCCCTCGCGGCCGAGCCGAGCCGTGTGTTCACGAAAGACGAGTTGCTGCGAGACGTGTGGGGCTATCGCTCGTTCACGCGCACTCGTACGCTGGACTCGCACGTCTCACGGCTGCGGCAGAAGATCGAGCGGGCACCGGGCGACCGCTTCGTCGTCAATGTCTGGGGGGTGGGGTACAAGCTGGTCGAGTGAACCCGGCGCGGGAATCCACTCGACGTTACTTTTGTAACTATGGTTCCGCGCGGGCGCGCCCAAAGCGACCGTGCCGCCCCGAGTCGCCTACTGCCCGTGGGGGCTCGGTGGTCGACGATCGTGTTCGGGGAGGGCCGCTCTCCTCGGGGCGCGCCCACCTTCGCTGGACCAGCGACGCCTAGAGCAGCGCGCCCTCGAGGCGCAGGAGGTGCTCCTTCACGTCGAGGCCGCCGCCGTACCCGGTCAGGCTGCCGTTCGCGCCGATGACTCGATGGCACGGGAGCACGATCGGGATCGGGTTCCGGTTCATCACCGTCCCGACAGCCCGGGCGGCGCGCGGCGCGCCGACCTTCGCGGCGAGCGTGCCGTACGTCGTCGTGTGGCCATACGGCACGCGGGCGAGCTCGTCCAGCACCTGGTGCGCGAACGGCGCCGCGCCGCGCAGGTCGACGTCCAGCGCGAACGAGCTGCGGGTCCCCTCGAAGTACTCGTCCAGCTGGCGGTGCGCCGCGTCCACGGTCGGAGCCGAGCGGAGCACGCGCGGCCCGAACGTCTGGGCGAGCCGCTCGAGGTGATGCTCGGGCTCGGGGTCGAAGTAGATGCGGGCGAGCGCCGCGTTCGGTCGCTGCCACGAGCAGCGGCCCGATCGGCGAGTCGATCACGTCGAAGCCGACGTCGAGCAGATGCTCGGCGGCCGCGGCCTCACGGAAGCGGCGATCGAGATCAGGCGAAACGGTCATGAAGCCTCCCAGGTTTGGCGCGGTCGGGATCTGCTCCTGCAGATCCCGACCTTGCGCACTCAGGCGTAGTCGGCGGACTCCGGACGACGCGGCCTGCCTGGCTGCGTCGGGCGTGGAGCCGAGCGCGTCTGCGATGTCGTCGTAGGGAAGGTCGTAGGCGTAGCGGAGGACGACGGCTGCGCGTTCGGTCGGCGGCAGGCCGTCGGCGAGGTGCTCGATCTGAGCGTAGGCGGGCCGGCCGTCCTCGACCGGCAGCTCGGGCAGCTCGTGGCTGATCGGCTTGGCACGCCGCGCCGAGTCGATGCAGAGCCGGGCGGCGATCGTCAGCACCCACGCGCGCAGGTAGTCGCCGTGCTCGAGCCGGTCGTATGCCCGCAGGGCACGGAGAAATGTCTCCTGAAAGGCATCTTCGGCAGCTTGCGCCCCGAGCCGGCGGCGCAGGAAGCCGAGCACCACGTCGCGGTGCTCGACGTAGAAGAGCTCGAACGGAGGGACGGCGGCCATTGTCTCCATCATCTCGGTTAAACGCAGCGCCGGCCGCATCTGTGAGAGTGCGCATGTGAAAGTCGCGGTCGTCGGACATGTCGAGTGGATCGAGTTCCTGCGCGTGGAGTCGGTCCCGTTACCGGGCGAGATCGTCGGCACCCAGGAGACCTGGGAGGAGCCTGCCGGTGGAGGCGGCGTCGCCGCGGTCGAGTTGGCGCGGCTCGCCGGCGCGTCGTCGCTCTATTGCCTGCTCGGCGGCGACGATCTCGGCAAGCAGGCGCGGAAGGGACTCGAGTCTGCGTCGGTGCGCGTCCTCTCGGCGAAGAACGACGAGCCACAGCGCCGCGGCTTCGTCTACATCGACGAGGTCGGCGAGCGGACGATCACGATCATCGGCGAAAAGCCGCGTCCCAAGGGCGGCGAGGGAACGCTGCCGTGGGAGGAGCTCGACGACGTCGACGGCGTCTACTTCACGGCGGGCGACGCCGAGGCCGTCCGTCAGGCGCGACGTGCGCGCGTCCTCGTCGCGACCGCCCGGGAGCTGCCGACGCTGCATGCCGCCGGCGTCGAGCTGGACGCGCTCGTGGCGAGCGGGGAGGACGACGCCGAGCGCTACCAGACCGGCGATCTCGATCCGCCCCCGAAGCTCGTCGTCTCGACCGCGGGGTCGCTCGGCGGTTGGGCGCAGCCCGGTGGCCCGTACAAGCCCGCCGTGGCGCCCGGCCCGTACGAGGACGCCTACGGGGCCGGTGACTGCTTCGCCGCCGGCCTGACGTACGCGCTCGCGAAGGGAATGGACATACCCGACGCGCTCACCTTCGCATCGGAGCGCGGGGCGCTCGCACTGACGCGTCGCGGCGCAGGCCTCACGGCCTGAGCGCGACGAGCCGCACGGTGTCCGACTCGGCCTCGAGGAAGCGCGCGAGCCGCCGGCCCTCGGCCGCGACCGATGAGAGCACCTTCTTCGACAGGCGGGGAACGTGGCTGACGACGAGGGCCTCGGGCTCGAGCCGCCAGATCGCGCTGACGAGTCCGTCGACGAGGACTGATCCGTACCCGATGCTCCACACATGGCCCAGCACGTCCCGATCGGCCGGGAGGACGAAGCGGCTCCGGTCGTCGTGCGAGAGCAGGATGTTGTCGTATTCGGGCAGGAAGCGCACCGGCGCGGGCGTCGCTTCGGAGGGTCGCGGCGCTTCGGGCAGGTCGAGGAGCTCGCGGCCACGCTCGTCCCGGAAGCTCACGAGCTGAGGTCGCAGCCGTTCGACGACAGAACGCATTCCGGTCAGCCGGCACCACGTCGTCACGTCGGCGACGGACGCCGGGCCGAACGCCGAGAGGTAGCGCAGCACGACCGAGTCGATCGACGGGTCGGCGATGAACGGCCTGCCGAGCCACGACTCGGCCGTCGTCGATCTCACCTGTGCGCTTCGGCCCCAGAGCCCGCGCGGCGGTACCTGCACGAAGGCGAGCTGCATCTGGCACGCGTGCGCGAGGGCAGCCGGGTCGAGGCCCGGGAACCGCTCCGCGAAAAGTGCGCGCAACTCGGTTCCGCTGCGCGGCTTCTCGGCGAGCAGCCCACGCGCGAACTCGACGACCGGCGCCAGCTCGACGTCGCGCAGCGCAGGCCCGTGCTCGGCGTGACGTCGCAGCTGAGCTTCGAAGACCGGTTGCATCAGCGGACGCAGCAGCAGGCAGTCGTCGGCGGAGACGAGGTGGATCGTCCCGCGCATGACGCCGACCCGCACCACCGCCCGGCGCTCGAGCAGCTCGGACAACGACTCGGGCTGGAAGCGCTCGAGTCGAGACCAGAGACCGGTGTAGGGGTTGTGCGGCACCTGCGCCTGCATGCCGACGAGGTGCTCCACCGCGGCGAGCGGAGTCAGCGGCGCGCGCTCGAGCAGGAGTTGTCGCTCGAGCGTGGCCCGGTTCAGCGCTCGTCTGCTCAGCACCTCGTCCACTGGTGACCGCTACGGACGAGCCGGAGCTGCCTGCTCTGGGATCTCGGTGACGAGCTCCCGTGCAAACCGGTCGAGCATCGCCAGGACCTCGGCATGCTCTTCCGGCGCCCAGCCTTCCAGGAGCTCGACGAGACCTTCGCGGCGCGCCTCGACGACGTGCGCGTAGACGAGCTCGCCCTCGTGGCGAAGCCGTCCGTCCTCGACGAGGCCGCAGTCGCGGAGCGAGGCATGTGCCGCCTCGAGCCGTGCGCCGCTGAGGTCGACGTCCGTTCCCTCTCCGAGGCGCGAAAGAAGCCAGAGCTCGGCCGCATCGAGATCGACGTTCGCTCGCTCGGCGAGCCGGTCGTACACGCGCCACCTGTTCTCGCGCCGCGCCAGCGTCGTCACGATTCGCTCCAGCTCCGGCAGCGATTCGGCCTCCCGCGGCATCGCGAAGCTCTCGGCGACGCCCTCGGCCTCGACGCTCTTGCGCAGCGGCACGTCGCGCAGCAGCCAGGTCAGCAGGAATGCGAAGAGCGAGACTCCCGCTGCCGCGGCGAACACCGGCTGCAGCGACTCGACGAAGGCGCCGACGTACGCCGAGTGCACCTCGGGTGGCAGCTGCTCGATGAGACCGGGGCTGGCGGCCCGCGGCGGCTCGACGCCCGGGGGCAGCGCGTTCGCAACGTTCGTGGCCAGCTGATTGGCGAAGATCGCACCGAAGATCGAGACACCCACCGAGCCGCCCACTTGGCGGAAGAGCGTCGAGCCCGAGGTCGCGACGCCGAGTTGCTCGTACGGGACGGAGTTCTGCGCAGCGAGGACGAGGACCTGCATCGTCATCCCGAGCCCGAACCCGAGCACGAGCATGTAGAGCGCCGTCTGCCAGACCGGCATCGCCACGCTGATCCCCGAGAGCAGGAACATCGCGATGGTCATCAGTGCCGTCCCCGCGATCGGGAACGGGCGGTAGCGGCCGAGGCGGCTGATCAGCTGCCCGCTCCCGATCGAGGTCACCAGCACGCCGGCCATCATCGGCGTGAGCAGAAGGCCGGACGAGGTCGGGCTGTGACCCTTGACGATCTGCAGGAAGAGCGGCAGATAGGTGACCGCACCGAACAGTGCAAACCCGACGATGAACCCGACGCCGCTCGTGACGCTGAACGTCCGGTTCCTGAAGAGCGTCAGCGGCAGAATCGGCTCGGCCGCACGCCGTTCGACGAAGGCGAACGCCACGAGCAGCACGACGCCGAGCACCGCCAGCACGATCATCTGGCTGGAATCCCACGCCCACGTCGTGCCGCCGAGACTCGTGAACAGCACGACCGAGGAGAGGCCGCCCGCGAGCAGCGCCGCGCCGAGAAAGTCGATGCGGTGGCGTACGTGCCTGGGGCGGGCGTGGAACGCCGTTGCGATCACCGCGAGCGCAACCCCGGCGATCGGAAGGTTGATGAAGAAGATCCAGTGCCAGGACAGATGGTCGACGAAGAAGCCACCGAGCAAGGGGCCGATCACGGTCGAGACGCCGAAGACGGCGCCGAAGAAGCCCTGGTACTTCCCTCGTTCGCGAGGCGGGACGACGTCGCCGATCACGGCCATCGTCGTCACGATCAAGCCGCCGCCGCCGATCCCCTGCAGGGCTCGGAATGCAATCAGCTGCGCCATCGTCTGTGCCAGCCCGCACAGGACGGAGCCGACGATGAAGATCACGATCGCCGTCTGGAGGACGATCTTCCGCCCGTAGAGGTCGCCGAGCTTGCCGTACAGCGGCCCCACGACCGTCGACGCCAGCAGGTACGCCGTGACCACCCACGAGAGATGCTCGATCCCGCCCAGGTCGCCGACGATGGTCGGCAGCGCGGTCGCGACGATGGTCTGGTCGAGCGACGCCAGCAACAGCACCAGCATCAGCGCGCCGAAGATCAGCCGGACGCGCTGTGCGGGCTCCTCTGCAGGCGGCGCAGGCGATCGCACTCCCGCAGCCTAGCCACCGGAAGAACCACCCTTCTGGGGTAGACAAGTGGGAGATCGTGGTTTAGAGTGGGGTGAAGTGGGAAACCAGGAGCGAATGCGCACATGTTCTTCGGCGAATACGAACACACCATCGACGACAAGAACCGGCTCACGCTCCCGGCGCGCTTCCGCGACGCCCTGGCCGGAGGCGTCGTGCTCACCCGCGGTCTCGACGAGTGCCTCGACGTGTTCGCCCGCGCCGATTGGGATGCGCTGGTGGAGGCCCGGCTCGCGCCGCTCGACCCCTTTTCCAAGGAGGCGAGAGAGTTGAAACGGTTCTTCTTCTCCGCTGCCTCCGACGCCGAGCTCGACAAGCAAGGGCGGGTGCTCGTGCCGCCCGCGCTGCACCGGCACGCGCGGCTCGGGCGCGAGGTCGTAGTGGCGGGGGTCAACGACCGGCTCGAGATCTGGGACCGCGCCGCCTGGGCAGAACACGTCACCAAGGTCGAAGGGAGCGCAGACGATGTTGCCGAACGCCTTGCAGAGAAGCGCTGATCACGTTCCCGTCCTCGCGGAGGAGGTGCGCGAGCTCCTCGACGTGAGCCCGGGCGAGACCGTCATCGACGGCACGTTCGGCGCGGGTGGCCACTCGAGCCTGCTCGTCGCCGATCTCGCGGGCGAGGGGAAGCTGATCGCGATCGACCGCGATCCCGACTCCCGCATCTACTTCGACCGCTTCAAGGCGACCGCCGGCGGCGTCCAGGCGCGGTTCCTCCGCGGCGAGTTCTCGCTCGTGCTTCACCAGCTCGCCGCCAACGACGTGCAGGCCGATGCGATCCTCCTCGACCTCGGCGTCTCCTCGATGCAGCTCGACCGCCCGGAACGCGGCTTCTCGTACGCGGCCGACGCACCGCTCGACATGCGCATGGACAGCGCCGCCGAGCTCTCCGCCCGCGAGCTCGTGAACGAGGCGGACGAGGGCGAGCTCGGCCTGATCTTCAAGCGCTACGGCGAGGAGCGCTACGCGCGCCAGATCGCTCGCGCCATCGTGCGCCGGCGCGTCGACCGGCCGTTCGAGCGCACGATCGACCTCGCCGACACGATCAAGCAGGCGATTCCGACGCCCGCCCGCTTCGGCGACGGCCATCCCGCCAAGCGCGTCTTCCAGTCGCTTCGGATCGCCGTCAACGATGAGCTCGGTGCGCTCGAAGCCGCTCTGCCGGCGGCGGTGCGAATGCTTCGGCCCGGCGGCCGCATCGCCGTCATCAGCTTCCACTCGCTCGAGGACCGGATCGTCAAGCGCTACTTCCGCGAGCTCGCCCGTGGCTGCACCTGCCCGCCGGAGTTCCCGATCTGCGTCTGCGGCAACGAGCCGATCCTTCGCGACCTGACCCGCAAGCCGCTTCGGCCTGCCCAGCGCGAGCTCGAAATCAACCCGCGTGCGGCATCCGCGAAGCTCCGCGCCGCAGTGAAGGTGGGAACCGACTGATGGCCAGCTGGGCGGGAGCCGCACAGGCCGACACGCCGCAGGTTGCGACGCCGCGCAAGCGGCGGCCGGCCACTCGCAGCGCGCTTCGTGCGAAGGCGCGTCCGTTCGGCGGCGTCGTGTGGATCGTCGTCCTCGCCGTCCTCCTGGCCGGCATCGTCGCCGTGAACGTCGCCGTGCTCCAGCTGAACGTCCGCCTCGACGAGCTCGGCCGCGAGCGGGTGCAGCTGCGCGCCGACACGAAGCGGCTCAGCTCCCAGCTCTCGAGCGCCTCGGCCAACGCCCGCATCGAGTCCGAGGCCCGCGTGAAGCTCGGGCTCGTGCGCGCCGACCCGGAGCTCACCTTCCACGTGCAACTGGCGCCGCCCCAGCGATGAACGAGCGGCGCTCCAACCGCCGCATTCGACTGCTCCTGGGCGTCTTCGCGCTGGTGTTCGTCGCCACGTTCGCCCGCGCAGCCTGGCTCCAGGGTGTGCAGGCGTCCACCCTCGAGCAGATGGCGCTGCGCCAGCATCAGGCGACGACGGAGATTCCAGCCGGCCGCGGCACGATCTTCGACCGAACCGGCGAGCCGCTCGCGATCGGCGAGCAGGCGACCACGATCTACGCAGACCCGCGCACCGTTACGCGACCCCGCCAGGTCGCGCTCGCCGCCGCGAAGGCGCTGGGGCTGAACGCGGAGAAGCTCTACCCACTCCTTGCGGACCGTTCGCGCCACTTCGTCTACGTCAAGCGCAAGGCCGACCCGGCGAAGGCGGCGGAGCTCGAAAAGCTGAAGCTGCCCGGACTTGGCTTCTACGCCGAGGAGCTGCGCTACTACCCGCAGCGCGGTGTCGCAGCCCACGTGCTCGGCTACGCGGGGCTCGACAACAAGGGACTCGAAGGGCTCGAGCGCTCGCTGGACGCATCACTGATCGGCAGACCTGGCACGCAGACCACCGTGACCGACCCGGCCGGTCGCGTGATCGACGTGATCTCGACCAAGCCTGAGCGTGCGGGCGACGACGTCTTTCTGACGATCGACCACCGGATCCAGGCGAACGCCGAGCAGGTTCTGCGCGACACGGTCAGGCAGTGGGGGGCGAAGGGCGGCACAGCGATCGTGCTGGATCCACGCAACGGCGGCGTCCTCGCGATGGCCGTCGCGCCCGGGTTCGACGCGAACAAGTTCGGCGCTGCCTCCGCCGATCGCCGCCGCAACCGTGCCGTCACGGACGTCTACGAGCCAGGATCGACGTTCAAGGTCGTCACGGTCGCCGCTTCGCTGTCGGAGAAGCTCGTCACGCCTACCACAGCGTTCACGCTGGCCTCGTCGATCCGCGTCGCCGACCGGATCATCCACGAGCACGAGCCGCGGCCGACACAGCGGATGACCGTCGCTCAGATCGTCTCGCAGTCCTCGAACATCGGCACGGTCACACTCGCGCAGATGCTCGGCCAGTCGCGCCTCCAGAACTGGATCAGCCGCTTCGGGTTCGGCACGTCGACCGGCGTCGACGCGCCGGGTGAGTCGCGCGGTTTGCTGCCCTCCTACTGGTCCGGCTCGACGATCGGGAACGTTCCGATCGGGCAGGGCATCGGGGTCACGCCCATCCAGATGGCGGCCGCGTACGCGGCGATCGCGAACGGCGGCGTGATGCGAGCGCCACACCTCGTGGAGCGCATCGGCGACAAGCGGGTAGGCGCCCACAAGGGCCACCGTGTTCTCTCCAAGACGGTGTCCGCGCAAATGATGGCGATGCTCCGCGACGTCGTCTCGGCAGAGGGCGGCACCGGTGCGGCGGCGAAGGTGCCTGGCTACACGGTCGCCGGCAAGACCGGCACCGCTGCGAAACCGGTACCGGGGGGCTACTCGACCTCGCGCTACGTCGCCTCGTTCGTCGGTGTCGTTCCTGCGAAGAGTCCGCGCCTCGTCGTGCTCGTCCAGATCGACGAGCCGCGCGGAGCGATCTGGGGCGGCGTCGTCGCGGCGCCCGCATTCGCAGAGATCGCCCGTTCGAGCCTCGTCGAGCTCGAGGTCGCGCCGGACGCTGAACCCGACGCCGACGCCACTCGGTAGCGTTGCCCCAACATGGAGCTCGAGCGCCTTGTCGCTGCGCTCGCACCAGAGGCGGTCCTCGGAACTCCCGATCCCGTTGAGGTGCGGGACCTCGCCTACGACGCGCGCGCCGTCACCCCCGGCGCGGCGTTCTTCGCCGTCCCCGGCGAGCACGCCGACGGGCACGACTTCGCGGTGGAGGCGGTCGAGAACGGTGCCGTCGTGCTCGTCGTCGAGCGTGCTGTGCAGCCGGAGGTGCCGCAGCTCGTCGTGCCCTCGACGCGGGCTGCGATGGCGACCGCCGCGGACGCGTTCTTCGGGGAGCCCACGCGCGAGCTCGAAGTCGCCGGCGTCACGGGCACGAGCGGGAAGACGACGACCGCGTATCTCCTCTACTCCGTGCTGGAGGCCGCCGGCCTGCACCCGGGTCTGCTCGGGACTGTCGAGAGCCGCGTCGGTGGGGAGGTGCGCCCCGTCGTGCGCACCACGCCGGAGGCGATCGACCTCCAGCGCACGTTCCGCGAGATGCTCGACGCCGGCAACCGCAGCGTCGCACTCGAGGCGTCGTCTCACGCATCGGTGCTGCACCGGCTCGACCGCGTCCGCTTCGATGCGCTCGTGTTCACGAACCTGAGCCAGGACCACCTCGACTTCCACGAGTCGATGGAGGACTACTTTGCCGCGAAGCGCAGGCTTTTCACCGGCGCCGCGCCAGTTCCGGCCGCCGTCAATATCGGCAACGACTGGGGGCGACGGCTGGCCGAGGAGCTCGCGTACGCCAATCGCGCGCCGCTGATCACCTTCGGGCTGGCCGACGACGCCGAGATCCGGGCCGACCAGCTCGAGCTCGGCCCGACAGGCGCGCGATTCACGGCCGGCGGGATCGAGATCCGGTCGAGCCTGCGCGGTCGCTTCAACGTCGAGAACGTCCTGGGCGCGATCGCGGCCGGAATCCTGCTCGACGTGGACGACGACCAGATCGCGGCGGGGATCGGCGTGCTGGAAGGCGTGCCGGGACGATTCGAGGCGGTCGATGAAGGGCAGCCCTTTTCGGTGGTGGTCGACTACTCCCACAAGCCGGACGCTCTCGACAACGTGCTTCGGACTGCGCGCGAGCTGGCGGAAGGACGCGTGATCGTCGTGTTCGGGGCCGGCGGCGACCGCGACCGGCAGAAGCGCCCGCTGATGGGGAAGGTGGCGCGCGACCTCGCCGACGTGGTCATCGTCACGTCCGACAACCCGCGCAGCGAGGACCCGCTCGCGATCATCCAGGACGTGCTCCAGGGCACCGGCACCGACGTCGAGATCGACCCGGACCGGCGCTCGGCGATCGGGCGCGCGATCGACCTTGCGGAGGAGGGGGACGTCGTCGTCATCGCGGGCAAGGGGCACGAGCAAGGCCAGGAGATCGCGGGTGAGAAGCTCGCGTTCGACGACAGGGTCGTAGCGCGGGAGGCCCTGCGCGCATGATCCCGATCTCTGTCCGGGCGCTCGAGACGCTCGGCCTTGGGGAGCTCACTCCCGGCTCCGTCTCCGACCAGATCACCGGTCTCCAGATCGACTCGCGCCTCGTCCGGCCTGCCGATCTCTTCGTCGCCATTCGCGGCGGACGTGCGTTCGTCGACGAAGCGCGCGATCGCGGCGCGACGACGCTCGTTCCGACCGACGAGTTCGCGGCCATGGCGATCGTGGGTGAGGTCCTTCGCGCAGCCAGCAGCGCTCGGTTCGTCGGCATCACAGGCTCCACCGGCAAGACCTCGACCAAAGACATCCTCGCCGCCCTTTGCGCGCCGGTCGCGCGCACAGTCGCAACCGAGGGCAGCTACAACGCGGAGCTCGGCGTGCCGCTCACGCTCGGCAGGCTGGAGCCCGACACCGAGATCTGTCTGGTGGAGATGGGGATGCGGGGCCTCGGCCAGATCGCCGCGCTCTGCCGGATCGCGCGTCCGGATCTCGGTGTGATCACCGCCGTCGGTCCCGTGCATCTCGAGCTGGTCGGGTCCGTCGACGGTGTTGCACGGTCGAAGGCGGAGCTCGTAGCCGCGCTCCCCGAGGGAGGGATCGCGGTCGTCCCGTTGTCGGCCGACCTCGAGCCGCACCTTCGCGACGACATCGAGGTGCTACGCGTCGGCCCGGTCGACGTCGAGTTGCGAGACGATGGTGCCCATGTCGCGTTCGGCGGCGAGCGCATCCGTTTCCCCCTCACCTCTCGCCACCAGGCGCAGAACGCGCTCACGGCGATGACGGCGTACGAGGCGCTGGGCCTGCCGCTGGACCGTCTGCCCGAGAGCGCCGCGACGGTGTTGCTGTCGCCGTGGCGGGGAGAAGAGCTGCCGCTGCCCGGCGGCGGCTTCGTCGTCAACGACGCCTACAACGCCAACCCGACCTCGATGGAAGCCGCGCTGCGGCACCTTGCGGAACGGGGCGCCGGCCGCCGCCTCGTCGCGATCCTCGGTGGCATGGCCGAGCTCGGCGAGCACACCGAGCGGCATCACCGCGAGATCGCAGAGCTGGCAGCCGAGCTGGGGATCGAGGTGATCGCGGTAGGCGATGTCGCACGCGCTTACGGCTTCGAGGCCTGGATGCCCGACGCGGACGCGGCGCTCGAAGCGGCACGGAAACTTGTCGAGCCGAGCGACGCCGTTCTCGTCAAGGCGTCCCGTTCTGTTGCCCTCGAAGGCATCGCCCCCGCGCTGGCGAACCCGAGCGAGTAGTGGTCAGGGTCTTCATAGCGGGCTTCATCGCGATGGTCGTCTCCGTCGTGATCGGACCGAAGTTCATCGAGTTCCTCCGCCGCAACGAGCTCGGCCAGCCGATCCGTGAGGACGGCCCCGCCGGCCACGTCGTCAAGCAGGGGACACCGGTGATGGGCGGCCTGCTGATCCTGCTGTGCGCGCTCCTGCCCTTCCTGGCGCTCTCCAAGTTCACACTTCCGGCGCTGACTGTGCTCTTCGTGACCGTTGCGTGCGGCGCGATTGGCTTTCTGGACGACTTCATCAAGCTCCGCCACCGGCGCTCCCTCGGACTTCAGGGCCGGTGGAAGCTCCTCCTGCTCGCCGCAATCACGGTCGTCGTGGGGGTCGCGGTCCACTCGCAGACGCAGCTCGACACAGCGATCTACATCCCGGTCGCGAACGTCGACATCCCGCTCTCGTATGCCTACTACCCGTTCCTGTTCCTGGTCATCGCGGGCGCTGCGAACGGCGCGAACCTGACGGACGGCCTCGACGGGCTCGCGGCGGGGACGGGGATCATCGCTCTCCTGACGTTTCTGGCGATGGCCGTGATCGCGTATATCCGGTCGGGCGACCCGGGCCAGCGGGACAACTTCCAGCTCGACCTCGCCATCCTTGCGGCCGCCCTGATTGGCGCTGCGATCGGATTCCTCTGGTACAACGCCTTCCCGGCCGAGCTCTTCATGGGCGACACGGGCTCGATGGCTTTCGGCGGCGCGCTCGCCGGCTTTGCGATCGTGACCGGCACCGAAGCGCTGCTCGTGCTGATCGCGGGGATCTACGTCGTCGAAGCCCTGTCGGTGATCATCCAGACGGTCAGCTTCAAGTACTGGGGACGCCGGGTCTTCCTGATCGCGCCGATCCACCACCACTTCGAGATGAAGGCCTGGTCGGAGACGAAGATCATGGTGCGCTTCTGGATCATCGCCGCCATCCTCGCCACCGCCGGTTTCGTCCTCTACTACCGCTACTACCTCCAGTTTCGCCTGTGAACCAGCGCGTCCTCGTGCTCGGCCTGGCGCGCTCGGGGCGGGCGGCGAAGGCGCTGCTCGAGGCGAACGGCGCGGACGTGGTTGTCGCCGACCGCACGCTCGGGAACGACACGGACCTCGCGCTGCTCGACGGCGTCGATGTGCTCGTCAAGAGCCCAGGCGTCCCGGGGGAGGTTCCTCTCGTGCTCGAGGCGCGCGAGCGCGGCATCCCGGTCTGGAGCGAGATCGAGCTCGCGTCGCGCTATCTGCCGAACCCGATCGTCGGCGTCACCGGCACGAACGGCAAGACCACCACGACGGAGCTGCTCGGCGCGATGCTCGACGCGAGCACGGCCGGGAACGTCGGGACTGCTCTGAGCGAGCTCGAAGGCAAGCACGGGCCGGACGAGTGGATCGTCTGTGAGCTCTCGAGCTTCCAGCTCGAGGACGTCGAGAGCTTCCGGCCTAGGGTCGCCGTCCTCCTGAACCTCGAACCCGACCATCTCGACCGGCATGGCACCTTTGAGGCCTACCGCGCCGCGAAGCTGCGGGTCTTCGAGAACCAGACTCCGGACGACATCGCCGTCGTGCCGCGCGGGTTCGGCCCGGTGCCGGGCGCCGGACGCCGCATCGAGTTCGCCGCGGACGACGACCTCCCGGCCGAGCCACTGATCCCGGGCGCACATAACCGCGAGAACGCCGCCGCGGCGACGGCGGCCGCCCGCGCACTCGGGCGTGGCGAGGAAGCGATCGCAACGGCTCTGCTCACCTTTCCCGGCGTCCCGCACCGGCTCGAGCTCGTGGCCGAGATCGGCGGCGTCCGCTGGGTCAACGACTCGAAGGCGACGAACACCGCTGCGGCGCGGCGCGCGCTGACTGCGTTCTCCTCGCCGTTGCAGCTGATCCTCGGCGGCTCCCTCAAGGGCGAGCGCTTCGACGAGTTCGCGCAGGACGTTGCGCGTGCGAACGTCACGACCGCGTATCTGATCGGGGAGGCGGCAGACCCGCTCTCCCAGGATCTCGCGTACGCGTCGGTGCCGTTCCTGCTCTCGGTGACGCTCGACCGCGCCGTCGCTGAGGCGGCGAGCGTGGCGCAACCGGGCGACGTGGTGCTGCTCTCGCCGGCGTGTGCGAGCTACGACCAGTTCCGGGACTTCGAGCACCGCGGAGAGGAATTCAGGAGGCTCGTAGAGAACCTCAAAGGATGAATCGAGGTCAGCTCGAGCAGCGTCTGCTCGTCCTCATCACGCTCGGGCTCGTGGCCTTTGGACTCGTCATGGTCTACAGCGCCACCTCGGCCGCCGCAGCGCTCGGGAACGGCGATCCGGTCACGTACCTCGCGCGCCAGGGGATCTACGCCCTCGCCGGCGTCGCCCTGATGCTCTTCTTCTCCCGCTTCGATCATCGCCGGCTGCGCATCCTCGCCCCACCGCTCGTCCTGGCGGCGCTCGGGCTCTGCACCGCGGTGCTGGTGATCGCGCCCGAGATCAACGGTGCGAAGCGCTGGCTCACCGCGGGGCCGCTCACGTTCCAGCCCTCCGAGCTCGCGAAGGTCGCGCTGCTGATCTGGGCTGCCGCGTACCTCGCCCGGAACGGGGCGCCGCGGACGCTCGGCGAGCTCTGGAAGCCGATCGGGATGCTCACCTGCCTCTTCGCTGCGCTGATCGTCGTCGAGCCCGACCTCGGGACGACGATCGCACTGATGCTGATGATGCTCGGGATGCTGGTCGTCGCAGGCGTTCCCGGCCGTGTGCTGGCGGGCGCGACCTCGCTCGCGCTCGCGGCCGGCATGGCTGCGATCTGGATCGAGCCGTACCGGCGCGCTCGCGTCTTCAGCTTCCTGGATCCGTGGTCCGATCCGGAGAACGCGGGCTTTCAGACCGTGCAGGCGTTGATCGGGATCGGCTCGGGCGGGCTCACGGGCAAGGGGCTCGGCGAGGGCGTCCAGAAGATCAACTATCTGCCCGAGCAGCAGACGGACATGATCCTCGCGGTCATCGGCGAGGAGCTCGGATTGATCGGCACCACCGCGGTGATCGCGGCGTTCGGCGCGTTCGCGTTCGCCGGCTTCTCCGTCGCGCTCCGCTGTCGCGACCCCTTCGGAAAGCTTCTCGCTGCCGGGATCACGTCGCTCGTCTGCGGCCAGGCGGCCGTGAACCTCGCAGCGGTGCTCGGCGTCGCACCACTGACCGGAATCCCGCTGCCGTTCGTCTCCTACGGAGGCTCGAGCCTCCTGGTCCTGCTCGCCTCGGTGGGGATCGTCCTTAACATCGCGGTCGATGAGCGCGCACCCCAACGGCGAGCTGCGGTGTCTGATAGCCGCCGGCGGAACAGCCGGGCACGTCCTGCCGTCGCTGGCGGTGGCGGAGGCGCTCCGCGCGCGAGGCGTCCACGTGACGTTCGCCGGGTCGCCGGATCGCGTCGAGGCTAGGCTCGTCCCCGAAGCGGGGTACGAGCTCGACACGTTCGAGATCGCGGGTTTCCCGCGCCGCCCTTCACTCGCGCTGCTGCGCTCGCTTGTCACCGCCGGTCGCGCTCCCCGCGCGTGCGCCGCGATCCTGAAGCGCCGGCGACCGCATGTCGTGCTGGGCGGCGGCGGCTACGTCGCGGGGCCGATGGTCTACGCCGCCTGGCGGCGCAAGCTTCCGGCGGCGCTGACGGAGGCGGATGCGCATCTCGGCCTCGCCAACCGGCTCGCGGCGCCGTTCGCGAAGCGCGTCTTTCTCGCCTACGGCATCGACGGCCGCGACGGCTCGAAATATCGCGTCACCGGTCGACCGGTGCCCAGCGCTCACCTCGGTGTCTCGCAGGCGGAGGCCCGGCGCCGGTTCGGGATCTCGGGCGACGCCCCCGTGCTCGCCTTCTTCGGAGCGCTCGCCGGCGCTCGCAGTCTCAACGAGTTTGCGGTCGAGAACTACGGTGACGCTGGACCGACCGTGCTGCACGTCTCGGGCGAGCGGGACTACGAGGGCCTGCGAGAGCGGGTGCACAGGGACGACTACGTGCTCCTCGCGTCGACGAGTGAGTTCGGAGCCGCCCTCGCCGCTCCCGACATCGCGATCTCGCGCGCCGGTGGAACGATCTGGGAGCTCGCCGCTGCAGGCACTCCGGCGATCCTCGTGCCCTATCCCCACGCGACCGCCGATCACCAGACGCAGAACGCGCGCCACTTCGAGCGGGGCGGCGGTGCGGTCGTCGTCCCGGAGCCCGAGCTGCAGCGCGTGCCGGCAGTGGTCGACGCCCTGCTTGCCGACCGGCCGCGCCTCGAGTCGATGCGCGCGGCGATGCTGTCGATGGCACGGCCGCACGCCGCGGACGAGATCGCGGAGGAGCTGATCGCGCTTGCAGCCGCTCGCCGGTAGGCGTCTCTGGTTCGTCGGGATCGGCGGGGCCGGCCTCTCCTCCTATGCGTTCCTCGCGCGTGCCTGGGGCGCCGAGGTGGGGGGTTGGGACCGCGTCGAGACGCCGTATCTCAGCACCCTCGGGGATGTCGAGCTCGTGCTGGCGCCCGAGCCGGTGGTGCCGGACGGCTGGGAGGCGATCGTGTCGAGCGCCTATCCGTCCGTGAAAGGCACGCAGAGGGCGGAGTTCCTCGCCGAGCTCATCTCGCTCAGGCGCTCGATCGTAGTCGCCGGCGCGCACGGAAAGACGACGACCACCGGGATGATCGCGTTCGTCCTCGCCGAGCTCGGGCTCGATCCGGCCTGGCTCGTCGGTGGGGAGATCGCGCAGCTCGGTGGCAACGCGGGCGCGGGGGAGGGCTGGCTCGTCGCGGAAGGGGACGAGTCCGACAGGACGGTCGAGCGGCTGCGTCCGCAGGTCGCCGTCGTGACCAACATCGAGCTCGACCACCATTCGACGTTCGCCTCGGCCGCGGAGGTGGAGGCGCTGTTCGACGACTGGCTCGCCGAGGTGCCGCACGTCGTGCGCGGCTGGGAGCTCGAGCCCGTGTCGTTCGAGCTGCAGGTCGCCGGCGAGCACAACCGCAGAAACGCTGCCGCCGCGCTGGCGGCCCTCGAGCTCGCCGGCGTCGATCGCGCCGAGGCGGAGCCCGTGCTGGCGCGATTCTGCGGCGCGACCCGGCGTTTCGAGCTCGTCGGCGAGCACGCGGGCGTCACGGTCGTCGACGACTACGCGCACCACCCGTCGGAGATCGCGGCGACCGTCGCCGCAGCGCGCGAGCAGACGGAGGGGCGGGTCCTCGTTCTCTTCCAGCCGCACCTCTACTCGCGCACGCGCCACCTGGCGCACGAGCTCGGCGCTGCGCTCTCGACCGCCGACGCCGTCTGCGTGACCGAGATCTACCGTGCCCGGGAAGAACCGATCGACGGAGTCGACGGGAAGCTCGTCGTCGACGCGCTGCGGCCGGGGCTTCAGGCCGGCTGGGCTCCGGGCGTCGAGGACGGCGTCCGGATCGTGGCGTCGTGGGCTCGCGCCGGCGACTTCGTGCTGACCGTCGGAGCCGGCGACGTCGATCGCGCCGGCCCGCTCGTGCTGGCAGCGCTGGCATGAAGATCGCGGAGGACACGTCGCTGGCGCGGCTGACGACGCTCGGTACCGGCGGTCCAGCGCGCGCGTTCGCCAAGCCGACGACGCTCGCGGAGCTCGAGCAGGCGCTCGCATGGGCAGAGAAGCGCCATCTGCAGGTCGCCACCGTTGGGCTCGGCTCGAACCTCCTTGCCGCCGACGAGGGTGTCGAGGCGCTCGTCCTCCGGCTCGCCGGTGAGCTCGCGGCGGTCCGCGTCGACGGCGAGAGGCTCATCGCCGGCGGCGGCGCGACGAACGCTGTCGCCCTCCACCACGCGAGGGCGGCTGGTCTCGGCGGCTTCGAATTCGCGTGCGCGATCCCAGGGACCGCCGGCGGCGGCGTCTGGATGAATGCGGGCGCCTACGGCAGCGACTGGTCGCAGATCCTCGTCCGTGCGCGTGTCGTAACCGCCGGCGGATCGGGCTGGCTGACACCGGCGGAGCTCGGCCTTTCCTACCGTCACTCCGATCTCCGGCACGGACAGGTCGTCGCCGAGGTCGAGTACCGGCTCGAGCCTCGTCCGCCGGACGAGATCAAGGAGCTGGTCAGTGCCTTGATTGCGCAGCGCAAGGCCACGCAGCCCACGAACAAGCGCACTTTCGGCAGCGTCTTCAAGAACCCGGAGCACGAGCTCGGGGCCGGGCGCATGCTCGAGGTGTGCGGGCTGAAAGGGCACGCGGTCGGCGGCGCGGTGATCTCGCCGAAGCACGCGAACTTCATCGAGAACGCGGGCGGCGCCACCACGACGGACGCTCTGGCGCTGATGCACGAGGCCCGCCGGCGCGCACGCGAGTGGTTCGGGGTCGAGCTCGAGCATGAGGTCGAACTGCTCGGCGAGATCGAGCTTCCTCCCGACTGACACCGCAGGAAGCGCCGCTGCCGTGGCGAAACCCGCGACGTGGCCGAAGGTAGAGGATCACGGAATCGCCCACGCCCGCGAACGCGTGCCTCGACTGCCGTCTCCTTCCCGCGCGCTCGGCCGGGCGGTGGCCTCGAGCTGGCCAGGATCGCGCCCTCGGGCCGCTCCCTTCTGACGGGACTGCTGATCCTCCTGACGGCGCTCGGTCTCTACGCAGCTGCGCGTGGAACCTCCGCGTTCGCGGTGCGTACCTTCGCCGTGGAGGGCGCCCCGCCCGAGGTAGCGGCCGAGGTGCAGAAGGGGCTGTCACCGGCGCTCGGCGAGAGCCTGCTCGGGCTCGACCTCGCCGACCTCGAGCAGCGCGCCGAGCGCGTGCCGATGGTTGCCGCCGCGTCGTTCGACCGAGCCTTCCCGCAAACGCTGCGGATCGCGATCGTTCCCGAGATCCCGGTCGCGGTGCTCCGACAGGGTTCCTCGTCGTGGCTCGTTGCCGACGGTGGAAGGATCGTCGCCGAGCTCGACCGCGGCGCACACCGCGGCCTCCCGCGGATCTGGCTCAAGCGTGACGTCGAGGTTCGGCTCGGCGAGGCTGTCGGTGGGATGCAGCTCCGCGCCGTCGCCGCGGTGGCGCCGCTCGTCTCGAAGCCGCTGCCTCTTCCCGTTGCATCCGCTGTCGCCACGCGCGGGGACCTCAAGCTCGTCCTCCGCAACGGGCTCGAGCTCCGGCTCGGGGACAACCGCGACCTGCCGGTGAAGCTCGAGGTCGCACGGCGGGTGATTCCCGAGCTCGGCGGGGCGGGGGGCTACCTGGACGTGAGCGTGCCCGATCGTCCCGTCGCAGGCGACAGTCTCAACTCTCAGGTTGAGGTAGAGAGTTCAACCTCGACGCTACCATGAGGTTCGCATTGACAACCCGAACAAGGAAACGTACCCTGGACGCGGAAAGGAACGTCGTCACCCCGATGCTCTACTCGAGCTTCAGGTCGAGAGACGTCGAGACATTCAGCCCATGAGAGATTCCTCAGGCAACTACCTCGCGGTCATCAAAGTCGTCGGCGTCGGCGGCGGCGGCACGAACGCGGTCAATCGCATGGTCGACGCCGGACTCGGTGGGGTGGAGTTCATCGCCGTCAACACGGATGCCCAGGCGCTGCTGATGGCGGACGCCGACGTGAAGATCCACATCGGCTCGGCCGCGACACGGGGCCTGGGCGCCGGCGCTGATCCCGCGGTCGGTCTCGCCGCTGCGCAGGAGAGCCGCGATGAGTTGAAGGAGGCGCTGAAGGGCGCCGACATGATTTTCGTCACCGCCGGAGAGGGCGGCGGCACCGGCACCGGCGGCGCTCCGATCATCGCTGAGCTGGGGCGCGAGCTCGAGGCGCTGACGGTCGGAGTCGTCACGAAGCCGTTTGGCTTCGAGGGCCGCAGGCGCGCCGAGCAGGCCGAGGTCGGGATCCAGAATCTCCGCGACCGCGTCGACACCCTGATCGTGATCGAGAACGACCGGCTGCTGCAGGTGGTGGAGAAGAAGACGCCCGTCACCGAAGCTTTCCGCATCGCGGACGACATCCTCCGCCAGGGAGTCCAGGGCATCACCGACCTGATCACCGTGCCCGGGATCGTCAACCTCGACTTCGCCGACGTGCGCACCATCATGCGCGACGCCGGCTCCGCACTCATGGGCATCGGGATCGCATCGGGCGAGAACCGCGCGGCCGAGGCGGCCCGCACCGCTGTCTCCTCACCGCTGCTCGAGCAGTCGGTCGACGGAGCGACGGGCATTCTCCTGAACGTCACGGGCGGCAGCGAGCTCGGGCTCTTCGAGGTGAACGAGGCGGCCGAGGTGGTCACCGGCGCGGCCGACCAGAACGCGAACGTGATCTTCGGCGCCGTGATCGACGACTCGCTCGGAGACGAGGTGCGCGTGACCGTGATCGCCACCGGCTTCGGCCACCGTCAGAAGCGCCGTCGACTCGAGGCCCCGGTCGCACAGGCCGTGCCCAACGGCGTTCCGGACCGGCCGCGGGAAGAGCCGACCGACTCAGAGCTCGAGATTCCGTCATTCCTGCGCGAGGACTGATCTCGCAAGAGGTTTGAGTTTCGAGCAAGTGCGGAAGTGTGTGCACATGCCCTCTTGGCCGACTGCCCGGTCGGCTTAGGAGACCCGGTCCGACGCCCCGGCTTGCCGGGGCGTCGTGCTTTCTAGAGCCGTTAGAGTCAGCCGGGTGCAGACCCTCGTACAGACGCCGCTTCACGGACGTCACGTCGCAGCGGGAGCGCGGATGGTCCCGTTCGCAGGCTGGGAGATGCCCGTCCAGTACGAAGGTGTCATCCCGGAGCACCGCGCTGTGCGCACCGACTGCGGCGTCTTCGACGTCTCCCACATGGGCCAGTTCCATGTGGAGGGGCCGAACGCCCATGAGCTGCTGCAGTCACTGCTCTCGAACGACCTCGACAAGCTCGGCGAGGGGGAGGCGCAGTACACGCTGCTGACGAACGACCATGGCGGGATCGTCGACGACCTGATCGCCTACCGGCTCGATCCGCACCACTATCTCCTCGTCGTCAACGCGGGCAACCACGACGCCGCGTATGCGTGGCTGAAGGAGCGCGAGATCCGCGGCTCGGAGGTGCGTGACGCGTCCGACGAGTACGCGTTGCTGGCCGTCCAGGGGCCGAAGTCGATCGAGCGCCTTGGGCTGCCCGAAGCCAGGCCGTTCACCCACGCGATGGGTGCGATCGACGGTGTCGAGGTGATGGTGAACCGGACCGGCTACACCGGCGAGTCCGGCGTCGAGCTGATGTGCCCCGCCGAGGACGCGGTCGAGCTCTGGGATGCAGTTGTCGCCCGCGGCGCCGTTCCCTGCGGACTCGGCGCGCGAGACACACTCCGGCTCGAGGTCTGCTATCCGCTGCACGGCAACGACATCACGGAGGAGACGGACGCGATCTCGGCCGGGCTTGGCTGGACGTGCGCGCTCGACAAGGAGTTCACCGGTGCCGCCGAGTTGCGGGCGATCAAGGAGTCGGGCCCGACGCGGAAGCTCGTCGCGTTCGTGATGGAGGAGAAGGCGATCCCGCGCCAGGGCATGCCGATCGTCGGTGGTGGCGACGTGACGTCCGGTACGCATTCCCCGATGCTCGACAAGGGCATCGGCATGGGCTACGTCCCGGCTGCGTCCGCCGCGCCGGGCACCGCCCTCCAGATCGACGTCCGCGGCAAGGAGCGCCGCGCCGTCGTCGTCCCGAAACCGATCTACAAGCGAGAGGAGTAGCTTGGCTGCCGGCGAGGACTACCCCGAGGGATTGAAGTACCACCGCGAGCACGACTGGGCGCGGATCGACGGTGACGAGGCGACGTGCGGGGTCACGTGGTTCGCGCAGGACGCGCTCGGCGAGCTCGTCCACTTCGAGGCGCCGAGCGAAGGCAGCTCGGTGGCGAAGGACTCCACCTACGGCGAGGTCGAGTCCGTCAAGGCGGTCTCCGACGTGATCGCGCCGCTCTCGGGCGAGATCCTGGAGGTGAACGAGAAAGTCGTCGAGGCGCCCGAGACGGTGAACGAGGATCCGTACGGTGAAGGCTGGCTCATCCGCATCCGGCTCTCCGACGCGTCCGAAGTCGACTCGCTGCTCGACGTGGACGCGTACAAGCAGTTCCTCGCCGAGCAGTAGCCGTAGTGGGCAACCAGCTCTCCCTCACCGATAGCGACCGCGAGGAGATGCTCGCGGCGATCGGCGTCTCGTCGCTCGAGGAGCTCTTCAAGGACATCCCGGCCGGCGTTCGCTTCCAGGGCGCGCTCGATCTCGAGCCCGCACTCTCGGAGCCGGACCTCGTGCGGCACCTGGAGGAGCTCGCGGCGAAGAACGTCGACACGACGCAGGAGCTCTCCTTCCTCGGTGCCGGGATCTACGACCACTACGTTCCTGCGGTCGTCGACGCCGTGCTCCAGCGCGGCGAGTTCCTGACCGCCTACACGCCCTACCAGCCGGAGATGAGCCAGGGCGTCCTCCAGGCGATCTTCGAGTACCAGACGGCGATCTGCGAGCTGACGGGCATGGACGTCTCGAACGCCTCCGGCTACGACGGCACGACCGTCGCCGCCGACGCCTGCTACGTCGCGAAGCACGCGACCGGACGGACGAAGGTCGTGCTCGCGGAGACGCTGAACCCGCAGGTGCGCCAGGTGGTCAAGACCTACGCTCCCGGCTTCGGGCTCGAGATCGTCGAGCTTGCGCATTCCGGCGGCACTATCGACCCGAGCACCCTCCGGGCGGCGGCCGAGAACGCGGCCTGCGTGATCTTCCAGCAGCCGAACGTGTTCGGGATCCTCGAGCCGGCGCCCGACCTCGCTGCTGCCGCGAACGACGCGGGCGCGATGGCGATCGCCCATGTCGACCCGGTCTCGCTCGGCGTGCTCGAGGCGCCTGGAAACTACGGCTGCGCAATGGCGATCGGCGAGGGCCAGGGCGCGGGCAACTACCAGTCCTACGCCGGGCCGCACTACGGCTTCCTGGCCTCGAAGGCGGAGTACACGCGCCGGCTGCCGGGCCGCATCATCGGCGAGACGACGGACCTGAACGGGGAACGCGGCTACGTCTTGACGCTCCAGACCCGCGAGCAGCACATCCGCCGGGAGAAGGCGACCTCGAACATCACGACGAACCAGACGCTGCTGGCGCTCGCCGGTCTGGTGCATCTCTCGTGGCTGGGCCCGCAGGGGCTCAGGGAAGTGGGGGAGACCTGCATGGGCCTCGCCGCCTACGCCAAGGAGCGGCTGGGGCTCCGGCCCGCGTTTCCCGAGAAGGCGACCTTCAAGGAGTTCGCGGTCCGGCTCGCACGACCGGCGAGGGACGTGATCGCCGACGCACGAGAGCTCGGCGTCCATCCGGGCTACGCGATCGGCGGCGACTACGAAGGCATGGACGACGTCCTCCTGATCGCGGTCACCGAGAAGCGGAGCCCGGCGGACATCGACCGCCTCGCACAGGTGCTCGCCGAGGTCCGCGCATGAAATTGATCTACGAGAAGTCGAAGCCGGGCCGTCGAGCATCGACCCTCCCGAGCTACGACCTGCCGGCTGCCGAGGTGCCGGAGGAGCTGCGGCGAGCCGAGCCGCCGCGACTGCCCGAGCTGGCCGAGCCCGAGGTCATGCGGCACTTCACTGCGCTCTCGACACGCAACTTCGGCATCGACACGGGCTTCTATCCGCTCGGGAGCTGCACGATGAAGCACAACCCGCGCGTGAACGAGCGCGTCGTGATGCTGCCGGGCTTCAAGGACCTCCACCCGCACCAGGAAGAGAGCGGCGCGCAGGGCGCGCTCGAGCTGATGTGGCGGCTGCAGGAGATCCTCCAGGAGGTCGCCGGCCTCGACGCCTGCTCGCTCCAGCCGGCAGCGGGGTCGCAGGGTGAGCTGACGGGCCTGATGCTGATGCGTGCGTACTTCGAGGACCGCGGCGAAGGCGAGCAGCGCGACACGATCATCACTGCGGACACGGCGCATGGGACGAACCCGGCGAGCGTGACCATGGCGGGCTACAAGCTGGAGAAGGTCGGCACGGACGCGCGCGGGAACCTCGATCTCGACGACTTGCGGTCGAAGGTGAACGAGCGAACCGCCGGGCTGATGCTGACGAACCCGTCCACCCTCGGGCTCTTCGACGAGCACATCGAGGAGGTCGCGAAGATCTTCCACGACGCCGGCTCGCTTCTCTATTACGACGGTGCCAACCTGAACGCTGTCTGTGGGATCTCACGGCCCGGCGATATGGGCTTCGACATCGTGCACATCAACCTGCACAAGACGTTCTCGCAGCCGCACGGAGGCGGTGGCCCGGGTGGCGGGCCGATCGTCGTGCGGAGCAAGCTCGAGCCGTACCTGCCCGTGCCGGCGATCGTCAAGGACGGTGACGCGTTCCGCCTCGACTACGACCGACCGAAGTCGATTGGCAAGGTTCGCGGCTTCACCGGGCCGTTCGGGGTATTCGTGCGCTCGTACGCCTACATCCGCTCGTACGGGCCTGCGCTGCGCGAGATGTCCGAGGTCTCTGTGCTGAACGCGAACTACCTGCTGGCCAGGCTCCGCGACGCCTACGACCTGCCCTATGACCGGCTTTGCATGCACGAGTTCGTGCTCAGCGCCCGCAGCCTGAAGCGCGAGCATGGGATCACCGCGCTCGATGTGGCGAAGCGGCTGATGGACTACGACTTCCATCCGCCGACGATCTACTTCCCGCTCGTCGTTCCCGAGGCGCTGATGATCGAGCCGACCGAGACCGAGCCCAAGGAGCGACTCGACGCCTTCGTGGAGGCGATGCTGGCGATCGCGCGGGAGGCGGCCGAGGATCCCGCCTTGCTGCGGGAGGCGCCGCGCTCCCGACCGGTGCGCCGGCTCGACGAGGTGCAAGCCGCGAAACGAGCGATCGTCAAGTACGCCTTCGACGAGCACCCGGATCTCTCCGGCGAGCGCGGCGAGGCCCGTCAGCTCGAAGCGCAAAAGGGAGCGTGATGGCGCGCGCGGAGATCGAACACCGCGTCGACGAGCTCGCCCGCGAGTACACGGGGCCGGCGTTTGCGGATGCGATCCGCGCCTACGCGGCGACGCTCGACGAGGCGTCGCAGGAGGAGCTGAGGGAGGTCGTGCTCGAGCGGGCGGCCAACTTCGACCAGGCGATCATGGAGCGAATCGACACCGGCGGCTGGATGCGGCGGCAGTGGGACAAGGCGTCCGGCCAGTGAACGAGGGCTATGAGGCCGAAGACTTCGAGCGAGCGGTTGCGCTCGTCAGCTCCGAGCCTTCGCCCGCGGCTCTCGTCGAGCGGCTCGGTCTCGAATGGGACTACGTCGCCTGGCTCGCCCTCGACGCGTCGGAGGCGGCGCTGAGCGAGCATGTGGACCCGCGTGGCCACGCCGTCTCGTACGGCGGCGAGGCGTTCACGGCCGGCTTCCTGATCGGAGTTCACCTGCACGAGCACCCGGATTCGAAGCCGGCGCAGCTGACGGCGGCCGTCGATCTCGTGCAGGAACGCGGTCGCCACGCCGTCATCGCCGACCATTGCGATCTGGCGAGCGTCGCGCGCGTCGAGGACGTCTACGCGGGCGCGCTGGTCGAGTCGCTGGACGGTGATGCGGACGGCGACGAGTTGCGCTCGCCCCTGACGCGAATCTTCGAAGCAGGGCTCGCGGTCGGCCTGGAACTGGGCTCAGGCCGCGACGGCCACGTCGCCGCGGAGTAGGCCGAGCGCGCCGAAGACGCGCTCGATCTCCACCGCCACCGCGGCGAAGTCCGAGCCAGGCCAGACGAAGATGTCGTCCGCCTCGACCAGTTCTGTGACCTGGCGGCGGAGCGAGGGATCGTTCGAGCGCATCAGCATCGCCTGTGCGTAGCTGCGGGCCCACAGTTCCTTCGCCGAGTCGAAGTAGCGGCGCCGTCCACGGCTGGATCCGGCAGGCGCACGCGACGGCAGGCTCGCGGCGGCGGCGCGCCAGTCGGCAAATGCTTCGTGCCGCCCCGACGCCCACGCATTGCCGAACTGACGGCCGAGCTGGTGATCGACGAGATGGCCGAGCTCGTGCAGGAAGCTGAGGGGAATCCGGCCGTGACGCCGTGACACGCGGAGGTCGACGGGATCCTCCTTGCGCAGCCGGTAGCAGCCGCTCTGGCTCGTCGTCGACGTCGGCCGCACGGGCACCGGGTCGAGGTCGGTATGGAGGACGTGGAACGCGTCCGCGGCTGTGAGCGCCCGCGCCAGCTCTGGATAGAGAGGGCTCCGCCGCGGCAGCCCGATGACGTCGTTGAGACGCCGGATTCGGGGCTCGCCGCTGCGGGCGATGGCTGCTGGGTACCTCCGTCGCCGCACGAACTCACGCTACGGCGCAACCCGGACGCCGCCGATAGCTGAGGGATGCGCGTCCTCCTCGTCCTCTTGATCCCCGTCATGCTCTTCTCGGCCTGGCAGTTCACCCGTCGGGAGGAGAACGAGAACCGGCTTGCCCTCGTCGCGAGCTCAGTCGCCTCACGGCACGTCGAGGTCAGCTGTCCGGGCTTCTGGGCCCGACTGGTGGAGATCACGCCGAATTCAGGCTGGGTCGACTTCGACCAGAACGGCAAGCCCGGGAACAAGACGAGCCTCTCCGCCGAGACCTGTCGTGGCCTGGAGCGGGTCTGGCGTGGCGACCAGAAGTCGTTCGGGTGTCTGATCAGCGGCAGCTGCAACGAGGACACGCTGCGCGCGGTGTGGGGAGTCGTCACCCTGGCGCACGAGTCATGGCACCTGCGCGGGATCACCGACGAGGCGAAGACCCAGTGTTACGCGATCCAGACCGTCGAGCAGGTTGCGCTCCGGCTGGGTGTGAGCCGGCAGAACGCGCATGTGATCGCCGTCTGGGTTGCGCTGGACGATGCCGGCACGCCGGTGGGCCAGTACCACTCGACAGAGTGTCGTCCCGGCGGACTGTACGACCGCAACGCGGAGACGCCCGACTGGCCGAGCGCGTAGCCGCTAGACGCGCTGGACGAAGATGCAGGAACGCTCGTCGGCCGGTAGGGGCGAGTGCCCGAGCCGGGTGACGACGAACTCGCCCTCGGAGAACTCCGGGAGCTGAAGCAGGGCGTGCAGCTGCGGCGGCGGTCCGTCGCTCTCGACGAGCTCGTAGCCCGCGCCGAGCTGGACGAAGATGAGGTGGCTCGACGGCACGGGTGCGGGCAACGGCGTCTCCGGCTGAGCGGATCGCTCCGGGTTGCGGCGAAGCCGGGCTGCGAATCGTGCCGCCTGCGCCCGGAGCCGCTCCCTTTCCTGCCTCAGCCGGTCGATCTCCGCATCGCAGCCGGCCACGTCGCCGTTGAGCCGCTCGACGTCGGCGCTGCGCTCCTTGACTTCGCTCGTGAGCCGTTCGATGTCGCCCTTGCGGCTGTCGGCGTCGTTCGTGAGCCGAGCGATCTCGGCAGCGGTGTTCTCGGCCTCACTCGAGAGTCGTTGGATCTCGGTCGTGTGGTTCTTCGCCTGAGCCGTGAGCCGCTCGATCTCGGCGGTTGCCTCGTCGGTGATCCCCTTGATCCCCGAGTCGCGCTCCTCGGCTTCGCGCCTGAGCCGCTCGATCTTCTCGTGGCGCTCTTTGGCCTTGCCGACAAGCCTGTCGATTTCCGCGCTGCGGGTCTCCGCCTCGCTCGTCAGCCGCGCGATCTCGCTGTTGCGGCTCTCGACGTCGTGCGAGAGCCGACCGATCTCGGCGTCACGGTGCGTAACCTCGCCGGCCAGGCGCTCGATCTCGGCGCTACGGCCCTCGACCTCGCTCGTGAGCCGTTCGATTTCGGCGTTGCGGCTGTCGGCTTCGTTCGTGAGCCGAGTGATCTCGGCGTTCGCCTCGTCGGTGATCCCCTTGATCCCCGAGTCGCGCTCCTCGGCTTCGCGCCTGAGCCGCTCGATCTTCTCCTGGCGCTCCTTTGCCTTGCTCACAAGCCCGTCGACTTCCGCGCTGCGGGTCTCCGCCTCGCTCGTCAGCCGCGCGATCTCGCTGTTGCAGTTCTCGACGTCGTGCGAGAGCCGACCGATCTCGGCGCCACGGCCCTCGACCTCGCTCGTGATCCGTTCGATTTCGGCGTTGCGAATGTCGACTTCGTTCGTGAGCCGAGCGATCTCGGCGTTCGCCTCGTCGGTGATCCCCTTGATCCCCGAGTCGCGCTCCTCGGCTTCGCGCCTGAGCCGCTCGATCTTCTCCTGGCGCTCCTTTGCCTTGCTCACAAGCCCGTCGAGCTCCGCGCTGCGGTTCACTGCCTCGCTCGTCAGCCGCTCGATCTCGCCGTCACGGCTCTCGACGTCGTGCGAGAGCCGGCCGATTTCGGCGTCACGGTGTGCAACCGCGCCCGCGAGCCGCTCGATCTCCGCCTGCCGGTTCTTTGCGTCATCTGCGAGCCGCTCGATCTCTTCCCGCTGCTCCCCGGTCACCCGGGCCAGCTGGGCGAGCTCCTCCTGCGGCTGCCCGAGTTGCCGCTCCCGGTCGCGCACCCGTCGAACGAAGCGGACGGCTTGCTCGCGTCTTCGGTCGCGCTGGCGCCTGAGCGCACCGATCTCGCGCGCACTCTCTGCAAGTGCTTCCTCGGCCGCCGCGAGCCTGGCCCACTGCTCCTCGAGTTGCGTGAGGAGGAGCGCC
Source organism: uncultured Gaiellaceae bacterium (assembly GCA_963820225.1). Lineage (GTDB taxonomy): Bacteria > Actinomycetota > Thermoleophilia > Gaiellales > Gaiellaceae > Gaiellasilicea. The sequence goes on along the minus strand of CAWFYY010000005.1, from coordinate 366,503 downwards.
TCGGCGCCTCCATCCACCTCGGGCGGCTCGCCGTCGACAGCAAGCGAGAAGTCTTCCGGCTCGGACTGGGGTGTCTCCACGATGCTGAGTGCCGGCGGGCCGGGCATTCCACGGTCGTTCTCGTGGCGCCGTTGGATCTGCGCGCGCAAGCCCGTGCCGAAGCCGGTCTCCACTGTGAGCTCGATCCCGTACTGCGTCGCGAGCGCGCTCGCGAGATCTGGGCCGGACACGAAGCCCAGCGCCACGATTGTCTCACCGAGCCGTTTGCCCGATACCTGCTGCTGAACGAGGGCGCGCTCGAGCTCCTCGTCGGTCAGAAGACCTTGTTCGACGAGCAGGCGTCCAAGGGGACGCCACGCAATGCGGGCCGCTTCCACATCCTCGATATCGGCGCGGTTGCCTTCGGAGACAAGCGCTTTCGGAGAGATGCCTCTTTCGGGTGATGGCCGGCGTCTCGGTCTACCGGGTCGCCGCGAGCTGGCCGCAGGCTGCGGCAATGTCCCGCCCTCGTGTGAGGCGCACCGTCGATGGCAACCTGGCGCGGTCGAGCACGGATTTGAACGAGGCGATCGCGGCCCGCGACGCGCCGTCGTACATCCCGGTCGGGTTGTACGGGATCAGGTTCACCTTGAAGACCTTGGGGTCGAGCAGTGCCGTGAGCTCTTTCGCCCGCAAGGCCGAGTCGTTGACCCCGGCGAGCATCACGTACTCGACGAAGACCTTGCGGCGCCGCAGCGCGAAGTAGCGGTGGCACTCGGCGAGCACGTCCGGCAAGGGATAGCGGTCGTTCACCGGCATCAGCTCGGAGCGCAGCTGCGGATCGGCAGCGTGGATCGACAGCGCAAGGCGGATCGGAACCTCTACCTCGTCGACGAACCGCGTGAGCCCCGGCAGCCAGCCCACGGTCGAGATCGTGGTCCGCCGGTGCGTGATCCCGATCTGCGGCAGGCGGCGGGCCGCCGCGAGCACCTCGTCGACATTGAGAAACGGCTCTCCCATCCCCATGAAGACGAGGTGGTTCACGGGCTCGATCCGGCGGAAGTGCAGCACCTGGTCGAGGATCTCCGACGACCTCAGGTTGCGGCCGAAACGCATCGCCCCGGTGGCGCAGAAGGTGCAGGTGAGCGGGCAGCCCGACTGCGAGGAGACGCAGATCGAGCGGCGGCCGTCGCGGTAGCGCATCAGCACCGCCTCGACCGGGTGCCCGTCCACCGTGCGGAAGAGCGCCTTGACGGTGCCGTCGGCGGAATGCGCTTCGTCCTCGAGCGAGAGAGTGGAGAACGGGACCGTCTCGGCGAGCTCGTCGCGAAGCGCACGCGGCAGGTTCGTCATCTCGGCATAGCCGGCGACCCCGCGCGCAGCCCATTCCCACACCTGGCCGGCGCGGAAGGCGGGCTCGCCCCGGTCGGCGAGCGTCTGCTCGAGCAACTTCAGATCCACGCGTTCAAGGTAGCTTCTCGCCTGTGATCGACCTTCGCTCCGACACTGCCACGCAGCCGACCGAGGGGATGCGCGCCGCGATCGCCGCGGCCGTCGTCGGTGACGAGCAGAAGCGCGAGGATCCGACCGTCAACGACCTGGAGGCCCGCGCGGCCCTGCTGCTCGGCCAGGACGAGGCGATTTACCTCCCGACCGCGACAATGGCGAACCAGATCGCGCTGCGCCTGCACACCGAGCTCGGCGACGAGCTCGTGGGCGAGGAGAACTCGCACGTGTTCATCTCGGAGCTGGGCGGTCCGGCCGTCCACTCGGGTGTCGTGACGCGAGGGCTTCCAGGGGTCGCCGGACGGTTCAGTGCCGAGCAGGTGCGTGCCGCCTACCGGGTCCCCGCCATTCATTCGCCGCGCACCCGCGTTGTCTGGGTCGAGAACACACACAACGCAAGCGGCGGGCGGATCTGGCCTCTGCACGAGATCGACGAGCTCCGAACCCTCTGCGACGAGCTCGGCCTTCGCTTCCACCTCGACGGCGCCCGGCTGCTGAACGCCGCGATCGGCAGCGGGGAGGACGCAGCGACGATCGGCCGCCGCTTCGACACGGTCACGCTCTGTCTCTCAAAAGGTCTCGGCTGCCCGCTCGGCGCGCTCCTTGCCGGCTCCTCCGAGGTGATGACGAACGCCCGCCGCATGAAGCACCTGTTCGGCGGTGCCATGCGCCAGGCGGGAATCGTCGCCGCAGCAGGTGTCTACGCCCTCGACCACCATGTCGAGCGGCTCGCCGACGATCACGGGCGCGCCAAGCAGCTCGCTGTCGGGCTCGCCGAGGCGGGTCTCGTGGTCGATCCCGACCGGGTGGAGACGAACTTCGTCCAGCTCGATGTCGCGCCGCTCTCGAAGGAGGAGGCGATTCGGCTTCTGGCCGAGCACGGCGTCGCCATGTCCGCGACCATCCACCCGTCGGTTCTGCGTGCGGTGACGCATCTCGACGTCGGCGATGCGGACATCGAGGACGCGCTCGAGGCGATTCCCCGCGCATTGGGAGCGCGTGTTCGCGCCTGAGTCGCTCCTGCAGGACCTGAGCGCGAGACTTGCTGCGGCGCAGGCCGAGCAACGGATGCCGTCGGTCTCGGCTGCGGTCTTCCGCGACAGTGAGGTCGTGTGGCAGGAGGCGCTCGGGCTCTCCGACTCGGAGGCGAAGCGCGAAGCGACGCCGGATACTCAGTACAGGATCGGGTCGATCACGAAGACCTTCACCGCGGTCGGGATCATGCAGCTTCGTGACGCCGGCGAGATCTCGCTCGACGATGAGCTGACGGAGCATCTCCCGGAGAGCGCGCACGCCCCGACGATCGGCCGGATGCTCGCGCACGCGTCCGGTCTCCAGCGCGAGCCGCCCGGCGAGATCTGGGAGACGATGAGAGCGCCGAACCGCGAGGAGCTGCTCGCAGGCACTGCGGACGCCGAGCAGGTACTGCAGCCCGGCTCCTGGTGGCACTACTCGAACCTCGCCTTCGCGCTTCTCGGCGAGGTCGTCGCCCGAGCGCACGGCGGCACTTGGGAGCAGGCGCTCCAGGACCGGATCCTCGATCCGCTCGGGCTCGCGCGCACGACTCCCGACGCGACCGACCCGGCCGCTACCGGCTACTTCGTCGAGCCGTACTCCGATGCCCTGAGGCGGGAACGCGACCTCGACCTCGGCGGCGCCGGCGCGCTCGGCAAGCTCTGGTCGACGACCGGCGACCTCGCGCGCTGGGGCGCCTTCCTCGCGGCGGGCGACGATCGCGTCCTGAAGGCGACGACGCTCGAGGAGATGTCACACGTTCGGGCGATGGTCGACCACGACGCCTGGACGCTCGGCATGGGGCACCGGGCTCGAGCTGTATCGCACCGGCGAGCATCTGTTCGTCGGCCACGGCGGTGCGATGCCGGGTCATCTGGCGGGCCTCGTCGTCAACCGGAAGACGAGGATCGGAGCGGCCGTGCTGACGAACACCGGCGCGGGCGCCGGGCCGGAGAAGCTCGCGCTCGAGCTGGCGGTCGCGGCGATCGCGGTCCTGCCGCCCGCGACCGAGCGCGTGGCAGCCCGGTGAGAAGCCGTCCGCCGAGCTCGAGCCGATCCTCGGCCGCTGGTGGACGGAGGGGCACGAGATCGTCATCTCCTGGCGCAAGGGGCGCCTCGAGGCGCTGCTCGTCGGCGGTGCTCCCGGCCGGGACGTGTCCTATCTCGAGCCGGACGGCGACGACCGCTGGCGCGTCGCCGAGGGCCGCGAGCGCGGCGAGGTGCTGCGCGTCGTCCGCGACGCCGCCGGTGAGATCGAGAAGCTCTACTTCGCGACGTACCCGATGCGCCGCGAGCCGTCGACCTTCTAGAACCGCTCGCCGGCCTGGAAGAAGACGGCTGCGACCGCGATGTAGGACGCGATCAGAATTCCGCCGCGAAGCCGGCTGGAGCGGCCGTCGAAGAGCACCGCGACGGTGACCAGCAGCGACGCCGCCAGCATCACGATCTCCACCACCCGGAACGAGAGCGCAAGCGGCTCGATCAGCAGCGCGAGCAGGGCGACGGCGGGAATCAGGAACACCGCGACCTGAGCCGCGGACGAGAGCGCGATCTCGGCGGCGAGATCGATCTTGCCCCGATAGGCGACGAGTACAGCACCGCCATGCTCGGCGGCGTTGCCGACGATCGCGACGATCACCGCAGCGACGAAGAAGTCGGACAGGCCGGCCTCTTCGGCGAACACCTCGAGCGAGCCGACGAGCACTTCGGCGACGAGTGCGGTGGCGACGGTGGCTACTCCCAGCACCCCCAACGCGAAGCGGAACGACCAGCCCTGCACCTCGCCCTCGCTCGCGACATGCCGCTGCCGGTGGCGACGGAGTGAATACCACGTCGCTACGACGTAGAGGACGAGTAGCGCGATCGAAACCGGAATCGTCAGGTGTGCAAGCGAGTCGCGGTCTGGATCGCCGTCCCAGCCCGGGATGGCGACGATCAGAAAGAGCAGGGTGGCGATGGCGATGAGCCCGAACGAGACGAAGCTCGACTCGCGGTCGACGTTCCCTTTCCCTCCGGCCAGCAGCGAGAAGCCGAGGACGAGCAGGAGGTTGCCGATCACGGAGCCGGTGAGGGAGCCGCGAACGACCTCCGTCAGGCCCTCATGGACGGCGATGAGCGCGATGATCAGCTCCGGCGCGTTCCCGAAGGTCGCATTCAGGAAGCCGCCGATGCCCGGCCCCGTGTGCTCGGCTGCGTGCTCGGTGGCCTCTCCGATCAGCCACGCAAGCGGAATCAGGGCCATGGCGGCGAGCACGAACTCGAGGGTCGGATCGAGGTCCGCGACGTAGTGCAGCAGGATGACGAGCGGCGCCAACGCGAGCAATCCGTAGAGGATGCGACGGACCATGGTCGCCTACCCTATCCGTGCGCGCTGCCTGAAGATCGCCCGTTTGTCAAGTCTTGCGGAGCGGTGCGGCAGCGCACACAATTCAGGTCGTGGAACAGTCCGTGCACGCCCCGAGCGAGCTTCCGCTCCGCCCTCAGGACGAGGTGGAGTGCCGCCGGTGCGACGTGCATTGCGACAAGGTCGTATACCCGGGGGCGTGCATCGAGCGCTCGTGTCCGTTCGTCTACGCCTACGAGGCCTGGGGGCACACCTACGTCGGCTGCATGCAGCGCGTCTACGGAGTCGAGATCGATCTCGACCTGCTGAGCGCGGCGGAGGCCCGGCAGGAGGGATTCGGTGGAATCCGCGCGACCGGCGCGCCGCTGCCGATGTGCAAGGTCGAAGTGGCGGAGTGCTACGAGTCGCGTACCGACGACATCGGCTGCCGGAACCCGGAGTTCCACGAGATTCCGCGCGCGCGCCCGAGCTTCCGCGTGATCGCGCAGATCACGCCGCGGTAGAGCCCTCCTAACCTCCCTCCACGAAGGCGCGGTACTCCTGGTGCGTCCGCACGCCGTGGTCGAGCACAGCCGTGTAGATCCCATAGCTGCTGTACCACGGCCGCTCGAGACAGGACTCCTTGATCGAGAGGATGGCCGCACGCGTCTCGGGTGTGAGCTTCGGCGGCAACGACTCCAGGTGCTCGAGGTCGAACTGCCGGCTGTCCTCGTGGATGAACCAGACGTCGAGGTTCCAGTCCGTCCCCGCCTCGCTGCGGTAGCACGGGCCCCAGTAGACGCCGTCGGGGTAGTTCGGGTCGACGTTCCAGTGAGCGGTGTCGTTGCGGAAGCGCAGCTCGCGGATCCGCGGGTGGCCGGCCAGTGGCGCGAGCGCGCCGAAGATCGCTGCTGTGTCGAGGGTGGGGCAGAGCACGGTCACGTCGATGTCCCGCGCGACCATCAGCCCGAGCGGGACGCTCCCGACCGGCACCGGCCGCCCGACCTCCTGGAGCAGTGGAAGCAGCTCGAGGTCCGCGAGCACCGCCGCAGCCTCTTCCTGCAGCGCCTCCTGTTGGTCGGCTAGGCCGCTCACCGGCCCTTCTTCTTCGTCTTTTTCTTCGTCCAGCGCTTGTGAAGCTCGCGCAGCTTCTCGATCTCGGGCGCATCAGGCCCGTGACCGTCCGGCCCGGGCGTCTCCATCACAGCGGGGAGCGCCTGAACGGCAGGGTGAGCGAGAAAGGCGCCGAGCCGCTCGCCCAGCTCGCCTTCGAGCACGTTCGCGTGCCGGTCGCGATTCGAGCCGAGGGCGGCGGCCGCGTCGTTCACGTGTAGCGCGCGCAGCCGATCGAGGCCGATGCGCGCGTCGACGTCGGCGAGCATCTGGGCGACGGTATCCGGATCGCCGACGTCGACTCCGGACACGTAGAGATGGCACGAGTCGAGACAGATGCCGAGCCGAGGGTGATCGCCGAGTGCGTCGACGAGTGCCGCCAGCTCGTCGAGCGAGCGGCCCATCGTGCCGCCCGCTCCGGCGGAGTTCTCGAGCAGCAGCCAGGTCGCTCCGGAGCAGCGGTCGAGCACCTGTTCGAGCGCAGGGACGCACCGCGCGAGCCCCGCCTCGAACCCTGTGCCCAGATGCGAGCCGACGTGGAAGACGACACCGTCGGCCTCGATTGCGCAGGCGGCATCGACGGTGGCGCGCATGGTCTCGATGCTCTTCTCGTACATCACGTCATCGGGTGTCGCCAGGTTGCAGAGGTAGAGCGCGTGCAGGAGCACGCTTTGGATCCCCGTCTCCGACCGCCGCTCGCGGAAGCGGGCCAGATCCTCCTCCGCATGTACCGGGAAGTGCCACGTCCGCGGGCTCTGCGCGAACAGCTGCACCGCGTCGGCGCCGATCTCGGCCGCCCGGTCGAGCGCCCCTTTGATCCCGCCGTTGCAGTGGGCTCCGAACAGCACGCGGATAACCTAACCACCGCAATGACCGTCCGAGTCCGAATGGCGCCGAGCCCGACCGGTTTCCTCCACATCGGGGGTGTCCGCACGTTTCTCTTCAACTGGCTCTTCGCTCGCGGCCGCGGCGGCGAGTGCCTGCTCCGGATCGAGAACACCGACACGAATCGCGAGGTGGCGGAGTCGGTCGAGCAGATCAAGCGCTCGCTCTCCTGGCTGGGGATCGACTGGAACGGCGAGGTGACCTTCCAGCTCGACCGGCTCGAGCGCTGCCAGCAGGAGGCACAGCGTCTGGTCGAGGAGGGGAAGGCGTACGAGGACGAGGGGGCGATCAGGTTTCGCATGCCCAACGAGGGCACGACCGGCTGGGACGACGCGGTGAAAGGCCGCATCGAGTTTCCGAACGAACAGCTCGAGGATCTCGTGCTCGTACGCTCGGACGGCCGGCCGACGTACAACTTCGCGTCGCCCGTGGAGGACTGGCTGGACGGGATCACGCATGTCATCCGCGGCGACGACCATGTCTCGAACACCCCGAAGCAGATCCTGATCCTGCAGGCACTCGGCTCGGAGATCCCCGTCTACGCCCACGTCCCCAGCGTCTTCGGCGAGGACGGCAAGAAGCTCTCGAAGCGGCACGGCGCTGTCTCGGTGGACGAGTTCCGCGCGACGGGGTACATCGCACCGGCGCTGATGAACTTCCTCGCACTACTCGGTTGGGCGCCGGATGGCGAGACGACGATCATGTCGAAGGACGAGCTGATCGGGCGTTTCTCGCTCGAGCGCGTCGGCGAGAGCCCGGCGACGTTCGACTACGCGAAGCTCGACTGGATGAACGGTGTCTACCTCCGCGGCGCTGCCGCCCGAGGAGTACGCCGGGACGCTGCTCCGATACCTGCGTGAGCAGGGCATCGACTGGGACGAGGAGCGAGTGCGCGCCGCCGTGCCGCTCGTGCAGGAGAAGATCGCGAAGCTCGGTGAGTTCCCCGAGTTCGCGGGTTTCCTCTTCCACGACGTCGAACCGGATCCAGCCCTCCTCGATCCGGACGTGCTTGCTGCGGCAGCCGAGGTACTCGAGCGCGTCGAGCCGTTCACAGCCGAGCCGATCGAGACGGCTCTGAAGGAGCTGTGCGACCGCCTCGGCCTGAAGCCGCGGCAGGCGTTTCAGCCGATCCGGGTCGCCGTCACCGGCTCCAAGATCTCACCGGGGCTCTACGAGAGCCTGGAGCTCCTCGGCCGTGACGAGTCGCTGGCCCGAATCAGCGGCGCTGCCGCGGTGGCGGCTTGAGCGGCGCCAGTGGATCGAGCGCGCGCTGGAACGCAGCCCAGGCGCGTCTCCGGTAGCTCGCGCTCGGCCGCGGAAGGTCATGCACCTTCGTCTGCCGGATCCTCGTCCCCGCGGGCGATGCGGAGTCCTCGTTGCTCTCGTCAGTCTTTGTCATTTTCAATAGGGAAACGAAGATCGCTCGCGATCCGGTACGGCGCCGGTCCGGAAGCTGGCTAATATCCCTGCATATGGCGGGCGAAGGGGGGCGTACGCACTTCAAGACCGTGCTCGTCGTCGACGACGATCGCTCGCTCCGCTTGCTCTGTCGCGTCAATCTCGAGCTCGAGGGCCATCGAGTGCTCGAGGCGGCGACGCTCGCCGAGGCCCGGGCCGCCCTCGAGCAGGAAGCGCCCGACGTCATCCTGCTGGACGTCCACGTCGGGAACGACGACGGCCTGGAGCTGCTCGACGAGCTCGAGGCGCTCGACGTTTCGACCCGTGTCGTTCTTCTCTCCGGCACCAGCGAGATAGGTCCTGAGCTGCGCGCCCGCGTCGCCGGTGTGATCGGGAAGCCGTTCGACCTCAAGGTGCTGACGGCAGCCGTTTCCGGCGCCACCCTCAGGTAGTGTCGGCGCCGTGAGCGTCGCCTCTGTGAGAACCCCTGCCGACTACGAAGAGCGCCTTGCGCGCTACCTGTTCGAGCGGTCCGAGGAGGGTCGGGCGGTGCGGGTCGGCGAAAAGGAGGTCTCCGAACAGGCTGCCATCGTCGAGCGCTTCCGCGACCTCTTCTCGCCCGCACAGGTCGACGTGCTCCGGGAGGCCGAAGAGGCAGCGAGCGGCGACGAGCGGGAACTGCTCTATCGGCTCCGAAAGACCTGCGAGTCCGGGATCATCTCCGCCGAGCTCGCGGCCCGGGAGGACGAGCTCGAGAACAGGATCCTGGCTGCACGCGTCGACTGGCGCGGCGAGGAGATGCCGCTGCGGAACGCACAGGCGAAGCTCGCGGTGCTGACCCGATACGGCGACCGCGACGAGCTCGGCTCGCTCGCGAATGCAGTCAGTGCGGGCTTCAACGACGACAGGCGGGAGCTCCTCGCAACCGGAGAGGCGCTCGAGGCGGAGCTGTCCGGCGAGCCCGACCCGGTCGCGCGGAACGGCGAGGAGAAGGGCATCTCGCTGGAGGAGCTCGAGCGCGTGCTCGACGCGGCCAGCCGTGCCTCTGCCGACTCGTACGACGGCCTGCGCGAGCGCTGGTTCGAGCGGCTGCTCGGCCCCGAGCGCGGCGAGCTTCCGACCTCCAACCATACGAGCTATCTGCGCCGGCTCTCCCCGCTGGACGGGACGTACACCAAGGAGCACGCCGTGCCCGTGTGCGTTGCGTCGCTCGCGGCACTCGGCCTCGACATGGATCGCATGCCCGGAATCAGGCTCGACCTGGACGACCGGCCGCAGAAGTCCCCGCGTGCCTGCGTCATCGCCTCCGACCCGCCGAACGTCGTCCATCTGATCACGCGCGCCCAGGGTGGCCTCCACGACTACCAGGCGTTTCTGCACGAGGCCGGGCACGCGCTCCACTACGCGGGCGTCGATCCCGACCTGCCCTACACCTTCCGCAAGCTCTCGCGCGACCACGCGCTGACCGAGATCTACAGCTACATCGTGGAAGCGATCTCGAGAGAGCCGGGCTGGCACGCGGAGCACTTCGGGCTCTCGGACGCGCAGGCACAGGAGAATGCCGAGGCGACGGTCTTCCTCGAGGCCCTGCTCTTCCGCCGCTACACGGCGAAGCTCCAGTTCGAGCTCGAGTTCTGGGGCCGTTTCAGCGCCGACGGAGGCACCGCCGGCGGCTATTCGGAGCGGCTCACTCGGCGCCACGGGCATTCGTTACCCGGCCGAGAACTATCTGTCCGACATGGACTCCGGCTTCTACTCCGCCGACTACCTCCGCGCCTGGATCCGCTCCGCGCAGCTCCGGCAGCACCTCGTCCGCGAGGTGGGGGAGGACTGGTGGCGCAGCCCCGAGACGGGCGACCGCCTACGGGAGCTCTTCCGCGAGGGCACGCGCCCGACGAGCGAGGAGATCGCGGTGCGGATCGGCTACGAGCCGCTCGACACCGCCCCGCTCGTGCACGAGCTCGGCGCGTAGCCCACGTGGGTCATCTCCGCTTGACGCCGTCCGAATGTCGTCGTACCGTACACCTGAATCGGGTCTCAGGTTTGGGCCGGGTCATGCTTTTCTTCTCACGGAGGTCAGGGAGATGCACGTAAGGCGTTGGAAGAGCGTCGCGACGCTCGCAGCGGCGACGACGGTCCTCGCGGTCTTTGCGTCCGGGGCCCAGGCGCGGCCCGCATTGGACACGGGCACGTCCGCCGAGGCTGCGTACAAGGTCGGGATCGTCTACTCGCGCACGGGCCTGCTCGCTGCCTACGGCGCCGAGTACATCCAGGGACTGCGCTACGGGCTTGCCTATGCGACGAAGGGCACGATGAAGGTCAACGGCCGCTCGATCGAGCTGACGGTGGTCGACGACGGCACCGATCCGACGAAGGCCGTCGCAGCGGGCAAGGACCTGATCGGCAAGGGCTACAAGATCCTCGCCGGCAGCGTCTCGTCCGGCGTCGCGCTCCAGATGGCGCCGCTCGCCGAGCAGAACAAGGTGCTCTTCATCTCCGGCCCGGCGGCGACGGACGCCGTCACCGGCATCAACAAGTACACGTTCCGCTCGGGGCGCCAGACCTACCAGGACGTGAAGACTGCCGCGACGTTCCTCAAGGGCGTCGGCAAGAAGGTCACCGTCTTCGCGCAGGACTCGGCTTTCGGCGTCGGCAACTACGCGGCCGTCAACTCGATCGTCGGCTCGCAGGGGCACACGGTCGGCCGCATGCTGGTGCCGCTCTCGGCCCAGGACTTCACGCCGTTCGCGCAGCAGGTGAAGCAGGCGAATCCGGACCTGCTCTTCGTCGCCTGGGCCGGAACGACGGCCCCCGCGATGTGGCGTGCGCTCGAGCAGCAGGGTGCGTTCGGCGTCTCGAACAAGATCACGACCGGCCTCGCAGAGCGTGCGACGTGGTCGACGTTCGGTGACGTGGCGGCGAAGATCGACTTCCTCTCGCACTACGTCTACACCGCACCGAAGAACAAGGTGAACGACTTCCTCGTCAACTCGATGCGGAAGCGGAGCCAGGTGCCCGATCTCTTCACTCCGGACGGCTTCGTGGCCGGCCAGATGATCGTGCAGGCGCTCACCGGCGCCAAGGGCGACAACGTCGACAAGATGATCTCTGCGCTCGAGGGCTGGAACTTCGTCGGCCCGAAGGGCGTGCAGTCGATCCGTGCGTCCGACCACGCCATGATCCAGCCGATGTTCCAGGTGAAGCTGGAGAAGGCGGCGAACGGCAAGTGGCAGCCGAAGGTGATCGCGCGGATCAAGGGCCAGTTCGTCGCCCCGCCGGAGCGTCGCTAGCGACATTCCCCTGACCTCGGGGATCGTGGGTACCTCTACACCGATCCTCGCCACGCGGAGCCTCGGGCTTGACATCGGCGGCGCACGAATCGTCGCCGATGTCTCGCTCGATGTCTTCGCGGGCGAGTTCGTCGGGATCATCGGGCCCAACGGCGCCGGCAAGACCACGCTCTTCAACCTGCTCTCGGGCCTCCTGCGGCCGACCGCGGGGAGCGTCGAGCTGCATGGCCGTGACATCACAGCCGCACCGCCGTATCGGCGCACCCGGGCCGGCCTGGGTCGCACATTCCAGGTGTCGAGCGTGTTCCCACTCCTCTCGGTGCGTGAGAATGTGCGCCTCGCCGCGGAGGCCGAGCTGGGAGGCTCGCTACGGCTCTGGCGGCGCGCCGCATCGGTCAGCGATGCGCTCGAGCGGGCCGAGCGTGCGTTGGAGCGGGTTGGCCTGCACACGCGAATGCTCTGGCCGGCCGGGCTGCTCTCCCACGGCGACAAGCGGAAGCTCGAGCTCGCGATGCTCCTCGCCGGCAAGCCGGATGTGATCTTGCTCGACGAGCCGATGGCCGGCGTTTCCGCCGAGGACGTCGACGAGCTCGTCGAGCTGATCCGGGCCGTGCACCTCGAGGAAGGCAAGACCGTGCTGATGGTCGAGCACCGGATGGAGGTCGTGATCGGGCTCGCTCAGAAGATCGCCGTCATGCACCATGGCGCGCTGCTCGCCTTCGACGAGCCCGACGCGGTGATGGCGAACCAGACGGTGCAGACCGCGTATCTGGGGGAGCCTCTGTGAACGCAACGGAGCCGCTGATCCGGGTCGACGACTTGCATGTCCACCTGGGCGAGTCGCACGTGCTCCAGGGTGTCTCGTTCGACGTTCCCGAGGGTGGCGTGACCGCTCTGCTCGGCCGGAACGGCGTCGGCAAGACGACGACGCTGCGGGCGATGATGGGGCTCGTGCCGCGCCGCGGCACCGTCACGCTCTCCGGCAAGGAGCTGACGCGCCTCCCGACGCACCAGGTCGTGCGGCGCGGGATCGGCTACGTGCCCGAGGACCGCGACGTGTTCGCCGGCCTGACGGTGGACGAGAACCTGCGCCTTGCCGAGCGGAACGGAAACCCCCGCTACGAGCTCGTCTATGAGCTCTTCCCGGAGCTCGAGACACGGGGCGGGCAGAAGGCCGGCACGCTGTCGGGCGGCCAGCAGCAGATGGTCGCGATCGCGCGGGCGCTCCTGAACGAGAACCAGGTGCTGCTGGTCGACGAGCCGACGAAAGGGCTCGCGCCCCTGCTCGTGACCGAGGTGGCGGCGGCGCTCGAGCGTGTGGCCGAGCTCGCGACGGTGCTGCTCGTCGAGCAGAACCTCGCCGTTGTCGCGCGTGTCGCACGGCAGGTGGTGGTGCTCGACGTCGGCCGCGTCGTCCACACCGGCCCGGCCGCCGAGCTCCTCGGCGATCCAGAGCGCGTCCGCGCGCTCCTCGGCGTGCACGGAGGCGGGCATTGAGCACCTTCGTGTTGTTGACGATCACCGGGCTGGGACTGGGGGCGATGTACTTCCTGATCGCCTCCGGCCTCTCGCTGATCTACGGCCTGATGGGCGTGCTCAACTTCGCGCACGGCGCTCTCCTCACGGTCGGGGCCTACTCGACCTGGTGGATGTCGACCCACGTCGGGGGCGGCTCCGGGACGAAGTTGATCGTGGCCGCGATCTTCGGCATCGCCGTCGGGGCCGTGCTCGCGGCTCTGGTCGAGCTCGTGCTGATTCGACCGCTCTACCTGCGACCGATCGAGCAGGTGCTCGTGACGGTCGGGCTCGCCCTCGCCCTCAACGCACTGATCGAGGCGATCTGGGGCTTCGACGCCCGGCCGTTCCCGGTTCCCGCCTGGATGATCGACACGACGTCGATCCTCGGCGCCTCGATCCCGAACGACCGCTTCGTCGAGATCGCTGCTGCGGGGCTCGTACTCGTCGGCCTGACCGCGTTCCTGCGCTACACCCGCTACGGGCTGATCATCCGCGCGGGCGTCGAGAACCGCGCGATGGTCACGGCGCTCGGGATCGACGTTCGCAAGGCGTTCACCCTCGTGTTCGCAATCGGGGGCGCGGCGGCTGCGCTCGCAGGCGTGCTCTCCGGGGTCTACTTCGGCGTCGTCGACCCGGCTCGGGGCACGTCGCTTCTGATCTTCGCCTTCATCGTCGTCGTGATCGGCGGCTTCGGCTCCATCGGCGGTACGGCGGTCGCGGCCGTGGGTGTCGGCCTGCTCCAGCAGTACGCGAACTACTACGCCTCGAGCGGGCTCGGCGATCTCGCCGTCGTCCTCCTGCTCGCGATCGTGCTCCTGATCAAGCCCGAGGGGCTCTCTCCCAAGGTGGCGCATTGACCCGCGTGCGCCCGTTCCTGGTGCCGGCGCTGCTTCTCGTGGGGTTCGCGCTCGTCCCGAAGCTCTCGCTCGACCTCCCGATCCTGTTCGGAGGACCGCTGGACAGCCCCGGCACGCTCGGGCTGCTCGCGCTATGCCTCGTCTTCGCAGGCGTCGCGCTCACGTACGACCTCCTCTTCGGGTTCACCGGCCTTCTCTCGTTCGGCCACGCCCTGTACTTCGCGATCGGCGCGTACCTGACCACGATCGCGCTGACGAAGTGGGAGTGGGGGCTGGCGCCGACGCTGCTCGTGGTCGTCGGCATCGGGATCCTGGTTCCGCTCGTGCTCGGTGCGATCAGCCTCCGCGTCAGCGGGATCGCGTTCGCGATGGTGACGCTCGCATTCGCACAGGCCGGGACGGTGCTCGTGCAGAAGAACCCGAACGGGCTGACCGGCGGAGAGGAAGGGCTCGGCCTCGACTTCGAGGCGATCCCGGATGTGTTCGTCGGCGTCGTGAACACGCAGAACCTCTACTGGCTTGCTCTCGGCTATGCCGCGGTCGTGTTCCTGATCGCTCGCTGGGCGATCAACAGCTCGCCGGGGCACGTCTGGCAGGCGATCCGGGAGAACGAGCGCCGTGTGGAGGTGATCGGCCTGCAGCCCATGTGGTTCAAGCTGCTGGTGTTCGTGCTCGCCTCCTTCCTCGCGACGGTGGGCGGGGTGATCTGGCTGATCGTCCTCGGCACTGGAGCGTCGCCGCAGATCACGACGGCGAGCTTCACCCTCACGTTCCTCGTGATGGTCGTGATCGGCGGGGCAGGAACGCGCTACGGCGCGCTGCTCGGCGGCTTTCTCTACACACTCGCCGATCAGCGGCTGGGAGCGCTCGCGGGCTCCTCGACCATCGATGATCTACCGCCCGTGCTCTCGACGCCGCTCTCCGAGCCTCTCTTCATTCTCGGGACGCTCTTCATCCTGCTGGTCTTCTTCGTGCCGGGCGGCCTCGCGAGCCTCGGGCACCGGCGCAGGCGGGTGCGAGCGTGAGGATCGCCTGGGAGCGCCACGGCGCTGGGCCGCCCGTGCTGCTGATCCACGGCCTCGGCTACGCGCGCTGGGGCTGGGAGCCGGTGGTCGAGCCGCTTACCCGCAGCTTCGAGACGATCCTGTTCGACAACCGCGGCGTCGGCGAGAGCGACGCGCCCCCCGGCCCCTACACCGCCGCCGAGATGGCCGCCGACGCCGTGCAGGTCCTCGACGACGCGGGAGTGGAGCGGGCGCACGTGGTCGGAACGAGCCTCGGGGGGATGATCGCGCAGGAGCTCGCACTCGGCTATCCGGAACGGGTCGAGAGGCTCGTGCTCGCGTGCACCACGCCGGGGGGCCCGAAGGCGTTCCCGATGCCGCAGCGAACCGTCGAGTTGATGCAGGCACGCGCCACGCTTCGGGAGTTCACGGAAAATGCCCTCGAGCCGGATCCGCGCCGCGAGCTCGTCGACCGGATCCTCGTGCACCGCGAACGCACGGCGCAGGGGTTCGAGCCCTGGGTGGCCCAGGCGGCCGCGGGAGCGACCTTCGACGCCCACGACCGGCTCGCCTCCCTCGCGGTGCCGACCCTCGTGCAGCACGGTGACGGGGACCTTGTCGTCGATCCCCGTAACGCAGGCCTGCTCGTGGCTGAGATTCGCGATGCTCGTCTCTCGATCTACGAGGGCTGCGGCCATCTGTTCATGTGGCAGGAGCCGGAGCGGTTCGTCGGCGAGCTCGAGGAGTTCCTGTGCTGACCCCGGCCTCATTGACACTGGGACGCTGGATCAGTGACCGCGCACGGGCGACGCCCGGCCGCGTGGCGATCGACTTTCGCAACGAGAAGACGACCTACGGGGAGCTCGACGAGCGCTCCGACCGGCTCGCGGCAGGCTTCCTGGCGGCCGGTCTCGTTGCCGGCGACCGCGTCGCGACGCTGACCGGAACGAGCCCCGAGCACGTGATCGTCTTCTTCGCGTGTGCGAAGGCCGGACTGATCCTGATGCCGCTGAACACGCGCCTCGCCGGGCCGGAGCTCAGCTACCAGCTTGCCGACGCCGAGCCTGCCGTCCTCCTCTGCTCCGACGAGCACGCCGAGGCCGCCGCCTCGCTCCACCCGCGAACTGCCGGCCTGGAGGAGCTTGTGTCTCAGAAGCACAAGCCGGTTCCTCCGCCGGCCGACGACGACGGGCTCTTGCTCGTCTACACCTCCGGCACCACCGGGAAGCCGAAAGGCGCGCTCCTCACACACGCGAACTGCTTCTGGACGAATCTGTCCTTCGACCGGGTCGCAGGCGTCTCCGGCGAGGACACCGTGCTGCAGGTGCTGCCGCAGTTCCACGTCGGAGGCTGGAACGTGCAGCCGCTGCTCGCCTGGTGGAAAGGCGCAACGGTCGTGCTGGAGCCGGCGTTCGATCCCGCGCGGGCGCTCGAGCTGATTGCCGAGAAGCACGTGACCTCGATGATGGGAGTCCCCGCGACATACCTCTTCATGGCCCAGGAGCCCGGGTTCGCAACGGCCGACCTCTGGTCGCTGCGCCGCGCGGTCGTGGGGGGAGCGCCGATGCCCGAGGCGCTGCTCGAAGCCTGGCACGAGCGCGGCGTCGAGATCGTTCAGGGCTATGGGCTGACCGAGGCGGCGCCCAACGTCCTCTGCCTGCCGCCCGAGGACGCAGCCCGCAAGCGTGGCTTCGCCGGCAAGCCCTATCCGCATGTCGATGTCGCCCTGCGCGACCCGGAGAGCGGTCGCCACCTCGACGGAGTGGCCGAGGGTGAGCTCGTCGTCAGGGGGCCGAACGTCTTCGCCGGCTACTGGCGGAACGAGGAGGCGACGAGCGCCGCGTTCGCCGAGGGCTGGCTGCTGACCGGAGACGTCGCGGCGCGCGACGAGGAGGGTTACTACCGGATCGTCGGCCGGACCAAGGAAATGGTCATCTCGGGTGGCGAGAACGTCTATCCGGCGGAGATCGAGAACGTCCTGCACGAGCATCCATCGGTCGCCGAGGCTGCGGTCGTCGGCGTGCCGGACGAGCGCTGGGGCGAGGCGTGCCTCGCGTTCGTCGTGCCGGCCGGGGAGGCGACCGAGGAAGCACTCCTCGAGCACTGTCGCTCGCGCCTCGCCCGCTACAAGGTCCCGCGCGGCGTCCGCTTCGTCGAGTCGCTGCCGCGCAACGCGCTCGACAAGGTCGTCAAGTCCGAGCTGCTGGAGCGTGTCCGGTGAAGGCCCTGACCGCCCGCGGCGAGCGCACCCGCCAGAAGCTGCTCGAGTCCGCGGAGCAGATCTTCGCCGAGCTCGGCTACCACGACGCGTCGATCGTGAAGATCACGGAGGCGGCGGGGGTCGGCCAGGGCACCTTCTACCTCTACTTCTCGGGCAAGAAGGAGGTCTTCGAAGAGGTGGTGCTCGACCTCAACTCGCGTGTTCGCCACGCGATGACCGAGGCCGCCGAGCAGGGCACGAGCCGAGCCGAGCGCGAGCTGCTCGGCTTCGGCGCGTTCTTCCGCTTCACGGCGGACCATCCCGCGCTGTACCGGATCATCCGGCAGGCCGAGTTCGTCTCGCCGGAGACGCTCGTCGTCCACTACGAGCGGCTGATGCGCCCGTACGCGGTGGGGCTGGAGCAGGCCATGGACGCGGGGGAGGTCGCGGCAGGCGATCCCGAGGTGCTCGCCTGGAGCCTGATGGGGATCGGGGAGCTCGTCGGCATGCGCTGGATCCTCTGGAACGGCGACAAGGAGATGCCGGAGGCGGTCTTCGACGAGCTGGCGCGGATCCTCGTGCGGACACTCGGGGCGAGGGACATCGACCCGTGAGCATCGGGATCGCCGGAACGGCGACGTATCTCCCCGAGAAATGGATGAGCGCGGCCGAGGTCTCGGAGGCGAGCTCGATCCCCGAGGAGGTGATCCTCCAGAAGTTCGGGTTGCGCGGGAAGCACATCGCCGCTCCGGACGAGCACGTCAGCGACATGTCCGTCGAGGCGGCTTCCCGTCTGCTCGACGAGCAAGACCTCGATCCCGCGGAGATCGACGTCGTTCTCTACTACGGGTCGCTCTGGAAGGACTTTCCGGTCTGGCAGGCGGCGCCGTGGATCGCACACCGGTTGGGCTGCGTGAACGCCTACGCGCTCGAGTACGCGAACGTCTCCTGCGGGACGCCGGTCGCCCTGCGGCTCGCTCGCAACTTCCTGCGTGCCGAGCCCGAGCTGAGCAACGTGCTGCTCGTTGCTGCCTGCCGCGAGTCGTATCTCCTGGACTACGCCAACGAGCGCTCGCGCTTCATGTTCAACTTCGGCGACGGCGCGGTCGCCGGGCTGCTCACGCGCGACGCGCAGCACGAGTTGCTCGGCTGTCATGCGCTCACGGACGGCTCCTTCTCCCTGCAGGTGAAAGTCCCGGCCGGAGGCTCGGTCGAGCCGGCGTCCGCGGAGAGCGTCGCCGGCAGGCGGCACTTCCTCGACGTCGCAGACCCCGCGCAGATGAAAGGCGGGCTCGACGAGGTCAGCCTGTCGAACTTCGTCAGCGCTGCGCGTGGCGCAGTCGAGCGCTCGGGTGCGACACTTGCGGACGTCTCGTATCTCTGCGGGATCCACATGAAGAGTTCAATGCACGAAGCGATCGTCGACGGGCTCGGCGGCCCACGTGCCGCCTACCTCGACGACACCGGTCACATGAGCGGTGTCGACTCGCTGCTGGCTCTCGACCGGGCGGCGCGCGCCGGCGAGCTCCATGACGGCGACCTCGTCCTGCTGCTCGCGGCGGGAACCGGCTACACCTGGGCGGCGGCGGTCGTGCGTTGGTGATCGAGGACTTGATCGGCCAGGAGCTCGTCTCGCCCTGGCGCGAGATCGAGCAGTCGCGGATCGACGAGTTCGCGCATGCGACCGACGACGCCCAGTGGATCCACACCGATCCCGAGCAGGCCGCTGCAGGCCCGTTCGGGACGACGATCGCACACGGGTTCCTGACGCTGTCCCTCATCGTGCCGATGTTCGCCGAGGCCTTGCCGCCGCTCGACGGCTACGGGATGACGCTCAACTACGGGCTCAACCGCGTCCGCTTCACGTCGCCGGTCCCGTCGGGCTCGCGCATCCGCGGCCGTTTCCGGGTCGAGGACGTGGAGGACGTCGCAGGCGGCAAGCAGGGTCGCGTCGCTGCGACGATTGAGCTCGAAGGCCAGGAGAAGCCCGCGTGCGTGGCCGAAGCGCTCTTCCGCTGGCTAGAGCTCAATCCACGCTGAGCCGCTCGCCGTTCTGCAGCACCCGGTAGGGCTGGCCCAGGCGCTCGCACTCCGCGACGAACTCGTCCGGCGTCGTGGTGTTGAACTCGAACATGTCGAAGTGGCAGGGAACGGCGAGCTTCGCGCCTGCCTGGTGCGCGAGCCGCGCGGCCTCGACCGCGTCGACGTTGCCCAGCTTGCCGTTGATCGGGACGATCGCCAGGTCGACGCCGCTCACGCCCGGCTCGACCCACTGCGTGTCGCCGGAGTGGTAAACGCGGCGGTCGCCGGCGCTGATCACGTAGCCCACACAGTGGTCGCCGTGGTGCACCGCGGGAACCGCCTCGATCCGGAAGCCCGCGAGCCCGATCGCCTCGTCCTCGTCGATCCCGATCGGCTCGAGACGGCTCCGCTCGTTCGCGAGCTCGACGATCCCAGAGGGGCAGACGACCTGAGCGCCAATCGCCCTCAGCGTCTCCGCGTCGAGATGGTCGCCGTGCCCGTGCGTAACGAGGACGGCGTCCACGAACGACAGCCGCTCGGGAGCGATCACGCGCCGGGTCATCCGGACGTGCGGCGTGTCCGTCTCCGCGTACTTCCGAGTGAGCGAGTCGGAGAGGTACGGGTCGACGAGCAGGTGGTGGCCCTCGAACTGCACGAGGAAGCAGCTCTGCCCGAGCCACCAGAGGCGCAGGCCGGGCTCGACGCGCGCTGACTGGACGTCCGCGAGGAACGCATCGTCGGCGAGGAGCGGCTCCTTCACTGTCCGAGCTCCTGCCGGACCGTGCAGTTGAAGAAGTCGACGAGCCGTTCAGGATCCTCACGGTGTGCGTAGCGGAAGCTCCCGATCACCCTCATACGCATCGTCGTCACTGACGTATCCTCGCAGCATGTTCGAGATCGAGGCGCTCGACTACTCCGACGTCGCCAAGACGATCGACCACTCGCTGCTGCGGCCGGAGCTCGACTCCGCCACCGTCGTCGAAGGCGTTCGCCTCGCGCTGCGCTACGACGTGGCCTCCGCGACCGTTCGTCCGGCTGACGTCGCGGCGGCCGCCCGGCTCGTCGAGGGGTCGGATGTGATGATCTCCACCGTCGTCGGCTTTCCGCACGGCAGCCATACGACCGTGACGAAGGCCTTCGAGACCGAGGAGCTCATTGGTGCCGGTGCGGACGAGATCGACATGGTTCTGAACATCGGCCGGCTGATCTCCGGCGAGGACGAGTACGTCGAGCGCGACATCCGAGCCGTCGTCGAAGCCGCGCAGGGCCGGACGGTGAAGGTGATCTTCGAGAACGCGTACCTGAACGACGAGCAGAAGATCCGGGCCTGCGTGCTGAGCGCGGCCGCCGGTGCCGGCTTCGTCAAGACGTCGACGGGCTTCGCATCGTCCGGAGCGACGCTGGAGGACCTAACGCTGATGCGTGAGCACAGCCCGCCGGGTGTCCAGGTGAAGGCTGCAGGCGGTGTTCGCACGCTCGATGCGCTGATCGACGTGATGCGCGTTGGGGTGACGCGCGTCGGTGCAACGGCCACGGAGACGATTCTCGAAGACTTCAAGGCGCGGAAGGCAGGCGCCGCTGCGCCCACCGAGACGCCTGCGCAGTCGAGCGCGTACTAGACCGTTCCGCGGGCGGCCCAGGCGTAGCTCACGAGCTCGAACGGCGCCGCCGGCAAGAGCTCCCGACAGCGCGTGCGGACTCGCTCCTTCTGCTGCTCGTCGAGCGCCGCGACGAACGCGCCTGCCGGACCGATGCCGAACGTGTAGGGCTCCCACCATTCGTCGAAGCTCGAGTACTCGACGCGCGAGACCACCTCGGTCTGCTCGACGCCACGCAGGCCGGCCGCCTCGAAGAGCTCCACGAGATGGCCCTCGCGCGCGCCCGGCATGCCCGACTCGTCCTGCCTGTCGACCTCGAGCTCGTTGGCAGCGCGCCAGAAGATGGACAGCGGCGACCGCTCGCCGGCATGGTCCCACACGCACGCGGCGACGACGCCGTCGGGCCGAGTCACTCGCGCCATCTCTCGAATGCCCAGAACGGGGTCGCTCATGAAGTGGACGACGAGCTGCGCGAGCGCCGCGTCGAAGACGGCGTCGGGATAGGGCAGGGCTTCCGCCGCAGCCCGCTGGACGTCGACTCCCGGGTGACGCGTCGTGCACGGCCGCGACGAAGGACTCGGACGGATCGACAGCCGCGACGGACTCGGCGCCGAGCCGCTCGACCAGCTCCGTCGTGAGTGAGCCCGGGCCACAGCCGACGTCCAGCGCGCGCGCGCCCGACGTGAGCCCCGCGAGATCGGCCAGCTGAGGCGCGAGCCGTCGGGAGTGCACTCCCATGAAGCGGTCGTACGCATCCGCGGGGACGTCGAAGCTCACGCGCGCCCCTCGCCGGCATCGGCTCCCGCCCGGCAGAGCCGGGCTCCGCCGATGCCTGACGCCGCTCGCAGCACCCGGCTCTCCGGGGCCGTACTACACGTACTGTCCCCTCCGGCCGGGCACTGCGAGCGACGCCCGAGGAACGCGCGTGCGTGGCGGATTGGCGTGGTGTGTCTCACGAGCCGACCTTAATCTTGGTCCGCTCCGCGGAGTGCTGCTCCGATCGCTCCCGCCAGCACGCCGAGCTCGCCCGGGACGACGTCGACCGGCACCGAGACCTTGACACGGCGGGCGATCTCCTTCCGCAGGGGCCGCAGGAGCCTCTCGCCGGTCTCGGCGACTCCGCCTCCGACGACGACGCGGTCGGGAGCCAGCAGGACGATCGCATTGCCGAGGCCGATCCCGAGGCACTTCCCGGCCAGCCTCACGTCCTTGGCCTCCAGGGCAGCGCGGACGAACGCTTCGACGCAGCCGCGGTTGCCGCAGTTGCAGAGCGGGCCGTCGGGATCGATCGTCTGGTGACCGAGCTCGCCCGCGCGACCCTCACGCCCTTCGTGCGGGGCTCCGCCCACCACGATGCCGCCGCCGACACCGGTGCCGACGGCCGCGAAGACGGCGGTGTCGCAGCCACGCGCCGCTCCGAGCGTCCACTCGGCGAGCGCGAAGGCGCGAGCGTCGTTGATCAGCCGGGCCGGTGCGCCAAGAGCCTCGCCGACGAGACGCGCAAGCGGACGTCCCTTCCACTGGCCCGGGACGTTCGTCAAGGAGGTCACGGCACCTGTCGCGCTGTCGAAGAGACCCGGCACGCCGATCCCAACCGTATCGACCTGGCCTGCGGCTTGCCCCGCTGCGATCAAGCGCTCGATCACCGCCTCCGGGCCTGCGTTCGCGCGAGTCTTCGTCTGGCCGCGCGCCGCGACCGCACCGTCCTCCAGGACGACCCACTTGACGTACGTCCCTCCCAGGTCGAGTCCGAGGTTGCGGTCCCCTCACTTGGCGGTCCAGCCCCCGTCGACCACGAGGACCGTGCCTGTGACGAACGGCGCCGTCGCGAGGTACAGGGCAGCGCCGGCAACGTCCTCGGGCCGGCCGAAGTCACCGGTGAGCGGCTGCAGGTCGGCCAGGCGCGCCAGGATTCCCGGGTCGCGCTGGGCGCGCTGGCTCATCGGCGTCCTGATCAGTCCCGGCGCGATCGCGTTGCAGCGGATCTCTTCCCGCGCGTAGTGCACGGCCATGGCGCGGGTCAGGCCGACGATCCCTGCCTTGCTCGCCGCATAGGCATGGGTGGCGAAGTCTGCGTCGCCGCCGACGAGCCCGTGGATCGACGCGAGGTTGACGATCGCGCCCCCGCCGGCTGCTCCGCAGCAGCGGAACGGCGTGCTTCGAGCAGAGGAACACGCTCTTGAGGTTGGTCGCAAGGACCGTGTCCCAGGCCACCTCGGTGCATTCGTCGACCGGTCCGTCACCGAAGCGGCGTCCGCTGATGCCCGCGCCGTTGAAGAGGATGTCGACGTGCTCGAGGCCCGCGAAGAACGACTCGACCTCATCGGCCACCGAGAGGTCTGCCTGCTCGCGATCGAGCCCGACGACGTCGGCGCCGGCCTCCGCAAAGGCTGCCGCGACCGCACCCCCGATCCCGCCGGCGGACCCTGTGACGACGGCCACTTTTCCTGTCAAGGCCCCATCCAGCACGCACCGATCCTCTCACGACAGTTAGATTCGCCGAGGGATGACCGGGATCGGGGCAGCCGTGGTCGGCACGGGGTTCATCGGCGTCGTCCACGTCGAGGCCCTGCGCAGGAACGGCGTCGACGTGACGGGCGTCGTCGGCTCCTCGCCCGACCGTGCGCGCCAGAAGCCCGGCCTGCCCGAGCCGTACGAGAGCTTCGAGGCGATGCTGGCCGACGATCGCGTCCAGGTCGTCCACCTGACGACTCCCAACCACCTTCACTACCCGCAGGTGAAAGCCGTCCTCGCAGCCGGAAAGCACGTGGTGTGCGAGAAGCCGCTGGCGCTCACCTCCGAGGAGTCCGGTGAGCTGCTCCGCCTCGCCGAGGACAGCGGGCTCGTCCACTGCACGAACTACAACGTCCGCTTCTATCCGATCCTGCACGAGGCGCGCGAGCGAGTCCGCCGGGGCGACCTCGGCCGGGTCTGGAACGCGCACGGCACCTACGTCCAGGACTGGCTGCACCAGCCGACCGACTGGAACTGGCGTCTCGATCCGGAGCTCGGCGGCTCGCTGCGCGCCGTCGCCGACATCGGCACGCACTGGATGGACCTGACGGGCTGGATCACCGGCCGCCGCGTCGCCGCGGTCTTCGCCGATCTCTACACCGTCCATCCGGTCCGCCACGTCCCGACCGGTCCCGTCGAGACGTATGCGGATGCCGGTGCGATCGAGCGCGTCGACCGGGAGATGGCGACTGAGGACATCGCCCACGTCCTGCTTCGTTACGAGGATGGCACCCGCGGCCAGGTGACGATCTCGCAGGTCAGCGCGGGCCGGAAGAACCACGCCTCCTTCGAGGTGGACGGCTCGGACGGCGCGCTCGCGTGGAACTCGGAGCGGCCCGAAGAGCTCTGGCTCGGCCACCGCGACCGGCCGAACGAGCAGCTCTTCCGTGATCCGTCGCTGATGAGCGCGCCCGTCCGCGGCGATTTTCCGGCCGGCCACGCGGAGGGGTTCACGGACACCTTCAAGTACCTCTACCGCGCGGTCTACCGAGCCGTAGAGAGTGGCGCGCATGCCGGCCGAGCCCGACTTCCCGACCTTCGCCGACGGGCACGAGGAGATTCTGCTCTGCGACGCGATCGCGGAATCCGCGGCGAAGGGCGCGTGGATCGAAGTGCCGCGCTGAAGCTCGGGTTTCTCACCGCGGCGTTCCCGGATCTGACGCTCGAGCAGGTCGCTGCCTGGGCTGCGAGCGAGGGCTTCGAGTCGCTCGAGATCGCGTGCTGGCCGGCGGGTGGGGGAGAGAGGCGCCGCTACGCGGGCGTCACGCATATCGACGTCGACTCGTTCGACCCGGCTGCGGTTCGTGACGTGCTCGACCGGCACGGTCTCGAGATCTCGTCGCTCGCGTACTACCCGAACAACCTTCACCCCGACGACGAGCACCGCAAGGAGGTGAACGGCCATCTCCTGAAGGTGGTCGACGCGGCGGAGAAGCTCGGTGTCGAGGTCGTCGGCACGTTCGTCGGCAACGACAAGGACCGGCCGCTTGCGGAGAACCTCGAGCGATTCGCCCGGATCTGGCCCGATCTCGTCCGCCACGCCGGCGAGCGCGGCGTGAAGATCGCGATCGAGAACTGCCCGATGATCTTCAGCGAGGACGAGTGGCCGGGCGGGAACAACCTGGCGTGGTCCCCGGCGATCTGGGAGCAGATGTTCACCACGATCCCGGACGAGAACTTCGGGCTGAACCTCGACCCTTCGCACCTCGTCTGGCTGATGATCGACCGCGAGCGCGCCGTCTACGACTTCGCCGACCGGATCTTCCACGTGCACGCGAAGGACCTGGAGGTCCGGCGCGAGGGCCTCTACCGCCACGGCTCGCTCTCCAGCGGCATGGGCTGGCAGGTCCCGCGCCTGCCCGGGCTCGGCGAGGTGGACTGGCCGCAGTTCGTGGCGGCGCTCTACGCCGTCGGCTACGACCGCTGGATCTCGATCGAGCACGAGGATCGCCGCTTCGAGGGCGAGGAGGAGCTCGTCAAGCGCGGCTTCCTGCTCGCACGCAACACGCTGCGGCCCTCTGATCGTCTGAGTGTGAGGGAACGCCCCGCCGCCGCCGACCAATCCCTCCCATTAGAAGGACTCGGCGCGCCGTTGTCGCATTCCGCCGGGCGGCAGTAGGATCAGCGGCGCCCAGGAGGAACGCGAAGTGCGACAAGCGGTCGAGCTCGTCGGGATCGTCAACCTCGCCCTGTTCGCGACGATCGCAGTCGTCTGCGTTCGGCAGTGGAGTACGGAACGAGCGCCGACTGCGCTCTGGGCCGCGCTCGCGTTCGTCACGCTCGCGGCTGTGATCGTCGTCAGTCAGTTGCTGCCGGACGAGCCGCACGGCTTTGCCGAGAACGCACTTCAGCGCGTCGACCTCGCGTTCCTGGTGCTCTTCCCGTATCTCCTCTATCGCTTCACGGTTGCGTTCGAGTCGACGAAGCGCCCACTTGCCCGCTACGTCGACTCCGTCACGACCGGGCTCGCGGTCGCGACCCTTGTCCTGCCGCGTGTCCCGGCCTCGGGCGATTCGTGGCCGTGGTGGTTCGTCGCGTATGTCGCAGTCTTCGTCATTCACTGGTCGGTGCTGCTGCTGATCGTGGCGGTGAGGCTGTGGCGCGCCGGAAGGACGGAGGCAACCGTCGCGCGCCGCCGGATGCAGATGCTCGCGATCGCCTCGACCGCCATCACCGCCGCGCTCGTCCTTGCCGCGGCCGGTGGCGACGACGACTCGCTGCTCGCGCTCGCGACCGGGCTCCTGGCCACGTCCAGCGCGGTCGCGTTCATGCTCGGATTCGCGCCGCCAAACGGTCTCCGGTCCTGTGGAGGCGTCCGGAACAGGCGCGGATGCAACTTGCCGTCGGGGAGTTGATCTCCGCAACAAGCGAGCACGACGTCGTAGAGCGAGTCCTGCCGGCGATGGCAAGCATGGTCGGGGCGCGAGGTATCGCCGTCGACCGCGCCGACGGGACGCGAATCGCCGAGCACGGGTCGGTGGAAGAGACCTCGAACGGCGATGTGAGGCGGCTCGAGTTTCCCTTCGGGACGCTGGTGATCAGGACGAGCGCGTTCGCGCCGTTCTTCGGCGCGGAGGAGCGCAAGCTCCTCACCGCGCTCGGGTCGCTGATGAGCGTCGCACTCGATCGCGCACGGCTGTTCACGCAGGAGCGCGCGACGCGTGAGTCGCTCGAGCGTGTCGACGAGCTGAAAAGCCAGTTCGTGAGTCTCGCCGCCCACGAGCTGCGCTCACCGGTCGGGGCGATCTTCGGCTCCGAGACGCTCGCCGAGCGGAAGCATCAGCTCTCCCGGAGCGGGTCGTGGAGCTCGAGACTCGCTCACCCAGCAGATCCGCCGTCTGCGGACGCTCGTCGAGCAGCTGCTCGACCTCTCGCGTCTCGACGCCGAAGCCGTGGTGATCAAGCCGCAGCGCGTGCGGGTCCGCGAGCGGCTCGAAGAGATCGTCAGCGCGGCCTCCCCGCTCGAATCCGTCCCGATCGGCATCGACGCCGATCCGGAGCTCGAGGTCGAGATCGACGGGCACGCGCTCGACCGGATCGTCACGAACCTGATCGCGAACGCGTGCCGATACGGCGCGCCGCCCGTGATGGTGAGCGCCAGGCAGGCGGGGGAGCTCCTGCGGGTGACGGTCCAGGATCACGGGCCGGGTGTACCGGTCGAGTTCGTGCCTCTTCTCTTCGACCGGTTCGCGCGCAGCGCCGCCAGCGCTTCAAGCGTGCCGGGCACCGGTCTGGGGCTGGCGATCGCGCGCTCCTATGCCGCGTGCCCACAGCGGTGAGGTCAGCTACCGTCCGGCCGCCTCGAGCGGCTCCGTGTTCGAGCTGA
This sequence comes from uncultured Gaiellaceae bacterium, assembly GCA_963820225.1. Lineage (GTDB taxonomy): Bacteria > Actinomycetota > Thermoleophilia > Gaiellales > Gaiellaceae > Gaiellasilicea. The sequence continues at coordinate 339,456 of CAWFYY010000005.1, read as the reverse complement.
CGCTGCCCACGGCCGCTGCCTGGTAGTCGAGGTCGCTGGGCGGGACGCAGGTCAGCCCGGCCGGCCCAGGCCTCGGCGTCCGCAGCAGGCGGCGCGCGTAGAGCCGCTCGTCGGCTGCCCGATAGAGGGAAAGAGCGTTCCGGCCTTCAGCGGGGCTTCCCGCCCACCCGACGGTGACGGGGTGCAATGCGGTCGCAACGGCCTGCTCGAGCCGGTTGGCATAGCGAGAGGCGTCGAGCACCGAATCGGCGGTGCACAGGATCGCGAACTCTGCGCCGCCGATGCGTGCGATGTCGTCCCCCGGGAGCAGAGCGGTCCCGAGCGCCTCCGCCACATTCCGAAGCGCGTCGTCGGCCGCGGTGCCGCTGCGTCCGTTCATCTGCTCGAAACCGTCGACGCTCGCCAGCACGAGACCGAACGGCTTCCCCGTTGCGAGCCGGCCGTCGATCGCCTTCTCGAAGCCGCGCATGCTCGGCAGGCCGGTGAGCCAGTCCCGCTCCGCCAGCACCTGCAGCTCTGCGAGAGCCGTCTTGTAGTGCGCCGCGAACCAGCCGAGGAGGGCGCCGATCGAGACGTAGGTGACGAGCCGGATCGGCGTCGAAATCGTGTAGAGCTCGTAGGTCGGGACGTCGTGATTGAGGGTGATCGCGAGCGAGAACAAGCCGGTCGCAAGAACGCCGCCGGCCGCTCCGTACCACGGCCCGATCGCGAGCGCGAGCAGGGCGATCGCGACGTAGAAGAAGTGACCGATTCCCAGCCCGGGCCGCTCGAAGAGGACGAGCGCGATGAAGACGCCCGCGAAGAGGGCGCTCGAGAGCAGAACGAGGAGTCGGTTGGGGAGCGCCGCAGGGCTCACTCCCGGATTATCAGATGTGTCCCCCGTGCATTCGTCCCCCGTTCGAGGGTCGCGTTGGGGTACTCCAAAAGGGGGACTCGGCTCGTCGCGAACCGCACGTACTGTATGTCTGGGCGCGCCCCTGCGACCGTGCCGCCCGAGCTGCCCTGCGGAAACGCGCGGCGCTCGAGGTCTCGATCGCGTTGTGGGAGTGCCGCAGCTCCTGCTGGGCGCGCCCGCTTAGCCGCCGAAGATCAGCCAGGCGACGAAGACCGCCGCTCCCCAGAGCCAGACGGCGAGCGTGCCGATCGTCGCGACGCGCGTTCGTCTCTCAGCTCGCGCTATGCCCGCACCTGCGTACAGTGCGAGGGGAATGCCCAGCGGGAATGCGACGAGTGCCCAGCCTTCGTCCCAGCCCGGCCAGTCATCCCCTGCAATTGCATCCATCAGCCCGAGTGCAGCTGCGCCCACGAGGAAGAGGACGAGCCCCAGTACCGCAGCCCTCGAGCGACCCACGGGCCGCAAGGTATACGACGACTCGCGATTGGGGCGCTGGGTCGAGCCGCAAGGCGCCACAGAGTCGGAGAATCAGCCTGTACGCCCAGCGGCCTAGGCGTGTTGCCCTTGGGAAAGGGGGCTTGTCCGAGCGCGACTGCCTTGCGGCTCTGCGCACTCCTATTCCGCCAGGACGAGGGAGCAAACGTGCTGAAGTCGGCGGGGAAGTTCCCGGAGTACTTCGATGGGGCATACCTCTTTCAGCGAGTGAAAGAGGGGTGAGCAAGATGCAAGACGCTAGGAAGTTCGATCGAGGGCGCTTCCTCGGCACCGCCGCCGGTGCGGCCGCCGGGGTCGCGCTGGGGCCGACCACCGCACTGGCGACCGACCGAAAGCCCGGCCACGGCCACGACCGGGGCGGCGACCGCCTGCTGCCGAAGGACAGGATCGGCGTCCAGCTGTTCACGCTGCGTAACCGGATTTCGACGCTCGGCTTCGAGCAGGTCTTCAAGGAGCTGGCTCAGATCGGTTACAAGGAGATCGAGTTCGCCGGCTACTCGGCCCCGGACACCAACGTGCCCAATCCGGCCCCGCCGCCGACGACGATTCCCAGCACGGAGAACATCCGCGCCTTGCTCAAGAAGTACAAGCTCAAGGGCGTCGGCAGTCACATCGGCGTCACGCAGTTCCGAGACGACCCTGGAGCAGGTGCTTGACGACGCCGAGACTCTTGGTCTCCGCTACATCGGCACGGCGAGCGAGCCCGACCAGCTCTTCCCGGCGGAGGAGCGCCAGACCCCCGACGCCTATCGGCGCGCTGCCGAGCTCTACAACGGCTTCGGTGCCGCTGCGAAGGACCGCGGCATGCGGTTTTACCATCACAACCACTCGTCGGAGTTCGCGGTCGTCAACGGCACTCGGTTGTACGACGTGCTGCTCGAGGAGACCGACCCGAAGCTCGTCTTCTTCCAGTTGGACATCTTCTGGGCCTACGTCGGCGCGACCGGGGCCCCGGAGGTGGCGACGCCGACCGGGATGAAGAGCTGGTTCCCGAACTTCGATCCCATCGAGCTCGTGTGGGCACAGCCGGAGCGCTTCCCACTCTTCCACGCCAAGGACGGCATCCGCACCGAGGTCGGCCAGCCGACGTCATTCGGCTGGCAGTTCGTCGACCCGGGAGACGGCAACGTGCCGCTCTGGGCGCTCTTCAACGGGCTCGAGACGGACGAGCATCACTACATCGTCGAGCGAGACAACCACAACTTCCCGCCGCCCGGCGTGCCGGCCGGAGATGCGCGCAACGCCGCGCAGCTCGCAACCGCCAAGCGAGGGTTCGACTACCTCGCGGGTCTGCGCGAGCGGCATGGGGACGACGACTAGACGAACAGGCGTGGAGGGTGGCGCGCGGCGCGACCCTCCACGCCTCCGGAGCACGACGCGAAGCGGGCGGCGCTAGCCCTTCAGGTTGCCGGCACTCGCCTTTGCTGCGACGAAGACCGTCTTCGTCCGGCTCGCGAGGGTGCCGCCGTAGCCGTAGACAGCCGAGAGGACGTTCCCGTGACGTTGATAGATCATGACCACCGTGTCCTCGAAGGCCTTGCCCTGGGACTTGCCGGTCACGTGGGCGCGGAAGGCGACGTAGCCGGGCAGCAATCCGGAGGATCGAAGCCGGGTCAGCCGGTAGGTCAGTGGGCCGAGGCCCTTGACGCCGGTTTGGACGGGACCAGGCGGGCACTGGGCGACGGCGCCGGTCACCTCTCGCAGCGCCTGCGCCGCGCCGCCCGAGCGGTAGAGCACGACTTCATTGGACAGGCTCACGCGTGTGCCCGGCCGGACGTAGTCGACCTGCAGGCGATCCGTCCGGAGCTTCTCGCTCGGGAACTCGAAGCCGCACATGCTGAGGGTGACGAAGCGCGCCACCCCGTGACCGTCGGACCGTTCCACGAGCTTGTATCCGGCGCTGATCTGCGCCCCGCGGAGCACGAGCCGCTTGAGCACCGGGTTCGTTGCAGCTCCGAGATCCGTCGCGCCCAGGGCGACCGGGGTGACCGCGAGAGCCGCTAGCCCGGCGCAGACCAGCTGCGCTGTGTACCGGTTCCTGATCGCGGAGGTCTATCAGGTGCGTCGGCGCGCCTCGATCGTGCTAGAGCTTCTTGCGCCAGAAGAGACCTTTCCACCCGAGCGACAGCGAACGCCGTCCGGTGGCGCTCGCGCCGACCCGGGCGCCGCGCCTGCCGCCGCTGACACCCGCGCCGCGCTTGCCGATGTTCAGGTTGATCCCGGGGAGAAGCTTGACCCGCTTGCGGTATCCCCAGCTCATCTCGTCGAATCGTACTGCCGTCTTGCGCCGGCCGGCCCGTCACTTCACCCCTTCGGGTGAGACCGTTCGATCGAACGACGGCTACGTTGACGTCCCCGATGTCGGCCGCCCGTTTTTCGCGACGCACCCTCGTCTGCATGCTTGCCGTCGGCACGTTGGCGCTGCTTGCCGCCGGCCAGGCGAGCGCCGGTTACGGGGTCGGGCCGGACGGACAGACCTTCACGGTGACCGCGGACTCCGCCGGCTACGTGCGGGCGCCGGCGTCGCTCGATCTCGTCGTCTATCTGGACGCCGACGACAGCTCGCCCTCCGTGTGGGTGTCCGACAGCCCGGCGATCGACCCCTCCGGTACGCCGGCCGGTCGCACTGTCGGGTCCTGCTCGAGCGCCTCACTGCTTCCCTTCGGTGACGCCAACAAAGGGGTGTGCCGCTTCTCGACCGCCCTGCTGCAGCCGGGGCGCACCTACTACTGGTGGCTCTCCTACGCGCGACAGGATCCGGGCGCTCCTGCCCCGACGAATCGCGTCTCCGGTCCGTTCAGCTTCTCGCTCGTGCAGCAGGCTGCGCCTCCACCGCCGGCTCCGGCTCCGTCGCCGCCGGTGGCCAAGGACCCGCATGCGCCGGTTTCGACGAAGACGATCGCCGGGGCGGCGAAGCTGCCCAGCGTAACCGTCTTCAACGGCGGCCGGTCTGTAAAGCACACGGTCCTCACGCGGCTCGTCTACCGGACGATGAAGCAGCTCGGCTATCCGCGGCAGCTTGCGTTCGCCTGCTGGAACCGCTCCGACTGGGTCTCCGTGCTCGCAGCCGAGGGAACCGAGCCGACGAATGGCAGCTCGGAGCTCCTCGGGTTCTGGCTCGGCCGCCAACCACGCTGGCTGCACCTGGCCCCCGGGATCTGCGCCGACGTCCAGGGCCTGCTGTCGTCGAGGCGGCCGAACGCCCGCCGGGCCGGGGCGCTCAGCACGGTGATCCACGAGACCCTGCACGCCTACGGCATCGTCAACGAAGCGCAGACGAACTGCATGGCCGTGCAGCTCGTGCCTGTGTTCGGCGCGAACCTCGGCCTGAACGACGGGCGAGCCGGCTATCTGGGAACACTCGCACGGAATTACGTGCGCAAGTACGCGCCCACCGGGTACTGGAACGCTGCCCGCTGCCACGACGGCGGCGCCTGGGACCTGTTTCCCAGCACGCGCAACCTCGGCTGAGCAGCTGAGACGGATGAAGGGGGTGGGCGGCGGCCGTGGTTCCGGCCGCCTCCGACCCGTGAGACGGCTCGACGTGGAACGCTGCGGCACGGTCCACGGAACTCGTTCTGCGTGTCCTATCGGCTCCTAGGACTTACTGCTTGAGCCCGTAGGACCTATTGATTCCCTCGATCGAGTGATTCGAGCGCCTCGTTCGTATCCTTGGGCCATGGCTCGACTAGCGGTTGCGGCCGTCTTGACCGCCGTGGTCGTCGCGCTCGTGGCGACGATCGACCACCGGCACAAGCGTCATGTGGAGTTCTCCGCGCAGGAGGCAGCCTGGTTCTGCGCTCACGGGCGGCCCTCGTCGTGCACCGACTTCGACGAGGCCGCGTACGAGCAGCGGTGGGAGAATCGGGAGCTTGGCTACCGGATCTCGTTCCTCGCGCTGGGTGCACTCGCGCTCGGGTCGTTCGTGACGGTGGTCGTGCGCCGCCGTTGAGAAGCCCCGAAATCTGGAGACCCTGCAGATGGCCGGTGTAGGGTCACGCATCAGGCGAGGGAGCGCTCCAGTCCGGAGCGCCCGGAAAAGAGGCGAATCGTGCGAATCATGGTGATCGCTGTGTCGGTCGCAGCGCTTGGGCTGGTGGCCGCGGGTTGCGGTGGCAGCTCGTCGAGCAGCGAAGGTGATTCGACGGCGGCGATCGAGAGCTCCGAAACGACCGCCGCTGATACGACCGGTGGCACCGATACGAGCAGCACGGACACGAGCTCGAGCATCGACACGACCGGCGACGGGGACGTGTCGCTCGAGGGCTGCACCAAGCTGGCCGAGCTGTCCACGAAGTTCTCCGAGGCGCTGGGCGCAGCCTCGGGTGGCACCGGTGCGCCCGACCTGCAGGCCACCGCCAAGGCCTACGAGGAGTTCGCCGACCAGGTGCCGGAAGAGATCCGCGATGCCTTCCAGACCGTCGCCGCCGCGTTCGGTACCTACGCCGACGTGCTCGAGGACGTCGACCTGTCGTCGGGCGTGACGCCCGATCCCGACACGCTGGCCAAGCTCGCGGAGGCAGCGCAGGAGCTCGACAACACCGAATTGACAGCCGCGACGACAGAGATCGAGGCTTGGGCCAGCAAGAACTGCACCGGCCGCTAGACGGGTTGTGACGGGGCTGCGGGTGCTTTCTCGTCTCCGCCCTCGCGGGCGAGCGAGATGGCGACGGCGCCGGCGAGAGCGAGGGTGAGGCCGACGACGGCGAGAAGGATGTGCCACCCGGGCCGGCTGAGGCGCTCGTCCAGAAGCAGGATCCCGATCAAGATTCCGACGATGGGGTTGGCGACCGAGACCGTGGCGACCGACGGCGCGAGCCGACCTGTTCCGAGCGACACCTGCTGCAAGACGAACCCGAGTACGCCGGCCACAGCGAGGGCGTAGCACTCCCAGTGGGACAGCATCGTGCCCACGCTCTGGTGGAGGTAGTCCAGCGTCGGTTTCGTCAGTGACGATGAGAGTCCGAAGAGAATTCCCGCGACCGTGCCGTAGACGGCCGCCTTCATGGAGAGGCCGCCGCCGCTGCCGAAGACGAGCAGCAGAACGGAGAGCACGGAGAGCAGGCCGATCGCGAGCGCCCACTGGGAGTTGGACGCGTTCTCGTTCCCGCCGGCAGGGTCGCCGAAGTAGACGAACAAGCCGAGCCCGAGGATGATCACGACCGCTCCGACCACCTCCCGCCGCCCCACGTGCTGCTTGGTCAGGAAATAGCCGAGCGGCAGTGCGAAGACGACGGTCGTGACGAGCAGCGGCTGGATGACCGACAGGCGGCCGCGGTCGAGCGCCCCGGCCTGGAACAGGTAGCCCGTGAACAGCGCGATCGTGCCGAGCAGCCACGTCGTCTCGCCGACGAGCCGCACGAGCGACATCGGGTTGGCCAGGGAGATTGTCGGGAGGTTCAGCGCCCCCTTCTGTTGAAGCGCAGCCGCCAGCGCGAAGAGGAACGCCGCGATGAGTGCGAGAGTCGCCGCCACGCGCGAAGGCTACGCGGTACGTCGGCCGGATATGAGGTGTTGCCGCGCTTCGAACACGCGAACGCGGACTACCCCGAGTTCCGGCTCGAAAGGAAGTGGGGGCGCGCGCCCAGCGACTGGCCGCCTCAGCCGCCTGCCCGGGGCGCTGGAGGTCGAACGTCGTGCGCGAGGATGACCCCGGCTCCTCGGGGCGCGCGCCTCTCATGTGTAGACGCGAGACCGGGCCTCGTCGGTCGGAGACTTGGTGAATCTTTACGAGTTGCGAACAATGAAGGCTGGAGCTTGACGCTTCGCTCGGTGCCTCACCAGCGAGGGACGGGGCTCCCGCCCCGCGGAACCGGGCGAAGCGAGGCGGGACCCCTGACGCGCCGACTGGTCAGAGGCCGGACGCGCGAACCCTGGGCGTCAAGAGGGGCGCGCGAGCTACGGCCCTGGGCGACACCAGCCGAACACGCTAGAGCGACCATAAGGCACCAGGCTTTACCTCGTAAAGGGAGAGATGGGGCGCGCCCAGCGACCCCGTGCGTCCCGGAGCAGTACAGACCCCCACTGGCTGCTCGCAATGGACGACGATCGTTTCGAGGATCGGTCGCCCTTCCGTCCTCGGGGCGCGCCCACTTGTAGAACGAGCGGACGGCTTCTTGGTTACGGGTGGGACGGCGAAACGCCGCTAGCTGAGCTCGGAGAGCGCCGCCTTCGGCTCTGAGGTCAACCGTTCGTCGTCTCCGGCTTCGAGCGCAGCAAGTATTTCGATCTGCTCGGCCAGCAGTTCACGAAGGAACTGCCGCACGTCGCCTGAGCGGGCTTCTTTCAAGGACATCTGAATGTCCTGGATTCTCCGCTCGGTTCTGGCGCTGGGCGTAGGCACGGTGGTTTCGGGCCGAATCCCAGGCCACGCTCACGGTTTGAACGCGCCTGGAGAGTCAAAATATCATCGTCGGCGTCCTTCGCCAAGACGCCACGCTCGAGGCGCTCTACCGTGGAGCAGTGAGTGTCTTGAGCCCTCTCGCGGCTGGCGAAAATGGTGGTGATTGCCAGGCCTGTCGATCGTGCGACGACCACTCGTATGCGGGCGTCCCGTCGATGAGAAGCGCGGAGAGCTCGGGTCGGTCGAGTTGTCGGGCCGACCAGTCGTAGAGGGGGCGTAAGCGTGGGTGGATCACCGCGTAGTCGAGCACGCGCCCGAGCTTGTGTTCGAGCCGGAGGTAGTCCTCGAGCTCGCCGTCGGCGGGGTACTTGTCGGGGAGGACGCGTCCCATGGCGAGGAAGATGTCGACTGTCCCTCGTCGTGGGTCGCCGAAGGTGGGGCCGCAGCGGCCGATGCGGCCGAGCGCGAGCCGGGGAGCGGCGACGCGCGCGTGTGCGTAGAGGACGCGGGTGAGGACGACGTTGAGGAAGAAGCGCTCGATTCGGTTCTCTTGTGCGGCGAGTTGGCGGTGGTCGAGGTAGGCGGCGACGATGCTTGCGTTGTGCGCGCGGTACCAGGTTTGCGCGGTCGGCTGATCGATGAATGCGATCCAGTGGTCGACCGTGGCGGTGGATGATGAGCCGCCGCGCCCCGTGACGCGTCCGAACGCCTCGCAGCTGTCGCGCAGGAGAACGCTCGTTCATCGCTCGCCACCACCTGCTGCCGGGATGCGTGCTGTCGAGCGGATTGAGTACGCCTCGTTGCGCCATCCAGTGTGTGAAGGCGAGGGCTGCTCGCCGGAACCGAAGGCGCGGCGTTCTCGCCGGTCGAGTCTTCGTAGATCGAGCGAGCCAGGGCGAGCCGTCCGGCCGGGTCGTCTCGGACGCCGGCGATGCGCGCGGCCGCGAAGGCAGCCGCGTCCTCCGCACCCTGCTGCTCGCTCTGACCGCTCACGGGCATGCAGAGGGGTTCAGCCGCTGGTGCGATCGAGCAGTTGCAGGAGTTCGTGTGCTGCGAGTTCGACATCCTTGTGGCGCCACTCCGCCGCGCGGTACACACAGGCGATCAGGCCGTCGCGGTGGATCCGTCGGAAGTCCCCGTAGACGAATGCGTAGCGCGCCTTCGTTTCGTCCGATGCGCCCTCGGTCAGACCCAGATGCCATTCCGCATACTCGTCCCAGGAGTGGGAGTCGAGGAACGCATTCTCGTCGGCTGCGCTCGGCTGGACGTCGCCCCAGTCGCTGTCGAGCACGTACTGGCGGCTCGCGATCAGCTGACGGGCCTTCGTGACCGCAGGCTTGTTGAGCGAATAGGAGGCCATGCGACATTCTGACGCGCCTGCTTGCGCGGTCGGGTCAGGACTTGCAGCTCCGAGGGAGCGGGAACGTCTCTTGAGTCTTGTACACCCGCTGGATGGCGGCGGAAGCACGTGCGCCGGCGGCTCGCCTCTCCGCTCTGTTCGCGGCATCGACGTAGGCAATTGCGGCTGTTCGGCTGTCTTCCAAGCTCGCGAGCCACGCTTTGAACTCGGGCTCGATCACGGAGGGCGGGTTGATGTCACGAAGGTTGCGGAGCATCTGCTCGGCGAGCGCTTCGAGCTCGAACGGGTCGGTTGTGGCGCGCTTCGCCTCCGCCCCCTTACAGATCACATCTGCGCGTCGGTTGAACTCCGCTTCGGACAGGCGTTCGTCCGAGCCGGCGCCGCATCCGCTGACGGCGAGAGCGGCCACGGCAACGATTCCGGCAATCCGCGTCAAGATCCACGGACTCTAGGGCGGCTCGGTGCCGCTCGCGGTCCCCGTATCGGAGAAGCACCGGTCAGCTGCAGGAGTACGGAATCCGATGCGTAGGGGAGGCGACCGCTACACCCGACCCGAGCCCCGCCGCCTACGGGCCGCTTCGAGTTTGCCCGGCCCGCAACGGGGTAGGCGAAGTGAATGAACGTCACAAGAGACGAACACAACGTAGAAATCGAGGGTCAGCGCGTGGCCGTCACAGGCAAGTCCGGCCCCGTGCACGCGTCCTGGAACCTGCTCATCGACGGCGAGGAGGCCGACACGGCCAAGGCGGCAGGCGACTTCACGCTGACGGGCAGGCTCTCGAGCGGTTCATCTGTCGAGGCAGCCGTGCACCAGAGCCTTGTCGGGCCGACCGAGATTGTGATCCGGCACGAGGGGGAGGAAGTCCGGCGCTTCAAGGGCTTCGTCGCCTAGACGCGTCGAAGAACTACTACGCCGGCGCCGACGAGGCGTTGAGCGCAATGGCCGGCTAGTGAAACGACGCGCCTGAATTGACGTGCGCAACCATGCGGCTTCCGCGAAACCAGGCTAGAGAGGAAGGCCCATACGGGATTCGAACCCGTGCCGCCGCCGTGAGAGGGCGGTGTCCTAGGCCACTAGACGAATGGGCCGTGGCGCCGCGCCAGTCTAGCTGACGAGTCCGAAGCGAAGGTTTACCAAGGCTTTGCCTTGCCGTGCCCTGCTGCTGGGGAGGCCGCGGGCATCCTCGTCACATGAACTTCGATGAGAGGAGAGCACCAATGAAGATCGTGCTTGGCCTACTGGCCGCGGCGATTCTCGGCACGGGAGGATTCGCCTTCGCCGCCGGCGTCGACGACACCCAGCCGGCCCGCACCGTGTCGCTTCCCGGCACGACGACTGCCGACACGACCGCTGCTACGACGACCGACGACATCGTGATCGGGAATGCCCCGGCGGCGACCACGACGACGAACGGCGAGGACATTTCCGGCCCCTGCGACGAGGCAGAGCATGCCGACGATCCTCGCTGCACCGGCGCCGGCACTGGCACTGGCACCACCGCCGACGACGGTGACGACCACGACAACTCGGGTCCCGGCTCCGGCGATGACGACGATCGCGACGACAACTCGGGCCACGGCTCGGGTCACGGCGGCGACGACGACAACTCGGGCCACGGCTCGGGCCACGACAACAACGACGACGACTGAGGAGCCGAACGATGATTCGCATCAAGCTCGGACTGCTGACCCTGCTCGCACTGGTTGCAAGCTCCGTCACGCTTGCCGCGGTGGCGCAAAGCGCCTCCTCGGCCCAGACGGTGCGCGTGAGCGAGGTGAGCTACGGGATCCGCTTCTCGGCGAAGCCGAAGGCGGGCACCGTCAAGTTCCAGGTCCGCAACGCCTCGGGCGACGCCCACGACTTCTGGCTCAAGGGCGGCGGCAAGACCTGGAAGACCCGCGTCCTCGGCGGCAGCCAGGTCGCGAGTCTCACCGCGAAGCTGAAGAAGAGCACCCGCTACTCGTTCTGGTGCTCGATCGGCGACCACCGCCAGGAAGGGATGGCGGGCAGCTTCGTCGCCCGTTAGCTCCACCCCAAGCGCGTGGAGGCGCCCCCACCGGGGCGCTTTCGCGCGTCCAATCCGGCCGCGGAGGGCACTATCAGCGAGATGAGCCATCAGAAGAGGACGATCTTGATCGTCGAGGACGAGGAGTCGATCACCACACCGCTCGCCGAAGCGCTCGAGCGGGACGGCTTCATCGCCGAGATCGCGCATACCGTCGAGGATGCGCTCGGCCGCGGCCGAACACTCCGCCCCGACCTCGTCCTGCTCGACATCGGCCTTCCGGACGGCTCCGGCCTCGATGTGTGCCGCGAGCTGCGCAGCTCCTCGAACGTCCCGATCATCATCCTGTCGGCACGCGGGGAGGAGGCAGACCGGGTCGTCGGGCTCGAGCTCGGCGCCGACGACTACGTCGTCAAGCCGTTCAGCGCGCGGGAGGTGATCGCGCGGATCCGCGCCGTGCTTCGTCGCGCCAGCGCTCCAACCGTGGCCGCCGAGGGCCCGATCGAGGTCGGCGACGTCCGGGTCGACCCGTCCCGGCGCACCGCCACCCTCGACGGCGAACCGCTCGAGCTGGCGCGGAAGGAGTTCGATCTGCTCTCCCTCCTGATGCAGGAGGCGGGGACCGTCGTCTCACGCGAGCGGTTGATCGACGAGGTCTGGGACGTGAACTGGTTCGGCTCCACGAAGACACTCGACGTGCACGTCAGCGCGCTCCGCAAGAAGCTCGCCGACGATGCCGCCGACTCGCGGTACATCCACACCGTGCGCGGAGTCGGTTTCCGTTTCGCCTCGCCCGAGGAGCTCCGCTGAGCCTCCGGCTGAGACTTCTGGCGGCGTTCGCGTACGTGCTCGTGCTCGTGTTGATCGTGCTCGAGATCCCGCTCGTGCTCAGCCTCTCCAGTCGCGTCAACGCCGAGGTGAAGGCGCAGGCCGCGACGCAGGCACAGGTGGTGGCGACCGCTGCAGCCGCGCAGGGGGGAGACCCGGCCCGCCTCCGTCGGCTCGTCCGACAGGCCGGACGTGACCTTGGCGCACGCGTGATCGTTGTCGACGCACGCGGGCGTCTAATCGCCGACTCTGCCGGTACGGGGCTCAGCCTGACGTCCTACCGCAACCGGCCCGAGATCGCCGCCGCTCTCGACGGCCGGGCCGAGCAGGGAACGCGGCATAGCGAGACGCTCGGCGGCGACCTCCTCTACACCGCGGTGCCGGTGCTAGGCGGGGGAGCGGTACGGGTCACCCAGAGCGTCGACGCGGTCGGCGCGCGGGTGCGCCGGAACGTGCTCGTCGTGATCGGCGTGGGCCTCGTGGCACTCGCGCTCGGGCTCGGGCTTGCGTGGGTGCTCGCCGGCTCGCTCGCGCGGCCGCTGCGCGCACTCGCCCGCACCGCCCGGCGCATCGAGGACGGTGAGCTCGACGCGCGCGCCGACGTCACCGGCGCGCCGCGAGCAACGCGAGGTCGCGATCGCCTTCAACGACATGACAGAGCGGCTCGAAGAGTCGATCCAGGCGCAGCGCGAGTTCGTCGGCAACGCATCGCACCAGCTCCGCACGCCGTTGACCGGTCTGCGCCTGCGGCTCGAGGCGGCGGGGATCAAGGCGGACGATCCCGCCGTCGAGCACGAGCTCCGGCTCGCGGAGGCCGAGGTCGAACGCCTGACGAACCTCCTCAACTCGCTGCTCACGCTCGCGCGCGGCGGTGACCGTCCCGCGGTACGCAGACCCGTCTCGCTGAGAGCCGTGTCGGAGGCCGCGCACGAGCGCTGGCTCCCGCGCGCCGAGACAACCGGGCATACGCTTGCGCTCGACGGCGAGGGTGACGCGCCGGTGCGGGCCGGAGAGGAGGACGTCGCGACTGCGCTCGACAACCTGATCGAGAACGCTCTCGTCTACGCGCCGGCCGGGACCACCGTGACGATCTCGTGGAACCGGGACGGAAGCCTCGCCGTGCTCGACGAAGGCCCGGGCATCCAGCCGGGCGAAGAGCGGCAGGTCTTCGAGCGCTTCCGCCGGGGACGGAGCGACCGGCCAGGAACGGGTCTCGGCCTCGCGATCGTCGAGACGCTTGCGCGCCGCTGGGGAGGCACGGCGTCGATCCGGAACCGGGAGAGCGGAGGTGCGCGCGCCGAGGTGCGCCTGCCCGTCGACCGCTCCGCCCGTGATCTGGAGCAGGTCAGCTGATGCGGACGGCGGCTCTTGGACTGCTCGGCCTGATGCTCGCCGTTCTCGTCGGCTACGGCGTCCACCTGATCACGCGGGAGACGATCTCGCTCCCGGTCGTCCGGCTCGAGCAGCCGGCGATCCTCGCTCCGCCGGCGGCGACGAGCACCGCACGCACCACGACGACGACGGAGACGGAGACCGAAAGCGAGACCGAGACTCGGGGAACGACGACCGAAGATCGCGGAACGAGCACCGAGGACAACAGCGGCTCGGGCTCGTCGGGCAAGGGGCGGGGCCGCGGCCGCTCCGGTGGCGACGACGACGACTGAGGCGTAGCAAGACGGCCGGAACACGCCGGGTAGGGTCTCCTCGTGCGTCCCGACCCGCCACTTCGCCTCTACCGGATCCCGTTCTCGACGAACGTCGAGCGTGTCGCTCTTGCGCTCGCGCACAAGCAGCATCGAGGTCGAGTGGATCGACGTCGATCCGAACGACCGCAGCGAAGTCGTCCGGGTCAGCGGCCAGGAGCTCGTCCCCGTGCTCGTCGACGGCGACCGCATCCTCACCGACTCGCCCGTGATCCTCGAATACCTCGAGGAGCGCTTTCCGGATCCGCCGCTCTATCCGGCCGACCCGGCGCGCCGGGCCGAGTTGCGGACGTTCGTCGACTGGTTCAACCGCGTCTGGAAGCGGCCGCCGAACCTGATCGTGGACGAGGAGATCGAAGGCCGAGCCGGACCGTGACCGGATCGCCGAGCTCGAGCAGCAGATCGCGGCGCGCTGCCGCTCTTCGAGGATCTGCTCGCCGGACGTGACTACCTCTTCGGCGACGAGCTCTCCGCCGCAGACGTCGTCGCGTTCCCGTTCCTCAAGTACGCGGTGCTCTGGGAGGAAGGTGACGAAGAGCGGTTCCACGAGGTCCTCCGGGATGACACAACGGCTCGACGGCCGCTACCCGCGGCTCGAAGCCTGGATCCACAGAGTCGACGCGCTGCCGCGGGCCTAGACGAGCTGAAGGGAAGAAAACGTCAGCGGCTGCTCCGTCATGTAGGTGACGACGGAAAAGGAGCCCTTCTGATGCACCCGACCCTGATGCACGAGATCGCGCGGTACCAGCAGGCGGACCTGCTTCGCGAAGCGGAGCGGACCCGCCTTGCCCGTGAGGCCGCCAAGGCCTTCGACACGACCGCAGCGTCGGTTCCGCCTGCTGGGCCGGCACCAGGGTCGTAGCGCTCGGACGGGTCGTCCGTCGTCAGCCGCTAGTCGGGGACTAGCGGCCCCAGGCGACTCAAGACGCCTGGATGCGAGAAAAGCCCCGGTGAGCCGGGGCTTTTCTCATTCGTGCGACGGCTCTAGCGGCTTGCCGAAGCTGCGACGGCGCGCTTGGCGGCCACCGTCGCGGCGTCGGCCAATCGTTGGGCGTGAGCGACGCGTTCGTCGCCCGGCATCGAGACGAGATTTGCGGCGATCAGGCCGGCTGCTGCACGCGCTGCGGCCTCAGCGAGCACCGCCGCTGCACACGCGTCCTCGGCGCCGCCCGGCGCCGCGTGCTGCGCGGCCTCGCACCCGAGCAGGGCGACGTCGTACGCGCACTCCGCGATCGAGAGCGGCAGCTCAGCCGCGGTGTCGAGTGCCTTGCCGATCGCGGCATCTCGCGTGCCTTCCTCTTCGGCGCCCTCGATCAATGCGAGCGCCTCGAGGTATGCCTCCTCGTTCGCTTCGGCGAGCTTCTCGACACGCGACCCGGAGAGCCTGTGCCTGCGCGGAGACCCCGCGGCCTCCTCCCAGCCGGGGGAGCGCTTGGCTGCCGACGCGATCAGTCCTGCCGCCATCGCGGTCACGATGCCCGAGACGGCGCCGGCCCCGGGAGCAGGCGAGGCCCGGCGATCTCGCCGAGCACAGAGTGCAGGTCGCGGTCGTACAGACCCATCTGACAGGAAGCCTACGCCGAATCGAGCTCGGAGAGTCGCGCACGCAGCGCTTCCGAGAGCGCAGGACGTGGCTCGTACCCCGCCGACGTGAGCGCCGACTCCAGGTCCGCCATCAGTCGAACCCGAAACGCCGCGTCCGAGCGCGCCAGCTCGACGATCTCGTCGAGTTGGCGACGCGCCTCGGGAAGCTCCTGCGCAGCCTGCACCCAGCCGGTCGGGTGCCGGCGGCAGCGTCGCCGAGCAGTTCGCCCAGGCGCTCTTCGTCGTATCGGGTGGCGCTCATGTACCTCCAGACGGGTCCGGGACCGGTTTTCTTCCCTCGAGTTTCTCGCGCAGCTTGGCGAGGCAGCGCGAGATCCGGCTGGCGATCGTTCCGGCCGGCAGATCGAGCGCTTCGCCGATGACGCGGTAGCTCTCGTCGCGCGCGAAGAAGCGGTCGAGCACCTCGCGGCAGTTCGGCGAGAGCGCGTGCAGCCCCTCGTGCACGTCCAGCGCCTCGTCGAGACGTTCGATCTCCCCGTCCACCTCGTCCGGCGAGCAGCTCCTCCGTCGGCTGCTCGCGCGTGCCGGCGCGAAGCCGGTCGACGCAGGCGTTCCGGGTCAGCTGTGCGAGCCACGGCCTGATCGCGGTGTCGTCCCGGAGTGAGTCGAGCCGTTCGAACGTGCGCGCGAACACGTCCTGGAAGACGTCCTCGGCGTCGCTCTCCGGGAGCCGGAATCCGCGCACGGCGATCGCGTACACGTAACGCGAGAAGCGTTCGACGAGCTCGTTCCACGCCTGCTGCTCTCCCGCTCGGCAGCGCTCGACGAGCTGAGCGTCGGTGAGTTCGATTGACATCGCGGCACGCCCATTCAAGCAGCGATTCTCGGCAGCGGGAAGAAACGCGCCGCTGGCGCCCGTCTGGTGGTCGAGGCAAGGGGGTTTCGACGGCAAGGGAGGAGCACAAATGACGGTTCGGAGAAGGCGTTGGCTTCGCCGCCTCGCGATCGGGATTTCACTCGCCGCCTTTGCGGCGCCGGCAGCGGCCAAGCCGATTCCAGGGCCGAACAGCATGGAGATCGTCTCGATCAGGCCCGACGACAGGGCAGATCGGTTCGCGGTCGGAGAGCAGACGCAGCTTGCGAGCAACGCTGTGCGGCCCGACGACCGCGCCGATCGGTTCGCGATCTCGGACGGCGGCTCGCAGGCGACGTCATCGCGCAGCAGCGTCTCCTGGGATGGGGCAGTCACGCTCGGGCTCGGCACGCTCGTGCTCGTCCTGGCACTCGGGCTCGGAATCGGCTACGTCCGCCGGCCGAAGATCGCCGGACTCTAGTTCGCGGGGGCAGCGAAACGAGGCGGGCTCTGTCGGAGCCCGCTTTCGTGGTCCGGCTACGCGCTCTCGGGCTCGCGTGCGTCGAGCCGTTCCTCGAAGAGGACGCGCAGCTCCTCGCCGGTCGTGAGCACATCCTTGTAACGCGGCCGGCGCGGCGGCAGCTTCACGATCCGGACGTCGTTGTCCCGGTTGCCGTGACAGCGAGCGTACGCAGCTGCTTCATCCAGCGGCGGCAACGCGAGCGACGGCCTAGGAGTCGCACGAGTGGGACATATCATGACGCGTCGCCGGCCGAAAGGTCGCGAGCCGCAGTTTGCGCCGAAAAAGACGAGGGGCCCCACGGAAGGGGCCCGACGTCAGTCCGCAGACACTCTCGAGGGGAAAGTGAGAATGTCGCTGGGTGCCTAGGCGCTTGAGCGAGCAACTTAGGTATAGCACAACTAAACATACGAGACCAAACGCATTACTTATGAGACGACAAATGCTCCGCTGCGCGTCGTCATCGACCGTCCGGTTCGTTGACGGTGGCACCGGACGAGGGTGCACGTGGAGACGCTGCGTATAGTCGTCCGATGAAGGCGACGCCACGTGAGTGGCGCATCCTGGAGCTCGTGGCGATCGTGTCAGTTGCGCTCGCGGCCGGGTTCGTGCAGCAGCCGCCGGGCGACAATCAGACGGCGCACCTGGCTCTCGTGAAGGCCCTGGCCGACGGGACGCCGCGGATCGACCGCTACCAGACCGAGACTGCCGACGACTCGTACATCGACGGGCACTTCTACACGGCAAAGGCGCCGGGCCTCGCGCTATTCACCGAGCCCTGGTACCTGGGACTGAGGGCGGCTGATCTCGATGTCGCCAACCCCGCTGCGGCACTCGGTGCGCCGCAGGCTTTCCTCCAGATGCCACGCACGGCGCTGTGGCAGGTCGGGATCTTCGGGGCGACGCTGCCGCTCTTCGTCCTGCTCCTGCTCGTCCGCTGGGCAGCCGAGCGCGTCGCGCCCGGTTATGGCGGGTTGACGGCGGTGCTCGGCGGGCTCGGCACGTTGCTGTTCCCGTTCGGGAGCCTGTTCTTCGCGCACGTGCTGGCGGCGACACTCGCGTTCGCAGCGTTCTGCGTCCTAGTGCGCGAGCGCGATGACCGGTACCGGCCGCTCGTGGCGCTCGGGGCAGGACTGCTCGCGGGTCTCGCGGTCGTCGTCGAGCTCCCGACCGCCATAGTGGCGCTCATACTCGGCGGCCTCGTGCTCGCCGGTACCCGACCACTGGCGCGCGGAGCCGCGTATGCCGGAGGCCTGGCGGTCGGCATCCTTCCCCCTTCTCGCCTTCAACACGTGGGCATTCGGCTCGCCGACGACTCTCTCCTACACAAACGCGGTGATCACGCCCGGCACGTCAGGTCACGAGGTAGTCGGAGCCAACAGCAGCGGCTTCTTCGGCGTTGGCGCGCCGAGCGGCCGTGCTGCGCTGGAGCTGCTCTTCTCAGGCAAGGGGCTCCTGATCGTCTGCCCCCTCCTGCTCGCCGCCACGCCAGGGGTCGTGCTACTGCGGCGAGCGGGCAAACACGCCGAGAGCATCGTCTGCGCCGCTGTCGGTCTCATGTTCCTCGTCTACAACGCGGCGTACTTCCTTCCCTTCGGGGGCTGGGGGCCTGGCCCGCGCTTCCTCGTGGGCGCGATCCCGTTCTTGCTCGTACCGGTGGCGGCGGCGCTCGCGGCGCTGCCCTATCCCACCGCCGCCCTCGGCGTTTGCTCGGCGGTCGTGATGGTGCTCGCTAACGCCGTGGCGCCGATCGTGCCCGAGGGACGCAGCATCGGCTTCTGGCTCGGCCGCGCGCGTGCGGGAGATTTCACAGAGACGTTGCTCACGCGGGCAGGCTGGGGTCACGGCTGGGGCGCGATCGCGCCCACGCTTCTGCTGGTCCTCGGGGCTCTTGCGCTCGCCGCCACAGCCATGGTCCGGGAGCGGCCTGCCGGCCGCGAGCGCCTCGCTGTGCCAGCGGCCGTCGGCGGATGGCTGATCCTGCTCGGAACGACACCGGAACTTCTCCGCAGCGACCGACTACACGGAACCGCCGGAGGTGCAATCGCGACGGTCGCGATCGTATGCGGCTTGGCGCTCGCGTTCCGCCTCGTTCTCACACGCGGCCTCCCAGGCTTCCTGACTGCCGTCCCGTTCGCGCTGGTCGCCCTGCCGGGGTTTGCCGTCCACACGAAGTGGTCGCTCCTCGTCAGCGTCGCCGGACTCGCGGTCGTAGCAGCGCTTTCACGACGCCCGGGCTCGCGCCCCGTTCCCGTCTGAGCGACGCGACCATGTCAACGAATTCTCTGTCGCCTTCTTGGTAAACGAAAACCCCGCGTATGCAGGGTTTTCGTGAGGCTGCGGGACTAGGACTCGAACCTAGACTACCGGATTCAGAGTCCGGCGTCCTACCATTAGACGATCCCGCAAGGGCTCTTCGAGCCCCAGTTTAGCCAACTACGTTTCGAGGCGGTAGATCGGAACGAGGCGTTTCTCGGCTTCCGTGTCGATGTGCGCGATCACTTCGACGTACGGCTCCAGGCCCGATCCGATCAGCTTCGCCTTCAACAGGCCGTCGACCTGGAAGAGCCCGGAGGAGTTGTTCATCACGATCTCGATCATCACCGGGCGCGACTCGCCGTCCTTGATCGAGACGTCGTCGATCGCCGCCGCGGAGAGCGAGTGCATCGAGACGCGACCCTTCTCGAACGGGATCCGCGAGCGCCCTTCGGCCATGTCGAGCGCGTCCGCGACGCGCAGGATCCCGGCCTCGAGTGCGAGCGGCTGGCCGTCGGCGCGATGGCTCGTGATCGCCTGCAGCACCTCGGAGATGATGACGGTGAGCTCCGGCTCCTCGTAGATCCCGCGCAGGAGCTCGCGCATCTTTGGCTCCGAGAGGAAGAGCGAGAAGTCCTCGTGCCCGTGCCGGTGCACGGACATCCCGACGCAGTGGAAGAGCGAGGAGAGCGCGACGATGACCTCGGCGTCGTCCTGCTCGAGCCCGAAGTCGCGGACCGCGGAAGGCTCGATGCCGTGCTTCGTCAGCTGCCGGAGCAGCTTGAGCGCGATGTTCGCGACGATCTGGATGTGCACCCAGGAGTGGTCGTTGATCTCCATCCGGACCACCGCATTCACGTTCGCGACGTGCCACCAGCCCTTCAGCTGCTTGTCCTCGTTCGCTCGCTCGAGCAGCTTCCTCAGCTTGCGGTTGCCACGCACCGGCAGGTTGATGTGCATCTTCTCGACCGCCTGCGCAGGCGTCAGCCTCGTCTCACGGACCGCCTCCGCGGAGACGGGCTCTTCGATGCGATCCTCGGTCTTCTTGTCGAGGTCCGTCATGTGCGCACCACCAGGCTCCGCGCGAACTTGTCGTGGAAGGTCTGGTTGCGGTGGTCGCGGAGCGGCCACAGATGATCGAGGATCCCGGGCACCCAGAACATCGCCCAGAGAAACGCGGTCGTGAGCCAGCGGGTGAACGCCCGCCTGTACCCGATGGGTGAGCGGCTCTCTGCGTCGACCACCTTGATCCCGACGGCCATCTTCCCGAACGTCTGGTTGCGGGAGCCGATCAGCGCCGTCGTGTAGATCGCCTCGGGCACGACCACGAGGAGCAGCACCAGGAGGGAGTCTCCGTTCCGGATCCGGCCGTTCATCTCGTCGAGTGACACCCCCGCCGCGAGGACGGTGACGGTGACGATCGTTGCGAGGACGATGCTGTCGATCATCAGCGCCGCGAGGCGGCGGCCCCAGCTGGCCAGCTCGCCGGCCGCGACGACCTCCACGTCGGTCAGATTCACGCTCACAATCTAGGCCACCTCGTCGGCCCAGTCGCCGTAGAGGCTCGTGTAGAGCCCGCGCCGCGCTATCAGCTCCTCGTGTGTGCCCTGCTCGACGACTCGGCCGTGCTCGAGCACGACGATCAGATCGGCGTCGCGGATCGTCGAGAGGCGGTGCGCGATCACGAAGGCGGTACGGCCGGCGAGCAGGCGACGGAGGGCGCGCTCGATCTGGCGCTCCGTGCCGATGTCGACCGACGACGTCGCCTCGTCGAGGATCAGGATGCGCGGGTCGGCGAGGAGAGCGCGGGCGAAGGCGACCAGCTGGCGCTGGCCGAGCGAGAGGCGTGTGCCACGCTCGCCGAGCTGTGTCTCGTAGCCGTCCTCGAGCTCCAGGATGAAGCGCTGCGCGCCCACGGCTTCGGCGGCGGCCGCGATCTCCTCGGGGCGGGCCTCGGGACGGCCGAATGCGATGTTCTCCGCCACCGTGCCGCCGAAGAGAAACCCTTCCTGCGGGACGATCCCGAGCTGGCGCCGGAGCGAGTTCTGCGTCACGCCGCGCAGGTCGTGTCCGTCGATCGAGAGCGTGCCGGTGGTCGGGTCGTAGAAGCGCGCGATCAGCTTCGCGATCGTCGACTTGCCGGCGCCCGTGTGGCCGACGAGCGCGACGGTCGTGCCGGCCGGGACATCGAGGTCGAGCCCGTGCAGCACCTCCGGGAACTCCGGCCCGTAGCCGAAACGGACGTCGTCGAACCGGACATGCCCTTCGATTCGCGGCAGCTCGGTCGCGCCGGCGCGGTCGATGACCTGCGGCTCCTCGTCGAGCACGCCGAGGATCTTGTCCAGCGCCGCGATCGCGGCGAGGAACGTGTTGTAGAGCTGCGAGAGCTGCTGGATCGGGTCGAAGAAGTTCGAGAGGTAGAGCGCGAAGGCGAACAGGGTTCCGGCACTCATCTCGTCGTGGTAGACGAGCCAGCCGCCGTAGCCGAAGACGATCGCCGTCGCGACCGACGCCAGCAGGTCGACGATCGGGAAGTAGATCCCGTTCAGGATCACCGTCTCGTAGTTGGCGGCGCGGTAGCGGTCGTTGACACCGTGGAACGCCTTCTGCTGCACGGGCTCACGCGTGAACGACTGCACGACTCGCATCCCGGAGATGTCCTCGGCGAGCGTTGCGGTCACGAGGCCGAGCCGCTCGCGGACATTGCGGTACGCGCGGTTCGAGCGGCTGCGGAACCAGGCGGTCGCGACGGCCATCAGCGGCAGGACAGTCAACGTCGCAAGCGCGAGCTTGACGTCCAGGAAGAAGAGAACGACCGCGGTGCCGAGGAGCAGGAGCGTGTTCTGGATCAGGCTCGTGACGCCGTCGGTGACGAGCTGGTCGAGCGCTTCGACATCGTTCGTGATCCGGCTGATGATCACGCCGGCCCGGTTGCGCTCGTAGAAACCGAGCGAGAGCCGGGCGAGGTGGGCGAAGAGCTTGTTCCGCAGGTCGGCGAGGACGCGCTCGCCGGTCCAGCCGGTGAAGTACGTGTTCGCGGCCGAGAGCACGAGGGCGAGGACTGCGAAGCCGAGGAAGAGGCCGACGATCCATGTGAGCCGCGCGAGGTCCTGCGCCTTGATGCCCTCGTCGATCGCGAGCTTCGCCAGGTAGGGCGGCGCGAGCGCGACGAGCGTGTACGCGAGGAGCGTCACGAGCGCGAGGGTCGTGCGGCCCTTGTACGGCAGGGTCAGCCGAGCGAGGACGCCGATGCGCCGCCTCGTGCGGCGCCACGACCAGTCGCGCACCTCGCCGCCGCGCTCCTCGGACAGGTGGCCGCCGGGCTGCCAGACCTTCATGCACTCTCCTTCAGCAGTCCCTGGAGCAGCCCGTGCTCGTGGATCTCCTGGTACACGGCATTCGTCGCGAGCAGCTCGGCCTGTGTCCCGTGGGCGACGACGCGGCCGTGGTCGAGGACGACGACCTCGTCGGCGAGTGCGATGGTCGAAAGCCGGTGCGCGATGATGATCGTCGTCCGGTCGCGCATCGCCTCGGCGAGGCCGGCCCGGATCTTCGCCTCGGTGGTCGCGTCGACCGAGGCGGTTGCGTCATCGAGGATCAGGATGCGGGGGTCGATGACGAGCGCCCGGGCGATCGCGAGCCGCTGACGCTGCCCGCCCGAGAGCGTGATGCCGCGCTCGCCGATCACCGTGTCGTAGCCCTGCGGCAGCTCCTCGACGAACTCGTGCGCCTGCGCGGCCGCTGCCGCACGGAGGACCTGCTCGTCGGTGGCGTCGAGAACGCCGAACGCGATGTTCTCGCGCACCGTGGCCGAGAAGAGGAAGGGATCCTGCGAGATGACGCCGATCTCACGCCGCAGCGAGCGGCGCGTCACGTCGCGGACGTCGATCCCGTCGACGAGCACGCGGCCGTCGGTCGCGTCGTAGAAGCGCGGCACGAGCGCGGCGAGCGTCGTCTTGCCCGACCCGGTGTGCCCGATCAGCGCGACCGTTCGTCCCGCCGCGATCTCGAGCTCGACGTCGTGCAGGACCGGCCGTCCCTCGGCATAGCCGAAGCCGACCCGGTCGAAGCGGATCGCACCCGGGCCAGGGGCGAGGTCGACTGCGCCCGGGCGGTCGTCCACTCCTTCGGGCTCGTCCATCACCTCGAAGATCCGCTCGCCCGACGCCGTGGCGCGTTGTGCTTGACCGACCCACATTCCGAGGCTCCTGAGGGGCACGATCAGCATCGCGAGCAGCAGGTTGAAGACGAAGAAGCCGCTCAGCGAGAGGGAGCCGCTCACGACCATGCGGCCGGCGGCGAGCAGCACAGCTCCCTGCGCCAACAGCGGCAGGAAGGAGAGCAGCGGCACGTAGATCGCCCGTTGCCGGAAGGCGCGGACGGTGGCTTCGAAGACCGCGCCGGAGGCGAGCTCGAACTGTGATTGGCGCCGGTCCTCCTGCGCGAACGACTTCACGACGTGAACGCCGACGATCGACTCCTCGGTAGCCGTCGCGACGTCGCCGAGCTTCTGCTGCACGTCGCGGAGAACCGGATGCGAGACGTGGCTGTAGCGGTACGCGACGGCAACGATCACCGGGGTGATCGCGAGCGCGATCAGGGCCAGCTGCCAGTCGACGAAGAACAGCACGAACATCACGGAGACGATCGTGAGCACGTGCTGGAAGAAGAAGATGAGCCCGAAGCCGAGGAAGAAGCGGACCGACTGGAGATCGACGGTCGCGCGCGACATCAGCTGCCCGGTCTGGTGCCTGTCGTAGAACCCGAACGAGAGCCGGAGTAGGTGGGCGTAAAGGCTCTCGCGCATGTCCTTCTCGATCCCGAGCGCCTGCCTGCCGGAGATGACGCGGCGGCCAACCATGAGCGCGGCCTTGAGGACGCCGACGACGAGGATCGCGAGGACGAGCCAGGCGAGCACCTCAGTCCCGCGCCCCGCCTCGATCCCGTCGATCGCCTCGCCGACGAGCAACACGATTACGATCGCCGCCGCCTGCGAGAGGACGGCGAGGATCGTCGACACGACGAGGGAGCCTTTGTACGGCCGCAGGAATCCGAGCAGGCGGATGAATGTGCGGCGATACGGGACGGCGCTCACGTCGTCGAATGTAGCCGTCGGAGCTCCCGTTTCACGTGCGTCAGCGCTTTCCCGAGCCTGGCGCGGTTGGCCGGGTCGTTGAGCCAGCCGCTCGCACCGGACGGGTGCGGGAGCGGAATCACGATCGCGTCACCTCGCGTGTAGCTCTTCCCGATCGCGTCGGTCAGCGTCGGGATCCCGAGCAGTCGCCTGAGCGCGAGCCCGCCGACGGTGACGATCAGGTCCGGCCGCAGCAGCTCGAGCTCCCAGTCGCGCCAGAACTCACACAGCTCCTGCTCGCGTGGAGTCGGTGTGCGGTCGCCCCGGCCCGAGGGCGCGCGTCCGGGGTAGCAGCGGGTGACGGAGGCGCAGTAGAAGGTCGCGTACAGCTCGTCGCCTTCGAGCCCGAGCCAGCCGCGGAGCCTCTGTCCCGCGCGACCGCGCCACGGCAGCCGCTCCTGGCCTTCGACGATCCCTGGCGCCTGACCGAAGAGGTACGCGCGCTGGCCGGCGTACGGCGCCCGGACGGGCCACGACTCGAGTGTGTAGCCGGCCTCTGCGCACGCCCGGCAGCGCGCGGTGTCGCGCTGGAGTGATTTGACCGACCGGTACGAGGACTTGCGGGCCGTCACGCGCGAACGGCGACGAACCAGCGGCCCGCGAACAGGATCTCGCCGGCGCCGAGCTCGGCGGCAAGCTCCTCCGGCTCGAAGTAGCGCTTGTACACCTGCCAGCGCGAGCCGTCGTTGAGAACCCGCTCCTGCCATTCGACCGGCTCGACCTCCTCGCGGAGAGCGGAGTCGACGATCACGAGCTCGGGCGCGACCCGGCGGGCCTCGGCGAGAAAGGCGACTCGCACCTCCTCCTCGAGATGGCCGTAGAAGTGGCTCGTGAAGACGCGCCCGAACGATCTGTCCGCGAAAGGGAGGGGAAGGGCCTCGCCCTGGACGAGGCGGGCGGCCGGAACGCGTGTGGAGGCGACTTCGAGCATCGCGGGGCTCTGGTCGAGGCACGTGATCGGTCCGGGGAGGTAGCGCGTCAGGTACCCGGTGCCGCAGGCGACGTCGAGCGTCGGCGCCGGCTCGATCGCGGCGAGCGTCACGAACAACGACTCCCGCTCGCTCTCCCAGCCCGGCCTGTCGCGCTGCTCGAAGAGCCCGGCTCCCACCCACCAGTCGTCGTACTCCTCCGCCCGCGCCTCGTAATAGGCCTTCACGCTCCTAGAGTACGACCGGTGCTCGAATCCGTGCCGAACTTCTCGGAGGGTCGTGACGACGCCGTCATCGGTGCGCTCGGCGAGTCGCTCTCCGCGCCGGCACGGCTGCTCGACGTGCACACCGACGCCGATCACCACCGCTCCGTCTTCACGCTCGTCGGCGAGCCGGACGAGCTCGTGGAGACGCTGCTGGCGGGGATCGCCTGCGCACGCGAGCGGATCGACCTGCGCCGGCACGAGGGCGCGCACCCGCGCATCGGCGCCGCGGATGTGGTTCCGATCGTCCCGATCCGGCGCGGCGACCTGGAACGCGCGCGGGAGACTGCGCTGACACTGGCACGACGGATCGGAACGGAGCTCGAGCTCCCGGTCTTCCTCTACGGCGAGCTGGCACCGGGTCGGGGGCCGGCATTCTTTCGGCGGGGCGGGCCTGCGGAACTCCAGCGGCGGATCGACGCCGGCGAGCTCGCACCCGACTTCGGGCCGGCGCGCCTCGACGAGCGAGCCGGCGGCGTGATCGTGGGTGCGCGCAGGCCGTTGATCGCCTTCAACGTCAACCTTCGCGGCTCGCTCGAAGCCGCGCGAGCGGTTGCGTCCGTAGTGCGGGAAACCGGCGGTGGCTTTCCGGGCGTACGCGCGCTCGGGCTCGAGCTGCCGCGTGCGGGTGTCGTCCAGGTATCGATGAACGTGGAGGACTGGGAGGCGGCGGCCTTGCACGAGATCGTCGCGAGGATCGAACGCGAGACAGCAGGACATGGCGCCGAGGTCATCGGCTCGGAGCTCGTTGGGCTGATGCCGGCCGGCGCAGCGGCCGCCGCCGCGGGAGCGATGCTCCGGATCGACGGCTTCGACGAGTCGCACGTACTGGAGCTTCGGCTCCTCTCCGAGTTTGAACCTCCGGCTCGGTCGGTAGGGGACAAGAGTCAATGACAAGGGGGCCGAGATGAAGAAGCTTGGGTTGGTGGCACTGCTCGCGGCTATTGGTGCGTGGCTCGTGGCCGGGCTCACGCCGCCAGAAGGTGGTCGGAAAGTTCAAGAGCGTCGCGACGCGGACGTTGCAGCCGAAGGACTACGACGACGCGACCCTCAAGGACAAGGTCGAATCGGAGCTCTTCCGCGACGAGCACGAGGTCAAGGGCGCGATCAGCATCAACGCCCAAGAGGGCGTCGTCCAGCTGCGAGGTGAGGTGCCTTCGCAGGATCTGATCAACGCGCTTGTCGAAAGGACAGAGAAGATCCAGGGCGTTCGCGAGGTCGAGAGTCTGCTGCACACCCCGGGCACAGAAGCGCCCATGCACCACTAGCTGACTACACTCGCTCGCGTGATTGCGAGCCCGGCCCTGACGGGGAACGACCTTCGGATCGAGGATGTCTGGGAGGTCGCCGTCCACCGCGTACCGGTGGCCCTCGCGGACGAAGCGCGGGCCAGGATGGACGCGGCTCGCGCGCTCGTCGAGCGGGTGGGGGAGCACACGTACGGCGTCAATACGGGGTTCGGCCGCTTCGTCTCGGAGTCGATCCCGGACGACCAGGTGGAGGAGTTGCAGCTCCGCCTGCTCCGCAGTCATGCGTGCGGAGTGGGCGAGCCGTATCCGGACGAGGTCGTCCGCGCGGCGATGCTTCTGCGTGCCAACGCGCTCGCGAAGGGCTACTCGGGTGCACGAATCGAAACCGTCGAGCTGCTCGTCGAGTGCCTCAACCGCGGCGTGCTCCCGCGCGTGCCGGCGCGCGGCTCGGTCGGTGCCAGCGGCGATCTCGCGCCGCTCGCGCATCTGGCGCTACCTCTCGTCGGCGAGGGACAGGCGTGGTTCGACGGAACGCTTCTCTCGGGTGACGACGCGCTCGCCGCGGCCGGGCTCGAGCCGATCCGGCTCGCGGCCAAGGAGGGGCTCTCGCTGATCAACGGGACGCAGTTCATGGCAGCGATGGCGGCGCTCGCACTCGTCCGTGCAAGCCGGCTGGCACGGACCGCGGACCTCGCCTGCGCGCTCTCGCTCGAGGCGCTGCAGGGATCGCGGACGAGCTTCCACCCGGCGATCCACCAGGCCCGACCCTTGCGTGGCCAGCTCGATTCCGCCGCGAACGTGCTGCGCCTGCTCGAAGGCTCTTCGATCATCGAGTCGCACCGCTGGTGCGACAAGGTGCAGGACGCCTACTCGCTGCGTTGCGCGCCGCAGGTGCACGGTGCGAGCCGGGATCTGCTCGGCCAGGTCGAGACGACGGTCGCGATCGAGATCAACGCTGCGACCGACAACCCGCTGGTCCTGGTCGACGAGGGGATGGTCGTCTCGAACGGCAACTTCCACGGACAGCCGCTCGCCTTCGGGCTCGACACGCTCGCGATCGCAGTCGCCGAGTTGGCGAACATCTCCGAGCGCCGGGTCGAGCGGCTCGTCAATCCGTCGCTCTCGGAAGGGCTGCCTCCCTTCCTCACGCGCGAAGGCGGCCTCAACTCGGGCTTCATGATCCCCCAGTACGTGGCGGCAGCGCTCGTCTCCGAGAACAAGTCGCTCTGCCATCCGGCGAGCGTCGATTCGATCCCGACGAGTGCCGGCCAGGAGGATCACGTCTCGATGGGGAACGCCGCCGGGCTGAAGGCGCTGCGGGTGCTGGCCAATACCGAGCTCGCACTGGCGATCGAGTTGCTCGCAGGCGCGCAGGCGATCGAGTTCCTTGCCCCACTCGAGCCCGCGCCCGGTGTGCGCGCGACCCACGATGCCGTGCGCGAGCACTCCGAGCGCGTCCGTGAGGACCGGTCGCTTTCGGACGACATCGAGCGTGTCGCCGGTGCGATCCGCGACGGATCGATCCTCGCGGCCGCCGAGGCCGAGATCGGTGCGCTGCGATGAGCGTCTCCTCGCTCGATGCGGTGGTCGAGGCGCTTGTCGGTGATCTCGCCCGCATTCGCGCTCCGCGGGGCGCGCAGCTGCACGCCCGCTCCTGGCAGACCGAAGCGCCGCTGCGGATGCTCCTGAACAATCTCGACGCCGAGGTCGCCGAGCGACCGGAGGAGCTGGTGGTCTACGGCGGCTCGGGTCGCGCCGCGAGGTCACACGACGCGCTCAAGGCGATCGTGCGGACGCTCTTCCGGCTCCGCGACGACGAGACCCTGCTCGTCCAGAGCGGCAAGCCGGTTGGTGTCTTCCGGACGCACGAGGGGGCGCCGCGCGTCCTGATTGCGAACTCGCTCCTCGTTCCGCGCTGGGCGACATGGGACGAGTTCCGGCGGCTCGAGGCCGAGGGACTGACGATGTTCGGGCAGATGACCGCGGGGAGTTGGATCTACATCGGCACGCAGGGGATCCTGCAGGGCACTTACCAGACGTTCGCGGCCGCCGGTGAAGTGCATTTCGGCTCCGCCGACCTGCGCGGCCGGACGATCCTCACAGCCGGACTTGGTGGGATGGGGGGAGCGCAACCCCTTGCGGCGACGATGGCCGGCGCCGCGATTCTCTGCATCGAGGTCGATCCGTCGCGGATCGCGCGCAGGCTCGAGACGCGCTATCTCGACGAGGTTGCGGACTCGCTCGAAGACGGTGTCGCTCGCGTCCGCGCCGCAGCAGCGGACGGGCGGGCGCTTTCGGTCGCCGTCGAGGGCAACGCCGCCGAAATCGTGCCGGAACTGGCACAAAAGCGTGAATCTTTTGACCTCGTCACGGACCAGACAGCCGCCCACGATCCGCTGACCGGGTACGTCCCGGTCGGGCTCTCCATCGCAGAAGCCGCTTCGCTACGCAGTTCCGACCCCGACGAGTACCTCCGGCGGGCGCGGGCCTCGATCGCGCAGCACGTCGAAGGGCTGCTCGAGTACGTCCGCGCGGGCAGCTACGTCTTCGACTATGGAAACAACCTGCGAGGGGAGGCCCATGAAGCGGGCGTAGAGGAGGCCTTCTCATACCCGGGCTTCGTCCCGGCCTATATCCGGCCGCTCTTCTGTCGCGGCATCGGCCCCTTCCGGTGGGCCGCCCTCTCGGGCGACCCGGCCGACATCGCTGCGATCGACGACGAGCTCCGGCGTTTGTTCCCCGACGATGCGCTGCTCCTGCGCTGGCTGGAGCTCGCTCCCGAGCGTGTCGCCTTCCAGGGGCTGCCGGCGAGGATCTGCTGGCTCGGCTACGGCGACCGCGCCAAAGCGGGTCTCGCGATCAACGAGCTCGTCCGCTCTGGAGCCGTCTCGGCGCCGGTCGTGATCGGGCGCGACCACCTCGATTCCGGTTCGGTCGCGTCGCCGTACCGCGAGACCGAGGCCATGCGCGACGGCTCCGACGCGATCGCCGACTGGCCGATCCTGAACGCGCTACTGAACACGGCGGCAGGCGCGACGTGGGTCAGCGTCCACCACGGCGGCGGTGTCGGGATCGGCAACTCGATCCACGCGGGCATGGTCGTGCTCGCCGACGGCACCGCCGACGCGGCGGAGCGTCTCGAGCGGGTGCTCACCACCGACCCGGGCACCGGCGTGATGCGCCACGCAGATGCCGGCTACGACGAGGCGCTCGATGCCGCAAGGGAGCAGGGCCTCGACCTGCCGAGCGCATAGGTCATGACGCTGCTGCTGATCCGCGACCTGCAGCAGGTCGTCTCACCCGCGGGGCGCGAGGCACCGCTCCGTGGCCCCCGCCTGCGCGAGCGTGATCTGATCGAGGGGGGATACGTGCTCTGCGACGGCGGGACGATCACGGCGGTGGGCTCGATGGCGGAGCTGTCGTCACTCGACGGCGACGTCGAAGAGTTCGACGGTCGTGGTCTGTGCGCGATTCCGGGACTCGTGGACTGTCACACGCACCCGGCGTTCGGCGGCGACCGCGTCGAGGAGTTCTCGCGCCGCGCCGCCGGCGCGAGCTACGAGGAGCTGCACGCAGCGGGCCTCGGCATCCTCTCGACCGTGGGAGCAACCCGGGCCGCTGGAGAGTCCGGGCTCCTCGAGGCGGTGCAGCGTCACCGCGGCTGGATGCTCCGCGCCGGGACGACGACGTTCGAGGGGAAATCGGGCTACGGCCTCGATCGGGACACCGAGCTGGCGTCGCTGCGGGCGATCGCAGCAGCTGGCGGGATCCCGACCTGGCTCGGAGCGCACGCCACTCCGCCCGGGCACGCGGACTCCGATGCCTATCTCGACTTCATTCTGGCCGATGTGCTTCCGGAGGCAGCGAAGCTCGCCGAGGCGGCGGACATCTTCCTCGAGCGGGGCGCCTTCGACGCGGCGCAGGCGGGGCGCTATCTCGAGGCGTGCCGAACGCACGGCCTGGAGTTGAGGCTGCACGGCGACCAGTTCACGGAGGCCGGTGCGATCCCGCTCGCGATCGAGCTCGGCGCTCGGTCGGTCGACCATCTCGAGGCCACCGGCCTGGAGGGCGTCGCTGCGCTTGCGGCGAGCGACGTCACAGGCGTGCTGCTGCCCGCCAGCGCCCTCTTCCTCGCGCGACCGATGCCCCCGGCCCGCGCGCTTGTCGACGCGGGCGCCGCGATCGCGCTGGCGACGGACTTCAACCCGGGTAGCGCGTTCTGCGAGAGCCTGCCGCTCATCTGCTCGCTCGCCGCGACCCAGTTGAAGCTGACTCCCGCGGAGGCGCTCGCCGCCTGCACGGTGAACGCGGCTCACGTGCTCGGCCGTGCCGGCACGCTCGGCCGCATCGCGCCCGGCTACGCCGCCGACCTTACCCTCCTCGACGCTCCCGACTGGCGCTACCTCGCCTACCACCTGGGTGGCGACATCGTGGCCGCGGTGATCAAGGACGGCACCATCGCGTTCAGCCGCTCGGCATACTGAGCCAATGCCTTCGAAGAAGCAGCAGCGCCGCCGGCAGAAGCTGAAGCGGCACGAGTACGAAGAGGTCTACGTCGACGAGGAGGGCAACGAGCTCGCCCCTGAGGTCGCGGAGGAGCTTGTCGCCACGAGTCCGTCCAAGAACGGGAAGCCGAGCAAGCCGGCGAGGGCGGAGGCGACTGGGCGCGGTGGACGGAAGATCGAGCCGCCGTCGTGGCGACGCACCGGCAAGCGAGGGCTGCTCTTCTTCCCGCTGATGCTCGTGACCGTGTTCCTGATCGCCGGCGACGAGGTGACGACGCTCGGGAAAATCGTCCAGACGATCGCGCTGATGGCGTTCTTCCTGCCGTTCAGCTACTTCATGGACACGATGGTCTGGCGTGCAGCCCAGCGCCGGCTCGACCGCGCCGACGAGGCGAAGAAGCGCTAGCCCTCCTAGGCCGCGCTACCGCGGTAGTGGCCCTCACCGGGCCACGGTGCGAGCAGGAGCAGGATCCGCGCTCCGTCGTCGCTGGCGAGCGAGTGCCGCTCGTCGGGATCGAAGCGGAAGAGCATGCCCGGCGCGGCGTCGAACGTCTCGCCGCCTGCTGAGATCCGCACGGTGCCGTCCAGGACGGTCACCCACGCGTTCTCCTTGACCTGGTGGTCGCCCATGACCTGGCCGGCGTTGAGGGCGATCAGGACCGCGCGCGCCTCGTTGCCCGAGTGGACGACAACCGGGTCTCGGGTACCCGCAGGAGCGTCGATCTCCATCAGATTCCAGCTCTGCACGAGGGCCAAGGATAAACTCATCCGCCTTGGCGCTCGCGGTTGACCAGCTCTCACTCGGGCAGATCGGGACGAACTGCTACCTCGTCCGCCCCGACCGGGGCGCGACCCAGGCCGTCGTGATCGATCCGGGGGCGGACGCCGCCGAGATCCGGCTGGCTCTCGCCGGTTCCGGAGCCACCTGTGCCGCGATCCTGCTCACGCACAGCCATTTCGACCACTTCGGCGCGCTGGCCGACCTCGCGGAGGGAACGGACGCACCGGTCTGGCTTCCCGAGGGCGAGCTCGACGTCTTCCGCCGGCCGAACGACTTCTTCCCGGGTTACCCGACTCGGGCCTTCAGTGGCGACGCAACGCTCGTGTCCGGCGGCGAGACGATCGACGCGGCGGGTATCTCCTTCCAAGTCCGCCACGTTCCGGGCCACTCGCCGGGCCACGTCTCCTATTACGCGGACGAGGCGCTCTTCTCCGGGGACGTGCTCTTCTCCGGCTCCGTCGGCCGCACGGATCTGCCGTTCGGCGACTGGGACACGCTGCTCGAGTCGATCCGCGCGCTGACCGACGCATATCCGCCCGAGACAGTCGTCTACTCGGGGCACGGCCCGCCGACCACGCTCGGCGACGAGCTCGCGCGCAATCCGTTCCTCGCAGAGCTTCGCGCGTGACGAAGAAGATCGAGCGCCCGCGCGGGACTCACGACATCCTCCCGGCCGAGCAGCCCGCCTGGCGTCGGGTGACGGACGAGATGGAACGCCTGTGCGCGCTGTACGGCTATCGCCGGATCCAGACACCCGTCTTCGAGGACACGGAGCTCTTTGCGCGCACGTCGGGTGCGGGCTCCGACGTCGTTCAGAAGGAGATGTACACCTTTACCGACCGCTCGGACCGGTCGTTGACGCTACGACCGGAGGGGACGGCGCCGATCTGTCGCGCCTACATCGAGCACGGCCTGCACCGCGAGCCGCAGCCGCAGAAGCTCTACACGATCGGCTCGATGTACCGCTACGGCGCGCCGGGACGTGGCCGCCACCGCGAGCACTGGCAGCTGTCCGTCGAGGCGCTCGGCTCGGCCGATCCTGCGATTGACGCCGAGATCGTCCAGCTCTACGACACGCTGCTGCACCGCCTCGGTGTGACGACCTACCGGCTCGAGCTGAACTCGATCGGCTGCCGGGAGTGCCGGCCCGCCTACCTGGAGAAGCTGCGCGCCTGGCTCGCCGAGCACGACGAGGAGCTCGATGCGGACGCCCGGGAGAAGGCGGCGACGAGCCCGCTCCGGGTCTTCGACGTGAAGAGCCCGCAGACGAGGAAGTTGCTCGAGCAGGCGCCGAAGATCGGAGAATCGCTGTGCGAGGCGTGCGTCGAGCACTTCGCGGCGGTTCGCGCCGACCTCGATGCGGCGGGCGTCCGCTATGAGCTCGTGCCGACGCTCGTGCGTGGGCTCGACTACTACTCGCGGACGACCTGGGAGTTCGTCGGGCCGATGGACAACGAGAACTCGACCATCTCGGGCGGTGGCCGCTACGACTATCTCGTCGAGGAGATCGGGGGCCCGCCGACGCCGGGAGTGGGTTTCGGGGCGGGGATCGAACGGTTGCTGATCGCAATGGAGGACGAAGGCGTCGCCGACGCTGAGTCGTCCGCCGTCGCCGTCTTCTTGGTCGTCGAGCCGGAGGGGCCGCGCCACCTCGTGCCGCTGCTGCTAAAGGAGCTGCGGGACAGCGGGGTTGCCGCCGACACCGACTACGCCGGCCGCTCGCTCAAGGGTCAGCTGACGCAGGCGGGCCGGTCCGGTGCGGCTACGACAGTGATTCTCCGAGCCGACGACGCACTCATCCGCAGGGCGGGCGCCGAAGACGAACCGGTCGCCCACACCGACCTTCCCGGCAGACTGTCAAGCAGCGGATGAATGCAGTGACCTGGCGTACCCACATGTGCGGCGAGCCCCGCAAGGAGCTCGTCGGCCAAGCCCTCATCCTGTCCGGCTGGGCGGCGCGGCGCCGCGACCACGGCGGCCTGGTCTTCGTCGACCTCCGCGACCGCACCGGGATCACACAGCTCGTGATCAACCCCGAGCTGGCGGCCGAAGCCGCCGGGCTCGCGCACCAGATCCGAAACGAGTTCGTGCTCCGTGCCGAGGGCACGCTCGTCGCGCGCAGCCCCGAGACGGTCAACCCGAACATGCCGACCGGCGAGGTCGAGCTCCAGGTCGACAAGCTCGAGATCGTGAGCCGCTCGACGCCGCTACCGTTCCAGCTCGACGAGGAGAACGTGGATGAGACGCTTCGCCTGAGCTACCGCTGGCTCGATCTGCGCCGCGAGAAGCTGCAACGGAACATCACGCTGCGCGCGCAGATGGTCGGGATCATCCGGCGCGAGATGGAGGCAGCGGGCTTCCTCGACATCCAGACGCCGATCCTCTTCAAGCCGACGCCCGAAGGTGCGCGCGACTTCGTCGTCCCCAGCCGGCTCCAGAAGGGCAGGTTCTACGCACTCCCACAGAGCCCGCAGATCCTGAAGCAGTTGACGATGGTGGCCGGCTTCGACCGCTACTACCAGATCGCGATCTGCTTCCGAGACGAGGATCTCCGCGCCGACCGCGTCCAGGAGATCACGCAGCTGGACGTCGAGATGAGCTTCCCCGACGAGGAGCTCCTCTATGACGTGATGGAGCGGATGTACGCCCGCATCTGGCGGGAATGCCTCGGGATCGAGATCCCGACGCCGTTCCCGCGCATGACCTTTGCCGAGGCCGATCGCCGGTTCGGCTCCGACAAGCCGGATACGCGATTCGGCCTCGAGCTCGAGGACGCGACCGACGTCACCCGCAACTCCGAGTTCGGCGTGTTCAAAGGCGCTGAGGCCGTGCGATTTCTGCGTGTGCCACAGGAGCTCAGCCGCGGCGACCTGGCCAAGCTCGAGGAGCTCGCGAAGGAGTGGGGCGCGAAAGGCCTGGCCTACCTCGTCTTCGACGAGGAGGGCGAGGTGCGCTCGCCGATCGCCAAGTTCCTGTCCGAGGCCGAGCTGGCGGTGTTCCGAGGTGAACCGGCCTCGACGGTGCTCTTTGCCGCCGACTCCTGGGCCACCACCTCACGGGTACTCGGTGCGCTCCGACTTCATCTCGGCCGCGAGCTCGGGCTGATCGACGACGACGCTTTCACCTTCCTCTGGGTCTACGACTTCCCGATGTTCGAGCGTGACGAGGACAACGGGCGCTGGACGGCGGTGCACCACCCGTTCACGCGGCCGACGAAGGAGTGGGAGGGGCGTTTTGCCGAGGACCCCGAGCATGCGCTCGCACACGCCTACGACCTGATCGTCAACGGGAACGAGCTCGGTGGTGGGAGCTTCAGGATCCACGAGCCCGGGATTCAGGGGCAGGTCTTCGAGCTGCTCGGGATGTCCGAGGGCGAGCAGCGCGCCAAGTTCGGCTTCCTGCTCGACGCACTCGCCATGGGCGCGCCGCCGATGGGCGGCATCGCGCTCGGGATCGACCGGATGACCATGGTCCTCGCCGGCGAGCCCAACTTACGCGACGTAATCGCGTTCCCGAAGAACCAGGCCGGAGTCGATCCGATGAGCGGTGCGCCGTCCGAGGTGACGGAGGAGCAGCTGCTCGAACTTGGAATAAGGCTGATAGAGCCTCAGACCTAAGAATTTCTCGCTGGACAGCCGATGAACCGGGCATACTTCCCGGGAAGCCGCGCAGCGGCCTGTCTACCGACCCTGAAGACCGAGCAGAAAGCTGAGCCGCAATGTCGTCAAGTGAGTCAGATCGTTCTTCAGCTGGGCTGACCGCGCTTCCGACCGTCGAACAGCTTCGGCGCGCCGGCGACGGCTATGAGGAGCAGGGCGTTCGCGACGCGTTCGACGCGTTCCGCCGGCATACCGCGCAATTGCAGGCGCAGCTCCGGGTCATCCAGGCTGCGCGCACGACAGCCAACGTCTCGCCGACGGGTCACGCCGTCCGGATGGATGCGCTGCACCTGATCCGTGCCGCCGCCGAGTTCGCCGACACGCTCGAGCGTGACGCGCAGACAGCCTCCGCGACGCAGCTCCACCGCACCGAGGAGGAAGTGAGCGCGAAGCAGAAGGTCTTGCAGGAGCGGGAGGCCGAGATCGAGCGGTACCGCACCGAGTCGGAGCGGCAGCGGTCGGAGATCATGAATGCGGCGAAGGCCGAGGCCCGCGATCTGCTCGCCAAGTCGAACGCCGATGCCACGCGCGAGCTGCGCGAAGCCGAGACCCGCGGCAACCGGCTCCTCGAACAGTCGCGCCATCAGGCGACCGAGCTCACGAACTCCGCGCGGGCCGAGGTCGAGCAGACGCTCGAGTGGGCTCGCGCGCAGGCGACGGCCGTGATGGCGCGTGCCCAGAAGGGTGCCGAGCAGTTGCTGGCAGCCGCCGGCCTCGGCGAGCCCGCGATCGGCCAGGTCGTGCAGTCGATCGTCGAGGCGAACGAGAGCGAGATCGCACGGGCCGGCGGAGCGCCGGCGCCGCCGCGGCCCGCCGAGCCGCCGCCGCTTTCAGCGCCACCCGTGTCGGAACCTCCGGTTGACGACACCTCTGATCGGTCCGAGCCCGAGCCTTCGCCGGCGGAGGACGAGGCTCACGACGTGGATGCTCCCGAGGCCGCGGCGGAAGCCGAGGATTCTTCGCCCGCCCCTCCCGTCACGCCGTCCGACGCCGCCGACAGTGGGCAGGCCGAGCCGGCCGATGACGGGGAGCCCGAGCCCGAGCGGTAGCCACGCGCATGCTCGGTCGACTCTGGCCGCGACTCGCGCTCGAAGCGTGCTTCCTGATCGTCGTCGCCGTCGTCGCCGGCCTGCTCGATCTGTCGGTCCTGGCGATCGTCGCCGTGATGGCCGTGGCGTACGGGGCGGTGGTCGTCCTCGAATTGACTGCGTTCCGAGGGCGCTCCGCGCCCACGACAGCCGCCGAGTCAGAGGCGCCGGCGCCCGCGCTCCAGGCGGACGGGGTCGTCGCCGTGACCGTCCACCCATCCGAGTCGGAATGGGAGCGGCGAGAGCAGGCGGACGAGGTCGAGGAACGCGAGCCCGAACCCGAACCCGAACCGGAGCCCGAGCCAGAACCGGAGCCCGAGCCGGAACCGGAACCGGAACCCGAGCCCGAACCAGAACCAGAGCCGGAACCGGAACCAGAGCCGGAACCAGAACCGGCGCCGGAGCCGGAGCCGGAGCCGGAACCCGAACCAGAGCCCGAGCCCGAGCAGGAACCAGAACCGGAGCCGTTGCCGACCGCGGAGCCGCAGCCGGTCGCGGAGAAGCCGGAGCCCAAAGCCGAGCCAGAACCGGAACCGGAACCAGAGCCGGAACCAGAGTCGGAACCGGAACCAGAGCCGGAACCGGAACCAGAGCCCGGAACCGGAGCCGGAACCGGAGCCGTTGCCGACCGCGGAGCCGCAGCCGGCGGAGCCGCAGCCGGTCGCGGAGGAGCCGCGAGCCCGAACCCGAGCCTGAAGCCTGAAACGGAGCCCGAACCCGAGCCTGAACCAGAGCCCGAACCGGAACCCGAGCCGGAGCCGGAACCGGAACCGGAACCCGAACCGGTGATCGCTGTAGCGGCCGAGCCCGAGCCGCACCCGGTCGTCCTCGTGGCTGCCGAGACGCTCGAGCCCGAGTCCGCCCCGCTTGACCAGGAGCCCGAGCCTGTCCACCCTGCCGTCTCGACGCTGCCGTTGCCGGTCGAGCCGCAGGAGTGGAACCTCTGGGAGCTGGAGCGGCTCGTGCGCGATGCCGCCGACCCGGACCCGGTGCGAAACGAGGAGCAGGGGTACCTGCTCCACTACCTGCGGGAGTTCGCTTCGCCCGACGGTGTCCTTCCGGTCGACTTCGACGGTCTCGTGCGTGAGTCGTTCGGCGAGATCGTCGCCGCCCGCAGCCGGTGAGCCTGAGCGTTCTGCAGCGCACGATCGCGCTCGCCGCGGTTGCGCTCGTCGCCGTCGTCGGCGCGCTTGCGCTGGCCCGGGCAGGCAACGAAGACGACAGTCTCCCTGGCGACGCGCAGCAGGTCACCGTGGCCGAGACGGGCTGGTACACCGCCCTCGCAGGCTCGCGCGGCGCCGCCCGCGACGCGGAGCAGACGACGTGCCGGCGCATCCTCACCGGCCGCTCGCTCGGAGTCAGCCATCCGGTGCTTCCGTGCGGGGCGAAGATCTTCATCTCGTATGGGGGCGCCGAGGTGCTGACGGAGGTGATCGACTCGCGCATGAAGCGCCCCGGCCGCCAATTCGAGCTGACGGAGGCGCTGGCACAGCGGCTGGGAATCGAGGGGACACAGCAGATTCGCTGGCGCTTCGCGCAGCCTTAGCCGTCGCATGCCCGGAATCCGCAGGAGCGGATCCCGGGCGCGCAAATCCCTGAAGGGGCCGCTTCGCGGCCCGCCGAGTCCTCCGGCGGTACACTCGTCCTTGCTCGACCCTGTACGTGGCCTTCCGCGTAAACGTGAACCAATAGTCACGTCAAGGGAGCCTGGGTCCGGAATAGGCCTCACCCGCTGACGTCCGGCACGGCACCCACCTGGTATCACCAGGTTCGCATCCGCGGGAGGAACATCGGCAGGGTGGAGCGCATTTATCGTCGCTAGGCTGACTGCATGGTCGAAGTCGTCGGCGACTCTGCGCGTGGGGAAGAGCTCGCCTTCGTGCGCCTCACCGTCGACGGTGACCGAATCGTGGACGCCGACGCGCCAGGACTCGCGCGGCCGCTCGCCGGCCTGACGCTGCTCGAGGCCGCAGCCGTGCCCGGGCAGACGCTCGCGGCGGACGCGCTCGCAAACGCGCTCGCGCAGGTCTTCCGCGCCGACCCGGACCCGGAACGCGTCGCCGTCGCCATGAGCGGCGGCGTGGACAGCGCCGTGGCTCTCCTCCGCGCCGGACCAAAGCGATCGGAGTCACGCTCCGGCTCTGGCTCGACCCCGAAGGCCCCGACTCGGAGCGCGCCTGCTGCTCGCCGGAGGCGGTGATCGCAGCCCGGGAGACGTGCCACGGGCTCGGACTGCCGCACGTGACGCTCGACCTTCGCGACGAGTTCCGCCGCGCCGTCGTCGAGCCGTTCGTCCAGGGATACGCGCGCGGTGAGACGCCGAACCCCTGCGGGCGCTGCAACGGCAGCTTCCGGTTCGACGAGCTGCTCGCGTTCGCCTCCAGGGCGGGCGCCCGGGCGCTCTGGACCGGCCACTACGCGCGGATCGTCGAGCGCGACGGACGCCGGCTGCTCGCGCGCGCCGCCGATCCGGACAAGGACCAGTCGTACATGCTCGCGCAACTCGACCCCGAGAAGCTCGAGCGGGTCGAGTTCCCGCTCGGTGAGCTGACGAAGGCCGAGACGCGCGCCGAGGCGGCTGCCGCAGGGCTCCAGGTCGCGGAGCGTCGCGAGAGCCAGGAGGCGTGTTTCCTCGCCGGCGATGACTATCGATCCTTCCTCGAACGGCGTGGCCTCGACCGCTCGGACGGCGCGATCGTCGACGAAGAGGGCCGGGAGCTCGGCCGGCACGACGGGGTGTGGCGCTACACGCCCGGCCAGCGACGTGGGATCGGCGTTGCCGCAGCCGAGCCTCTCTACGCCATCCGCTCCGATTCGAGCTCCAACACACTCGTCGTCGGTCCGCGCGGCTCGCTCGCCCGGACCGAGGTCGACGTGACCGGCGTCCTCCACGCTCCGGTCGACCGCGCCGGCGCCAAGCTCCGCTACCGGTCGGCAGCGATCCCGGCTCGAGTCCTCCCGCGGCCGGGCGGGTTCGCACTGGAGCTCGAGCAGCCGTCCTACGGCGTCGCACCGGGGCAGCTGGCGGTTCTGTACGACGACGAAGGCGCTGTTGTCGGCTGCGGCGTGGTGTCGGTCGCGCCGCATCACTAGGATCACGGTCGTGCAACTCCTTGCCACGAGCGCCGGAGACATCGCGAAGTACGCGTTGGCCGCGTTTCTCGTGGTCGTCGGCGCCGCGCTCGCGTACGCATTCGTGCGCCTGGGCGGAACCTTCGCGCGCCTTTCCTCGTTCATCAAGGGAACGGAACGCGAATTGCTGCCCGTGATCCACAAAGTCGGCGAGAGTGTCGACAAGGTGAACGTGCAGCTGGACAAGGTGGACCAGGTGACGGACAGCGCAGTTGATATGGCCGACAGCGCCGACACAGCAGTTCGTGCTGTGAGCATGGCGATCACGACGCCCGTGCAAAAGATCTCCGGCTTCGCGGCGGGGATCACGCATGGCGCGGCCACGCTGAAGTCGCGCCGTGACGTACGGGAAGCGGTCCGAACCGGCAAGGAGGCTGCAGCCAGGCGTGAGCGGGATCTCGAGGAAGATCTCCGCGCGGCTGGCGGCGGCGACACGCCCTAGATGGACGAGTTCACGATTTCGATTCCGCGCGAGCGGCCGTTCACGACCGTCGTCGGGCTGGTCGTCGGCGGAATCGCCGCACGCCACGATGTCACGCTCGACGTCCTCGACGATCTCCAGCTCGCGCTCGACGGGGTGCTGGACCGAACCGATGAC
Organism: uncultured Gaiellaceae bacterium; assembly: GCA_963820225.1. Taxonomy (GTDB): domain Bacteria; phylum Actinomycetota; class Thermoleophilia; order Gaiellales; family Gaiellaceae; genus Gaiellasilicea. Next base: position 299,313 of record CAWFYY010000005.1, on the reverse strand, counting down.
GATCACGAGAGCCAGCTCACGATCGAGTTGCGCGTCGAGGGTGGAACGATCGCAGCCTTCATCGGCCCCGTAACCGCGTCGACCGCGGCCGAGCTGGAGGAGGAGGCGGGCGAGTCGCTCGGCCTGCGCCGCCTGCTCGAAACGGTCGTCGACAGCGTCAGGCTCGCCGAGCGGGACGGCGGTCCCTGGGTCGAGTTGCGCAAGGGCTACGAGCTCGCGGGAAGCGAGTCGACGTGACGCGCGCGTCCGACAAGGCACTGCTTCGCCGCTACCACGAGGAGGGCGACCTCGCCGCCCGAGAGCAGTTGATCGAGCAATACCTGTCTCTCGTCCGCTCGCTCGCACGCCGCTACGCGTATCGCGGCGAGCAGCTCGACGATCTCGTCCAGATCGGCTGCATCGGCCTGATCAAGGCGATCGACCGCTTCGACATCGACCGCGGAGTCGAGCTGACGACCTACGCGACCCCGAACATCATCGGCGAGATCAAGCGCCACTTCCGGGACAAGGGCTGGGCCGTGCGAGTCCCGCGCGGGCTCCAGGAGCTCAACGTTCAGCTGTCGAAGATCGTCGAGGACCAGACGGTCCAGCTCGGCCGCTCGCCCACGATCCCGGAGCTCGCGAAGGCAGCGGGCGTCGAGGAGGAGCTGGTGCTCGAGGCGCTCGAGTCCGGCCGCGCGTACACCTCGCTCTCCCTATCCGTCGGAGGGTCCGACGAGGACGGCGAGCTCGACCCGCTCGAATCGCTCGGGACCGAAGAGCACCAGTACTCGGTCTCGGAAGATCGCGCGGTGCTCGCGCCTGGCTTCCGGGCCCTCGACGAGCGCGAACGGTGGATCCTGCATCTCCGCTTCTTCGACGGGCTGACGCAGAGCCAGATCGCACAGCAGGTCGGCATCTCCCAGATGCACGTCTCCCGCCTGATTCGCCGGGCGCTCGAGAAGATCCGCGCCGAGATCGCGGCGGACGAGCCGCTCGAGGCCCACGGCGCGAAGCGCGCCGCAAGCTAGCCCGGCTGCACTGGCCGGCTGCGCCTCCCGGCCGGCGGAGCCGGCCTCCGGCGCAGCCTCGCGCCGCTCGCGGCACTCCAGCCGGCGGCCCGTGCTCCAGCACTGTTCCACCGGCCTACGTACCGCGAGCGACGCGCCAGAGCAGCCGGGCAAGGCATACCTACAATCCCTGGGTGCGTACGACGGCCGAGCTGCGCGAGGGCTTCCTCTCCTTCTTCGAGGAGAAGGGCCACAAGCGGCTGCCGTCATGGCCGCTGATCCCACGGGCCGACGACCACACGACGCTGCTGACGACCGCCGGCATGCAGCCCCAGATGCCCTACTTCCTGGGGCTCGAGCCGCCGCCGGGGCCGCTCACCGTCACCTCGCAGAAGTGCTTCCGTACCCCGGACATCGACGAGGTGGGACTCGACGGGCACCACCTGACGTTCTTCGAGATGCTCGGCAACTTCTCGTTCGGCCAGTACTTCAAGCAGGGCGCGGTCGAGCTCGCGACCGAGTTCATCCAGGAGCGGCTGCAGCTCGACTGGGACCGAATCTGGGTGACCGTCCACGCGGGCGATCCGGTCTTCAAGCTCGGCCCGGACGAGGTGGCCATCGCGGAATGGGAGGCGATCGGCATGCCCCGGGAGCGCATCGTTGCGCTCCCGAGCTCCGAGAATTTCTGGTCCGTCGGCGGCCCCGGCCCGTGCGGCCCGGACTCGGAGATCTACTGGGACTGGGGTGAGGAGTACGGCTGCGGCGATCTCGCGTGCGCCCCCGCGTGCCCGCGCTGCGATCGCTTCCTCGAGTTCTGGAACCTGGTGTTCATGGAGTTCGAGCAGCATCCCGACGGAACGCTGACACCGCTGCCGCAGCAGAACATCGACACCGGCATGGGCCTCGAGCGGCTGGCGGCGATCATGCAGAACGTCCGCTCGGTCTACGAGACCGACGGCTATCAGGCGATCATGCAGTGGGTCGCAACGGAGAGCGGCGTCGCGTTCGGCGACTCCGACGCCGCGACGAAGGCGCACCGGATCCTCGCCGATCACGGCCGCGGGATGACCCTCCTGGTCGGCGACGGCGTTACTCCTTCGAACGAGGGGCGCGGCTACGTACTGCGCCGGATCATCCGTCGCGCCGTCCACCAGGCCCGCACGATCGGGCTCGACGATCTCTGGCGGATCAGCGACGTGGTCGTCGAGCAGATGGGCCCGTGGTTCGCCGAGCTGCCTGAGAATCGCGAACGGATTCGCGACGTGCTGCGCGCCGAGGAGGAGCGGTTCACGGAGACGCTGGCGCGCGGGATGAAGCTCTTCGAGGAGGTCGCGGCGCGCGGCGCCATCTCCGGCAAGGACGCCTTCGACCTGACGGCGACCTACGGCTTCCCGTTCGAGCTGACCAGTGAGCTGGCGCTCGAGCGCGGGATCCCCGTGGACGAGGACGATTTCCAGCGGCGGATGGCCGAGCACCGCGAGGTCTCGCGCGGCGGCGGCGGCCGTGTCGTGACCGCTCTCCCCGGCCCGCGGTCGGAGTTCGTCGGCTACGAGCAGACCGAAGTCCTGACGGCGATCATCGCCCTCAACGACCTCGGCGACGGGCGCTTCGAGGCGAAGCTCGAACGATCCCCGTTCTACCCGGCAGGTGGCGGCCAGGTCGGCGACACCGGGTGGCTCGAGCACGAGGAGACCGGCGCCCGGGCGGAGCTCCGCGAGGCGATCCGGGTCGGCGACGACCAGGTGCTCGTCTTCGAGGGCGCCGGCTTCGAGGTGGGGGACCGCGTGAAGGCGGCCGTGCCGTGGCCTGTGCGCTTTCCGACTATGGCCAACCACACCGCCACGCACCTCCTGCACGAGGCGCTCCGGCGCGTGCTCGGCGAGCACGTCGCACAGGCGGGCTCGGCCGTGCGGCCCGACAAGCTCCGCTTCGACTTCACCCACGAGAAGGCGCTGACGCCGGAAGAGCGTGAGCGGGTCGAGGAGCTCGTGAACGAGCAGGTCTTTGCCAGCAGGCCGGTGCGGACATTCGAAACCCCGATCGACGAGGCCCGCAAGCTCGGCGCGCAGATGCTCTTCGGCGAGAAGTACGGAGACATCGTGCGCGTGGTCGAGATCGATGGGTTCTCACGCGAGCTCTGCGGCGGCACGCACGTCCGCTCGACTGCCGAGGTCGGGCCTTTCGTGATCCTCTCCGAGGCTTCCGTCGGCTCGGGTGCGCGGCGGATCGAGGCCGTGTCGTCCGGCGAGGCGTTCGCGCTCCTGCACGAGCGGGCGCGCGAAGGGAACGAGCTCCGCGCCGAGCTTGCGGCTGCTCGCAAGGAACCGAAGACGAAAGCAGCGAAGGCCGAGGCCGACTTCACCGTGACGCGGGAGACAGCAGCCGGCGACGTCACGGTGCTCGTCGTCGACCTCGCGTCGGGCGATGCGCTCGACGTCTCCGACCGGCTCAAGCAACAGCACGCGCCCGCCGCGGTGATCGTCGGCGCGCGGAACGACGGCACGGCCCAGCTCCTGATCAACCTCGACAAGTCGCTCGAGGGCCGCGGCGTGAACGCGGGCGACGTGATTCGCGAGGCGGCTGTGCTGATCGGTGGGAAGGGTGGCGGCCGACCGACGATGGCTCGGGCCGGCGGCAAGCAGCCCGAGCGGCTCGAGGACGCGGTCGCGCTGGCCGAGAAGACGATCATCGAGGCGCTCGGCTAGATGAAGGTCATCGCCCTGGACTACGGCGCCGCGCGGACCGGCGTTGCGATCTCTGACGCCACCGGAACGCTGGCGCGGCCGCTCACCGTCGTCGAGCGCGCCGCGAGCGACGCTGGGCTGCGGGAGCTGGCAGCGCTCGTCGCGGCGGAGGGCGCAGAACGGATCGTCGTCGGCCTGCCACTGACTCTTCGCGGCGAGGAAGGGCTGCAGGCGAACGAGACCGCCCTCTTCGTCGACGCGCTCCGGGCCGTCGTCGACATTCCCGTCGAGTCGTTCGACGAGCGGTTCACGACGACGCTCGCGGCCGCCGGCCCTTCGTCCCGTGCACCGGAGGACGCCCGAGCGGCCGCACATCTGCTCGAGAGCTACCTGACGTGGACGAGCAAGGCATAACGCCGGTCATGCCGCCCCGGCCAGGGCGGCCCGAGCGGAAGCCGCCGCGCGGCCATCTGGCTCGTCGACGCGCAGCTGCGGCGGTGCTCCTCCTCGGGTTCCTCGCCGTCGCGCTCTACTTCGCACTCGGGCTGCGTGCCGACGATGCCGAGGTCGAAGCGACGACACCGACGGTCGCGACCGCACCGAAGCCGGTCATCCTCAAGATCCTCTTTCCCGAGGGCTTCACCCGCAAGGAGATGGTGCAGCGCGTCGCCGACGTGCGTCAGATCGCGAAGACCAAGCGGAAGGTGACGCCGAAGCTCTCCGGCAACTCCTACGCCGTCGCGTCGAAGGCCGCGAAGGTGCCGGCTCCTTTCCGCAAGGACGCCCGCGGGATCGAAGGCTTTCTCTTCCCGGCGACGTACGAGTTCACGCCGAAGACGACGTCGAAGCAGCTCGTCGACGACCAGATCGAGCACTTCAACGACAACTGGGCGAAGGTCGACCAGCGGTACGCCAAGAAGAAGAACTTGACGCCGTACGACGTCCTGATCATCGCCTCGATGGTGGAGAAGGAGACGATTGCTCCGGACGAGCGTCCCAAGGTTGCGGCCGTGATCTACAACCGGCTGAAGGCAGGGATGCCGCTCGGGATCGACGCGACGATTCGCTACGGGTTGGACATTCCGGGAACCGAGTCGCTGCGTGTCTCGCAGCTCGAGAGCGACAACCCGTACAACACCCGCAATCGCACCGGCCTCCCGCCGACTCCGATCGCGAATCCGGGGCTCGCCTCGATGCAGGCGGCGGCGCACCCGGCGAACGTCAAGTACCTCTACTTCGTGCGGAAGCCGGACCGCGTGCATCACTTCTTCACGGCCAGTGAGTCCGAGTTCTTCGCCAAGGCGTGTGAGTACGGCTACGGCTGCGGCTGAGCGGTGATCTCCGGCACGACAGGGCTGGTCGGCCTTCTGCGTGACCCCAAGGTGGGATCGCTCTCGCCGCGGATGCAGAACGCGGCGTTCGCGGTGTGCGCGCTCGATGTGGCGTACGTCCCGCTCGGTGTTTCGCCAGAGCACCTGGAGGACGCGGTTCGAGGTCTCGTCGCCCTCGGCTTCCTCGGTGCCAACGTGACGACCCCGCACAAGCGCGCCGTCGCTGCGCTGTGCGACGAGGTCGAGGGTGGCGTCGAGTCGGTGAACACGCTCGTGATCCGTGACGGTCGCGTCCTCGGCTCCAGCACCGACACCGAGGCGCTGGGCGATCGGCGGCCCGCCACTGCGGCTGTCGTCGGAGCGGGGGGCGCTGCAGCCGCGTGGATCACAGAGCTCGAAGCGCGCGGAGCGGAGGTGCGCGACTTTGCGCGGAAGGGCGAGTGGCCCCCGAACGTCGAGGGCGCCGAGCTCGTCGTCCAGGCGACGCCCGTGAAGGACGAGCTCCTCTTCGAGCCGCGTCCGGGGCAGGTCCTGATCGATCTTGCCTACCGCCTGGAGGGCGGCGATACGGCGCACGTCGCAGCTGCCCGCGCCGCCGGCTGCGAGGTCGTCGACGGGCTGGAGGTTCTCGTCCTGCAGGGGGCGGCGTCGTTCGAACGCTGGACAGGCGTGCCCGCGCCCGTTGACGTGATGCGTGCCGCAGTACGCTCTCCCGCGTGACTCTGATCCTCTCCACCGCCGGCGAATCGCACGGCCCGGCTCTCGTCGCCATCGTCACAGGCCTGCCCGCCGGCCTCGAGCTCGATCGGGCGGCGATCGACGCCGACCTCCACCGGCGGCAGCTCGGCTACGGCCGTAGCCCGCGCCAGCAGCTCGAGCAGGACGAGGTCGAGGTGCTTGCCGGACTTCGGCACGGGCGGACGCTCGGCACGCCTCTCGCGCTCGTCGTCCGCAACCGCGACCACAAGAACTGGGAATGGGGCATGAACCCGTGGCCTCCGGCCGGCGAGCCGTCGGGCAAGGGGACGAAGCCCGTGACCCTGCCGCGGCCGGGACATGCCGACCTCGCCGGCGTGCTCAAGTACGGGCACGAGGACGTCCGGAATGCGCTCGAGCGGGCGAGCGCCCGTCACACGGCCGTTTTCGTCGCCGCCGGCGCCGTGGCCAAGGCGCTGCTGCGCGAGCTCGGGATCACGGTCGCAGGCTCGGTGCTCGAGATCGGGGGCGAGCGTGACGGCTGGGAGGCCGCGATCGACGCCGCCCGCGCAGACCGCGACACGCTCGGAGGGATCGTCGAGGTGCGCGCCGCTGGGGTCTTCCCAGGGCTCGGCTCGTACGCGACTCGCGAGGATCGGTTGGATGGCCGGCTCGCCGCCGCGTTGATGGGCATCCAGGCGGTCAAGGGGGTCGAGGTCGGCGACGGCTTCGAGCTCGCACGCGTTCGCGGCACCTCTGCGCACGACGAGATCGAGCCGGGGCTCGCACGCCGCTCGAACCGGGCCGGTGGGCTCGAGGCCGGCGTCTCGAACGGCGAGGAGATCGTCGTGCGCGCGGCGATGAAGCCGCTCCCCACGCTGATGCGCCCACTCGATTCGGTGGATCTCGCGACGGGCGAGGCAGCGCAGGCCCTCGTCGAGCGAAGCGACGTCGCGGCGGTCGAGGCGCTGGCGGTTGTCGCCGAGGCCGCGGTCGCGTGGGAGCTCGCCCGCGCCGTCCGGGAGAAGCTCGGCGGCGACGCGCTGGTCGACGTCCTCGCAGCACATCGCGCCTACCTCGACCGCATCCAGTGGCCCCGCACGCCCTAGACCGTCACGTCGCTCTGATCGGCTTCATGGGCGCCGGTAAGTCGACACTTGGCGAAGCCGTCGCAGAGAGACTCGGACGGCCATTCGTCGACGTCGACGGGGAGATCGAGCAGGTGGAGCCGATCGCGCGGATCTTCGAGACCGGCGGCGAAGCGGCGTTCCGGCTCCGCGAGTCGAAGCACGCGGTCGACGCCCTAGGCTCGACGACGCCGGCGGTGATCGCGCTGGGCGGCGGCGCAGTGGGTACCGACCAGATCCGCTCAGCGCTGCGGGATCGCGCGGTGACCGTCCTCGTCGAGATCGACGCCGAGGAGGCGTGGCGCCGCGTCGGCGGCAGCGACCGCCCCCTGGCCCAGGACGAGGCGGCCTTCCGGACGTTGTACGAGGAGCGTCAGCCGCTCTACGACGACGCCGCGGATGCGCGGACGCGGGACGTCGAGGGCGCGGTGCTGGCGGCGGGCGGCGTCCACGTCGAGCTCGGTGCGCTCGAGCGGCTCGGGGAGCTCGTTCCCGGCGACGGGCCGGTGGAGATCGTCAGCGATGCTCGCGTGGCGGGGATCTACGGGATGGACGTTCAGCTTGCGCTCGGGGTGCGAGCGCGAGCAAGTCACGAGCTGGCGCCCGGAGAGCAGGCGAAGACCGTCGAGTCACTCGAGGCTCTCTGGCACGCACTCCGGTTGGAGCGAGGCGGCACGCTCGTCGCTCTCGGCGGCGGCTGCACGACCGACGTCGCCGGCTTTGCCGCTGCGACCTATCTGCGCGGGATCGACTGGGTCGCGGTGCCGACGACCCTCGTCGGCCAGGTCGACGCGGCGATCGGAGGCAAGACGGCGATCGATCTGCCGGACGCCAAGAACCTGGTCGGCTCCTTTCACTGGCCGGTGCGAACGGTGATCGATCCAGCGACGCTCGAGACGCTGCCGGAGGCAGAGCTCGCGAATGGACGGGCGGAGGTCGTCAAGACGGGCCTTCTGGCGGGCGAGACGTTCTGGGAGCTGCCTCTGGCCGAGCAGGTACGGAAGACCGCGGCGTTCAAGACAGCCCTCTGCCTGCGTGACCCGCACGACCGGGGCGAGCGTGCGCAGCTCAATCTGGGCCACACGTTCGCGCACGCGCTCGAGGCGGCGGCGGCGTTCGAGCTGCCGCACGGCCGCGCCGTCGCTCTTGGGCTGCTGGCTGCGCTGCGCCTCTCGGGTCTCGACACGGCGGCCGTTGAGCAGGAGCTGCGGCCCGAGCCTGTCCGCGTCGACCGTGACGAGGCGTGGGCGGCGCTTGCGCGCGACAAGAAGGTGGTCGACGGCGTGCCGCGGCTGGTGCTGCTGGAGGCGCCCGGCCGTCCCAGGCTCGGCGTCGAGCTGCCCGCGGCCGAAGTCCGAGCGGCGCTCGACTCGCTGATCGCCGGATAGAGTCCGCCGGTGCGCATCGCGGTCCTCAACGGCGTCAATCTCGACGTGCTCGACCGGCGCGACGCCGTCCACTACGGCGGACTGACCTTGGCCGACCTCGAGAGTCGCATCTACGCCTGGTCGAAGGAGTTCACGTGCACGACCAGGTGCCGCCAGACGAACCACGAGGGTCAGTTCGTGGACTGGTGCCACGACGCGCTCGACTGGGCCGACGGAGTCATCCTGAACCCGGGCGCCTGGTCGCACTACAGCTACGCGATCCGTGACGCGGTCGAGCTCTTCAAGGTGCCCGTCGTCGAGGTGCATCTGTCGAAGATCGAGGCACGGGAGGAATGGAGGCGGGTATCGGTGATCGGCGACCTGGCAACCAAGCGCGTCTCGGGTGAGGGGCCCGAGGGCTACCGGACGGCAATCGCGTTCCTGGCAGGTGCGAGTTGAGCCGAATCGAACGCCTCGCCGCACTTCTCGACCAGCCGCTGCTCGTGACCAGCGGGGTCAACGTCCGCTACCTCACGGGGCTTTCGAGCTCCAATGCCGCCCTGCTCGTCGACTCCGGCGGGGAGGCGACCCTGTTCACGGACTTCCGGTACGCGCAGAAGGCGAAGGCCCTCGACGGGGTTCGCTTCGAGCAGACGGCGCGCGCCGTGATCACCGACCTCGCGACGCGCCTCACCGGCCGGACGATCGCGATCGAGGCGCACGTCCTCACCGCTGCGAGCCATGAGACCTTGCAGGACGGCGGGGTGGAAACCGTGCGGACGCAAGGGCTCGTCGAGCGCCTGCGCGCGGTGAAGGACGCGGCCGAGATCGAGACGATTCGCAAGGCGGCCGCGATCTCCGACGTGATGTTCGCCGCTCTCGCCGAGGAGCGATTCACGGGGCGTACCGAGAGCGAGCTCGCGTGGCGTGTGCGCGAGCTCTTCCACGAGGCCGGCTCGTCGGAGCTCGCGTTCGACTCGATCGTCGCGGCGGCCGAGAACGGCGCGAGCCCGCACGCAGATGTGCGAGACGTGGAGATTCCCGCCAACACTCTGGTCACCATCGATGCCGGCTGTCGCGTCGACGGCTACGCCTCCGATTGCACGCGCACCTTCGCGACGGGTGATCTTCCCGACGAGCTCGCGCGCGCCTACGACGTGTGCCTCGAGGCGCAGCTTGCCGGCCTGGACGCGTTTGCACCCGGGGCGAGCGGTCGTGACGTGGACGCGGCGGCCCGGGACGTGATCGCTGGTGCCGGCTGGGGCGAGCAGTTCGGGCACGGGCTCGGCCACGGGATCGGGCTCGAGGTGCACGAGGCGCCGGCCGTGCGGGCAGAGTCGACCGACACGCTCGAGGCCGGCAACGTCGTCAGCTGCGAGCCGGGCATCTACCTTCCCGGCGTCGGCGGAGTGCGAATCGAGGACATGGTGCTGGTGACCGATGACGGCCGTGAACGCCTGACCAAGGCGTCGAAGGAGCTGACGACGGTCAGGTAACCTGCCCCCCGCCCGTGGCAGACGTCATTTCCACCAACGAGTTCAAGACCGGCATGCACATCGAGCTCGAGGGCTCGGTGTGGCGGATCGTCGACTTCCAGCACGTGAAACCCGGCAAGGGCGGCGCGTTCGTGCGCACGAAGGTCAAGAGCATCAACTCGGGCTCGGTCGTCGACAAGACGTTCCGCGCAGGAGAGAAGTTCCCGCGCGTCTACACCGAGGTCAAGAACATGCAGTACCTGTACGACTCGGGCGACGAGGTCGTGTTCATGGACGAGCAGACCTACGAGCAGATGTCGTTGCCGCACGCTGCGCTTGAGACGGAGCTTCCGTACATGCAGCCCTCGACGCCGGTGCAGCTCCTCTTCGTCGGCGGCCAGCCGAGCGGCGTGCAGCTCCCATCGTCGATCGAGCTCTCGGTCACGGACACCGAGCCCGGCGTGAAGGGCGACACGGTCTCGAACGTGACGAAGCCGGCGACGCTGGAGACGGGCGCAGTCGTGCAGGTGCCGCTCTTCGTGAACGTGGGCGACCGGATCAAGGTCGATCCCCGCGAAGGCCGCTACATCAGCCGGGCCTGACGCCCTGGGACGGGCCGGGTTCCGCTCGGCGACCCGTGGCGGAGGACTTTGTGTTTCTGGAACACAAGGTGCTCGTGCGCCGCATGGTTACGCGGACGAAGTGAGGCTTGTGTTTCTGAAACACAAAGGCTCCCGGTCGTCCGGCACTCGGTAGGCTCCCGCTCGTGCCACGCCTCATCGACACCACGATCCGGCTGCTCTCGCAGGAGCCACTCGCGGGCAGGGTCCCGACGGGGGAGCTGCTCGGGATCGCCGAGGTGCTGGACAAGGCGGGCTTCGCCTGCCTCGAGATCTCGGGCGGCGGCGTCTTCGACACCGCGGTCCGGCGCGGCGTCGAGAGCCCGTGGGAGCGAATCCGCGCGCTGAAAGCGCGGACGACCACGCCGCTCGGGCTGGCGCTGCGCGGCCGCTTCCTCGTCGGCTCGCGCCCGGTCGGAACGGACTTCGTCCGCCGGTTCGTCTCCTCGGCCGCCGACAACGGCGTCGACATCTTCCGCCTGCACGACCCGCTCAACGACGTCTCGAACCTGCGCGAGCCCGGTGAGGCGATCGTCGACGCCGGCAAGGAGTTCCACGCCGGGCTCGTGTACAGCCCCGGCGACCCCGGCGCGATGGACCAGCTCGTCGAGCAGGCAAAGGAGCTGCCGGAGATCAAGGCGACGCGTGCCCTGGTGCACGATCCGAGCGGCGGTCTCGAGCCGCACCAGGCCGCCGAGCTCGTTGGACGAGTCAAGGAGGCCTCCGCCCTGCCGGTCGGCTTCTACTGCCAGGGAGCAGGGGGCAGCGGCCTCGCCGACTCGCTCGAGGCCGCCCGCTCCGGCGCCGACCTGATCGCCTGCGCCATCTATCCGCTCGCGCTCTCGCTCCACCGCGTCGCGGGCGAGTCGCTCGCATCCGCACTCGCCGGGATGGGTCTCGACACTGGAGTCGACGTCGCCCGCCTGTGGGAGGCGTCGGACCTCGTCGACGAGCACATCGGCGACGAGATCGTCACACCGCACGCCCCTCGGCTGGCGGTGCGCGCCGCGGAGTACGACCTACCGACCGGACTCGTCGCGGCGCTCGACACCCACCTGCGCGCCAACGCCTCCGGCGACCGGCTGCTCGAGACACTCGAGGAGCTCCAGGCGATCCGCCGCGAGACCGGCTGGCCTCCGCTCGCCGCCCCGATCGGGCAGATTCTCGCCTCGCAGGCCCTGATCCACGTGCTCTCGGCTCGGCGCTACGGCACGGTCGTCGATGAGTTCCGCGCACTCGTCCAGGGTGGCTTCGGCCGGCCGCCGGGAACGATCGACCCGACCGTCGAGAGGGCGGTCGCGCTGCTCTCCGACGGCGTGCCGCTGGAGGACGATCCGCCGACGGCGGAGGACGTGCGCCAGGAAGCAGAGGGGCTCGCAGCGAGTGAGGAGGAGCTCGTCCTGATCGCGCTCTTCGGCGAGGATGCCGAGTCGCTGCTGCGCACGATCCGGGCGCGTCACACACGCGACGACCGCGGCGAGACGACGCTCGAGGAGACGCGCGAGCAGCGAATTCGCGAGCTTGTCCGGATCGTGCAGGACAGCGGCGTCGCCGAGGTGGAGATCGAGGACGAGGGGATGCGCGTCTCGGTCCGGCGGGCCGACGAACGCCAAGCGCTCCAGTCCGCTCCACTCGCGGAGGACGACGAGTCCGACCTGCCGGTGCTGTCGGCCGCCCCCGCCGGCTCGATCCGGGTCGAATCCCCGATGGTCGGCGTCTTCTACCGTTCGCCCGAGCCGGGCACACCGGCATTCGTGGAAGTCGGGGACGTCGTCGCGCCCGGCCAGACGCTCTGTCTGCTGGAAGCGATGAAGCTCTTCAACGAGCTGAAATCCGAGGCGGCGGGCCGGGTTGTCGCGGTGCATGCCGACAACGGCAAGCCGGTCGAGTTCGGTCAGCTGCTGTTCGAGCTCGAGCCGATCGTCGCGCCGCCGGTCCTCTGATGTTCTCGAGGGTCCTTGTCGCGAATCGCGGCGAGATCGCAGTTCGGGTGATCCGCGCCGTCCACGAGCTCGGGGCGGAGGCGGTCGCCGTGTACTCCACCGCCGACCACGACGCCCTGCACGTCCGGCTCGCCGACCGCGCTGTGTGCATCGGCCCGCCTGCCGCGTCCGAGAGCTATCTCCGGATCTCGAACGTGATCGCCGCCGCCGACACGACCGGCTGCGAGGCGATCCACCCGGGCTACGGCTTCCTCTCCGAGAACCCGGCCTTCGTGCGCGCGTGCGAGGAGAACGAGCTCGTCTTCGTCGGGCCGGACGCGGACGTGATGGAACGGATGGGCGACAAGGCTCGCGCCAAGGCGGAGATGAAGGCGGCCGGCGTGCCGCTCGTCCCCGGCACGGAGGGAGGCGCGACACTGGAGGAGGCGCGGGCAGCGGCCGACGAGCTCGGGTTCCCCATCCTCTTGAAAGCGGTCTCCGGCGGCGGCGGCAAGGGCATGCGGCTCGTGCACGAGCCGGAGGAGCTCGAGGCCGCATACTCGACGGCAGGCGTGGAGGCCGAGGCGGCCTTCTCGGACGGGTCGCTCTACGTCGAGAAGGCGCTCGTTCCGGCGCGCCACGTCGAGATCCAGGTGCTCTGTGACAAGGACGGAGGCGTCCTGACACTCGGCGAGCGCGAATGCTCGATCCAGCGACGGCACCAGAAGCTCGTCGAGGAATCGCCGTCCCCGGCGCTGGATCCCGATACGCGGGAGGAGATGGAGGCGGCGGCAGAGCGCGCGTGCCGCACGATCGGGTACGAGAACGCAGGCACGTTCGAGTTCCTGCTCGGAGCAGACGGCACGTTTCACTTCATCGAGCTGAACGCGCGGCTTCAGGTCGAGCACCCGGTGAGCGAGGTCGTGACGGGGATCGACATCGTGCGCCAGCAACTCCGGATCGCTTCCGGACAGCCGCTGCCGGTCACGGGCCGTGCGCCTCGGCGGGGACACGCGATCGAGATCCGCCTCAACGCGGAGGATCCGGCGAACGGCTTTGCGCCGGCGCCGGGAACGATCAAGCGCTTCCGGCCGCCGCTCGGGCCGGGTGTCAGGATCGACACACATCTCGAGGAGGGCTCGACGGTCTCCCCTTACTACGACTCGCTGATCGCGAAGCTCGTCGTGTGGGCGGAAGACCGGCCGGCGGCGATCGCGCGCGGCCTGCGGGCGCTGGGCGAGATCGAGCTCGGCGGCATCCCGACGACACGCGAGCTCGCGCTCGACATCCTCAGGTCCAACGAGTTCGTCAGCGGCGAGTACTCGACGAGCTTCCTGGAGGAAATGGGAAGCCGTCTGCCCACGCTGGCGGGTGTTGACGCGTCATGAGTCGTGACGGGCACACGATCCGGGGCCCGGAAGGCACGATCCGCATCGACGGCGGCGCGCTCGCAGCGCTCGTGCTCGCCGCGGTCGAGCGTGTCGACGGGGCCCGCGTCCCGCGGCCGAGGCGCGGGCTCGACGTCGTCGTCACCGACGGCAGGGCGCACGTCGAGCTGGAGCTCGCGGCGACCTACGGGACGGCCCTGCCCGGCCTCGGGCGCGAGGTGCAGGCGAACGTCGCCGGTGTCCTGCGGGACTCCGCCGGGCTCGTCGTGGACGGCGTCGACATCTCGATCGAGGAGCTCGACGGATGACCACCGGCCGCAGACAGGCGCGACGCACGGCGCTCTTCCTGCTCTACCAGTGGGATCTCACCGGGCAGCCGCTGACGGCGCTCTACGAGGGAGAGCCGGACGCGTTCGCGCTCGATCTGGCCGAGGCCGTGTCGGCGCATGCCGAGCAGCTCGACCGTCGCATCACCGAGGCCGCAGAAGGCTGGACCGCCGATCGTCTGGGTACGCTCGAGCGGAACATCCTGCGGATCGGGATCCACGAGCTCGAGGAGGAGAGCGTGCCGCCGGAAGTGGCGATGAACGAAGCCGTCGTGCTGGCGAAGCGGTACGCGTCCGAGGACGCGGGACGGCTCGTCAATGGGATCCTGGCGCGAGTCGCCAGGGAGGAGGCTGCATGAGCGGGACTGCAGACGAAGCACTCGCGCGCGCCGAGGAGCTGCTCGAGCGCTTGAAGGCAACGCGCGACGAGCTGGAACGGCTTGCCGCCGCCGAGGACTCGGAGTCGGCCGTCGAGGTGCTGACCGAGCTCGCCGACCTGGCCAAGGAAGTCGAGGCGGAGCTCGCCAAGGCGCGAGCGCGAGCGGATGCCCCGCAACCCTGACGAGCTGCGCGGGCTGGTCGAGGGCTACCTCGTCGAGCTCGCTTTCACCCCGGAGCTCGGCGGCCTCGAGGAGGCGCTGCGCTATCCGCTCGAATCGGGCGGCAAGCGCGTGCGACCGGTCATCTCCCTGGCGGTGAGCGAGGCAGCGGGAGGGGTCGCCGAGCACTGCCTGCCGGCCGCCGCCGCGATCGAGCTCGTGCACACGTTCTCGCTCGTCCACGACGATCTTCCCGCGATGGACGACGACGACGAGCGCCGGGGCCGCCCGTCGGCGCACATCGCCTTCGACGAGGCAACGGCCCTGCTCGCCGGGGACGCGCTGCTCGCAGAGGCATTCCGCCTCGCGCTCTCCTATCCGACCCCAATGGTCGGACGCGAGCTGGCGCAGGCGACGCTCGGGATGATCGGCGGCCAGTACCGCGACATCACCGGGGACACCACCGACCTTGCGGCGTTGCACCGCCTGAAGACGGGAGCGCTGTTCGCAGCGTCCGTCGGTGTCGCCCTCTGGGTCGCCGAGGTGCCGGAGGGGGAGCAGCCGGCGTGGCGCGCATTCGGCGACGAGCTCGGCCTGCTCTTTCAGATCGTGGACGACCTGCTCGACGGCGACGGCTATGCGGTGACGCACGGCGTCGAGGAAGCCCGGCGGCTCGCCGACGAGGCCGCCGACCGTGCGGTGGAGCGGCTGCAGGCGATCCCGGCCGACACGTCGGTGCTCGCCGAGATCGTGGCCGGACTCGCTGCACGAACCGCGTAGTCTTCCCGCATGGAACAGCGGCTGAGCCTGATCACGCTCGGCGTTCGCGACCTGGCGAGAGCGACGCGGTTCTACGAGGCGCTCGGCTGGACGAGCGGCGCCGCTCCTGCCGACGACGTCGTCTTCTTCCAGGCGGGCGGCATGATCGTCGCCCTCTGGGGCCGTGAGCAGCTGGAGGAGGACAGCGGCGTCGAGGACTCCGGCGGCTGGGGTGGGATCACCCTTGCCTACAACGCCCGCTCACCGGCCGAGGTGGACGCGGTGATCGCCGAGGCGGAAGCAGCGGGCGCCACGATTCCAAGGCACGGCGCCGAGACCTCTTGGGGCGGTTACTCGGGCGTCTTCGTCGACCCGGACGGCCACCCATGGGAGGTCGCCCACAACCCGCACTGGACGATCGCCGACGACGGCGCCGTCACCCTGGCCAAGTAACAGACTGTTACTAGGTAGGAAGTCGGCACGGCTCGGTCACAGTTGCGTGACGCGTGGCACGCAAGACTCGAGGCGTGGCTTCGCAGGCTCCTCGGATCGGTGCGACGCTGCTCGCAGGGATCGAGCGGCTGGACGATGACTCCCTTCCGATCGCGGAGGTGAGTCGGCGCGTTGGCGCTCTGGCGAGCCATCTCGGGCTCACACGTCCAAGCTACGAGCAGATCCGGGTCCTCGTCCACGAGCACCGGCGTCGAGGGCTTGCCCCGACCGCCGGTCAGATCCTGCTCGACGTTGCAGCGAGGTCACGACCGCCCGAAGCACTGCTCGAGTTGCTCGAGGGAGCCAAGTAACAGACTGTTACTTGGCCGCTTTGAGGACTCGGAGCGCGTTCAGGGTCACCATCTCGTTCTGCCCGGAGCGCCCCCAGTCGACGACCTCGATATTGCTGCCCTTCGCCCCCGGCTGCTTCCACCAGCGTCCCCCGGCACGCCAGCGCCCGTCTGCGAGTCGGCGGCTCTCGAGGAGTTCGAGGGCGTCCTGGGTGCGCGGATCACCCGCCAACCCCATGCGGGAGAGCACGAGCAGCGCCTGGAGGACGTCGTAGTGCCAGAACGGCGGGTAGTGGAAGGCGACGAACGAGGGACGGATCGGCTCGCCCGTGCCACCAACCCGAAAGAGCCGGTGCTCGAGGAAGAGCTCCGCGGTCCGGGTGGCCGCCTCTTTGCGCGGCGTCTTCTCCGGTCGCCGCCCAGTACTCGTGCAGCCCCCACATCGGCGCAAGCGACTCGTTGAACGAGGAGCGGCGGCCCGTCGCGTGCTTGTCGCAGTTCCAGCCGCCGTCCGGCCACTGCCACTCCACGAGCGATTCGGCCAGCAGGCGGACGCGAGGATCGCCGGCCAGACCGAGGCGGGAGCAGACGGCGAGCGCGTTCCCCTCCTGCGACGCGCAGCGCCGCACCAGGCCGTCGATCGCCTTCACGGCAGCGCGATGGGACTTCCCCGTCAGCCAGGCGAGCACCGTCTCGGCGGCCGCGATGCAGCGTGGCTCTCCCGCTGGGACTCCGAGCTCGACGAGCGAGACGAGTCGCCAGTGCGCGCCGCCCCACTTGGCGTAGACGTTGATGCCGAAGCCGCCGTCCGCGTGTTGGCCGGCGAGGAGGCCGCGTACCAAGGGACCGTCCAGCACGCGAGTTGTCTCGGGCGGGCTCTGGTCGCCGAGCAGGTCGCGCTTCACCTGGAGAACGATTCCGGGCTCGTCCGACTCGAGCAGCCAGTCGACCACGGTCATGTCGGGGTGAGCTCCGCCGCGAGCATGTCGAGCAGCAGCCCGTCGCGCCAGACGCCGTCGGCGTCCCGCCAGTACTCGCGCATGACGCCGACGCGCCGGAACCCGACCTTCTCGTAGCAGCGGATCGCGCGCTCGTTCGCTGCGGCGGGATCGATCGTCAGGCGGTGGTGGCCGAGGTCGTGGATCAGGTACCGGGCAATGGTGCGCACTGCGTCGGTGCCCAGGCCGCGGTCGTGGTAGGGCGCGCCGAGGAAGAGGTCGATGCCTGCGTGACGGTAGTCAGGCTCCGTCTCCTCCCAGTGCTGGATCAGCCCGGCGATCTCGCCCGCGACGACGATCGCGAAGCTCGCGACGTCCTTCTCCTCGCCCCGCGCCTTCTCGCCGACATCCTTAGTCGTCAGCCCCGGCCACCAGCGCGAAACCTCCGGATCGCTGCCGAGCTCGACGATTCGCTCGACGTCGTCCTCGGTGAGCGGCCGCAGGCTGACCCGATCTCCGTGCAGTTCCATGACGGTCCTGTAACACATCCGGCGACTACCCTTCGACCGTGAAGAAGCGCCTCGACGTCCTGCTCGTCGAACGTGGGCTGGCGGAGAGCCGGGCGCAGGCGCAGGCGCTCGTGCTCGCCGGGCTCGTCCCCGGCTTCGACAAGCCGGGTCATCAGGTGCCGGAGGACGCGGAGTTGGCGGTCGACCGGCCACCGCGCTTCGTCTCCCGGGGCGGGGAGAAGCTCGCCAATGCGCTCGAACGGCTCGAGGTGGAGCTCGACGGCCGCGACGCGATCGACATCGGTGCTTCCACGGGCGGCTTCACCGACTGCCTGCTCCAGAACGGCGTTGGGCGTGTGATCGCCGTCGACGTCGGCTACGGGCAGCTGCACCCGAAGCTCCGGAACGATCCGCGGGTCACTGTGCTCGAGCGGACGAATGCGAGGGGTCTCGATGAACTGCCGTTCCGCCCCGACCTGCTCGTCTGCGACGTCTCCTTCATCAGCGTCCGGCTCGTGCTGCCGCCGGTGCTGGCGCTGATGGAGCCCGGCTGGGATGCACTCGTCCTGGTCAAGCCGCAGTTCGAGGCAGGCAAGGGCGAAGTCGGAAAGGGAGGCGTCGTCCGCGATGCCGAGATTCAGCGCCGTGTCGTGCGCGAGGTGGTCGAAGCCGGCCTGAGCTGGGGTGCGGCCGCGGTCGGCGTCGTAGACTCCGGACTGCCCGGCCCGAAGGGCAACCGCGAGTTCTTCCTCCATCTGATCAACCGCGACCCTGTGCTCCTGGATGACATCGACGACCGGATCCGAGACGCTGTCGGCTAAAGCCGTGAAGCGGGCAGCCGTCGTGACGCACGGCAAGCCCCAGACCATCGGCCCCGCGCTGGCCCGGCTTGCAACCGTGGCGCGCGAGGCCGGCGTCGAGCTGCGCATGGGCGAGGAGGAAGCCGAAAAGCACGGCCTCGACCCGGACGACGGGAATGGAGCCGACTTCGACATTGCGGTCGTGCTGGGTGGCGACGGGACGATGCTCCGGGCGCTGCATCGCTTCCTCGGAACCGGGGTGCCGGTGATCGGGGTCAACTTCGGCCGCGTGGGCTTCCTCTCCTCGATCAGACGCGACGATCTGGAAGCCGGACTGATTCGCGTCTTTGCCGGCGAGTACCTCGTCGAGGAGCTGCCGACCCTCGACGTCGAAGTCGGAGACGAGCGACGCGTCGCCGTCAACGATCTCGTCGTCGCGAGCGCCGTCGTCGGCCGGATGATCCAGCTCGAGTGGGCGGTCGGCGGCGAAGCGCTCGGCCGGCTCGGCTGCGACGGAGTCGTCTGCGCGACGCCGCCCGGCTCCACCGGCTACAACTTCTCGAACGGAGGGCCGGTGCTCGTCTGGGGCCTCGACGCGATGGCGGTCACGTTCGTCGCGCCGCACTCGCTGAACGCGCGCCCGCTCGTTGTGCCGCGCGGGGCCGAGTTGATCGTGTGGAACCGGACGCCGGACGTCGCGGCAACTGCCCTCGTCGACGGGCACAACGTCGCCGACCTCGCCCCGGGCGGCAGAGCCGTCGCACGTGTCGGCGCGCAACGCTCGCTCCTCGCGACGCTGCCCGAAGTGACGTTCTTCAGCCGCTACAGCCGGGCCTTTGCTTCGTAGCCTGAGGATCGAGAACCTCGTCCTCGTACAGGAGGGAGAGCTCGCGCCGGCGGCCGGCCTGACGGCGATCACGGGCGAGACCGGCGCGGGGAAGACGATCCTCGCGCAGGCGATCGGGCTTCTGCTCGGCGCCAAGGGCGACGCGGGAGCGATCGGCGCCGCCGCGGGAGAGGCCTACGTCGAAGCGGAGCTCGACCTGCCGGAAGGCTTCCTCGACGACGAGGAGCTTTCGGCGCTTGCCGAGCTCTCGCCCGAGGACGAGCCCGGCCTCGTGCTTGCGCGCCGGGTGTTCGCGGACGGGCGCACCCGCGCCTACGCGTGGGGCCGCGCCGTCGCGCGCGAGGATCTCGCGGCCGCCGCGGAGAGGCTGATCGCGATGTCCGGCCAGTTCGAGCAACGGCGCCTCGCCCGCCCCTCGTATCAGCTCGACGTACTCGACTCGTATTGCGGCGAGGAGCAGCTTCGACGTCGGCGTGAAGCGCGGCTGGCGTGGCGCGAGCTCGGCGTCGCCAGAAAGCGATACGACGAGCTGACCCGCGGAGCCGCGGCGGAGGAAGAGCGTCTGCGCGAGCTGACCGCGCTCGCCGAGGCAACGGACGGCTTCGAGCCCGGCTGGGAGGACGCGCTCCGGGCCGAGCGAGAGCGGCTTCGCCATGTCACCGAGCTCGCGGACGGAGCACAGCGGGCGGCAGAGGCGCTTGCACCGGAGGAAGGAGAGGGCGCCGCTGCGCTTGCCGCGGTCGCCGAGCGCTCGCTTGCTCCGCTCGAGCGGCTTGCACCGGAGCTGGCTCGCGCGGGCGAGGAGCTCCGCGATGTCGAGCTGCGGCTGCGGGAGCTCGGCTCCGACCTGCGAGGGTTCCTGGCCTCGCTCGAGTCGGAGCCGGACCGCGTGGAGCAGGTCGAAAGCGACCTCGAGCGGATCTCCGACGCACGCCGTCGGTTCGGCGCTGCCGACTACGACGATCTGCTCCTGCGCGCCTCAGCGGCCCGCCGGGAGCTCGAGGCGCTCGCGGGGGGCCTCGACCCGGCAGCGGCCGCCGCGGAAGCTCTCGCGGCGGCTGAGGCGTTGTCGGAACGGCTCGCGTCGAATCTCCGCACGACCCGCGAGGCGGCGGCGGAGCCGTTCGCAGCCGCGGTCGCCGACGAGCTGCGTGGAGTCGGAATGGGCGACGGCGAGTTCCGCGTCGAGCTGCGCGAGCGCGACCCGGGCCCCTCGGGCGCGGACGAGGCCGTCTTCCTCGTCCGGCCGAACGCAGGCCTCCCGTTCGGCCCCGTCGCCGAGACCGCCTCGGGTGGTGAGCTCTCGCGCATCGCGCTTGCGATCGCGGCGGTCGGGGGCGGCGAGACGCTCGTCTTCGACGAGATCGATGCGGGGATCGGAGGCGAGACGGCCCACGCCGTGGCTGCGACCCTGAAGCGGCTGGCCGAGCGCGCGCAGGTGATCACGATCACCCACTTGCCGCAGATCGCGAGCGTCGCGGACATCCACTATCGGGTGGAGAAGGTTCCCGGCGACCCCACGCACACCCGCATCGAGAGACTCGACGACGCGCAGCGCCGAGACGAGCTCGAGCGGATGCTCGGCGGCAAGGAGTTCATCTCGACCCTGAGATGATCGAGTCGTGATGAGCTCTCTCGTCGAACACACCGGCACGGCCCGGCTCGGCAAGCGGACGAAGGAGCTCGTCCGCAGGCTGAACTCGGACGACATCGCGATCATCGACCACACCGATCTCGACCGGGTCTCCGCCGAGGAGCTGGTCGAGTCCGGCGTCCGCGTCGTCGTCAACGTGGCGCCGTCGCAGTCCGGCCGCTACCCGAATCCTGGGCCGCTCCTGCTCGTCCGCGGCGGCGTCCGCCTGATCGATGTCACGGGCGGCGAGCTCTTCGACGAGATCTCGGATGGCGAACGGCTCACCGTTCGCGGCGGGAGCCTCTTCCGGAACGGAACGTGTGTCGCCACGGGCCGGACGCTCGAGGAGCGCGAGCTCGTCGGTGCGCTTGCTGCGCAGGAGAGCCGCGTGACCGAGGCGCTCCAGGAGTTCGCGGACAACACGATGCGCTACCTGCGCGAGGAAGGGCGGCTGCTCGCCGAGGGAATCGACTTCCCCCCGTTGAAGACCGGCTTCCGAGACCGCCACGTGCTCGTCGTGGCGCGCGGGCCGGGCCACAAGCGCGATCTCCGGATCGTCCGCTCGTACGTGCGCGACTTCAAGCCCGTGCTCGTGGCCGTCGACGGCGGCGCCGAGGCGCTGCTGGACGAGGGCTGGAAGCCGCACGTGATCGTCGGGGACATGGACTCGGTCACCGACGACACGCTTCGGTGTGGCGCCGAGATCCTGGTCCACGCCTACCGCGAAGGACACGCTCCGGGCGAGGACCGGCTGCGGCGCCTCGGCGTGCCCTTCCAAACAGTGGCCGCGCCCGGGATCTCCGAGGACATCGCGCTTCTGCTCGCGCACGGAAAGGGCGCCCAGCTGATCGTCGCCGTCGGCACGCACTTCAACCTGGTCGAGTTCCTCGAGCGCAGCCGCGCCGGCATGTCGTCCACGTTCGTGACCCGGCTGAAAGTGGGGGAGATCCTGGTCGACGCAAAAGGCGTGTCCCGGCTCGTCAGCCGCCGGATCGGCGTCTGGCCGCTCGTACTCTTCGGCCTCGCCGCTCTCGCCGCTCTGGCCGTTGCAGTGCTCGCGTCGCCAGCGTTGCGGAATCTTCTCGGACTAGGCTGACGGCATGTTCGACCTCCGCTACCACGTCGCCTCGCTCGCGGCGGTGTTCCTGATGCTCGTCGTCGGGATCCTGATCGGGGTCGGGATCTCCGGCCGCGGCTTCGTCGACGACGCCGAGCGCGACCGCCTCAACGGCAGAATCGCCGGACTGCAGGAAGAGGTCGATACTGCGAACGCAAGCTCGGAGGACCTCCTGCGCCGGCAAAACGCCGCGGCGGAATTCGTGGCCGGCGCGTACCCGGTCCTGGCCAAGAGCAGGCTCGAAGGCAAGCGAATCGCCGTGCTCGTGCTCGGGGCGGTGAAACAGGAGTCGCTGCCGTTCGTGGAGCGCGCGATCGAGCAGGACGCGGGCGGCCAGGTAGCGCGGATGCGGGCGGTGATGCTCCCGCTCCGGCTCGACTCGGTCGAGTCGGCGCTGAAATCGCGGCCCGAGCTCGCCGGCTACGTCGGCGACGAGCAGCTCGGCAACCTCGGTCGAGACCTCGGCCGCGAGTTCGCGGCGGGCCGCACGACGCCGCTCTGGGACGCGCTCGTGGGCGAGATCGTCGAGGAGCGGTCGGGCGCCCTCGCCGAACCGGTGGACGGCGTGGTCGTGGTCCGATCCGCCGAACCGCAGGCAGGTGGCACCTCGCGCTTCCTCGCAGGGCTCTACCAGGGTCTAAACAGCACAGGCGTGCCGGTCGATCGGCGTCGAGCCGACGCGCGTCGAGCAGAGCGCGATTCCCGTCTTCCAGCACTACGGCCTCTCGACGGTGGACGGAATCGACGACGAGCTCGGACAGCTCGCCCTCGTGCTCCTGCTCGCCGGCGCCGACCCGGGCGACTACGGCGTGCGCGACACGGCGAAGAAGGGAATCCTGCCGCCGATCGAGCCGCTGCCCGCGCCGGCCGGTGGCTGAGCGGCTGACGATCCTCGTCGCCGCGC
This sequence comes from uncultured Gaiellaceae bacterium, assembly GCA_963820225.1. Taxonomy (GTDB): domain Bacteria; phylum Actinomycetota; class Thermoleophilia; order Gaiellales; family Gaiellaceae; genus Gaiellasilicea. Next base: position 276,560 of record CAWFYY010000005.1, on the reverse strand, counting down.
GCAACGAGGAGGCGCGGATCGGGACGACGGTCACCGAGCTCAGGCGTCAGTTCACGAACGCGGAGGTGATCGTCGCCGACGACGGCTCCCGCGACGCGACTGCCGAGGCCGCATCCGCAGCGGGCGCGTGGGTACTCCGGCTCCCGCACCGCGGTAAGGGCCAGGCGCTGACACTGGCCGAGCGCGCTGCACCTCCGGGCGCGCTCCTGCTCTGCGACGCCGACCTTCGCGGCGACCTGACGCCGCTGCTCGCCGGCGACAGCGACCTGACGATCGCAGCCTTCGCGCGCCGGCAGGGCGGCGGCTTCGGGATCGCCAAGGAGGCGGCGCGGCGCCTGATCGAGCTGGCGTCCGGCTACGCGGCGCGGGAGCCGCTGTCGGGCCAGCGGCGACTGACCCAGAGGGCGCGAGAGACCGTCTTTCCGCTCGCGGCCGGCTTCGGCTGCGAGTCCGCGATGACCGCCGATGCCGCAAAGGCGGAGCTCACGATCGGCGAGGCCGAGCTCGAGCTCGAACACCGCGCCACCGATCGCGACCTCGCCGGCTTCGGGCACCGCGGCCGCCAGCTTCGCGACATCGTTCTCGCCTTCGGCCCGCAGGGCCGGAACCACCGCGGCCTGCGGCTCCCGCTCATCGGTTGGGTCGTGGGAATCGCACACCCGCATGTTCTTCCCGTCGCGGCGTTCGGCGTCGCCGACGACCTCTGGAGCGGGGAGGAGCGGGGCTTCCGCAGGCACCTTCGCTCGGGCTCGACGACAGGCGTCCTCAAGCTGGTCGGGATCCCCGCGTACGCGCTTCTGCGCACCCGCTCGGCGTCCGGTGCGATCCTCGTCGGGCTCGCGGCCAACATGCTGAACCAGCTCGACACGAAGCCGGGCCGCGCATTGAAGGCCTACCTCGCGGCGTCGATTCCGCTCGGCGCGCCGAAGGGGATCGCCGTCCTGCTGCTTCCCTACGATCTTCGCGAGATGGCGATGCTCGGCGACTCCGGTTCGAATGCCCTCGGTGCCGTGCTAGGTTTACGGTCCGTGAGCAAGTTCACGGAGAGGCAGCGCTGGAGCGCAATCGCGGCGCTCGCGGGCCTCACCCTCCTCGGAGAGCGTCGCTCGCTCGGTGCATTGATCGAGAGTACGGCCGTGTTTCGAACGCTCGACGCGTGGGGGAGGCAAGGAGCATGAGCGCGACCGGGGGGCACGAGACCAAGTACATCTTCGTCACCGGCGGCGTCGTCTCGGCGCTCGGGAAGGGGATCGTCGCCGCCTCGCTCGGGCGCTTGCTGAAGGAGCGAGGGCTCCGCGTTCAGGCGCAGAAGTTCGACCCGTACCTGAACGTCGACCCCGGCACGATGAGCCCGTTCCAGCACGGCGAGGTCTTCGTCACCGAGGACGGGGCGGAGACCGATCTCGACATCGGCCACTACGAGCGGTTCATCGACGAGAACCTCTCCCGGAACGCCAGCCACAGCGCCGGCTCGATCTGGGATGCCGTGCTCCGGAAGGAGCGGAAGGGCGAGTTCCTGGGCGCCACGGTCCAGGTCATCCCGCACATCACGAACGAGATCAAGCTGCGGATCAAGCGCGCGGCGAAGGCTGCCCCCGCCGACGTCGTCATCTCCGAGATCGGCGGCACGGTCGGAGACATCGAGTCGCTCCCGTTCCTCGAGGCGATCCGGCAGTTCCGGCGCGAGGTCGGGCCGGAGAACGTGATGTATCTGCACTGCACGCTCGTCCCGTTCATCGAGGCGGCCGGCGAGTTGAAGACGAAACCGACCCAGCACTCGGTGAACGAGCTTCGCCGCATCGGTATCCATCCGGACGTGATCGTCTGCCGCTCCCACGAGGAGCTGTCGCAGGACATCAAGGACAAGATCGCCCTCTTCGCCGATGTCGACATCCGCTCCGTGGTGGCGTCGCCGGATGTCTCCGACGTCTATCTCGTGCCGGCCGTGCTCCGCGACGAGGGGCTCGACGACCTCGTTTGCACACAGCTCGGCATCGATGCACCACGGGCCGGGGCCGGCCTCGGCGAGTGGCAGGAGGTGATCGATCGGATCGGCGAGCCGCGAGAGCCGGTGACGATCGCGCTCGTCGGGAAGTACGTGAAGCTCCATGACGCGTACCTCTCGGTACACGAGGCGCTGAAGCACGCGGGCGTCCATCAGGGCGCGGCAGTCCGCGTTCAGTGGGTCGACGCCGAGAACATGTCGTACGAGGAGACGGCCGAGCTGCTGGAGCAGGTCGACGGGATCCTCGTGCCGGGCGGCTTCGGCTCGCGCGGGTGGGAAGGGAAGATTCTCGCCTGCCAGGTCGCGCGCGAGCGCGGCATCCCGTACCTCGGGATCTGCCTCGGCATGCACGTGGCGGTGTCGGAGTACGCGCGGAACGTGGCCGGGTTCGACGGAGCGAACTCGACGGAGATGGATCCGGAGACGCCGTACCCCGTGATCGACCTGCTCCCCGAGCAGAAGGAGATCGAGGATCTCGGCGGCACGATGCGGCTGGGCGCGCAGGCGGTCGAGCTGGCCGAGGGGACGCGGACACGCGACGTCTACGCCGATGCGGTCATCCACGAGCGTCACCGCCACCGGTACGAGGTCAACAACCAGTTCAGGCAGCAGCTGATCGACGCGGGGCTCGTCGTCTCGGGCACGTTCCAGGAAGGACGCCTCGTCGAGATCGTCGAGCTGCCCGACCATCCGTGGTTCGTGGCCAGTCAGTTCCATCCGGAGTTCAAGTCGCGGCCCACCAGGCCCGCGCCGCTTTTCCGGGAGTTCGTCGGCGCTGCGATGGAGCGGGGTCGCTCGCGCTCCGGGCTAGCTCACTCCGCCGGCCAGCAGATCCCGATGTAGACCAGCATCCCGCCGACCGTCGTCTGCGACGCGCGGAAGCACATGTCGAGCTCGGTCCCGTCGCTCCGCCGCAGGACGGTCGTGCCCGTGCGCGACCCGGTGCGCCGCATCTCGGAGTAGTTGATCTGTGCCTCCGGATCGACGGCGACGTCCTGCACCCGCAGCTCGAGCAGCTCGGATCGGGTGTAGCCCAGCAGCTCGCACGCATAGGCGTTCGCCGCGAGGTACCGGCCGTCGTCGCCGGCGACGAACACAGCGACCGGACCATGTTCGAGTGCCTCTCCGACGAGGCTCTTCTGGACGAGCTCGTGTGTGACGGCACTGGTCACGGCAACCACATTGTAGAAGAAAAACGTAGTTTACCAGAGGTTTACCGGCACTTCTGCTAGGTCTAGGATCGAGGCCCCACGTGTCTTCCACCATCGATCTCTTCACAGAGCTTTGCGCGATCCCCAGTCCGCCGGGAGACGAGCGTGCAGTCACCGACCGCGTCGCCGCCGAGCTGCGTTCCCTGGGCCTCGAGTTCGAGGAGGACGACGCCGGTGCCCGCATCGATTCCAACGCTGGGAATCTCCTTTGCCGGCTGCCGGGACGGCTGGAAGGCGGCACGCCGATCTTCTTCTGTGCGCACCTCGATACCGTGCCCGCCCAGGGCGCGCTCGTGCCTGTCGTTACGGACGGAGTCGTCAGGAACGCCGCGGGAACGATCCTCGGCGCGGACGACAAGTCGGCGGTCGTGGCGATGATCGAAGCGGCGCGGCGGATCGTCTCCGACCGCAGGCCGCATGCCGGGGTGGAGCTGCTGTTCACCCAGAAGGAGGAGGTCGGCCTTCTCGGCGCGGGCGCCTTCGACCACACGAAGCTCGAAGCCGAGCTCGGCTTCGTCTACGACCAGGCGGCGCCCATCGGCGACGTGATCATGGGTGCGCCGTACGGGCGCGCATTGTCGGTACGCTTTCACGGCCGGCCCGCGCACTCGGGAATGGTCCCGGAAGAGGGGCGCTCTGCGATCGCCGCCGCGGCACGTGCCATCGCCGACCTGCGCCTGGGCCGCCTCGACGACGAGACGACCGCGAACGTCGGCACGATCACCGGCGGCAGCGCCCGCAACATCATCCCGGAGTGGTGCGAGCTCGAAGCGGAGGCGCGCTCACACGACCCGCGCAAGCTCGCCGACGTCGTCCAGGAGATGCTGGACACGTTCGCGTTTGCCGCAAGCGTCGCCGAGTGCACGGTCGAGACCGAGGTCAGCGAGACCTACCAGGGCTACCGCTTCAAGGAGAGCGACCCGATCGTCCGCCTGGCGGCCACGGCGCTCGAGGCATGCGGCTACCCGATGGTCCCGACCCTCACGGGCGGCGGCGCCGACGCGAACGTGTTCAACGCCAACGGCCTGCCGTGCCTCAATCTCGCGAACGGAATGGCGGAGATCCATACCGCCGACGAGCACATCACCGTGGCCGATCTGAACGCCATGGTCGATGTGACTCTGGCGCTCGTCGACGCCGCCCGAGATGCCACTCAGCCTTAGGCGGGGGACCGTGAGCGCGGTCGGCGAACAGCTCGACCGCATGGTCAGGCTCGAGGTGGATGGGATTGCGTGCGTCGCCTATCCGCGGCTGACGGGTGAGGTCGAGGTCGGCGACGAGGTGCTCGTCAACGAGCAGGCTCGCCTGCTCGAGCTCGGGTCAGGGGGCTTCGACGTCCTCTATGCGAACCTGACGCGCGGTCTCGGGCTTGCGGCCGAGGAGGGGGCGCATGTGATGGCGCTCCCATACACGCCGGGCCAGGTTGCCCTCAGGCGCGGAGAGGAGGCGGGCGTGCTCCCGGAGACGCTCGGCGCGATGCCGGTCGTGCTGTGCACGCTGCACAGCCAGGTGGCGCCCGTATGTGCCGCGCTCGCCGGGAAACGAGTGGCCTACATCCAAGTGGGCGGCGCCGCTCTCCCTGTTTCGCTCTCGGACGCCGTCCGGGCGTTGAAGAGCCGAGGGCTCCTCGGCACCGCGATCGCCGTCGCCCCATGCCTGGACGGCGACGTCGACTGCGTCACGACGGCCGCTGCGTTCACGCTGGCAGCGCAGGAGGTCTACGACGCGATCGTCTGTGCAGTCGGCCCCGGGATCGTCGGCACGGGCACGAGATTTGGGCATGGCGCCCTTTCGCTGGCGGACGCGGCCAACGTCGCCGCGGCGCTGGGGGGCCGCCCGGTGCTCGCGGTTCGCTCGTCCGAGGCCGACTCGCGCGAACGCCATCGCGGGGTCTCGCATCACACGCACTCGGTCCTCGACCTGTGCCTTGGGGAGGTCGTCGTCGCCTGGCCCGATGAGGTCGAGACCGACGGCTGGGAAGACGCATGCGCCGGTCTGCCGCTCCGTCACATGGGCCGCGGCATCGAGGCGGATCCCACCTTCTTCCGCGCGGCGTTTGCCGCTGGCGTCGTCGCACGTGGCATGGTCACGTGATGGAGGAGCGGCGTCTCGGGCCGGTCATCGGTCTCGGCACGTGGAACACGTTCGACGGCGACGAAACGCTGGCGCGCGGCGTCGTCGACGCAGCGCTCGCCGCGGGCAGCCGCTGCTTCGACTCCTCGCCGATGTACGGGGGCGCGGAGTGCGCGCTCGGGGCCGCGCTCGGCGACCGTCGCGACAACGCGACGGTGCTGACGAAGATCTGGACGCCATCCAGGGACGAGGCACGCCGCCAGCTCGCCGATCAACTCGACTGGTTCGGCCGTGTCGACGTCCAGCAGATTCACAACCTCGTCGCCTGGGAGCAGCACCTGCCCTGGCTGGAGGCTGAGTGTGGCGGCGGGCGGATCGGGAAGCTTGGCGTCACCCACTACTCGGCGGCGGCGCTCGACGAGCTCGCGCGGGCCTTGAGAACGCGACGCTTCGACACCGTGCAGGTGCCGTTGAATCCGCGCGAGCGGGAATGCGAGCAGACGCTCCTGCCGCTGGCAGCCGAGCTCGGCGTCGCGGTGATTGTCATGCGCCCGTTCGGACAGGGCGCGCTGCTCGGCCATGAGCCCACGCCGGAGGAGCTGAGCCCGCTGGCCGAGTTCGGGGTCAGAACCTGGGCGCAGGCGCTGCTGAAATGGGTGCTGTCGGACGAGCGTGTGGACCTGGTGATCCCGGCGACGCGGCGCCCCGAGCGCACAGGTGAGAACGCGGCGGCCGGCGAGCCGCCGTGGTTCGGCCGCAAGGAGCGCGCGTACGTGGAAAGCCTCGTGCGATGAGAATCTGGGAAGGACGCCGCTTCGCCGTCGTCGTCGAGGAGGGCTACGAGATCGCGGATACGCCGGACGCGGTGGCGATCGTGGCTCTGGACGCCGAGGAGCGCGTGGTGTTCGTCCGTCAGCGTCGCGTTGCGACCGGCGGCAAGCTGCTCGAGCTCCCGGCCGGGCTCATCGACGAGGGGGAGGAGCCGTTGGCATCGGCGCAACGCGAGCTGCGGGAGGAGACGGGGCTGCGCGGCGGGACCTGGCGCGAGCTCACGTGGTTCTGGACCTCGCCGGGCTTCGTCAACGAGCGTGTCTGGGTGTTCGTAGCCGAGGGGCTCGAGGAAGGCGAGCCGGAGCCGGACGAGGGGGAGGAGCTGGAGATCGTCCGCTGGGCCTGGTCCGATGTCGAGGCGCGCCTGCACGAGCTGGAAGACGCGACGACCCTCATCGGTCTGCTGCTCTACCTGCGCGAGCGGTCCTAGTATCGTTGCGCCGCTCATGCGCATCGGCGTCGCCAAGGAGATCAAGCCCCAGGAGTACCGCGTCGCACTGACGCCGGCCGGCGCGCGTGAGCTCGTTCGGCTCGGCCACGAGGTGGTGGTCGAGACCAACGCGGGCCTGGGGAGCCAGTTCGAGGACGCCGCCTACGAGTCGAACGGCGCCCGTGTCGCGACGGTCGACGAGGTGTGGGAGAGCGCGGAGCTCCTGCTGAAGGTCAAGGAGCCGATCGCGGTCGAGTACCCGAGGCTCCGGCCTGGGCTCGTCCTCTTCACCTACCTGCACATCGCTGCCGACGAACCGCTCACGCGGGCGCTCGTCGACAGCGGCGTCACAGCCATTGCCTACGAGACCGTCGAGACCGACGATCGCCGGCTGCCACTTCTGGCGCCGATGAGCGAGGTCGCGGGCAGGCTCGCCGCCCAGGCCGGAGCGCACTATCTCGAACGCCCGAAAGGCGGTCGTGGATTGCTGCTCGGCGGCGTCGCGGGCGTTGCGCCGGGCAAGGTGGTCGTGATCGGCGGTGGCATCGTCGGCTACAACGCCGCGGTGATCGCGCTCGGTCTCGGCGCCCAGGTCACGATCCTCGACCGCTCCGTCGACCGGCTACGCCATCTCGAGGAGACGCTCCACGGTCGCGTCAGCCTCGTCATGTCGTCGACGCTCCAGATCGAGGAGTCGGTGAGCGACGCCGACGTCGTGATCGGCGCGGTGCTGATCCCGGGTGCGCTGGCACCCAAGCTCCTGACAAGAGAGATGATCGCCGGGATGAAGACCGGCAGCGTCTTCTGCGACGTCGCGATCGACCAGGGCGGCTGCGCGGAGACATCGCGCCCGACGACGCACGAGGATCCCGTCTACGACGTCGACGGCGTCGTCCACTACTGCGTCGCGAACATGCCCGGAGCAGTGCCGATCACGTCGACCAAGGCGCTCACGAACGTGACTCTGCCGTACGTCGAGGAGATCGCGGAGTACGGGGTGGCGCTGGCGGTCGCCCGCGACAGGCCGCTCGCACGCGGCGTGAACGTCATCGACGGCCGGATCACATACGGGGCCGTAGCCGAGGCGCACGGGCTCGAGTACACGCCTCTGGACGACGTGCTCGGCGCCTCCGCGGTCTAGCAAACCCTCCTAGCTCGCGGCGTTCTCTGCGGCTTTCTTCCGGGCTTCCAGCTGCTTCTGGCTCTTGGACGGGCTGAGCTTGACGACGAGCCCTGTGACGGCGGCCGCGAGCCCGACGATGAAGACGATGTAGAAGGTGAGCCCGATCAATCCGAAGACGGTGTCCACGCGCCGTAGAATAGCGGCGTGCCGCGGGCGTGCGTAATCGTGCTCGATGCCGTTGGCGCGGGAGAGTTGCCCGACGCGGCCTCGTACGGCGATGAGGGGTCGAACACGCTCGGCAACGTGGCCCGCGCCGTCGGAGGTCTCGACCTGCCCTCGTTGGAGGCGCTCGGCCTCGGAAACGTGATGCCGCTCGAGGGTTGCCCGCCACAGCCGGGGGCTCCCGCGGTCGCCGGCCGGCTGTTTGAGCGATCCAAGGGAAAGGACACGACGACGGGTCACTGGGAGTTGATGGGCGTTGTCACACCGACCGCGATGCCCACGTACCCACACGGCTTCCCGCACGACGTGATCGACCCCTTCATGCACAAGACCGGTCGCGGCGTCCTCGGCAACAAGCCGGCCTCCGGGACCGAGATCATCCAGGAGCTCGGCGAGGAGCACCAGCGGACGGGCAAATGGATCGTCTACACGTCGGCCGACTCCGTCTTCCAGATCGCCGCGCACGAGGAGACCATCCCGCTGGAGGAGCTCTACGAGGCCTGTAGGGCGGGGCGCGAGATCCTGACCGGCAAGCATGCCGTGGGCCGCGTCATCGCGCGGCCGTTCGACGGCGAGCCCGGCAGCTACGAGCGGACGGCGAACCGACATGACTTCTCGCTCGAGCCGCGGCGCCCGAACTACCTGTCGCTCGTCCGCGACACCGGGCAGAAGGTGCATGCGGTGGGCAAGATCAGCGACATCTTCGCCGGCTGCGACATCGACGAGTCCTTTCCGACGAAGTCCAACGTGGACGGGATCAACAAGACCGTTGAACTGCTGCAGGAGCTCGACGACGGGTTCGTCTTCGTCAACCTCGTCGAGACCGACCAGCTGTGGGGGCACCGGAACGACCCGGTCAACTTTCATCGCTGTCTGCAGGACTTCGACCGGCGGCTCGAGGAGATCCTCGAGGCGCTGCGGCCGGGAGACCTGCTGGTGATCACATCCGACCACGGCTGCGATCCGACGACGCCGTCGACCGACCACTCGCGTGAGCACGCACTCCTGCTCGCCTATGCCGCCGGCCGCAACGCGCAGGGGGCCGTGCACGAGGGGGAGTTCGCCGACGTCGGGGCGACCGTCAACGCGTGGCTCGGCGGCAAGCCGCCCGGACGAGGCATCCCGGGCCGTCCGATCACCGATCCGTGAAGCTCGACAATCCGCTCGTCGTCCAGTGGGAGTACGCGAGCGAGGAGCGGCTCGCGAAGCGCAACCAGACCTACCGAGACCTGACCGAGGGCGTCAATCCCGATGACGCGGTCTTCGAGGCGGTGCGCCAAGCCGCGCCTCAACGGTTCCTCGACGTCGGTTGTGGGATGGGCGAACTCGCGGAGCGGGTGCAAAAGGAGCTGGGCGCCCAGGTCGTCGCGGTCGACATCTCGCCGCGCATGGTCGAGCTGACGAGGGCACGCGGGATCGAGGTGCACCTGGCCGACGCCCAGAGCCTTCCCTTCGCCGACGATACGTTCGACTGCGTCGCCGCGAATTGGGTGCTCTACCACGTCCCCGATCTCGATCTCGGCGTGAGCGAGCTGCAACGCGTCATTCGTCCCGGCGGTCGACTGGTGGCAGCCACGCTCGGCGACGCCAACATGCAGGAGCTCTGGGACCTTCTGGGCGGCGAGGTGACTGCAGGCCTCTCGTTCGGATACGACAACGGCGAGAAAGCGCTGGCTCCGTACTTCACGAAGATCGAGCGGCGCGAGGCGAACGGCACGGTCGTGTTCCCCGATCGCGGCTCGATGGTCGACTTCGTCGCCGCCACGACGACCCGGTCGCATCTCGCCGACCTCGTTCCCGAGCTGACCGAGCCGTTCCACACGCGCTCGACCCACTGCGTCTACGTGGCAGGCAAGTCGTGATCCGCCCCGCCGAGCTGATCGAGCGGAAACGGAACGGGGAGGAGTTGACGGCTGAGGAGATCTCCGAGCTGATCCTCGGCTACGCGCGCGGCGCGATCCCCGACTACCAATTGGCCGCGTTCTGCATGGCCGTCTACTTCCGGGGCATGACCGCCGCCGAGACGTACGCGCTGACGGACGCCATGATCCGCAGCGGTCGCACGCTCGACCTCGGCGCGGCCCTCGGGCGAAAGGTCGTCGACAAGCACTCGACGGGGGGCGTCGGCGACAAGACGACGATCGCTGTCGGGCCGATCGTCGCCGCCTGCGGCGTGCCGGTGGGGAAGATGAGCGGGCGGGGACTCGGCCATACCGGCGGGACACTCGACAAGCTCGAGTCGATCCCGGGGTTCGACGTCGAGCTCTCGGTCGACCAGTTCGTCACCCAGGTGAAGACCGTTGGCCTCGCGATCGTGGGCCAGACAGACGATCTCGTCCCGGCGGACAAGCAGCTCTACGGACTCCGCGACGTGACCGGGACCGTGGACATCTTGCCGCTGATCGCGTCCTCGATCATGTCGAAGAAGATCGCGGGCGGTGCCGACGCGATCGTGCTCGACGTGAAGGTCGGCGACGGCGCGTTCATGAAGACGCTCGACGACGCCCGCGCCCTCGCAGAGACGATGCTCGAGCTCGGCCGGCACGCCGGTCGCGAGGTCGTCTGCCTGCTCACCGACATGGAGCAGCCGCTCGGGGCGGCCGTCGGCAACGCGCTCGAGATCGCCGAGGCGCGCGACACGGTGCGCGGCGAAGGGCCACCGGACTTCACGGAGCTGGTGCTCGACGCCTGCGCACGGCTGCTGTCGCTGTCCGATCTCGGCCTCAACGTCGAGGAAGGGAGGCGGGCGGCGGAGGCCGCGGTCGCGGACGGCTCTGCGCTGGACGTCTACGAGCGGTGGATCGGGGCTCAGGGCGGCGACCCGGACCCCGCCGCGCTGCCGCAGGCACCGGTCGTCCTGCCGGTGAATGCACCGCGTGCCGGCTCGGTCACGAGACTTGGTGCGATCGCGGTGGGGATGGCTGCGCTCCACCTCGGCGCCGGCCGGCGGGCGAAGCAGGACGAGATCGATCACGCGGTCGGCGTCGTCTGCCACGTCAAGCGCGGCGCGAGCGTCGCGGAGGGTGCGCTGCTCGCCGACGTCCACGCGCGGGACGAGGCGAGCGGGGCGGAGGCGGTCGAGGCAGTCCTCGCCGCCTACGAGCTTGGCGACGAGCCGCCTCAGGAGCACTCGATCCTGCTCGACGTCGTTGCCTGAGCTTCCGGAGGTCGAATCCGTTCGGCTCGCGATCGCGCCGGCGCTCGAGGGCCGGCGGCTCGAGCACGTCGAGATCAACGACATCCGGCTGACCCGGCCCGAGGACCCGCTCCTCGTTGCCGCCGAGCTGATCGGCGAACGTGTCGAGCACGTCGACCGGCGCGGCAAGTACCTGATCGTCCGTTTCGCCTCGGGCCGGGCGCTGCTGATCCACCTACGCATGACCGGCAGCCTGCTGCAGGATCCGGGGAGCAACTCGCACATCCGAGCGGTCCTGACGCTCGACGACGGCACGGAGGTCGGCTACCGCGACGTCCGCCGCTTCGGGACGTGGCTGCTGCTGGAGCCGGGCGAGCTCGAGCCGTATCTCGGCGCGCGCCTCGGCGGGGAGCCGCTCGTGGCAGCGTTCACGGCGAAGGGTCTGGGCGAACGGCTGGAGGGGCGTCGAGCCGCTCTCAAGGCCGCCCTGCTCGATCAGCGGACGCTCGCCGGGCTCGGGAACATCTACGTCGACGAGGCGCTCTGGTACTCGCGGCTCCACCCGCAGCGTCTCGCCGGTTCCCTCGATCGGGACGAGCTGCGGCGGTTGCACCGGGCGATCCGGAAGGCGCTCGAGCTCGGTATCGCCCGCCAGGGCTCCACACTCACCGACTACCGGCTCCCGGACGGGAGCGCGGGCTCGATGCAGAAGGAGTTCAAGGCCTACGGACGCGACGGAGAGCCGTGTGACCGCTGCGGCATGCCGCTTGCGAAGACACGCGTCGCGGGCCGCGGCACCTGGTTCTGTCCGAACTGCCAGCGTCTCTGAGAAGCTTGTGTTCCAGTAACACAAGCCTCCGCCGCTCGGCCAGGCGGAGCGAGAGGACTTAGTAGCTCAGGAACACAAAGTTCCTACGCCGCGAGCTGCTGGTCGAGCGTGCCGGACTCGTCGAGGCGACGAAGCTCCGTGTACCCGCCGATCGGTGTGCCGCCGATCAGGATCTGCGGCACTGTCCAGCCGCCGGTCAGCTCGAAGAGGTTCCGCCGGAAGCCCGGATCGTCGTCGAGTGGCACCTCGTCGTAGGGAATCCCCTTCTCGTCGAGGAGTGCCTTCGCCCGGACGCAGTAGCCGCACCAGCGCGTCGTATAGATCTGAATTCTGGTCACTATCGTTTACAACGCAGACAAGCCGCGAATCGTTCCCATCTGCCGTCGCCTCTAGACTCGAAGCATGGCCCGGACCTACAGAACAGAGGCGGTCGTGCTGCGCTCGTTCCGGCTCGGCGAGGCGGATCGTGTTCTCCACGTCTACACGGCCGACCGCGGCCGCGTCGGTGCGGTCGCCAAGGGGGTGCGCCGAACGAAATCGCGCTTCGGCGCGCGCCTGGAGCCGCTTTCGCACGTGGAGCTGATGCTGCATCAGGGCTCGGGCGAGCTGCAGACGGTCACCGGCGCCGACCTCCGTGCCTCCCACCACGAGACGCGAGAGGATCCGTACAGGCTCGCCGTCGGCCTGATTGGCGCCGAGGCGATGCTGCGCCTCTTTCCCGAGCAGGAGGCGAACGAGCGTGCCTTCACGGCGCTGACACGATTCCTCGACCGGCTCGACGAGATCCCGACGCGTGCCCCGGCGCTGCCGGCACTCGATCCACTCGGCCTCTCCTTTCAGCTGAAGCTCCTGTGGGTGTCCGGCTACAGGCCTCACCTCGAGAGCTGCGTCGAGTGCGGCTCAGTCGAAGGGCTCGTCGGCTATCAGCCGGCGGCCGGCGGCGCGGTGTGCCGCGATTGCGGGCCCGGGTCGATCGCGCTCACTTCCGCAGGCGTGCGGGCGATCCAGACACTGGTCGCCACGCCTCTTGCCGACGCGGGCGAGGCGGGGCTGACGGCGAGCGGCGCCCGCGAGGCGCTCGCGATCGTGCGTGCGTCGTACGAGTACCAGGGCGGCTTCCGGCTGCGGACGCTCTCCGCGTGAAGCAGCAGCTGCCACACGGCTACGAGCTCGACGACGACCCCGCACGCGTCGACCGTGAGGCTGTGCACCGCTTCATCTCCGAGGAGTCGTACTGGGCGTTTCGACGCCCCCGTGACGTGATGGACGGGCTGATCGACCGCGCTGCCCGCAACGTCGGCCTCTACGCGCCGGACGGCTCGCTCGCCGGCTATTCGCGCACAGTCGACGCTCCTGACGCGTTCCTCGTCTACCTCGCCGACGTCTTCGTGCTGCCCGAGCACCGTGGGCACGGCCGGGGCGTCGACCTCGTTCGCTTCACCGTCGAGGAGGGCCCGTACGCAACGCGGCGCTGGATCCTGCACACAGCCGACGCGCACGGGCTGTACGAGAAGCTCGGCTTCGCGCCGGGCGAGCGCCTGCTCGAGCGAGCCGCGCGCTAGGCGAGTTTCGGAGAGCGCCAGTCGGCCGCGAGCAGCTCGGCCACCTTCTGCCCCGCGCCGCTGATCGGAATCCGCTCCTGCGCGAGCGAGTCGCGGTCGCGAACCGTGACGGTGTCGTCGGCAAGCGTCTGCTCGTCGATCGTCAGCCCGTAGGGCGTACCGATCTCGTCCTGGCGCCGGTAGCGCCGCCCGATCGCGCCGTTGTCGTCGTACTCGACGCTGAAGTGGCGCCGCAGCTCCTCGTAGAGGCCACGAGCCTTCTCCACCATCGCCGTGTCCTTGCCGACGAGCGGCAGCACCGCTGCCTTCACGGGCGCGAGCTGCGGGTGCAGGCGCAGCACCGTACGCTCGCGCTCGCCTACGACCTCCTCGTCATAGGCGTCGATCATGAAGGTCAGCATCGAGCGATTGACCCCGAGTGCCGGCTCGATCACGTGCGGGACGTAGCGCTCGCCCGTGCTCTCCTCGAACCACTCGAGCTTCGTCCCGGAGGCCTCCGTGTGCTGCGTGAGGTCGAAGTCGCCGCGGTTCGCGATCCCCTCGAGCTCCGACCACCCGATCGGGAAGAGGTACTCGATGTCGCTCGTCTCGCTCGAGTAATGCGAGAGCTCGTCCGCCTCGTGCGGCCGCACGCGCAGGTGGCTCTCGCGGACGCCGTAGCGCAGGTGCCACGCGAGCCGCTCGTCGACCCAGTATCGGTACCACTCGGCCGCCTCGTCCGGCGGCACGAAGAACTCCATCTCCATCTGCTCGAACTCGAGCGTGCGGAAGATGAAGTTGCCGGGCGTGATCTCGTTCCGGAACGACTTGCCGACCTGCGCGATCCCAAACGGCGGTTTGCGCCGCGCGATCTGGGCGACGTTCTTGAAGTTGATGAAGATCCCCTGCGCCGTCTCGGGCCGGAGGTAGACGTCGACGCCGGTCTCCTCGACCGCGCCGACCCGCGTCTGGAACATGAGGTTGAACTGGCGCGGCTCGGTGAGGTCGCAGTCGGGCGTCTCGCCGGGCCGCTTCGACGGGCGCTTGCCGCAGCGGATCTCCTCGTGCTCGGGGTCGGCGAGGTGGTCGGCCCGAAAGCGCTGCTTGCAGAAACGGCAGTCCACGAGCGGATCGCTGAAGCCGCCCACGTGGCCGGACACCTCCCAGATCCTCGGGTGGAGGATGATCGAGGAGTCGAGAGCGACGATGTCGTCCCGCTCGCGCACCATCGCTTCGAGCCAGCGAGCCTTGACGTTGTCCTTCAGGAGAACGCCGTAGTGGCCGTAGTCGTATGACGAGCCCAGGCCGCCATAGATCTCCGACGACGGGAAGACGAATCCCCGCCGCCTCGACAGCGAAACTATTTTGTCCATCGTGACCGCGTCCTGGCTCATCGGTGCGAAGAGGCTACCCGGATGACGCCCGCAGTCGTCGCAGCGCAGCGGGCGGGCATTCCGTTCACGCTGCACGAGTACGAGCACGATCCGTCCGCATCCTCCTACGGGCTGGAGGCTGCCGAGAAGACGGGAGTAAATCCGGCGCGCGTCTTCAAGACGCTGGTGGTCGCGCAGGACGGGAAGCTCTCCGTTGCGATCGTGCCCGTGGCGGCGCAACTCGACCTTCGCGCGTTCGGGAAGCGGGCCGCTCTCGCCGACCGGGCCGCCGCGGAACGCGCCACGGGTTACGTGCTCGGCGGAATCAGCCCGCTCGGGCAGCGGAAGCGACTGCCGACGGTCGTCGACGAGTCGGCACTCGGCCACGAGACAGTCTTCGTGAGCGCCGGCCGTCGCGGGCTCGAGCTCGAACTGGCCCCCGGCGATCTCGTCACGCTCACCGATGCTCGCGTAGCGGCTGTAGCCTCCGGCGGGTGACGCCCGCGCGCGAGATCGTCGAGCTCCACATCGTCTCGGACTCGACAGGCGAGACGGCCGCGCGTCTCGTCGCGGCGCTCGAGGCCCAGTTTCCCGAGCAGCCGTTCGAGGAGGTGCGCCACCCGCAGATCCAGACGATCGACGACCTCCAGCTTGCGGTCAGCAGAGCGCGTGGCCGGCCGGCCGTGATGGTCTACACGCTCGTCGACCGCGAGATGCGCGACAGCATGCGGACGCTCTGCCGCAGCGCGCGGCTCCACTACTGCGACCTGTTGGGTCACCCGATCGAGTCGATCGCGAAGGTCTCGGGCATGGCCGCCAAGATGACGCCGGGAGCGCGACCCCCGCTCAACTCCGCGTATTTCAAGCGGATGGAGGCGATCGAGTTCGCGGTCAAGTACGACGACGGTGTCGGCAGCGGGCTGCCCGAGGCCGACGTCGTGCTCGTCGGCGTCTCCCGCACCTCGAAGACACCGCTCTCGATCTACCTCGGCTATCTCGGCCAGAAGGTCGCGAACGTGCCGATCGTGAAGGGGATCAAGCCGCCGCCCGAGCTGTTCGAGATCGACGCACTGAAGATCGTCGGCCTGACGATCGACGCGGAGCGACTGGCCGAGATCCGGTCGACACGCGTACGCGGGATGGGTGGGAAGAACCGCCAGTACGCCGAGATGGTCGAGATCTACGACGAGCTCGAGGAGGCCGCTGCGCTGCACCGCAGGCTCGGCTGCCCCGTGATCGACGTCACCGGCCTCTCGATCGAGGAGACGGCGCACCGCGTCGTGCGCATCGTCGACCGGCGCCGGCACGAGGCGCATGCCACCTAAGCCGCCCGTCCCGAAGTGGCGGTGGGCGCTCTGGTGGTCGATCCTCGGCGCAGCGGTCTTCGTCTTCTACGTGCTGCTGACACCGATCTGGCTCGGCCTGCGAGCGCTGGCCTGGGCGGCGGAGTGGCGCTCGCGCCGCTCGAAGGCCAAGTAACAGTCTGTTACTTGGGTTCTGCGGCCACGGTCGTGGTTGTCCCCGAGCTAGTAACAGTCTGTTGCTTGGTGATCGTGGACAGCCAGTCCTCGACCTCACTCGGTGAGCGGAGCCGCACGACGTTGAACGGCGCCAGCTCGAGGGGATAGCGGCGCCGGCGCCCGAAGTGCATCCGGAATGCCCAGGCGAACAGCGATTCCCGTCCCCAGAACGCGCCGCGCAACGACTCGGTGTTGCCGTTCCAGAGCACCTCGCGGCCACGCAGCCGCCGCAGGGTGCGACGCAGGAGGCGCGGAACCCAGATGCGGATCGGCAAGTCGAGCCAGACCACCGTGTCAGCGTTCTCGAGGACGAGATCGCCGAGCTTGCGCCGGTAGGTGCCGTCGATCACCCAGCCGTCCGAGTCGATGACCGGTTGCAGCCGTACGCGAAGCTCCTCGTCGGGCGTCTCGGCCCAGTTTGGCCCGTGCACCAGCGCATCGACCTCGACGAACTGCACGTCCAGCCGCCGCGCAAGCTCCCGGCCGAGCGTCGTCTTGCCGTTCCCGCTCGCGCTCGCGACGACTGCGACCTTCCTCACAGCAGTCGCGGCTCGATCGACTCCTCGCCCTCGGCTGTCACCCGGTAGCCCAGCGCCCCGTCGCGTTGGCTGACGACCTCGCGCAGCTCTCGTCCCTGAAAGTGGAACGCCGCGTCGTCGTCGGCCGCGTATCCGGGCGGCAGGACTCCCGCGCCGACGAGCCGTGTGTAAGTCGGTCGCCGCTCCGGCTCGCCGTCGTAGTGCGGGCAGAAGCTCCCCGAGAGGATCCCCAGGCCATCGCCGAGCTCCCGCAGCTCGGGGCCGAACGAGTCCGTGACGCAGTCCTCGAACCAGCAGTTGGCGCCCGCGCTCATGCCGCCGACGACGGCTCCGCGACCCCATGCCTCGCGGAGCGCGCGGTCGATCCCGTGGACGCGCCAGATCGCCAGCATGTTGGCCGTGTTGCCGCCGCCGACGTAGATCACATCCTGCTGCGCCAGGTGCGCGGCGGGATTCTCGGGCATCCCGAACAGCGTCAGATGGCTCGGTTCGCACTCGCGGGCGGAGAACTCCGCGTAGAAGCGGACGATCCATTCCGCGTTCTCCCCGCCTGCAGTCGGCACGAAGCACACGCGGGGACGGTCCGACCCGGCGAGCCCCAGCAAGAAGTCCTCGAGCCGGGAGTTCCGGTCGAGCAGGACACCTCCGCCCATCGCGAGGATGTGGCCGCTCACGCGGACGAGTGTAGATTCCCGGCCGATGCGCTACGTCTACGACTTCGAAGAGGACTCCGGCGGTGGGCGGGAGCTTCTCGGCGGCAAGGGGATCGGTCTCGCCGAGATGACGGCGCTCGGCGTCCCGGTGCCGGCGGGCTTCACGATCACGACCGACGCCTGCCGCGCCTACATGGCCTCGGGCGGCGAGCTTCCACAAGGTCTCGAGGCGCAGATCGCGAGCCACATTGCGTCGCTCGAGTCGAAGGCCGGAAAACAGTTCGGCGACCCGGACGATCCGTTGCTCGTCTCCGTCCGCTCCGGCGCAGCCGTCTCGATGCCCGGGATGATGGACACGATCCTCAACCTCGGCCTCAACGACGACGCGGTCGCCGGGCTGGCGAAGACCACCGGCAACGAGCGCTTCGCGTACGACTCGTATCGCCGCTTGATCCAGATGTACGGCGAGGTCGTCGACGGCGTCGAGGGCCACCGCTTCGAGCAGACGCTGACGAGCATGAAGGCGGCGCGTGGCGTGAAGCAGGATGTCGAGCTCACGGCGCCGGACCTGGCCGAGCTGATCGAGACCTTCAAGGCGACGTACGCGGACGAGACCGGAAGTCCGTTTCCGCAGGACGCCCGCGCCCAGCTCGAGAAGGCGGTGCGTGCCGTCTTCGACTCCTGGGACTCTCCCCGCGCGCAGGTCTACCGCCGCACGTACGAGATCCCCGACGACCTCGGCACCGCGGTCAACGTCGTCCAGATGGTCTTCGGCAACAAGGGCGACGGCTCCGGGACCGGCGTCTGCTTCACGCGCGACCCGTCGACCGGCGAGAGCAGGCTCTATGGCGAGTTCCTGCAGAACGCGCAGGGCGAGGACGTCGTCGCAGGTATCCGCACGCCCGAGCCGATCGAGCGCATGAACGAGCTGCTGCCGGCGGCGTACGCACAGCTGCTGGCTACGATCCGCCGGCTGGAGGAGCACTACCGCGACATGCAGGACATCGAGTTCACGGTCGAGGAAGGGACGCTCTATCTGCTGCAGACGCGGACGGCGAAGCGAACCGCTGCGGCAGCGCTCCGGGCGGCTGTCGAGATGGTCGACGAGGGACTGATCTCGAAGGAGGAAGCGGTCGCCCGCATCGACCCGGCGCAGCTCGACCAGCTGCTGCACCCGATGATCGACCCCACAGCCGAGGTGCAGGTCGTCGCCAAGGGCCTGAACGCCTCGCCGGGCGCTGCGTCGGGGGCGATCGTCTTCGACGCCGATACGGCCGACGCGCGCGGGAAGGCGGGCGAGAGCGTCATCCTCGTCCGCTGGGAGACAACGCCGGACGACTTCCACGGGATGGTGCAGGCCGCCGGCATCCTGACCGCCCACGGCGGCCTCACGTCACATGCCGCCGTCGTCGCTCGCGGCATGGGGACTCCCTGCGTGACCGGCTGCGAAGCGCTGCACGTCGACCTGCCTGCGAAGACCGCGCGGCTTCCCGGCCACGAGCTGAAGGAAGGCGACACGATCACGATCGACGGGGGCACGGGCGAGGTGATCGTGGGCGCGGTGCCGCTCGTGCCGCCGCAGATCAACGACGACTTCTCGGCCGTGCTGGAGTGGGCGGACGGAATCCGGCGCCTGAAGGTGCGCACCAACGCTGACAACCCGGCCGACTCGGCCAAGGCCCGTGAGTTCGGCGCCGAGGGCATCGGCCTCTGCCGGACCGAGCACATGTTCGCGGACGCCGACCGGCTCGGCCTGATGCGGGAGATGATCCTGGCCGCCGACGAGGACGGCCGGCGCGCCGCTCTCGACCGGCTGCTGCCGATCCAGCAGGCCGACTTCGAGGGGATCTTCGAGGTGATGGCGGGCCTGCCGGTGACGATCCGCCTGCTCGACTGGCCCCTGCACGAGTTTCTGCCGGCGCTCGACGAGGAGCAGGACGACAGGATGCGCGAGCGGATCCGGTCGCTGCAGGAGTCGAATCCGATGCTGGGGTGGCGCGCGTGCCGGCTCGGGCTCTTCTATCCCGAGATCTACGAGATGCAGGTGCGCGCGATCGTCCGGGCCGCGATCGCCGTCCGAGAGCGATCGAGCGCGCCGCTCGTCGAGATCATGCATCCGCTCGTCGGCTTCGGCGAGGAGCTGAAGCGGCTGCGCGAGCTGACGGTCCGCGTGGCCGCCGAGGAGGGAGAGCTCGAGTATCTCGTCGGAACGATGATCGAGCTCCCGCGCGCGTGCGTTCGCGCAGACGAGATCGCGGAGCACGCCGACTTCTTCTCGTTCGGGACGAACGACCTGACGCAGACGGCGCTCGGCCTGTCACGCGACGACGCGGGCCGGTTCCTGTCGCACTACCTCGACACGGGCGTGCTGGAGCGCGATCCCTTCGAGACGATCGACCAGGACGGCGTCGGCGACCTGATGGAGATCGCCGTCGAGCGTGGCCGCGGCGCACGTTTCGACCTCAAGCTCGGCATCTGCGGCGAGCACGGGGGAGAGGCGAAGTCGGTCGCGTTCTGCCACCGGCTCGGGCTCGACTACGTCAGCTGCTCCCCGTACCGCGTTCCGCTCGCCCGGCTTGCCGCTGCCCAGGCGGCGCTGACCGAGCAGGGCATCGGCGCGGTCGCAATCGGCGGCTAGGTGTAGCCCTTCACCTTCCAGTACGCGATGGCGACGCTGACGACGCCGATCGCGAGGAGGCTGGCGATCGAGAGAGCGTCGATCCGGCTGTAGGCGGCGCTCCCCTTGCCGAAACGCGACATCGCGAGAATCGCGAGGGCTCCACCTATGGCGCCGCCGAGGTGGCCGCCGATCGAGATCCCCGGCACGGCGAATGTGAAGGCGAGGTTCACGATCAGGAGCGGAAGCGCGGCCCCGCCGAGCACATAGGTTCCCTGCCGCTCGAGCACGATCGCGGCGCCGAGGATCCCGAAGATCGCGCCGGACGCGCCGACGGTGACGCCGTTGGGCGTCGCGAGAAGGGCCCCGGCCGAGCCGGCAAGGCCGGAGACGAGGTAGAGGAGGAGATAGCGGAGGGAGCCGAGGTAGCTCTCGAGCGGCCGGCCGATCCACCAGAGCGCGAGCATGTTCAAACCGAGGTGGATGGGGCCGTAGTGGAGGAATGCAGCCGTCAGCAGGCGCCACCACTCACCTTCGGCGAGACCGACGATCTCGCCGTCGGAAGCGATCCGTCTCATCGCGAGCGCGCCGTGCTCGAAGATCCAGCCGCCGTTCCCGCTGACCGGCGCGCCGCCCGCGAGCTGGAGCAGGTAGATGCCGACGTTGATCCCGATCAGCGTCATCGTCACGATGGTCGGATTCCGGCTCGTACTCCGCTGCACGTTGTGGACGACCCGTGCGGCGCCCTTCGGCTGACCCGAGTGATCGGGGCAGCGGATGCCGACGGGGGCGAAGACCATGCAGTCGGGGCAGATTCCGCGACCGCACTCCGAGCACGAGACACCCGTCTCGCGGTCCGGGTGCCGGTAGCACCTGAGAAGCTCGGCCATCCTGTCTAGCCTAGCCACCATGAGGGTTCACGTTGCGTTCACACCGGCCGAGGCGGCAGCCGCCCCGACGGGGATCGTGATCGACGTCCTGCGCGCCACGTCGACGATCGCGCAGGCGCTCGCCGCAGGCTACGAGCGCGTCCTCTGCGTGGCGGAGATCGAGCAAGCTCGCGGGCTCCGCGCGGAGATCTCGGAGAGCATCGTCGGCGGCGAGCGGGACGCGATCAAGATCGAAGGCTTCGACGTCGGTGCGTCGCCGCGCGAGTTCCTCCAGCCGCAGGCCGGCACGCTGATCCTCTCGACCACGAACGGCACGCGGACGATCATCACGGCTGCCGAGCGGTGCGACGAGGTGCTGCTCGGAAGCCTGTTGAACCTCGAGGCCGTCGTATCGGCTGCACGCGAGCGCGGCGAGGACGTCGCGATCCTCTGCGCGGGATACAAGGGCGCCTTTGCGCTGGACGACGCCTATTGCGCGGGCCGGATCGTGCAGTTGCTCGACGGCGAGCGGACGGATGCCGCAGTGGCGGCAGAGGTGATCGCCGCTGCCTATCCGAGCGCGCTCGTCGGGTTGAACGCCCGCACCTACGGACCGCCGGGACTCGAGGAGGACATCGCGTTCTGCGCTCGTGAGAGCGTGCTCGCAACGGTGCCGCGGTTTGCCGGCATGCAGGGAGCCGCGGCCGAGATCGTCTGCTAGCGCCGGTCAGCGATTGGCGTCGTTGTCCAGCCACGCACCGGACACGAGCGACCAGAACTCCGGTTGCGGCTGGAAGCCGAGCGACTCGTAGAGCGGCTGAGCGTCGCCGGTCTGCAAGCCGACGTGCTGGCCTGGGACCGCGTCGATCAGCAGCCGCATCATCGCCGAGGCGATCCCACGCCTCCGGTAGGACGATGCAGTCCAGACGTCGACGACGTACGCGTTGCAGACGCCGTCGGAGAGCAGGCGGGCCATCCCGACGACACGGTCGCCGTCACGGGCGACCGCTACATGCTGCGACTGTTCGAAGGAGCGCCTGAGAGCCTCCGGTGACCGTCCGTTGTCGAAGTCGTCGGCGATCAGGTCGGTCCTGACCTGCACCCAGTTGATGCCGTCGAGCGAGTTGTCGATCCGAACTGGCACGACCTGAGCATCGCATGTGAGGAGCGGTTTGACAGGAACACCTGTTCTGGTATAGAACATACGTTCCCATGATCGCCTGTCTCCTGATCCCCGGCTTCGAGCTCCGCGCTGCATTGCGAGACAAGCCGAGGCTGGCGCTCGCCCCGGCCGCGCTCGCACCGGTGCCCGGAACCGAGCCGCTCGTGGGGCCGGTCACCGCAGCCGCCGAGCTCGCAGGGGTGCAGCCGGGCATGCGTCTGGGCGAAGCGCTCGCGATGTGCCCGCAGCTCGTCCTCGTCGAGCAGGATCCCGCTTCGGTCGAGCGCGACTGGGAGGGGGCGCTGAGGCGGCTCGAGGATTCCGGCTTCGCAGTCGAGCCCGAGGAGCCGGGTCGCGTCTACTTCGAGACGAAAGGCGTCGAGCGGTTGTACGGAGGCCTGGAGGCGGCGCTCGAGCGGGCGCTCGCCTCTGTCGGAACTGCCTGGGACCCACGCGCGGGCGCTGCGCAGCGCCGGTTCGCCGCTCTCGCGGCGGCGAGCGTCGCGCGTCCCGGGCAGGCACTCGTCGTCTCGGCCGGGAAGGAGCAGGGGTTTCTGGCCCCGCTGCCGATGTCGCTCCTGCCGCTCCCGGCCGACCGCTACGCAGAGCTCGAAGGACTCGGTGTGCGCAGCCTGGGGGAGCTCGCGGCACTGCCTGGAGGAGCAGTCGCAGAGCGGCTCGGCCGGGAGGGACGGCAGGCGTGGGCGCTCGCTCGCGGCGGCGAGAGCGCTCGCGTACGCGGTCGCCGGCCGCCTGCCGAGCTCGTGGAGGCGCTCGAGTTTCCGGAGGCGGTCGGAAACGAGCTGACGCTCCGGCGTGCATTCGGCTCCCTGCTCGACCGGCTGCTTGCACGGCCGGAGCGGGCGGGACGGCCGTTCCGCAAGGTCGCTCTCTCCGCCCGCCTCGTCGGGGGCGGCTCCTGGCGCCGCACGGTGACGCTGCGCGATCCGACCGCAGACCGGCCGCGCCTGCGCTCTGCCCTCGGCCCGAAGTTGCTGGAGATCCCGGCTCCCGTCCTCGAGCTCCGTCTCGAAGCGGTCGAGCTCTCGGAGTCCGTCGGCCGTCAGCTCGAGCTCGTGAAACCCGTGGGCGACGAGGTGAACGCACGTCTGAGCGACGGTTTGCGCCAGGTGCGCGCCAGCACCGGCTCCGGTTCCGTCGTCGCCGTCGTGGAGGTGGCGCCGTGGTCGCGGATTCCCGAAGCACGAGCGCTGTTCGTTCCGCGGGACGAATGACCGTCCGTTCCGGCCATGCCGGGGCCAGGACCCGACATGGCCGTATCGTCCCCCAGGTCCGCCGCATTTGTAGGAGAGATGGCCCTCCAAATGTGTCTTTTGCGAACACGACGGGTCCTGGCCCTGACGTGTCCGCAGAGGGCATGTGGTGCTGAGCGCGGCGGGGCGGATCAACGCGCCCCGAGCCGCGCTCGTCGAGGCGAGCCCGGTCGGCGTGCCGGTGCGGGTGAACCGCGAAGGAGTCGCGCTCGTGCGGGAGGAGTGGCGTGTCGTCGATCGCTGGTGGACGGAGGATCCGCTCGACCGTCGCTACTTCGACGTTGTGCTCGAGTCGGGCCAGAACGCGTGCGTCTTCCGCGACGAGGAAGCCGGCTGCTGGTTCAGCCAGCGAGCTTGATGGCTGCGACCCTACGCCTGGATTTCGAGAAGCCGTCCGCCCTCGAGCGCGTAGAGGCACGTGAGCCGATTCGAGGCCGGCCCCGGTGCATCCCGCACTTCGATCCGGATCTCGTCCCTGTCGACGAGGAGCGGACCTGCTTCGGCCGTCACGATCAGCGCTTCATCGACCGGTCGGCCGCCGTCCGCAGGGGGATCCTCGGAGTCGAAGCCGGGTGTCACGCCGCGGAGGTAGTCGGCGAAGCCGCCGCTGGGAGCATGGAAGTTGAGGTAGCGCAGCTCCTCCGTCGGGCTCGCGTTCCGGAACGCGTGGACGACGAACGCCGGCGCAACTACGAGCGATCCCGCCGGAACGGCGGTCTCCTGCCGGTCGGCGCCGAGGCCGACCGTCAGCTCGCCGTCGAGCACATAGAAGAGGTCGGTGTGGTGGCGGTGGATGTGAGGATTTGCGCCATCCCGTCCCGGCTCGAACCGCGTCCACGTGACACACAGCTCATCGCGGTCGCAGAGGATCTCGACCCGCCGCTCCTCGGAGTCGCCGACGACCTCGCCTTCTCCGGGGACTAGGAGCTGCGCGTTGTTCATTCGCAACGGCTCCCGCGTTCCTGGCGCGTCGCTCGCGGTGCGGGGCCGGAGGGGACAGTATGAGTAATGCAGCCCCGGAGAGCCCGGTGCCGCGAGCGACGCGAGGCGCCTCCGGAGGCCGGCTTCGCCGGCCGGGAGGCGGCGCCGGCCAGGGACGCGGGTACGTCGAGCTCCATTGCCATTCAGCCTATTCGTTCCTCGACGGTGCGTCGCACCCCGAGGAGCTGGCGTTGCGAGCCGCCGAACTCGGCTACGAGGCGCTCGCGCTGACAGACCACGAAGGCGTCTACGGCTCGCTCGAGCTCGCCCACGCGGCGAAGCTCGTCGGCGTCAGGCCGATCACGGGCGCCGAGGTGACTCTTCTGGACGGCTCGCACGTGACCTTGCTCGTCGAGTCGTCCCAGGGGTACGCGAACCTCTGCCGGCTGCTGACTGCGGCGCACGCACACACGCGGCCGAAGGAGGGGGTGCTTCTGCCGCCCGCACTCGATCCGGGCCTGCTCGCCGACCTGAACGAGGGGCTCGTCTGCCTCTCCGGCTGCGCGCGGCAGGGTCTCGGCGTACGTGACCCGAACGCCGCCGTCGCGCTCGCAAGTGCTTTCGGGCCGGAGCGCTTCTACGTCGAGTTGCAACGCCCGTTCGAGCGCGGCGATACCCGGCGAAACGCGCTCCTGCGCGACCTCGCAGCTCATGCTGGCCTGCAGACCGTCGTCACGGGCAACGTCCATTCGCACTCGTTGCGCCGTACCGGGCTCCAGGACGTGCTGGTCGCAATCCGCCACAACACTTCGCTCGAGTCGTGCGAGGTCGAGCGGCGCGGCAACCGCGAGAGCATCCTGCGAGCGCCCGCGGAGATGTTCGAGCTCTTCCCGGACGACCGAGACGCCGTCCTGCGCACTGCCGAGGTGGCAGCCCGGCTAGAATTCGACCTCACGGCGGAGCTCGGCTACCGCTACCCGGACTTCTCCGGCGAAGCCGTGCCGGCGATCCGGCAGCTCGTCCAGGTCTGCGAGGACGCGTTCGCGGAGCGCTACCCGCCTAGTAACAGACTGTTACTAGGCCAGGCTCGAACGCGGCTCGAGCAGGAGCTCAGGCTGATCGACGAGCTCGGCCTCGCCGGCTTCTTCCTCCTCCACTGGGAGGTGCTCGAGCTCGCCAGGGAGATCGCCTGCGGGATCCGCGGGCCAGGGTCGCCGCGCCGCTTCCTGCCGCCGGGAAGGGGACGCGGATCGTCGGTGGGCTCGATCGTCTGCTACCTGACCGGGCTCTCGCACGTCGATCCGGTTGCGCAGAACCTTTCGCTCGGGCGCTTTCTCAACCACGAGCTGATGTCGGTGCCGGACATCGACCTCGACTTCCCGCGCGACATCCGCGAGCAGTTGATCATCGGTGTCACCGAGCGCTACGGCCGCGAGCACGCATCGCTCGTCGCGAGCTTCTCCACCTACCGTGCCCGTGGCGCGATTCGAGATGTCGGCAAGGCGCTCGGCCTCCCGTTCGCCGAGCTGGAGCGAATCGCACGGGTCTCCGACGGCTGGAACGCGAAGAAGGTCGCGGAAGAGCTCGCACTCCTACCGGAAGCCGAGCGGCGCCTGCTCTCCCCGCGCTGGCGCGCCTTCGCCGAGCTGACCCATGAGATCGCCGGGCTCCCGCGCCACATCTCGCAGCACCCGGGCGGCATGGTGATCTCCTCGCGGCCGCTGATCGAGCTCGTCCCCGTGCAACCGGCGGCGATGGCCGGCCGTCAGCTCTGCCAATGGGACAAGGACTCGTGCGCCGATGCCGGCTTCCTCAAGATCGACCTGCTCGGCCTGGGGATGCTCTCCGCGGTCGAGGACTGCGTCGAGCAGATCGCGGAGAGCTATGGCGAGCCCATCGACCTCTCGCGGATCCCGCTCGACGATGTCGATGTCTTCGCGGAGATCCAGCGTGCCGACACGATCGGCGACTTCCAGATCGAGAGCCGCGCGCAGATGCAGAGCCTGCTGCGGACGAAGCCGGCGAACCTCGACGACCTGACCGTGCAGGTGGCGCTCGTTCGACCGGGGCCGATCCAGGGCAAGGCGGTTCACCCGTACATCGACGCCCGCGAGCGGCTTCGCGTCGATCCCACGTACCAACCGCCGGTCGACCACGAGCTGCTGCGAGAGCCGCTTCGTGACACGCACGGCGTCGTCGTCTTCCAGGACCAGGTGCTCGAGGTGGCGATGGCGCTCGCAGGCTTCACGATCGGGGAGGCGGAAGGGTTGCGGCGGGCGATGAGCCGCAAGCGAAGCGAGGAGGCGATCGAGGCCTTCCGCCAGCGCTTCATCGAAGGCGCCGCACGGAACGGAGTCGGTGCGGAGGCAGCCGACATCGTCTACGACAAGCTGGCGGCGTTCTCAGGCTTCGGGTTCCCGAAGTCACACGCCGCCGCGTTCGGCCTGCTCGGCTACCAGTCCGCGTGGCTCCGTCACCACTATCCCGCCGAGTTCCTCTGCTCGCTCCTGAACGCGCAGCCGATGGGCTTCTACCCGCCGTCAAGTTTGGTGCGGGATGCTCAGAGAAGAGGTGTGGAGGTGCGGCCGCCGGACGTGAACCTGAGCAGTGTCGGCTGCACCCTCGACGAGGGAGCGGTGCGACTGGGGCTCTCCTACGTGAAATCGGTCGGAACCGACGATGCTGAGGCGCTCGTCGCGGAGCGCGATACGAACGGTCCGTATGCGGGAGTCGGCGATCTCTCTCGCCGGGTGCCGCTCGATGCGCGAGAGCTCGAAGCGCTCCTCCGTAGCGGCGCCTGCGACTGCTGGGGGAAGCGGCGCGACCTGCTCTGGGAGCTCGGCCTCGTCGTCCGCCCGAAGACGGTTCAGCGTGCGAACAAGCAGCTGACCCTCGAGCTCGACCCGACCGCAGCCACTCCCGGCTTGCGTGATCTGAACCCATGGGAGCGGATGCTCGCCGACTACTCGATGACGAGCGTGTCGATCGACGTGCACCCGTTGACACTGCTACGGCCGCACCTGCCGCCCGGCGTGCTCCCGAGCGACGAGCTGAACGAGGCGCCGCACCGAAGCCGGGTCGCCTTCGCGGGGATGGCAGTGGCGCGCCAGCGCCCGGCGACCGCGAGCGGAATCGTCTTCATGCTGCTCGAGGACGAGCTCGGCCAGGTGAACCTGATTGTCTCACCGGAGATCTACGAGCGGAATCGCGCGATCGTCCGGGGCGAGCCGCTGTTGCTCGTCCGCGGCCGCTTCGAGCGGATCAAGGAGAACCGGAACATCGTCGTCGACACGCTCGAGAGCCTCGGCCCACTCGCCCGGCGGCTTGCGAGCAGCGACGTCGGCGCCGCACTCCCCGCCGCACACCACTTCGGACATCGCTGAGGAGGCTCAGCGGCCGTTCGCGGCGAGCGCCTCGTCGAGCCGCAGCGCCGTGTTCACGAGCCCGATGTGCGAGAACGCCTGCGGGAAGTTGCCGACGAGCCGCTCGAGCTTCGGGTCGTACTCCTCCGACAATAGGCCGAGGTCGTTGCGGAGAGCCAGCAGGCGTTCGAACATCTCGCAGGCCTCGTCGAGCTCCCCGAGCAGGACGAGGTTGTCGATGAACCAGAACGTGCAGAGGAAGAAGGCGCCTTCGCCGGGCGGCAGGCCGTCCACACTGGTCGTCTCGTCGTCGTGCCGGTACCTGAGCACGAAGCCGTCCTGCATCAACTCGCGCCGCACCGCCTCGAGCGTGCCGCGCACCCGCGGGTCGTCGGCCGGCAGGAACCCGAAGAGCGGGATCGTCAGCAGGCTCGCGTCGAGTCGCTTCCCGTCGTAGTACCCAACGAACGAGCCGAGCTCCTCGTCGTAGCCGCGCTCGAGCACCTCCGCGTGGATCTCGTCGCGAACTCGGCGCCAGCGGTCGACGGCTCCTTCGCGGCCGTACTCCTCGACGGCCTTGACGCCCCGGTCGAATGCGACCCACGCCATGACCTTCGAGTGGGTGAAGTGACGGCGCGGCCCGCGCACCTCCCAGATCCCCTCGTCCGGCTCGTGCCAGCGCCGTTCGAGGTTCGCGAGCATGACTCTCTGGATCGACCATGACTGGTCGTTCGGCGCGATCTCGCTTCGACGCGTCTGGTGGAGAACGTCCAGGACCTCGCCGTACACGTCGAGCTGGAACTGCTTGCTGGCGTTGTTGCCGATGCGAACGGGGCCAGAGTGCTCGTACCCGGCGAGCCAGGGGATCTCGTACTCCTCCAGGCGCCGCTCGCCGGCGGCGCCGTACATGATCTGCAGGTCGTCAGGATCGCCTGCGACCGCCCGCAACAGCCAGCTCCGCCACGCCTCCGCCTCGTCGCGAAAGCCGCACTCGAGCAGTGCGTCGAGCGCGAACGTCGCATCACGGAGCCAGCAGTAGCGGTAGTCCCAGTTCCGGCTGCCGCCGATCTGCTCCGGGAGCGACGTCGTGGGCGCCGCGACGATGCCCCCGGTCGGCAGGTAGGTGAGCGCCTTCAGGGTCATCAGCGAGCGCTTCACGGGTTGCTCCCAGCGACCCTCATAGGTGCAGCTCTTGAGCCATTCGCGCCAGAAGGAACACGTCTCCTCGAGCGCCACGTCCGGGTCGACGCGGTCGGGCAGGCCGTCGCGCACATGATGCGACGGAAACCACGTCAGAACAAACGAGGTGCGCTCCCCGGCCTCCAGGTCGAACTCCGACACGGTCCGGAGGTTCTCGCCGCGGACGGGCGACGTCGTCCGCAGCGTGAGCGCGTCGGGCCCGGCGATCGCGACGCGCAGGTCGTCGTCCAGGCGGCGCACCCAGGGAACGATCGAGCCGTAGCCGAACCGGATCACGAGCTCCATCCGGATCGGCACGGAGCCCTCGATGCCCTCCACGATCCGCACGACGTCCGGTTCCACGCCGCGCGGCGGCATGAAGTCGATCACGCGGACGACGCCCGACTCGCAGTGGAAGTCGAGCTCGTGAACGAGCGTGCCTTCGCGATAGCGCCGCTCGGCATGGATCACCTCGCAGTCCGGAGCCAGCGACCAGCGGCCGTCCCACTCGTCGCCGAGAAGCGCGGCGAAACAGGAATCCGAGTCGAAGCGCGGCAGGCACAGCCAGTCGATCGAGCCGTTGCGCCCGACGAGCGCAGCGGTCTGCAGGTCGCTGATCAGGCCATAGTCCTCGAGCCTCACGCGTTGGAGTTTGGCCGATGCTGCGGTCGGTCATCTCCCGACCGTGTCCGTCAGTTCGCCGCGAGACCTCCCTGAAACGGCTGCCTGGCGTCATCTCGACGCTCGCGTCGGGTTCGAGGTCGTCTTTCTCCGTCGCGAGACGGACGGTTACCAGCTCGATGGGCACTCGACGGCGGTGGAGGACGGGAAGGCCTGGGGGATCCGTTACGCGCTCACCGTCGACGCGAGCTGGGCGACACGCGCCGCCCATGTCGTCGGCCGGTCGGCGCAGGGCGCGAGCGAAGTCGCGCTCGTTGGAGACGGGACCGGTCGGTGGTGGGTCGACGGCAGGCGCGCGCCGCACCTCGACGGGTGCCTGGACGTCGATCTCGAGGCATCGGCATTCACCAACGCCTTGCCGGTCCACCGCCTGGCGTTGAACGTCGGCCAACAGGCGGAGGCCCCGGCCGCATACGTTCGCGCGCTCGACCTCCATGTTGAGCGGCTCGAGCAGAGCTACCTGCGTCTACCCGACGAAGACGAGCGCTCGCACTACGACTACGTTTCGCCTGCGTTCGACTTCCGCGCGGTGCTCGTCTATGACGAATTCGGGCTCGTGCTCGACTACCCCGGTATCGCCGTCCGGGTCGCCTAGAGCCCCGCCGTCAGGGCGGGGAAGCGCTTTCGCGCGGCGCGGTCGAACGCCTGCTCGTAGGCCTCCCGCGAGTCGTCGTCCAGCGTCCTCGCGTAGGTGTCGCGCAGCTCCTCCAGGCTCTCGACAACCGACTCGAGCACGAGCTGGTAGTCGCCGTACGCCTCCTCGGCGTCCTCGCGCTCCGCATCGTCGTAGGCGCGGACCGCCGTGTCGGCTTCCCGCAGGAGCTCGGCTTCGTCCGCTTCGAAGAGGTCGAGCTGACGGCGCACCAGGTCGCCGAAGCGGGGACGGCGGAAGATCACGCCAGCTCGCCGTACAGCTGGAGGTGCGCGCGCGCGGAGGCGTCCCAGGAGAGTGCCTCCCGGGCGCGACTCGCCCCGGCGCGGGCGTCGGCGAGAGCCGACTCGTCGTCGAGCAGCTCGCGGACGGCATTGCCCAGTGCAGCGACGTCGTCTGCGGGGACGACGCGGCCGGCGCCGTAGTTCGCAACTGTCTCGCCGAGGCCGCCGACGTCGTAGACGACCGCAGGCACTCCGGCGCCGAGGGCCTGCAGGAGCGCGCCGCTCTGGTCGAGCTCCGCGCGGTAGGGGAAGACGGCGACTGTGGACTCACCGAGAGCACGCTCGAGCTCTGCAGCCGACAGATAGCCGAGGCGTAGCTCCGCGCCGTCGAGAACGGGCAGGGGCTCGACCGACTCGCCGGCGACGAGCAGGCGCGCACCCGCTGCTCTGGCGGCCTCGGCGGAGTGCTCGATCTGCTTGTAGGGACGCACCATTCCCAGCGCCAGCACGGTGCGTCCGTCGTCGCAACGCTCCGGGTCGCTTGGAAAGACAGGGTGCGGGATGACGCGAAGCTTTCCGGCCGGCACGCCGAACTGGACGAGCGTCTCCCGTCCGCGCTCGGAATGGACGACGATCCGGTCGAAGCGTCCGAACATGCGCCGCCAGAGCCGGGCCTTGTGGGCGGTCCGCCGCGGCAGGAGGTCGTGCGCCGTCAAGACGAGCGGCGAGCGATGGCGGAGCAGCCACGCTTCAAGCTCCGGCGCAGCGAGCCACTGCACGTGGACGACGTCCGCGCGGAGGGCGGCCAGTCGTGCGAGGCCCAGCGGGTGCTCGAGCGCTTTCACGGGCAACCGAAGGCGCGAGCGCTGGAAGACGCGCGACGACAGCGGGTAGAAGATCTCGCGCCGTCGGTAGCCGTTCGGCTGGGCGACGGTGCCAAAGCGAAAGCGCGAGGTGACCAGGTCGACGTCCGCTCCCGCACGGGCGAGCGCAGCCGCGAGCTCGTGGTCGTACGCCGGCGTGAACGCGGGTGGGTCGGCGATGACGACGCGCATCGCTCGTAGGGTATTGCGGGATGCTGGTCCGCAGCTGGAACGTCTTTCACGGAAACACCCTCCCGCCGGGGCGCGTCAGCCACCTGCAGGAGATGATCCGGCTCGCCACCGCCGACCGGCCGGACGTGCTCTGCCTGCAGGAGGTGCCGATCTGGGCCCTGGCGCAGCTGCCGCACTGGAGCGGCATGACCGAGCGTCACGTCGTCACCCGCAAAGGGCCGCTCGGCGCCTGGCTCGGTGGTGTGATCACGCGTCTCAACAACGGCTTCTTCCGCTCCAGGCTCGCGGGGCAGGCCAATTCGATCCTGCTCGCTCCCGGTCTCGACCCCGCCGAGCATCACTCGCTCAGGATCGACGAGCGTCGCTCCGAGCCGCGCTACTGCCACGCCGTCAAGCTCGATCGGCTCGTGGTCGGGAACCTCCATGCCACGAGCGACATCCGCCATCCGGAAGTCCCGGCCAGCGAGATCGTGCGCGCGGAAGCGTTCGTCACCGCGATCGCGGGCGGCCTTCCGTGCGTGCTCGCGGGCGACTTCAACCTTCGTGCTCAGCATCTGCGCGAGCTCCACGGCTGGTCGGCGCTCGGCCCGGGCATCGACCACGTGCTCGTGCGCGGGCTTACGGCCTCGCCCCTCGACGTCTGGCCGCCGGAGCGGCGTCGCCAGAATGGCCTCGTGCTCTCCGATCATGCTCCCGTCGAGGTCACGGTCGGATGACGCCGGCGGAGGGGCGCGCCCTCTTCCCGGTCCTCGAGCGCGTCGCGTACCTGAACGCCGGCACCTTCGGGCCGGTCGCGCAGCCGACGTTCGATGCGGTGCAGCAGCAGCTGCAAGCAGACCTGGAGCAGGGCCGCGTGGGGAAGCCGTACTTCGACCGGCTCCTCCAGCTGCGAACGGACGTCCGCGCGGTCCTTGCGGCACTCGTCGGAGTCGAGCCGGAGCACGTCTCGCTGACGAGCTCCACGACGGACGGCTGCAACATCGTCCTCGCCGGGCTCGGTCTCGGGCCGGACGACGAGATCGTCATCACGCGCGAGGAGCACTTCGGCCTGACCGGGCCCGTGCACGTGAGCGGCGCACGTGTCGTGGTGGTCGACGCCGATGCGGACGCCATCCTCGCAGCGGTCACCCCGCGCACCCGCCTGGTCGCCATCTCGCACGTCCTCTGGACGAGCGGCCGCCTCTTGCCGGTACACGAGTTGCGCGAGCGCTCCGGCGTTCCGATCCTCGTCGACGGCGCCCAGTCGGTGGGGGCGATCCCGGTCGATGCGAACGGGCTCGACTTCCTGACGATCTCCGGCCAGAAGTGGTTGTGCGGGCCGGATGCCACCGGCGCACTCGTCGTCTCCGACCCCGAGCGGCTGCGCGTTGCCCGGCCGAGCTACTTCTCGCAGTCCGCCTACGAGCCGTCAGGCAGTTTCGAGCCCTCGGTCGGAGCCGCCCGCTTCGACCCGGGCTGGATTCCGACCGCCAGCCTCGCCGGCTTTCTCACCGCGCTCGAGCTGCCGCCCGAGTGGCGGTTCGAGCAGGCCAGGGAGCAGGCGCGTCGCTGCCGGGAGCTGCTGGAGCCGCTGGTCGAGGTCGTGCCGGGAGACGCGACGCTCGTCGCATTCCGGGCGGAGGACTCGCCGGCGCTCGTCGCTCGCCTCGCGGAAGTGGACATCGCGGTCCGCGAGATCCCCGGAACCGGCCTCGTTCGCGCTTCCTGCGGTTGGTGGACGAGCGAAGACGACCTCGCGCGCCTGACCGCCGCGCTGTAACCACCCGTTACTCGGTGGCGGGAGCGTCCGCTGCGGTCCGCAGGCCGAGCTCTTTCGAGATCGGCTGCAGCGCGGCCACGATGTTCGCGATGTGGTCGTCCAGCTCGACCCCGATCAGCTCGGCCCCCGCGTACACCTCGTCGCGGTGCACCCCCGCAGCGAAGGAAGGCTGCTTCAGCTTCTTCTTCACCGACTTGGGCTCGAGCCCGTCGAGGCCCGCCGGGCGAACGAGCCCGCAGGCGTGGACGAAGCCGGAGATCTCGTCGCACGCGAAGAGCGTCTTCTTCAGCTGCGTGTCGCGCTCCATCCCCAGATGCTCGGCGTGCGACAGGATCGCCTCGATCACGTCCTCCGGATACCCCTCGTCGCGCAGGATCGCCGCGCCGTCCTGCGGGTGCTTGTCCAGCGTCGGATGGATCTCGTAGTCGAAGTCGTGGAGTAGGGCGACGATGCCCCAGAGCTCCTCGTCCTCGCCGAAACGGCGGGCGTACGAGCGCGTGGAGGCTTCGACGGCGAGCGCGTGCCGGAGCAGCGACTCGCTCTTCGTGTACTCCGTCAGCGTCTCCCACGCCCTGTCGCGCGTCAGCTCCATCCGACGTCTACGATACCCCGCTTCGTGAGCATGACTACGCTAGCCACCGGAATGCAGTCCTTCGTGATCGAGGGCGGACGGCCCCTCGGGGGGACGATCCGCGCCGCCGGAAACAAGAACGGCGCGCTTCCGATCCTCGCCGCCTGCGCGCTCGCCACCGAGCCCGTCCAGCTGACGAACGTGCCTCGGATCCGCGACGTCCAGACGATGACCGAGCTGCTGGTGGACATCGGCGCCGACGTCGAGCTGACCGCCGAGAACGACATCCGCGTCGATCCGACGGGCATCCACAAGACGGAGCTCGACGAGGAGCTCTGCCGCCGCATCCGGGCCTCGTTCCTGCTCGCCGGGCCGCTGCTCGCCCGCTTCGGACGCGTGACCGTCCCTCCGCCGGGAGGCGACGTGATCGGTCGCCGGCGCCTCGATCCGCACATCCACGGACTGGCCGAGCTCGGCGCGGAGATCGCCATCGACGGTCGCTACGAGATGAGTACGTCCGGGCTTCGCGGCAAGTCCGTCTTCCTCGACGAGGCGAGCGTGATGGCCACGGAGAACGTCGTCATGGCAGCCGTGCTGGCCGAGGGCGAGACGGTGATCGGGAACGCGGCGTGCGAGCCGCACGTCCAGGATCTCTGCCGCTTTCTGGTGTCGCTCGGCGCGCAGATCGAGGGAATCGAGTCCAACGTCCTCCGCATCCAGGGCGTCTCGCAGCTCGGCGGCGGCTCCTGGCGCGTCGGGCCGGAGCACATCGAGGTCGGGAGCTTCATCGGTCTCGCCGCCGCAACGGGCGGCGATCTCACGATCGAGGACGTCGAGCCGCACGATCTGGTGTCGATCCTGCCGGCGTTCGAGCGCCTCGGCGTGCGCGTCGAGGTGGGAGAGACGACGCTCCGCGTGCCGCCGGGCCAGGAGCTCGTGATCCAGGACGATCTCGGCGGGCAGATCCCGAAGATCGAAGACGGCCCATGGCCCGCGTTTCCCGCCGACCTCACGTCGATCGCCGTCGTCACCGCGACGCAGGCGCACGGAACCGTGCTGGTCTTCGAGAAGATGTTCGAGAGCCGTCTGTTCTTCGTCGACAAGCTCGTCGCGATGGGGGCGCGCATCATCCTCTGCGATCCGCACCGCGCTGTGATCACCGGCCCCGCGCGCCTCTACGGGGAGCGCCTGACGAGCCCGGACATCCGCGCCGGCATGGCGATGCTGATCGCGGCGCTCTGCGCCGAGGGCACGTCGACGATCGGAAACGTCGGCGAGATCGACCGCGGCTACGAGCGCATCGACGAACGGCTGCGGAACCTCGGCGCCCAGATCGAGCGCATCGAGGTCTGATCCGCCTCTAGTGGACCGGGTAGGCCTGCGCCTGGGCCACGGCTGCAGCGACGTCGAGGACCCCGTAGCCGAGCTGCGGGCTCCACTTTCCTCCGCCCGAGGCCGTGCGCTTCAGAATCGACGCGACTTCCTTTGCGCGGAGCCGCGGGTTTGCCGCCCAGACCAGCGCCGCGGCACCGGCCACCTGCGGAGCGGCGAACGATGTGCCGCTGGCGTAGCCGTAGAGCCCCGTGGTCGAGCCCGGAAGGCTGACGCGCGGATAGCGCGACTCGGAGGAAGAGGCGGAGACTGCGCCGAACACGCCTTCGCCGGGCGCTGCGAGGGAGATGTGCGTGCCCGTGTTCGAGAACGATGCGCGTGCGCCCGACCGCGTCGACGCACCGACCGAGAGACCTCGTCCGCCGATTCCACGCGAGCCGACGGGCTGCAGAAGCGCCGCCGGATACTCGACCGGGTTCCCGCCTCGGTGGCTGTTGCCGATCGCCGCGACGAGCAGGGCGCCCTTCGAGACGGCGTAGGTAACCGCGCGGCGTTCGGCCGCGGAGGTCGTGGGGCCGCCCAGGCTGAGGTTGATGATCCGTGCGCCGTGATCGACGGCGTAGACGATCGCGGCAGCCTCGTCGACGTCCGTGAACGAGCCGTGCCGGTCGGCCGCCTCGATGACCATCAGGCGCGCGTCCCCGGAGCTCCCCGCGATGCCGTCGCCGTTCGAGCTCGAGCCGGCGGCGAGTGACGCGACGAAGGTGCCGTGGCCGTTCGGGTCCGAAACGGCGGCGCCCTGTGCGCGCACGTTGTAGCTCAGCGGCGCCTTCGCGGCGAGATCCGGCGCGCCCAGGTCGGCGCCTGTGTCGATCACGGCGATCGTGATCCCGGCGGTGGCGTGTGTCACCGCGTCCGGAACCAGGTCGGAGCGGGTTGCGGCGTACTGCCACTGGAAAGCGGGCTCCGGGGAGGCGGTGAGGCTCGGCTCTGCCGCAGAACGCCGCGTGGCCGCTTGCTCGACGCGCGTGATCCCCGGTTCGCGGGCGCAGCTCGAGCGCGAACCTGGCGGCGTCACCGGCGGGTCGCACCTCGGCGACTCCCAATGCCGGGATCGTGCGCACAACGTGAGCCGGATGGCGCTGCAGTGCTTGCCGCAAGGCTCCCGCGCTCGCGTACGAGACGACGGCGCTGCCGGACGACCGAGTCACGCCGGCGCTAGGGCTGGATCCAGGCATCGCTGCGCCTGCGATCACAAAAGTCGCCAAAGCGGCGATACCGCACAGGTTGACAAGCCGCATCCAGCTCTCCCTTAACTGGAGGATTCAGACGAATCCACTCTGATGATCGGCGGTTGTCGGGGAAAATGAAACTCCCCGATTCGCTAGGCTCGCCATCCGATGACTGCCCGGGTTTCCTCAGGAAATGGAACGACGAATGTCGCCACGGGCATTCCGGTCCTCGATCATCTGCTCACGCTCCTGGCGCGGAGCGGACGCTTCGAGCTCGCGCTGGAACTCGCTCCGGGCGACGCCGAGGCCGAGGTTGCGGAAGCCGGCCGTGCGCTCGGCGAGGCGTTTGCCGGCCCGCTTCGCGCCGACGGAGCGCATGGACACGGCTCGGCCTTCCTGCCGGCCGAGGAAGCTCTCGCTCAGGTGGCACTCGAGGTCTCGGAGCGGCCGCTCGTCGCAAGCAACGTCGATCTCACCGAAGCGCGGGCGGGAGGGCTCGGCAGCGACCTCGCGGCACGCTTCCTCGACGCGTTCGCGGAAGCGGCGGGGTTGACGCTGCACGTCCGGCTGATCGACGGCGAGGATTCACGCCACGTCCTCGAGGCCATTTTCAAGGCGCTCGGCGCCGCTCTGGCGCAAGCGTCCAACCGAGCCTGAACGAAGAAGGAGAGCCTGTGGCAGAGAAGGAGATCATCCGCACCGAGCGTGCGCCCGCTCCGTTCGAAGGAGCGCCCTACAACCAGGCTGTCAAGGTCGGCGGCCTTGTCTTCGTCGCCGGCCAACTCGGCCTCGCTCCCGATGGGAGCGGGATGGTGGGCGAGGACGTCGCCGAGCAGACCGAACAGGCAATGCGAAATCTCAGCGCGATCCTGGAGGAGGCCGGAAGCAGCCTCGGCCAGCTCGCGAAGACGACGGTCTTCCTGCAGAACCTCGACGACTTCGCGGCGATGAACGAGGTGTACGCCGCACACGTCGGCGACCGCCCGCCCGCCAGGTCGACGGTCGAGGTGGCCAAGCTTCCCTCGGGCGCCCTCGTCGAGATCGAGGCGATCGCCCACGTCTGACCAGAATGTCCCGGTGCGGGACTCGGTCGCCGATTACGTGCACTCGCTCGGCCTCGACGCGTACGTCGTCGGCGGGGCGGTGCGCGACGAGCTGCTCGGGCTTCCCTCGACGGAGCTCGACTTCGTCGTCCCGGGCGTCGGGCATGCCGAGCTGCGCGCCGCGCTCGAGCCGCACGGCAAGGTCGAGGACCTCATCGTCGGGGACCAGCGGGTCGGAGTCCGCCTGCTGCCGCGCGACAAGGCCGCTCGTGCGCTGCAGCCGGGAGGCATCGAGTTCGCGCCGCCGCGGGTCGAGCGCTCAACCGGGCCGGGCCGGCATGACTTCGAGATCGTCGCCGACGCAGGCATCTCGCTCGAGCAGGACATGGAGCGCCGCGATTTCACGATCAATGCGATCGCGCGCCGGCTCGAGACGGGCGAAGTGCTCGATCCGCTCGGCGGCCGGGCCGATCTCGAACGCCGGGTCCTCCGCACGACCGGCCCGACGAGCTTTCGGGACGACCCGCTGCGAATCGTCCGCGGGCTCCGCTTCGTGTCTCAGCTGGACATCGATCCCGATGCGGACACGCTCCGCCAGATGCGCGAGTGGGCGCCGCAGATCGTGCACGTCTCCGGCGAGCGGATCGGCGGAGGGCTGGCCACGGACGGGATGGGTGAGCTCTCGAAGCTCCTGCTGGGCGAGAAACCTGCGAAGGCGCTGCGCCTGGCCCGCGACGCCGGCGTCCTCGTGTACCTGCTGCCGGAGATGGAGCCCGCGATCGGGTTCGACCAGGAGAGCCGCTATCACGACCTCCCACTCGACGAGCACACCTTCGAGGTCGTTCAGGCGGCGGCCGACGCCGGTGTGCCCCTGCGCGTGCGGCTGGCGGCTCTTCTGCACGATCTCGGCAAGCCGGAGTCGGCCTGGCGGGGGCCGGACGGTCGCCTGCACTTCTACGCAAAGCCGAAGCTGGGAAAGCGTGGTCACGAGGAGATCGGCGCCGAGATCGCGTCGCGCCTGCTCAACCGTCTGCGCTATCCGGCCAAGCTGAGGCAGCGAGTCCGCGCGATCGTGCGAGAGCACATGTTCGGGGTGACGTCGCCCGAGGACACCGTGAAGGCGCGGAAGTTCCTCCATCGCCACGGCGACGAGCTCGCCTTCGACCTCGTGGCGCACAAGCGGGCGGATCTCCAGGGGAAGAGGGAGAGCCCGAACGACTCGACCATCCAGGAGCTTGAACGGCTGAACCGCTTTCACGCGACGCTCGAGAGCGAGCTCGAAAGTCCGCACAGGCTCGACCAGCTTGCCGTTGACGGCCACGACCTGATCGAGCTCGGCTGGGAGCCCGGTCCGGGACTCGGCGCTGCGCTCGAGCACCTGCTCGCCTGCGTGATCGGCGAGCCGGACCTCAACGAGCGGGAGTGGCTGCTGGCCGAGGCCGGAAGGCAGCGGGGCGCATGATCCGCTGGCAGCCGCCGGGGCCGTACGAGGTCGCCTTCTCGACTCGGGAGGGCGGTGTCAGCGAGGGACCGTACGCCTCGCTGAACCTGGGCCGCCTGAGCGGCGACGACGTCGACCGCGTGGACGAGAACCGTCGGCGTCTGTGCGCCGAGATCGGCGCCGATCCGGCCCAGCTCGCCCTCAACCGGCAGGTTCACTCGACGCTCGTCCACCGCGCCGAGCCGGGCGCGCGCGGCAAACCCGGCGACGGGCTCTGGACCGAGGAGCCGGACGTGCCGATCCTCGCGCTCACCGCCGACTGTGTCCCGATCGCCCTCGCACGGATCGACAGCGACCGCCCCGGCGTCGCCGTTCTCCACGTCGGTTGGCGCGGCTTGCTCGCGGGGATCGTTGCCCAGGGCGCGGAGGCACTGGGAGGCCGGCTGCACGCGGCGGTCGGTCCCGCGATCGGGCCGTGCTGTTACGAGGTGGGCTCCGACGTCTCGGAGCCGTTCACGGCCGCGTTCGGACCCGACGTCATGCACGGCATGAGGCTCGACCTGTGGAGCGCGGCCGAACAGGCTCTCCGCGAGGCCGGCGTCGAGGAGGTCGAGCGGGTGGACGTCTGCACCCATTGCAATCCAGAGCTCTTCTTCTCGCACCGTCGCACGGGGCTGCCGCGAGGCGGCCAGGGAGTGATTGCACGTGTCGCCTGAGAGCGTGCGGGCCGCCTACGAGCGCATTCGGGCCGAGGTCGGACCGAACGTGACCGTCGTCGCGGCGACCAAGTACGTCTCGCTCGAGGAGATGGCCGTTCTGGCCGAGGCGGGCGTAAAGGTCGTGGGCGAGAACCGCGCGCAGGATCTCGAGCGCAAGCACGCCGTCTACGGCGACGCCTTCCGCTGGCACTTCATCGGGCACCTGCAGTCGAACAAGGCGAAGGTCGTGAACGGCATCTGCGAGCTCGTGCACTCGCTCGGTTCGGAGTCGGCCGCAGCCCGCCTCACGGTCCCTGCGCTCGTCGAGGTGAACCTCTCCGGCGAGGACTCGAAGTCGGGCGTGTCACCCGAGCTGCTTCCGGATCTGCTGCGCTCCTACGGGGACGTTCGCGGTCTGATGACGATGCCGCCGCCGGCCGCCGATCCCGAGACATCGCGCCCGTTCTTCCGCCGCCTACGGGAGCTCGCAGCCGAGTACGACCTCCCCGAGCTCTCGATGGGCACCTCGCAGGACTACCGCGTCGCAGCGGAGGAAGGGGCCACCCTGGTACGTGTCGGCTCCGTCCTCTATGAGCAATAATCTCCTGCACACATGGGATTTGCTGATGTCTGGAGCCGTACGCTCGTCTACTTCGGGATCGCCGAGGAGGACGACTGGGACGAGGACGGCTACGCCACGAACGAGGACCTCGAACGGAGCTATGGCGCCCGCGAGCGGGCGAATGTCCGCCGCCTGCAGCCCCGTCGCGGGCGTGACTTCGACGACTGGACCGACTCGGAGCCGGAGGCCGATCCGGCAGTAGCGCGGCCCCCCAGACGCCTCCGCGGTGTCGAGGCCGTGCCGAATCCGGCCGCCGTGAAGGTGCACCTGATCCTGCCGCGGAGCTTCAACGACGCGCAGCAGATCGCCGACCGCTTCAAGGATGGCGTGCCGGTGATCCTCAACCTGCAGAGCGCCGACCAGGATCTGTCGAAGCGCCTGATCGACTTCGCCAGCGGCCTCACGTACGCGCTCGACGGGGGCATGCAACGGGTCGCGGACAAGGTCTTTCTCCTGACCCCGCGCAACGTCGAAGTTTCAGCCGAGGAGCGAGCACGAATGCTCGAGCGCGGCGGCTTCTTCAACCAGGCCTAGCGGCCCTGGCCGGCCGCGCCTCCCGGCGGGCGGAGCCCGCCTCCGGCGCAGCCTCGCGTCGCTCGCGGCGCTCCAGCCGGCGGCCCGTACCACTAGTACTGTTCCACCGGCCTACGCACCGCGAGCGACGCGCCAGAGCCGCTAGGCGGCCGAGTAGGAAAGCCGACGAAGAAGGAGAACGAAGCAGCATGGGCGACCATCTCGCTTGGTTCGGCTTGCTCGCTGACCTTGGCTCCTCTCTTGCGAGCTTCGTCGAGGTGTTCATCGTCGTCTACATCCTGCTGCTGTTCGCGTACATCCTGACGTCCTGGATTCGCCTGCCGTACAACCCCTGGCTGAACCGCGTGCAGCGGTTTCTCTACGACGTCTGCGACCCGTACCTGCGGATCTTCCGGCGCTTCCTGCCGCCGCTCGGCCCGCTCGACCTCTCGCCGATGGTCGGCGTCATCACCCTCTTGATCCTCCAGAGAGTCCTCGTCTCGCTGCTTGAGCGTCTGTAGAAACGGAGAACGCCGAATGGCCCTCACACCCGTCGAGATCCGCCACCTGAAGCCGGCTCGGGGCTTCCTCGGTTACAAGCGCGCCGTGGTCGATCGCCTGCTGGTCGAGATCGCAGAAAGCTACGGAGACGTCTGGCGCGACCGCGCGGACCTCACCGACAAGCTCGAGCAGCTCGAGCTCGATCTGGTTCGTCACAAGGAGCTGGAGGGGCTGCTCCGCACCACGCTCGTCTCCGCCGAAGGAGCCGCGCAGCAACTGCGTGAGCAGGCACGGAAGGAAGCCGAGGGCGTCGTCGCCGAAGCGCACGCCGAGGCGCGGGCGATCTCACGCCGCGCCAGTGCCGAGAAGGAGCGCCTCGAGACCGAGCTCCGCCGAATCAGGTCGCTGCTCCACTCGGCGCTCGACAGCCTCGACGAGGCCGATCTCGATGCCCGCGAGGCCGTGGGCGAGTCCACCGGCGAGATCCGGCGGCTGATTTCGTAGCAGGGCGGCTCGTCTCGTAGGGCCACTATCCTTAGAGATGTGGCCCCGACGACGAGACTGCGGCTGAGAGTCGCCCCCGGCGCCTCCCGTGCACCCGGGATCGTCGGCAGGCACGGTGAAGCGTGGAAGGTGCGCGTCGGCGCACCACCCGAGCGTGGCAAGGCGAACGAGGCGGTGCTCGCACTCCTCGCCGAGGTTCTGGCCGTCCCTCGCTCGAGCGTCGCGCTCGTTTCGGGCGGCGGCTCGCGAGACAAGATCGTCGAGTTGGACGGCATCGAGCCGGCCGAGATCGACCGACGGCTCGCGCTGGCGGGCGGACAGGAGACCCGGTGACCATCGACACCGACCACTTCCGCGAGGAGCTCCTCGAGCACCGCGAGCGGCTGCTCGGCACGATCAAGCACCACGAGATCGGCAACTCGTCCCTCATCGAGGAGACCGGCGAGCTGATGTCCTCGAGTGCGGACAACCACCTGGCCGATACGGCCAGCGAGACGTACGAGCGAGAGCTCGACGAAGGGCTCGAAGAGGACGCGCGCGCACAGCTCCGCCAGGTCGAGGAGGCACTCGCCCGGATCGAGGCCGGCACGTACGGCACCTGCGCTGCCTGTGGCAAGGAGATCCCCGAAGAGCGGCTCGAAGCGGTGCCGTGGACGACGCTCTGCATCGACGACGCACGGAGGCGGCAGAGTTGACCGAGCCGGCCAGACGCGAGCAGGCGCCGCCGCTCGAGCTTCGGGTCGGTTCCTCGACCAACGCGGTTCGGCCGATCCTCGTCGGCGAGCGGAACCTCGGCGCCGGCCTGCAGCAGTGGGCCGGGCTCGGCGCGATCGCTGTCGCCGCAGTCATCGCCGACCAGGTGACGAAGCAGGTCGTCGCGCGCACGCTCACGCTCGGCGAGGAAGTGCAGATCGCCGGCCCATTCTCGATCCACCACGTGCACAACTCAGGGATTGCCTTCGGGCTCTTCTCCAACGCTACGTCCGTTGTGGTCGCGCTGACCTCGCTCGCCGTGCTCTGGATGCTCATCTTCTTCGCGCGCTCGGGCTCCCGGCATCCGGTGCTTCCGGTTGCGCTGGGCCTGGTGCTCGGAGGGAGCCTCGCGAACCTGCTCGACCGCGTCCGCCTGGGCCACGTGACCGACTTCCTCGACTTCCGGTTCTGGCCCGCGTTCAACCTTGCCGATCTCTTCATCGTCGTGGGGGTGGCGAGCCTCTTCGTTGCGCTTGCCGGCGCCGATCAACGCTCGAAGCGCCGCCCGGGCCCACTTGGCAACTCTCCGCTTTCGCGCCCCTGAGGCCGAGCGCCTCGACCGCGCGCTCGCGGGACGCCCGGAGGTCGGCTCGCGCGGCCTCGCCGAGCGGCTGATCGCCGACGGCGCCGTGCTCGTCGACGGCGAGCGTCGCGCCAAGAGCCATCGGCTCACGGGTGGGGAGGACGTCCTCGTAGAACTGCCGGCCGATGCCGCGCCGCTCGTCCCCGAGGAGATGAACCTCCGGGTCGTCTGGGAGGACGAGCACCTGCTCGTCGTCGACAAGCCCGCCGGCGTCGTGGTGCACCCCGGTGCGGGCCACGACACCGGCACCCTCGTCCACGGGTTGCTCGCCCTCGACGCCGCCGGTGGTGACGAGGACCGGCCGGGAATCGTCCACCGCCTCGACCGCGACACCTCCGGACTGCTCGTCGTCGCGCGCTCCGACACGGCCCACGAGCGGCTTCAGGAGTCGATTCGCCGGCGTGAGGTCGAGCGGCGCTACCTTGCCCTCGTGAAAGGGGCGCCGAGGTCCCGCTCAGGTCGCATCGAGGCTCCGATCGGCCGTGATCGGATCGACCGGACGCGGCACTCGCTCGACACGCCCACGCCACGCGATGCCGTGACCCTGTTCGATGTCGTGGAGCTGCTCGGGCCACGCACGCTGCTCGAAGTGACGCTCGAGACCGGGCGCACGCATCAGATCCGCGTGCACCTGGAGGCGATCGAGCTTCCCATCTCCGGCGATCCGGTCTACGGCGTGTCGGGTGACCTCGAGCTCGAGCGCCAGTTCCTCCATGCCGGACGCCTCGTGTTCGATCACCCGCTCACCTCCGAGCGGATCGACGTCGAGTCGCCGCTCCCGGACGACCTCGCCGCCGCCCTGGAGCAGGCCCGCGCGCTCGCCTGAGCGCGCCGCTACACTGCACGAGTCGTTTTTCCCTTCGTCCCGGCGACACGGACGGGTGGGGGTGCCGGACACAGCAGTTTCTGCACGACGTGCCCGGTTCCATCCGCGCCCCGCTGGCTGTAGAGCAATCAACCAGGAAAGGGGCCATTCCCTTGGCAGTTGTATCCATGCGTGACCTTCTGGAGGCTGGAGTCCACTTCGGTCACCAGACCCGTCGCTGGAACCCGAAGATGAAGCGCTTCATCTTCACGGAGCGCGGCGGCATCTACATCATCGATCTGACCCAGACCTCCGAGCTGCTCGAGGAGGCGTACGACTTCGTGCGGAACCTCGCCGAGCGCGGGGGGACGATCCTGTTCGTCGGCACGAAGAAGCAGGCCCAGGACTCGGTCGCCCAGGAGGCTGCGCGCGTCGGCATGCCGT
This sequence comes from uncultured Gaiellaceae bacterium, assembly GCA_963820225.1. Classification (GTDB taxonomy): domain Bacteria; phylum Actinomycetota; class Thermoleophilia; order Gaiellales; family Gaiellaceae; genus Gaiellasilicea. Next base: position 232,277 of record CAWFYY010000005.1, on the reverse strand, counting down.
ACGTCGCGAACCGCTGGCTCGGCGGCCTGCTCACGAACTGGCGGACGATCACCGACCGGATCGCGCACCTGCACGAGCTGCGCCGGCTCAAGAACGAGGGCCAGCTCGAGCTGCTGCCCGCAAAGGAGAGGATCACGCTGCTCGCCGAGCTCGAGAAGCTCGAGTCGAATCTCGGCGGAGTGGCCGACCTGCGCCGGCAGCCGGACGCGGTCTTCATCGTCGATCTCCGGAAGGAGCAGCTCGCCGTGCGCGAGGCGCGCCGGCTCGGCGTCCCGATCATCGCGCTCGTCGATACGAACTGCGACCCGGACGAGGCCGACTTCATCATTCCCGGCAACGACGACGCGATCCGCTCGTGCAGCCTGATCGTGAGAGCGATCGCCGACGGCATCGCCGCGGGCAAGGGCAAGGTGACCGAGAAGGAGCTCGCCGCCGCGAGCACGAACGGCAACGGCAGTGGCGCTCCCGCCGAGGAGCCGGCCGAGGGCGAGACCGAGGCAGCGCCGGCCGAGCCGGCAGCCGAGCAGCCTGCTGAAGAGCCGACCGCCGAGGCGGTCGTCGAAGAGCCCGTGTCGGAAGCAGCGCCGCAGGCCGAGCCGGAGCCGACGGCTCCGGACCCGAGCGACGCCCCGGCCGCCGACAACGAGGAGGAGACCGCGTGAGCACCACGATCAGCGCATCGCTCGTCAAGGAGCTCCGTGACGCCACCGGCGCGGGGATGATGGACTGCAAGCGCGCGCTCGAAGAGACGGGCGGCGACCTCGAGGCGGCCAGGACACTGCTTCGCGAGCGGGGCATGGCGCAAGCTGCGAAGCGCGCCGGCCGCGCGACGACCGAGGGCATGGTCGGCTACCGGATCGAGGGCAACATCGGCACGATGGTCGCAGTCGGCTGTGAGACGGAGCCCGTCTCCAAGAACGACGAGTTCGCCGGCTGGGCCAAGAGCGTGCTCGAGGCCGTCCACGCCGACGGGCCCGATGCCGCCGAGGCGCTCGAGGAGGAGCGCGTCGCACTCTCCGCCAAGCTCGGCGAGAACATCGTCGTCGTCGGAGCCGAGCGCTACGAGGCGGCAGACGGCGAGGTCATCAATGCCTATACGCATCCGCCGGCGAACAAGATCGGCGTGCTCGTGAAGCTCGACGGAGGCAGCGAGGAGCTCGCCCGCCAGGTGGCGATGCACATCTCGTTCGCCGCTCCGGAGTGGACGACCCGCGAGGACGTCCCCGCCGACGTGGTCGAGGCCGAGAAGCAGGTCTACCTCAACTCCGACGAGCTCGAGGGCAAGCCCGACCAGGCGAAAGAGAAGATCGTCGAGGGCATGCTCGCGAAGCGCTTCTTCGCCGCGCAGCCGGGCGGCGCGCTCACCGAGCAGCCCTGGATCCACGACTCGTCGCAGACGGTCGGCCAGGCGCTCTCGGAAGCCGGAGCACGTGTGGTGGCTTTCCGGCGCCTGTCTGTCGCAGAATAGGGCCGTGACCACGCAAGCAGAGACGGAGCGGGAGCTTCCGGGCACCGCTCCCGCGTTCCGGCGCGTCGTGCTGAAGCTCTCGGGCGAGGCGCTGATGGGGGATCACGAGTACGGCATCGACCCGGCGACTGTCGACCTGCTCGCCCGGGAGATCGTCTCGGTGCAGGCCGACGGCCTGGAGCTCGCGATTGTCGTCGGCGGCGGCAACATCTATCGCGGCATGGCGGCGGCGGCCGACGGCATGGATCGCGCCACCGCCGACTACGCCGGGATGCTCGCCACGGTCCTCAACGCGCTTGCGCTCCAGGACGCGCTCGAGCGTCTCGGCGCCGATACGCGCGTTCTCTCCGCGCTCGAGGTCTCGGAGGTGGCGGAGCCGTACATCCGGCGGCGCGCCATGCGACATCTCGAGAAGGGGCGAATCGTGATCTTCGCGGCCGGCACGGGGAATCCGTTCTTCACGACCGACACCGCCGCCGCTCTACGGGCGCTCGAGATCGGCGCCGAGGCGATCCTGATGGGCAAGAACGGGACGAAGGGCGTCTACGACGGCGACCCGCGCACCGACCCGGACGCGACGTTTCTGCCTGCGCTGACACACCTCGAGGCGATCGAGCGCGGGCTTCGTGTGATGGACACGACGGCGCTCTCGCTCTGCATGGAGAACGGCCTTCCCATCCACGTGTTCGAGCTGGCCGAGGGGAACATCCTCCGCGTCGCACGGGGCCAGCGCGTGGGCACGATCATCTCCGAACTACATTCCATGCCCGACAACAAGGAGAGCTGATGCCGAGCATCGAGGAGTTCCTGGAGGACGCGAAGCGCCGGATGGACAAGTCGATCGAGATGACGCGCACCGAGTTCAACAGCGTCCGCACCGGCCGGGCCTCAGCAGCGCTTCTCGATCGGATCTCGATCGACTACTACGGGACACCGACCCCGCTGAAGAACATGGCGACGATCGGCGCGCCCGAGCCGCGGATGCTCACCGTGCAGCCCTTCGATCCGACGCAGATCAAGGCGATCGAGAAGGCGGTGATGGAGTCCGACCTCGGGCTCACGCCCTCGAACGACGGCAAGATCGTCCGGCTCCCGATCCCGCAGCTGACCGAAGAGCGCCGCAAGGAGCTCGTCAAGCTCGTCCGTCGCTACGGCGAGGACGGGAAGGTCGCGATCCGAAACGTCCGCCGCGACGTCCTCAAGCACCTCGAGGAACTGGTCAAGAACGGCGAGGTCGGGGATGACGAGGAGCGGCGTGGGGAGGCCCAGGTGCAGAAGCTGACGGACGAGCACACCGGCTCGATCGACGACCTCATGAAGCACAAGGAAGCCGAGATCATGGAGGTCTGAGGCCTCCTACGGTCGAACTTCCTCCCACCGTGCAGCCTTCCCCCTCTCCGTCCGTCGCGGCCTCCGCGACCGAGACAGCCCGCTCGGTGGCGATCATCATGGACGGCAACGGTCGCTGGGCCGAGCGCCGCGGCCTGCCCGTCGCGGACGGCCACCGCGAGGGCACTCGGGCTCTCCGGCGCACCGTCGAGGCCGCGATCGACCTCGGAGTCGTGTCGCTGGCGGTGTACGCGTTCTCGACCGAGAACTGGTCGCGCCCCTCCGACGAGGTCGAGGCGCTGATGGAGATCTTCGGCGAGACGATCGAGCGCGAGTTGCCCGATCTCGCCAAGCAGGGGGTGCGTACGCGCTTCATCGGCCGCCGCGACCGCGCGCCGGAGTGGCTGCAGGCGATGATGGCGGGGCTCGAGGCCGAGACCGCCACGAACGACCGGCTGTCGCTCTGGATCGCCTTCGACTACGGCGGACGGGCGGAGCTGGTCGAGGCCACGCGGCGCCTGATCGAGTCCGGTGTCGCGCCGGCAGACGTCGACGAGGAAGCGCTGGCGGCGCAGCTGTACGCGCCCGAGCTGCCGGATCCGGACCTGCTGATCCGCACGTCGGGGGAGCTGCGGCTTTCGAACTTCCTTCTCTGGCAGCTCGCGTACGCCGAGCTCGTGTTCGTCGAGACCCTCTGGCCGGACTTCGGCGAGGCCGACCTCCAGAGCGCCCTCGCGGACTACGCCAGCAGGCGCCGTCGATTCGGCGGACGATGAGCCAGTTCGTCTCACGGGTGCTGGTGACGGTCGTCGGCCTCCCCGTGGTGCTGGGCTTCATCTACCTCGGTGGCTGGTGGCTGTTCGGGCTCGCGCTCTTCGCCGCGCTCGTCGCGCTGCACGAGTTCTATGTGATGGCGCGCAGCCTGCGGCCGCTCGTTCTGGCCGGGTACGCGGGAGCGCTCGCGACCCTGCTCGGCGCGCAACTCGGCGGCCCGGAGTGGATGGTCGGCGGCTTCATGCTCACGCTCGTGCTCTCGTTCCTGCTCTACGGGATCGCGGAGACGCGTCAGACCGCCACCGTGACGATGGGCACGACGGTCCTCGGCACGGCGTGGATCGCGCTCGGCCTCGGGCATCTGCTGCTCCTGCGCGACTTTCCCGAGTACGGCCGGCTAGCGGTTTTCGCGGTGCTGATCGCCGTCTTCGCGGACGACACGGCGGCGTACCTGGTCGGGCGCCTCGTCGGCCGGCACAAGCTCGCGCCGTCGCTCTCGCCCGGGAAGACCTGGGAGGGGTTCATCGCCGGAACGATCGCCGCGATTGCGGCGTCGTTCTTCACGCTCTACGACGACCGCGACGAGTTCCTCTCGATCTGGCAGGCAGTGGCCCTCGGCCTCGCGATCGCGCTCGCCGGTGCTGCGGGAGATCTGTTCGAGTCGGCGCTCAAGCGCGATCTTCAGGTGAAGGACTCCGGCCGGCTGCTCGGCGGCCACGGTGGCATGCTCGATCGGATCGACGCGCTGCTGTTCGCCTCGGTGGCCGCCTTCTACGTGATCATCGCGCTGGCGTAGGGCACACTGTGCGGGTGAAGCGAGTTGCGCTGCTCGGCGCCACCGGCTCAATTGGCCGGCAGGCGATCGAGGTCGTGGAGCGGAACCCGGAGCTTGAGTTGTGCGCTCTCGCATCGGGCTCGTCCGACCTCACTCGGCTTGCCGACGAGCACGGGGTGGAACAGACCCAGGTCGGAGGCGATCTGACGCAGATCCTCGACGCGTGCGAGCCGGATGTCGTCCTGAATGCGGTCGTCGGCTTCGCCGGCGTCGGCGCGACGCTGTGGGCGCTCGAGCGCGGGGTCACGCTCGCGCTCGCGAACAAGGAGAGCCTCGTGGCCGCCGGTGACCTCGCTCTGGCCGCAAAGGAGCGGGGCGGAGGCCTGCTGTTGCCGGTCGACTCCGAGCACTCGGCGCTCTTTCAGTGCCTCGAGGGGCGGGCCGAGGACTCGGTCGACTCGCTCGTCCTGACCGCCTCGGGCGGGCCGTTCCGCGGCCGCACCCGCTCTGAGCTGGCATCCGTCGGCGTCGACGACGCCCTCGCGCATCCGACCTGGAGCATGGGCCCGAAGATCACCGTCGACTCGGCCACACTCGCGAACAAGGGGCTCGAGCTGATCGAGGCTCACTTCCTCTTCGGCGTCCCGTACGACCGCATCGAGGTCGTCGTGCATCCGAGCTCGCTCGTGCACTCACTCGTCCGGTTCCGTGACGGCGCTGCGCTGGCACACCTCGGGTACCCGGACATGACGGTGCCGATCTCCTATGCGCTGACGTATCCCGAGCGCGCCGCGACCGAGGTCCCGCAGCTCGACCTCGCCGGCGGCCTGACGCTGGAGTTCGCCGCACCGGATCTCGCAACGTTCCCGCTGCTCGCGCTGGCGCGACGGGCAGGCGAGCTCGGCGGTACGTACCCGTGTGTGTTCAACGCCGCGAACGAGGTCGCCGTCGCAGCCTTCCTCGAAGGGAAGCTGCCCTTCCTCGGGATCGCCGAGGTCGTCGAGGACGCGCTGGCTGCGGCTGACGGAAGCGCCGTAGGCGATCTGACCGAGCTCGTCGAGGCCGACGCCGACGCCCGCAGGCTCGCCGGGAGCGGGGTGCCCGTCGCATGAATGTCTTCATCTCCATCGTCGGGCTCGGCTTCCTGATCCTCATCCACGAGGCGGGGCACTTCTTCGTCGCCAGGGGCGTGGGAATGAATCCCCGCAAGTTCTACCTCGGCTTCCCGCCGGCGCTCGTGAAGACGACGCGCAACGGGATCGAGTACGGCGTCGGCGCGGTCCCGCTCGGCGGCTACGTCAAGATCCCCGGCATGCATCGCCCCGCCGCGGGCGACCTGGATGTCCATTTCGGCCGCGCGGTCGAGGAGCAGCCGTCGCTCCGCCGCCCAGTCGAGCTGCTGCGCGAGCGCCTCGAGGAGAGCGACTACATAGGCGCACGGGACGCTGTCAGAAGCCTTGGGGACGCGGTGGAGGCGTCGAACCTGTCGGCTGCCGCCGCCAAGGCAGCCGAGCGAGGTCTCGGCGACGTCGACGATGCCCTCGCACCGGACGCCTACTGGCGCGCGAAGACCTGGAAGCGCGTCGCGGTGATCTTCGCCGGCCCTGGCGCCAATCTCCTCCTGGCCGTGATTCTCTTCGCGGCGCTGTTCATGGCCGGTGGCGGCAAGGCGACCCGCACGGTCGACGAAGTGGTCGTCGACACGCCCGCGGCCGCGATGGGCCTGCTGGCGGGCGACAAGATCATCGCGATCGACGCAAAGCCCGTCGCGGCCGACCAGATCGCCCGCGAGATCTCGAGCTCCAACGGCCGGCCAATCACGCTCACGGTGGAGCGCGATGGCAGCCGCGTCAAGCTCGGGCCGACCCGGCCGGAGGAGAGAGACGGGGCATACCGCCTCGGGTTCGTGCTGGCCGGCGAGGGACTCGGGCCGGTCGACTCGACGTGGCAGGCGATCAGGGTGACCGGGATCATCACGAAGGAGATCGGCGCGTCACTGAGCCGGCTCGTCACGGGCGACGGGCGCAAGGAGATCTCGAGCCCGGTCGGGATCGTGCAGGGCTCCTCGCAGGCGGTCGACCAGGGCTACGACACCTATCTGTGGGTGCTGGGGCTGATCAGCCTCTCGCTGGCGCTCCTGAACCTCCTGCCGCTGCTGCCGCTCGACGGCGGCCACATCGCGTTCTCGATCGTGGAGGGGATCCGCGGGAAGGCTGTGACGCGGGAGGTCTACGAGCGCGTCTCGGCGATCGGAATCGCGGTCGTGCTGCTCCTCTTCTTCATCGGCCTCTCGAACGACATAGGCCGCCTCGGCAACTAGCCGCACACTGGCCGGCGCCGGACGACGGTCGGTAGGAGCTTGCCGCACCACCGTCCCTGCGGGACATGACGGGTCCTGGCCCCGCCGTGTCCGCGACGGCCATGGCGGGGCCAGGACCCGTCGTGTCCGCTTCAGCCACCGGCGGTTGCGGCCTATGCACGGGTAGAGACGGCTAGGCTTCGTTGGATGGCCTCGGACGTCCAGATCAAGGTTGGGAACGTTCCGATCGGCGGCGGCGCGCCGGTCGTCGTCCAGTCCATGACGCTGACCTCGACGCACGACGTCGAGGCGACCACCGCGCAGATTGCTGCGCTCGTGTCGGCCGGCTGCGAGGTCGTGCGCTGCGCCGTTCCGAAGAACGAGGATGCAGAAGCGCTCGCCCGCATCGTCCGTTTCAGTCCGATCCCCGTCATCGCCGACATCCACTTCAACGCCAGCCTGGCGCTGAAGGCGATCGACGCGGGCGTCGCCGCGGTGCGGATCAACCCCGGCAACATCGGCGGCCCCGACAAGGTCGAGCTGGTGGTCAACGCTGCGAAGAAGGCCGGGATCCCGATGCGGATCGGCGCCAACTCGGGCTCATTGCCGAAGCACCTCCACGATCTGGCGCAGGTCGACCAGGCGGAGGCCCTCGTCGCGGCGGCGATCGAAGAGGTCGAGCTGCTGGAAAAGCTCGACTACCGCGACTTCAAGATCTCGGTCAAGTCGACGCACGTGCCGACCATGATCCGCGCCTACCGGATGCTCGCCGGCAAGGTGCCGTATCCGCTCCACCTCGGCGTCACCGAGGCGGGGACGCCGTTCTCGGGCTCGATCAAGAGCGCCGTCGGCATGGGAGCCCTGCTCGCAGACGGCATCGGCGACACGATCCGCGTCTCTCTCACGGCCGACCCGGTCAGGGAGGTCGAGACCTGCTGGGAGATCCTGAAGGCGCTAGGCCTGCGCGAACGCGGCCCGGTGATGATCTCGTGCCCCTCGTGCGGCCGCGACAACGTCGGCGTCGAGAAGCTCGCGGTGGTGGTCGAAGAGCGGCTGAAGGCCTATCCGCAGGCATTCGAGGTCGCGGTCATGGGCTGCGCCGTCAACGGGCCGGGAGAGGCCGGGGACGCCGACTTCGGGATTGCGGGAGGCCGCGACGTCGGCTTCATCTACTCCCACGGCCGCGTGCTCAAGAAAGTGAGCTCCGACATCCTGATCGACGAGCTCTTCTTCGAGATCGACCGCTGGATCGAAGCCGGCATGCAGCGCCCGAAGCGCCTGAAGATGGCAAAGCCGGCCGCCCTCGCGATGGCCGAAGCCTCGCTCATCCCCCTCGACTGAACTGTCTTGCAGCGGCGCCGATCCTACGGATCGGCCGCAGGCATCCGCAGAAGCGGATGCCTGCCCGCGCGAAAACCCCTGAAGGGCCGCCTGCGGCGGCGGCCGTTTCACTAACCTCTCGCGGATGATCTCGCGCGCATCGAAGCTCCATCTGCCGACCCTGCGCGACGCGCCGTCCGACGCCGAGGCCCTCTCACACAAGCTCCTCGTGCGCGGCGGCTTCATCCGCCAGGTGACCGCCGGCCTGTGGACGTTCCTGCCGCTCGGCTGGCGCGTCCACCGGAAGGTCGAGGAGGTGATCCGCGAGGAGCTGCACGCAATCGGCGCGCAGGAGATGTACGCGCCCGTGCTCACCCCGGCCGAGCTCTGGATCAAGTCCGGTCGCTACGGGATCCCCGAGCTGTTCAAGCTCAAGGACCGAAACGGCCGCGACTACGTCCTGCCGCTCACGCACGAGGAGACATTCACCTTCCACGCGCTCGAGCTGCAGAGCTACCGGCAGCTGCCGCAGTCCTGGTACCACTTCCAGACGAAGGACCGCGACGAGCCGCGTCCCAGAGGCGGCCTGCTCCGCGTCCGCGAGTTCGTGATGAAGGACTCGTACTCCTTCGACCGAGACGAGGCCGGCCTCGACGTCAGCTTCCAGGCGCACAAGGGCGCGTACGAGCGGATCTTCGAGCGCTGCGGTCTCGAGACGCGCGGCGTCCCGGCGGAGAGCGGGATGATGGGCGGCAAGGAGTCGATGGACTATCTCGCACCCTCCGGATCGGGCGAGAACACGCTCGTGACGTGCGAGAACGGCGACTATGCGGCCGATCTCGAGATCGCGTTGGCCGTTCCGCGTCCGCCCGTGTTCCCCGAGCGGCTCGACGCTCCCACAGAGGTCGAGACGCCGGACACCCGCACCTGCGAGGCGCTCGCGGAGCTGCTTTCGATCGATCTCGCGGCGACGACGAAGGCAATGCCGGTCGTCAAGGACGACGGGACGCTCGTGCTCGCCCTCCTCCGCGGCGACGACCGCCTCGAGGAGGGCAAGCTCCAGGCGGTGCTCGGGTCGGACTTTCGCCCGGCGACCGACGACGAGATCGTGGCGGGCTTCGGCGCGGAGGGAGGATCGCTCGGTCCGGTCGGGTTCAAGGGGTCGACCGTCGCCGACGAGACGCTCCGCGAAGGCCAGTTCGTCGCCGGGGCGAACCGGACCGGGTGGCACCTGCGCGGCGTGGAGGCGGGGCGGGACTACCAGCCCGAGTTCGCAGACATCCGGCAGCCGAAGGACGGCGACGCGTGCCCCGAATGCGGCGGCCGGCTCGGCTTCCAGACAGCGATCGAGGTCGGCCACATCTTCAAGCTCGGAAGCCGGTACTCGGAGGCGTTCGGCGCCAGGTACCTGGACGAGGACGGCGTCGAGAAGCCTATCGTCATGGGCTCCTACGGAATCGGGCCCGGCCGGGTGCTTGCGGCGGCCGTCGAGCAGCACGGGGGAGACGATGGGATCGTCTGGCCGGCCGAGATCGCCCCGTACGACGTCCACGTGGTCGTCCTCGGCTGGGACAATCCCGAGCTCGTCGCCATCGGCGAGCAGGTGGCCGAGAGCCTGTCGGCGGAGGGATTGGACGTCCTGCTCGACGACCGCGAGCTGCGCCCGGGCGAGAAGTTCGCCGACGCCGATCTGATCGGGTGCCCGCTGCGCGTCACCGTCGGCAAGAAGACGCTCGAAGACGGGGCTGTAGATCTCAGGAACCGGACGACCGGCGACGAATCCCGTGTTGCGGGTTTGGAGATCGCAAAACGGGTACGCGGGAACTGATGCCCCGAAAGCGCAAGTACAGCGACGAAGAGTTCGGCGCGACGATCGAGCGCCTCATGGCCGACACGGGTCTCACCTATCGGGGACTCGCAGCCAAGACCGGTTTGTCGGCCGGTTATCTGAACCATCTCGTGCACGGCAACCGGCCCGTGCCGTCGAAGGACGTCGTCGTCCGGCTGGCGGACGCCCTCGGCGTCGAGCCCGAGCACTTTCGCGAATATCGTCTCCGGGTCATCGCCGACCGGCTCGAAGAGATGCCCGAGCTCGTCGACCGGCTCTACCGCAGGCTCGCGAGCTAGCCGGTCCCCGGCGGTTTACCGGCCGGTCCGGCGCGGGTCTGCTCGCCTTCGCCCGAGCGGATGGAGTCGCTGGCCGGAGGCGGTGCGCCGGTCGCACGGATGCGGGCGACCTTGCTCAGCAGGTCGAACCAGAACGGGGCGCCCAGCAGGACAGCTCCGATCGTGAGCCCGAGGCCGACGAGCTTCGCCAGCCAGGACATCGGGTCGTTCGGGATCTGGGTCGGCGCATCACCGAGCGAGAGGTCCCAGCCGAGCGGAACGTCGAGACCCTTCACTGCCTCGTCCACCGTGATGTCGCCGGCTTCGCCTTGCGCCGCTGCCTCTGCTTGCGTCACAACGGCCGCCCGAGAGGCATCGTCCCGCCAGAGCACGCGCCCGGTTGTGAGCGTATCTGCGTTCAGGAGGCAGACGACGATCGTCCCGATCACGAAGAGCAGGAACTGGATTTTGCGGCGATACCACCCCGAGACCCGCTCCATCGAGTCGTCGAACCACTGCTCAGCGGCGTGCTTGAACGCCGCCGCGTCCTCCCCTGTCGAACGATAGAGGGCCAGCAGCGCTTCCGACAGCTTGGCATTCGGGAGAGCCTCGAGTCGGTTCTCGAGGCTCGCTGCGGCGTGCTCGATCTGCGCCCCGGTTGCCGCTGCCTTCTCGGCGTCGGCCTTCTTCAGTGTCACCTCGGCGTCTCGGGCGATGTCCAGCAGCGCAGAGACGGCCGTCCGTGAAGGCAGGTACGAGGGATACGGTGACTTGCGCCACCACCTTCCCGCGGCAACCGGATCCGTCGTGGGATCGGGGCCGCGCCCAGTCCGGATCAGTCCCTGCACGAGCGGATGGGCGTAGAACTTCATCGCTGTCTCTTTGCCGGCGTCGCTCGTTTCCGGAGCAGCGCTGAGCAGGTTCAGGATCCCGACCTGAAGGAAGCGCGCGCGGAGGCCGACGGCGGTCGAGATGGACTCGTTGATCGTCGAGCAGATGAGGGCGAGCACCAGGTAGACGAAGAGCAGCCCGATCGCCACGTCGAGTGCCGGCAAGTCAGGCATGCGGCGGACGCTACAAGGCGCGCCGGACGGCTTTCAGAGCGCTCTCCTAGTCGCTTTCGTCCTCGCGGCGCTGGCGTTCGCGCTCCCGCTCGAGCGCGCGAACGGTGTCCTCCTTGACGCCCATGTACTTCCAGACATACCGCCAGTACACAAGCGTGGCGGCCGCGAACCCCACGGCCCGCACCCAGAGCGCGGTCGGGGCGAGCAGCACCGCCATCCCGGCGATCGAAAAGACGAGGATCGCCTCTTTCATCCGCCACAACCGCTCCAGCACGGACGGACCTTAGCGCCCTTGACACGCATCGACATGGATCGATACATTGATGCTTGTCAATATGTCTCGGCAAGGAGTCCAAATGAACGCGACGCTCGAGCCGGCCGTCTGCTGTGCTCCACTGGCCGCATCTGCACTCACCGACGAGGAGGCGACGGCCACCGCCGCGCTCTTCAGGGCGCTCGGAGACCCGGCCCGCGTGCGGCTCGTGAACCTCATCGCCGTGCACGGCGAGGCCGTGTGCCAATGCGATCTGATCGAGCCCCTCGGTCTGTCGCAGCCGACGGTGTCGCATCACATGAAGAAGCTCGTGGACGCCGGGCTGGTCGAGCGCGAGCAGCGCGGCAAGTGGGCGTATTTCTCGTTGAAGCGCACTGCGGTCGAGCAGCTCGCCCTCGTCGCAGACCTGAAGGGAGCGTGTTGCTGATGACCACGACAAATGCCGAGGAGTTGCGCGAGGAGGTTCGCCGGCGGTATGCGGAGTCGGCCCGTGTGGCGAGCGAAGGAGCGCGCCCCGGCTGCGGCAGCGGCTCGTGTTGCGCAGGCGAGTCCGATGCGGGCAATTTCGGCGAAGCGCTGTACAACGATCAGCATGGCGAGCTCCCCGAGGCGGCGGCACGCGCATCGCTCGGCTGCGGCAATCCGGTGCTCGTTGCCGACCTGAAAGCCGGTGAGACGGTGCTCGACCTCGGCTCCGGCGGTGGACTCGACGTGATCCTCTCCGCCAAGCGCGTCGGCGAGAGAGGCCTCGCATACGGGCTCGACATGACCGACGAGATGCTCGCGCTGGGCCGCAGGAACTCTCAGGAGGCGGGTGTAAGGAACGCGATCTTCCTCAAGGGCGTGATCGAGGAGATTCCGCTCCCGGCCGACTCGATCGACGCCGTGATCTCGAATTGCGTGGTCAACCTCTCGACCGAGAAGGCGGCTGTGCTGACCGAGATCGCCCGCGTGCTGCGCCCCGGCGGCCGGCTCGGGATCAGCGACGTTGTCGCCGAGGACCGGCTTGCTCCGGACGAGCGGGCCGAACGGGGGAGCTACGTCGGCTGCATCGCGGGCGCGCTCTCGAAGGCCGAGTACGAGGCGGGCCTCGAAGCGGCGGGATTCGAACACGTCTCCGTCGAATTCACACACGAGGTTGCAGACGGGATGCACGGCGCGATCGTGAAGGCCGTGAAACCCGCACAGCCCGAGCAGAAGGGCCTGCCGGTGATCCAACCGGCAGCGAACACCGGCTGCTGTTAGCTGACAACCGCCCGCCGCCGAGTATCGTCCCGGCATGCGTTCGCTGAGCGACAGCGAGGTGAAGGCGTTCTTGCTCGAGGGGACGCGGACGGCGAAACTCTCGGTCGTCCGAAAGGACGGCTCTCCCTTCGTGACACCGGTCTGGTTCCTGCTCGACGACGACGGCTCGGTCGTATTCGAGACAGAGCCCAGATCGCTGAAAGGCCGTGCCATCGCCCGCGACCCGCGCGTCTCGCTCTGCGTCGAAGACGACCGCCCTCCGTTCGGCTTCGTTCGTCTCGACGGTGTCGCGGAGATCTCGGAGGAACACTCCGAGTTGCTCGCATGGACGACCAGGATCGCGGCCCGCTACATGGGACTCGAGCGAGCAGAAGAGATTGGCACGCTGAACGCAGGCGAGGGACACGCTCTGATCCGCGTCCGGGTCCAGCGAGTGGTTGCCCAGGTCGAGTTGGCGCCGATGTGTGTCAGCCGGGTTTGACGCCCGCGTGACCGGACGCAAGACTCAACAGATGCCCGTGCCGGACCTGAATTCCATCGACGGTGCCGTCGCCGAAGCGCTCGAGCACATCAACATCCCCAGCTACGTGATCGACGAGACAGGGGTCATCCGCTGGCTGAACACGGCTGCGCGACGGCTGGTCGGCGAGGTCAGCGGCCGTCAATTCACATCTGTCGTCGCTCCCGAGGAGACGCGGCGCGCACGCGAGTTGTTTGCGCGCAACCTGCTCGGGACCGCGCCGGTCACAGACTCGGCAGTGGTGCTCGTCGACAGCGCCGGCACCCGCGTGGGCGTCGAAGTGAGCTCCGTCCCACTGAGGCGTGGTGGCCGCGTGATCGGCGTCTTCGGTCAGGTCTCCGACGTGCTGGAGGAGCCCCAGGGGCACCCGGAGCTGTCCCTCACCCCTCGCCAGGCCGAAGTTCTGAAGTTGCTCGAGCGCGGCCGCTCAACCGATCAGATCGCGGAAGAGCTGCACCTGAGCCGCGAGACCGTGCGCAATCACATTCGCGCCCTGCTCCACGCGGTCGGCGCGAGCTCACGGCTCGAAGCGGTGGCGGTCGCTCGTGGCGAGCGGCTTGCGACGAGCTGATCGACGCTCGCTCGAACCACGCGACGCACCGTTCGGCCGAATCGACACCGGGTCGGGATTGATCCAGACGCGTCATACGACGCACAGTTGCCTGCGGCCACCCTGTCGATGTGGAATCCATGGGGGCCGAGGCGAGCGAGATGATCTTCTTCGAGATCCCGTCATTCGCCGATGTCGAGCAGTTCTGCAGGCGCATCCGACCCAACTGGCCGGGATGGAAGATGCTCGATGTCGACGTGTGGTTGGTCGGAGCCACTGTCAAGGTCGACGACGTCGACCTCGGGGCTCTTCTGCGCACGGTGGAAGCAGCGATCGCCGAGTTGGATCTGCTGGCGATCCGCTGTTGCGTGGACGGTCGCTTCTACGTCATCGACGGAGCCCGTTCGAGCGCCCCACGGACGCTGCGACCCCGGTTCCAGATCAGCAGGCTGTGTAGAGGGACCGTCCCTGAAGGTGGCGACCGCGCTTGGGCGATGTTCGGGAATGACGCCTGAGCGGCTTTAGCCGGCCCGAGCCACGCGCGCTGCTAGGTCAGCGGGCCGTGCATCTCGTACGATGGCGGCGGAGGTGCCAGGTGGCGAAATCTGATCCGATCGCCGAGATCATCGGGGACTATCGAGCGTTCGCCACGATGCAGCGCAACCGTCTTTCTGCCCGCGGAATCGACATCGCAACCTACGCACTCAGCCACCTCGCCGTCCGCGTTGCCGATTGGGATCTGTACGTCCACCAGCGGACGCTTCTCGAGCGCCATGCGAGGGCAAACAGCGAGAACCTCTGGAACGGGCGTCCGATCTCCCTGATCGTGCTCGCCGAGCCGCTCGATGTCCTCACGGGACTCCGGTCTCGCTCATCGAGCTCATCCCGCCTGTTCACCAGCGCGTCTACCGGATGGGCCTCGAGCACCTCGGCGTCGTCGTGGGTGAGGAGCTCGACGACTTCTCGCAAGTGCATCGAGCCGCACTGACTGGCCAGCAGTTCCAGAGTGCCTACGTCGAGCCCGTCTATGTCCTGTTCGAGGACTTCACCCACGTGAAGTTCTACCGGCGTTCCTTGTACGACGGCGTCATCCTCGAGGGAGCGCGCTTCGACGGCTTCAGGCACGTCGACGACTGGGTGCCGCAGCGGCTGGTCACCGCCACCGGCCCGAATCCACTGCCGCGCTGACCGACCTTGACTCCTGTCTCGAGGGGTCCCAGAATCCGAACGTGGGGAGAGGGCAGAGGGGCGGTCCGTGTGATCGGCGTGCTTCTGTGCGCGTGCGGGCTCGCAGGGATGACCGCGGGTTCGGCCTTCGGCAGGCTTGAGCTCGTTCCCAGGCCGGCCTGGGAGCCGAACGGCTCTGTTCTTGCGGTTGCTCGCGCCGGGGACAAAGTGTTCCTCGGTGGGGCCTTCACGTATGTCGGCCCTCATACGGGCTCCGGAGCCGCGCTGAACAAGTCGAGCGGTCGCCCCAACTTCTTGTTTCCCCGTGTCGAGGGCGGGTTTGTAAGCGCTGTCGAGCCGGATGGTGCGGGCGGCGTCTATCTCGGCGGCTCGTTCAAATCGGTCGGCGGGCTTCCTCGCTATGGGCTTGTGCACGTGCTCGGAGACGGGAGAGTCGATCCCGCCTTTGCACCGTTCGTCTCGACCGATCCGGATCCGGTTGGCTCGCCTGACTCTTGGGCTGTCTCCGCGCTCGAGTTGGACGGCGCGCGTTTGTACGTGGGCGGCGCGTTCCGCTGGATCGGCGGCACGGAGCGAACGGGCCTGGCGGCCGTCGCAACGGGTTCCGGCGCGGTCCTTCCCTGGAACCCGAATCACACGGGGTCGGTTTCGGACATCGAGGTGAGTGACTCCGCGGTGTACGTCACGACGAACGGGGGCTTCGTCGTGAACGGGACATTCGTGCCTGGCACTGGCGTCGCGGAGCTCGACCCGGTGTCGGCTCTTCCGACGGCCTGGGCACCACCCTTGTGGGGCGCAGAAGCGCTGGCGCTTGCCGGCTCGACACTGTACGTGGGCGGAAGTCTCGTCGGACCGCAGCCGACTACCCAGCCGTACTCGCTGGCGGCGTTCGACGTCGTCACGCATGAGCCGCTTGCCTGGTCGCCGCCGGTCTTCCCCGGCTCGATCCGACAGCTCTTGGTCTCCGGTTCGACGCTCTACGTGCGGGGAGACTTCACGTCGCCGCGGTACTCCCTGGCGGCAGTGAACCGGACGACAGGCGCGTTGCTCCCATTCGACTCCGGCCCGAACCGGGGGACGACTGCGCTCGCCCTCGACGGCTCGGCTCTCGTCGCGGGCCGGCACTTTGCCGACCCTACCGGGGTGGGATCGTACGAGATCGAACTGCTCGACGCGTCGACCGGCGCCTCCAGCGGACTGGTCGCGACCACAGAGAACAGGGTCTACGCCGTCGCGCCGGTCGGCACACAGATCGTCGCCGGGGGCGAGTTCAGAAGCGTTGCCGGAGTCCGCCGCAGAAACCTGGCCGCGCTGGACGTGAACACGGGCGAGGCGACGTCGCTCGACGCGCCTGTCACAGGAGTGATCGTTGCGCAGGTCAGAGCTCTGACCGTGATCGGATCGACCGTGTACCTCGGCGGCGCGTTCGACTCGGTCGGTGGGGTCGGGAGAACGGATCTCGCGGCGATCGACTCGGCGAGCGGCGCGGTGCTGCCCTGGGCGCCGGCGCTCGCCTGTCAATCGGGCCCGTGCGACACCTACATCCAGCGGCTCGCCACCGACGGAACATCGATCTTCATGGTGGGCAACTTCGACACACTGGCCGGCGCTCCCCGCGCGGCGATAGGCGCAGTCACGACCACAGGAACACCGACAGGATTCGCGCCTGCGCTCTCCGCTTCGCCGCTACCCCAGTTCGGCCGCGTGTCGACGATCATTCCCGCAGACGGGCGTGTGTACGTCGGAGGGGACTTCCAATCGATCAATGCCGTCAACCAGCCGTACCTCGCTGCGCTCGATCCAGCAACGGGCGCACGACTTTCGTGGGACCCCGCAGTCAACGGCATGGTCACTGGCATCGCTTCCGCCGGCGACAGTGTCTTCCTCACGGGGGCGTTCAGCCACGTCGGCGGCCAGTTCCAGCCGACACTCGCCTCCGTCAATACGCTGACGGGCGGTCTCGACTTCTCCTTCCGCCCCGAGGCATCGACTGTCATCGACGCGATCACCGTCGTCGGGCCCCAGGTCGTGATCGCCGCCGCCGGCGGTCATCTCAACGGTCGCCTCGTGCAGGGCATAGTCGGCCTCGACCGAGCCAGTGGCGATCTGTCCATCCCGGCCGGCGCCGATGCACTGGCGGCAACTGCGCTCGTGACAGCTTCGGACGGCTGGCTCGGAGTCGGCGCGACCACGACCCACCAGCTCTCCGGCTATCTCTCGTTCACGACGAATGCGACCCCTGGAGGCGATTCGTCGCCGCCACCCGCGCCCCCGCCGCCATCGGGAGGCGGAGGTGGCGGAGGTGGCGGCGTCGGGCCGGATGTCGAACTCTTGCTCGCCGCCTCTGACCTGAGCCCGCTCGCCGGCGCCACCGTCGAGGTCCGGGTGGCCGTCAGGAACACCTCGACGAGCCTCGCCGCGCGCGGCCTACATGTCGCGATCACGCTGCCCGGCGACGCGACCCTGCTCGGTCTGCCGTCGTATGAGACGGGGAGCGGATGCACTGGCGCGAGCGCCTTGAGCTGCAACCTTGAGTACCTCTCTCCGAACGCGACGAGCACGCTTCGGTTTTCGATCAACGTCGGCGCCGCCGGTGTGAAGCAGATGACCGCCTCGACGACGATGTCAAGTGCGGATCCGAACCCTGCCAACAACGCCGGCGGCCTCACCCTCACCGTCAGACCACCGGCGTCGCTTCGTCCCCCAACCGCCCGGCCCGCAGCTCCGGCCGTCAACGACGTCGCCGGCACCGGCCGCGCTGACGTCCTTCGCGGAACAAGCGGACGCGACGTGCTCCGCGGCCTCGGCGGCGGCGACAAGCTCTTCGGTCGCGGAGGCGACGATACGCTCCTCGGCGGGCCCGGTAAGGACCGGCTCGTCGGCGGCCCAGGGCGGGACAAGCACGATGGCGGAAGCGGCGACGACATCATCGAGGCCCGCGACGGCCGACGCGATTCCATCGTCTGTGGGCCCGGCCGGGATACGGTGTACGCCGACCGCGGCGACATCGTCGGCCGAAGCTGCGAGCGCGTACGCCGTCGCTGAGATCCGACGGTTGCATTCTCTGGCTCCTGGACACCGAGGAAACTTGACGCTCTCCCGTAGAACGCTGGCTCACACTGAAAGCCGCTGTTGCCCAATGAGGCGATGGCCGCTGCACTCGTCCACCGCAGGGCTCGAGGAGCTCGAAGCCGGGTAACCCGGTAGTTACTGCTCGTACTGCTCGACGATGTGTGCGTCGCGGACTTGTGCGGCCTCGGGGTCGAGCCCGGCTTGGTCAAGTGCCCGGCGCTGTCGGAGCAGGTCCCCAGCACTGATCTGAGCGTGACCTTCAGCGAGCCGAGTCGGGCACGTTCATCGTCGCCCGCCTCGCCTCGTGCCTCGCGCTCCCGAGAGCTCGTGTTCCTCGGCGACGAGCTGCTCTATCCGAGCATGTATCCGTGGCTCATCCATCGTGTCTCCTCTCACGGTTCGCCTCACAAGCGTGCAAGGGTCACCTTTGCGCACGCCAGGCGGCTACTCGGCAGGCGCGGCCCTTACCTTGCCGACATCGACTGGATCCTTACCCATCCGAGCGGTCGTTCGCCACGCGAGGGCCCAGGACTACGCGTTCCGGCCGAGGGCTGCCACGGTCGCCCGGACATCCTCGTGTCGTTCTGAGACTCTGTGTGCGCTCCGAGGATTCGAACCGCCGACCCGGGGGAAGGCGTGGTAATCACGCGACCCGGGGGGAGTGCGATGGAGCGCAAGCGACGGTTCTGGGATGGGTTTCTCGACGTAGGCATCTGGCTGCTCTTCTTCGCCCTGCTCCTGCCCGCGGCGTTCGTCGGCTACGCGATCGGCGACGAGGACGAGGCGGCGCGCCACGGTCACCGTCGGCGAGGACGGCAAGCCCATCGTGGAGCCGGCCGAGATCGAGGCCGCGCCCGCGTTCTCCGCCGACGACCTGACCGCCGAGCCCACCGACCGCTGGATCACGAACGGCGGCAGCCTCTCGAACCAGCGCTACTCGCCGCTCGACGAGATCGACACCGAGAACGTCAAGGACCTCAAGGGTGTCTGGATGACCAATCTCAAGGGCTCCGGTACCGCCGCGAAGTACTCCGCCGAGGCCCAGCCGATCGTCTACGAGGGGACGATGTACGTCCCGACGGGGGCCGACGACGTCTTCGCGGTCGACGTCGGCACCGGCAAGATCATGTGGGAGTACAAGGCGCACCTGGAGCAGACGATCAGCACCGTCTGCTGCGGCTGGCTCTCGCGCGGCGTCGCGACTCGGCGACGGCAAGGTCTACCTCGGTCAGCTCGACGGGAAGCTCGTGGCGCTCGACCAGAAGACCGGCAAGGTGGCGTGGGAGACGGTCGTCGGGCGCTGGCAGGACGGCTTCACGCTGACCCACGCGCCGCTCTACTACGACGGCATGGTGATCGTGGGCGGCTCCGGCGGCGAGTTCTCGCTCCGCGGCCGTGTCGCCGCCTTCGACGCGACGACGGGCAAGCTGAAGTGGCGCTTCTGGACCATCCCGGCCCCGGCGAGACCGGCCACGACACGTGGCCCCAGGACAACGACGCGTGGAAGACGGGCGGCGCGCCGGTCTGGCAAACCCCGGCCGTCGACCCCGAGCTCGGCCTGCTCTACTTCTCCACCGGGAACGCCGCCCCCGACCTGAACGGCAGCAAGCGCGAGGGCGACAACCTGTTCACGGCCTCGATCGTCGCGGTCGACGCCGAGACCGGGAAGTACCGCTGGCACTACCAGCAGGTCCACCACGACATCTGGGACTACGACGGCCCGAGCCCCGTCGTCCTGTTCGACGTCGACGGGAAGAAGGGCCTCGCCCAGGCATCGAAGACCGGCTGGCTCTACCTGCTCGACCGGGAGACGGGCGAGCCGCTCCTGCCGATCCCCGAGAAGCCGGTGCCGCAGCTCGCGTCACAGAAGACCGCCAAGACGCAGCCGATCCCGAGCTATCCGCCCTTCATCCCGCACGAGGTGACGGCGGAGCACGTTCAGGCCGTCAACGAGCTCAAGAGCGCCAACAAGCCGCTCAAGGACTTGCCCGTCAAGCGCGCCGAGCAGGTGTACACCCCGTTCGACGACAAGGCGATCACCGTCGTCGTTCCCGGCCCGCAGGGAGGGACGAACTGGCAGCCGACGAGCTACAGCCCCGAGACCGAGATGTTCTACGTCTGCGCGCAGGCGGCCTTCTCGGGCCTCGTCCTGTCGAACGAGGCCGTCCCGCCGGGCAAGCAGGGATCCGTGGCCGACATCGGCGGCTCCTTCGTCACCACCGGGTTCGGCGACCACCCCGGCTACTTCAGCGCGATCGACGCCCACACGGGCGAGATCAAGTGGCAAAAGCGCTGGCCGGAGTCGTGCTATTCGGGCTCGACCGCGACAGGGGGCGGGCTCGTCTTCGTCGGCCGGAACAGCGGCCACCTCGAGGCGTACGACGCCGAGAACGGCGAGCTCAAGTGGAGCTTCCAGACCGGCGCCGGCGCCAACTCGACGGTGACCGTGTTCGAGCACGACGGCACCGAGAAGATCGCGTTCCTGGCGGGCGGCAACGCGCTCGCGGCGACGCCGCACGGAGACAACCTGTGGCTCTTCTCCCTGAACGGGACGATGGAGCAGCTCAAGGGCGTCGGCGAGGAGGCGGAAGGCGTCGGCCACGCCGGCGAGACGCCGGCCGAGCCGACAGAGGGCGACGGCGACGCAGCGGCGGGCAAGGCCGTCTGGGCAGACAACTGCTCCGGCTGCCACGGGCTCGCGGGCACGGGCGGAAACGGCGGCCCCGATCTGACCTCGATCCCGACGGCGTCGAACCCGGAGCTCGTGCTCGCCCAGGTGACGAACGGAGGCGGCGGGATGCCGTCGTTCGAGGGCACGCTGACCCAGAAGGAGATCGAGGACGTGACCGCCTTCGTGGTCACGGACATCACCGGCGGCGGCTAGTCGGAGGGATCACGACTTGGGCGGCGATCACCTTGACCGGCATACCGACGGTCGCGAAGTCATACGTCCAGCGGGCGACGGTTGCCGATTGGCGGACGCAGCCGTGTGACGCGGGAGTGTCGGGCGGCGGCCAGTTCGGCACCCTGCCGCGAATCATGGCCTGTTCGAGAAGTCACAAGCCATCCGTGGGAGAGGGCGGTACGCGTGGCTCTGTGCTCAACGTCTCGAGGTATCCGTTTCAGCCAGGCAGCGCCAGGAGCACATATGCGTCGACCGACTCGCGCTTCCCCTTCACCTGGAGCGGTGCTACCCGCTCTGCGACAACACCTGCCGGGAGCCGAAGGTACGTGGCTTCGCCGATCACGACCGTGCCTGGGCTGGCGGCCGCTTCGAGCCGCGCCGCGAGGTTCACGGTGTCGCCGACAACGCCGTGCTTGCGGTGCCCGCGCGACCCGCCGACGACCGCCGCCACGACGTCACCGCTGTTCACGCCGGTGCGGAAGCGCGGCCACTGCGGGTGGGCCGTTGCGATCCGCTCCGCCTCCGCCTGGAGTAGCAGCGCCGCCCGCGCTGCCCGCTCCGGATGGTCAGGCGTGTCGCCCTGCTTGTTGAAGATCGCCATCACTTCATCGCCCACGATCTGGTGCACCTCGCCGCCGTTTGCCTCGAGCAGCGGCACGATCGTCTCGAAATACGTGTTCAGCATCGACGCAACCCGGCCAGGCTCGTGACGCTCGCTGTATGCGGTGAATCCCGGAAAGATCAGCAAGGAGGACGCTGACGTCGCGAGCGCCGGCGAGCGTGCGGTCCAGATAGAGGGCGCTGAAGCGCTCCTCATACCACTCGCGGCGTGCAATTGCGGCGATCACGACGAACGCCGCGAGCATCAGCGCGTGCCACTCCCACCATGAGATCTGCCAGTTCCGCGCCCACGCGATCACGACCATCGCCTCCGCGAGCAGTCCGAACGCGAAAGCGACGCCGAGCGCGAACCGGGCGCCGCGACGGCGGTAGAGGACGAAGTAGCCGACCGCCGCCGCAGCGTAGAGCGCCACCCCGGCAACGGCGAGAACGACCTGCCAGCCATCGAGCTCCTCCGCGGCAAGCGGTCGGTCGAGAGGCGGCACCGTCGTCAGCGACACGACCGCCCAGGCCACGACAAGCGTCGCGAGCGCTCCGAGCAACACCGGCGCCGCTCGCAGCACACGTTCGGCCCCACGGGCCGAGAATTCGATCGATGACGCCGCCGCGAACGCCGCCGCCACAACGAGCCCAACCGGCGTGGCGAGCTCGAAGCCGGCGTTCTTCCCAAGCAGCACTCCGGGCGTCGCGAGCGCGTGCAGTCCGAGGAACGCGGCGCTCGCGAGAAACGCCAGCGAGACGAGGAGGAGCCGCGCATCGCGCCGCCGCCGCGCCGCGGACGACACCGTGTAGCCGAGCCCGACGCTTGCGAGCGCCGCGGCAAGGACGAGCCAGAAATGGGCGGGGTGGTTCTCCCAGCGCTCGTCGACCGCAGGCTTCGCCAGCACGACGACCCAGAGCACGGCCGGGACCAACGCCGCCGTGATCCAGAGCCTCACGGCGCGGTTATCTCACGAACGTGTCGGACTGGTTGGGGGATTCGAGGCGCAATTCAGCATTGGACAAGGCGACATTCGACTGGTCGCAGAGTTCGAAGTAATCCCAACCTCGTTCTCGGCGGCCGACCTCGTGAAGGAGGCCGACCGGAACCCGACACCGTACGTGCCTGACCCGTACTAGGGCTGAACAACGTCAACGCGGAGACTGCGACAGGCACGCGAGACCCGAGGGCCTACTTGATCGGGCGCGTGGGAACCTGCACGGGGTCTGGGAAGTTCGGATAGGGGATAGGGACACCGGGTGGCGTCGGCGGGCTTGTCGGCGGCGAAAACGCAGCCCGCCGCGTGTTCGACGCGCCGCTGCCGGCCGCGAAGGCGGGCGTGGCCGAGACGGCGAGCGCGACGACGACGGCGAAAACGGTGAGGACGCGGATCATGAATGAGCCTCCGTAGGAGCTTTACTTTCCAGGACGCGAGAGGAGGGCGTCGTCTTCCCTCACTCACTGGCTGGCCACGCTGAAGCCATCGTTGCCTAATGAGGCGACAAAGTGGCGATATGAATCGTGGCGGGCAGGGGAGGCCGTGGTTCGGCGGTGTGCGAAACGGCTTGCTACCGTGCGCAACGCCGCGGGGCGTGGCGCAGCCTGGTTAGCGCGCTAGTCTGGGGGACTAGAGGTCCCGAGTTCGAATCTCGGCGCCCCGATCGAAAAGCCGCCGCAAATGGCGGCTTTTTGTTGTCTAGCCAGAGCCCCGATACGCAAAGATGGCCAATCCCGGTTCGTGCGGACCGCCACCCTGATCTCGGGCCCGCCGGGCCTGTCGGCTTCTAGAATCGACCGATGTCCACGACCACCACCGCCGATCGCAGTGGCCGCGCAGGATCCAGCGATCCCCTCGGGTCGATCGGATGGACCGAGCGCACCGGCGGAGTGCTCACCGCGCGCGAGTGGGTGACGCTGGCGCGGCCGCTGCTGCGCGAAGAGCCCGGCATCCTGGCCGGCCGGTTGGCGATGGCCTTGCGCATGCATTCGGGACGCCGCGCCACCATCGAACCGGCGCGCCTTGCGCCCCCGGACTCGTCGCTGGCCCGAACGCGCAGGAGGCTGCCGCGGACATCCTCACACCGGCGCTGCGCAACCACTCCCATCGTGCTTATGCCTGGGCAGCCGCCATCGCCGCACGACGCGGAATCTCGTTTGACCGAGAGTTGCTGTACCTCGCCGCGATGTTCCACGACACCGGGCTTCCAAGCCCCGTCCCGCACGTCGACTTCACCGTGCGCAGCGCGGCGCTGGTCCGCGAGTTCGCCGACCGCCACGGAGTCCCCGCCGACAGCCGGGAGGTGGTGACCAACGCTATCGCCATGCATCACAGCCCCGGTGTCGGCCTTGAGTCCGGCCCCGAGGCCTATCTCATGTCCGCCGGCGCAGCCGTTGACGTCTTCGGCTCGCGCAGCAACGAGATCCCCGACGCGGTCCGCAGGCGCGTGGTCGAGCAGTTCCCGCGGCTGGGCTTCAAACGTGAGTTCGCCGCGCTGTGGCGCGCGGAGGCCAAGCAGGTCCCTCGCGGCCGGGCGTGGTACCTACACCGCTTCGCCGTCACCGACCTGAGTATCCGGATGGCGCCGTTCGGTTGACCGAGCACCGACGACACGGCGCAGCGTCGTCCGCTGCGCTCATGTGTAATCGCGCCACAGCTGGTTACCGGCGTTCCAGTCGTCCAAGTAAGAGATGCAGTCCCATTGCTGCAAGACGGCCGCCTTTGGCGGCGCCCCACCTGCGCCGTTGTCAGCATCCAGGCACTTGCGGGTGAAGTTGTTTTTCACCAACAGCATGTACGGATAATCCGACTGCGGCTCGCCCGGCGGAGCGGGGGCGTCGTCGACCTTCACCGTGTACCACCACTTGGAGCGCTTCGCCGCATTGCAGTCGTACTGGATGACTCGCGTGCCATTTCTGTAGGGCGCACGGAAGTCGAGCATCAGGCACAGCCCGGAGTGGCCGGCGCGGATCATGAACACCTTCGGGTTGGTAGTGCTGTAGACCAGGTCGAACTGCTTTTCAGGGTACTTCCACAAGAACGCGTTCGCGTAGGGCCGCGTCGACGCCGCAAGGCTGCCCGGCACGATGTCAACCGGACGGTGGGAGTAGACGTTGATGATCGGGACTGTCTTGACCCTGGCCGCCGCAGAAGTCTCCGCAAGCGCCGCGGCCAAAATAAGGACGACCGGCAGCACGAAGACGAGTGATCTGCAACCTGCTGGCCCTCATCGCAATCTTTTCCGCTCTTGTGAATCCAGCGATCATCCATCGCAGAACTCCGTTTCTCAAGTGGTGTCCAACGAGACGCGGATTCGGTGGAGAATCTTCCGGGCGCGCGACGGAGCCGCCGGGATTGACAATTGGAGAAGGTGGGTACCGTCAAACCAGTCGCGGGCCGGAGCAACTGGCTCTGCGTGATTCGACCGTCCTCAACAAACAGGTCGGTTGCACGGCCGGTGGAGACCTACCGCCGGCAGAACACGGCACGCTGGGGACTGTGAGGTCGGTCATGACGCCAGACTCGATTGACGTAAACGCGGCGGTGCAGAACCGCTACCGCGAGCTGAACGAGCACCTCGTGCAGGCGTACAGACGGTTCGGGGCCACGGCGAAGAAGCGGAAACCTCGACCGAGTTGTTCGAGCTCTTCTGCGAGTGCGGGCAACAGCCTTCCTGCGGCGAGCACATCAAGGTCAGCGCGACGACCTACGAGCGCGTCCGCGCCGACGCGACGACGTTCATTCTCTCGCCGGGACACGGGATCGCAGAGGTCGAGGAGATGATCGAGCGAGGTGAAGGCTTCCTGATCGCACGCAACCTGGGCCGATCGGCCGAGATCGCGCGCGCGGCAGATCCCAGGAGGCACGGCGGAAGCCGGTCTCGCCTTGTGTTCTAGACGCGGTTCAGCCGAGCTCGTCGATCAGATCCGCGATCGAGTCGACGATCCGTGACGGACGGTAAGGAAACCGCTCGGCCTCGGCCTGGGAGGTGATGCCGGTCAGGACGAGCACCGTGTGCATCCCTGCCTCGAGGCCCGACACGACATCGGTGTCCATGCGGTCGCCGACCATCGCGGCCGACTCCGAGTGGGCGTCGATCGCATTGAGCGCAGAGCGCATCATCAGCGGGTTGGGCTTGCCGACGAAGTACGGATCGACGCCCGAGGCGCGACTGATGAGCGCCGCAACCGAGCCGGTCGCCGGCAGCGGGCCGTCGGGAGTCGGCCCGGTCGGGTCGGGGTTGGTCGCGATGAACCTCGCGCCTCGGACAACGTGGCGGATCGCCTGCGAGATTCGCTCGAAGCTGTACGTCCGGGTCTCCCCGAGCACGACGTAATCGGGATCCTTGTCGGTCAGCGTGTAGCCGGCGTCGTGCAGCGCGGTCGTCAGCCCCGCCTCACCGATCGCGAATGCCGTTCCTCCGGGTCGCTGGCCGGCCAGGAAGTTCGCAGTCGCGAGCGCGGAGGTCCAGATCGCCTCCTCGGGCACGTCCAGGCCGATCGTGCGGAGCCGCGCGGTCAGGTCGCGCCGCGTGTACATGGAGTTGTTCGTCAGCACGAGAAAGGGCAGTCCCTTCTCGCGCAGGCGCGCGAGGAACCGGTCCGCGCCGGGAATGGCGCTCTGCTCGTGCACCAGCACCCCGTCCATGTCCATCAGCCACGAGCGGATCTCGCGTCGTTTCATCGCACCCTCCTCGCCGCAGCCGACCATACTGCGGCCGATCGCCTCCGTGACGCGCGGTACCGTCTCGGCATGACGCGGGTTGCGATCGCGGGCGCGGCGACGTTGGCGATCCTGGCCGGTGCCGGACCGGCACACGCCGAGCCCGTCGCAGTTCTCGTCGTGCCGGCACAGGAGGTGTGGGCGCAGGCGGACCGGGGCGCGGTCGGGTTGCTCGTGCCGGGAGCGGGGGCGAGCGTGACGCGAGAGCAGGCGCTGCAGTCCCTCACGACCGGGCGGAGCGTCTCCGGCCTCGCCGGCAGGCAGGACCGGAAACCGCTGATCGCGATCGCGAGAAGACCCCGCCCGGTCACGATCTACGTCGCGCTGCCGCCCGCCGGCCGACACCACAACGTCACTCGCTATCCGGTTGCGATCGTCGGAGGCGGCTTCCACGGGATCCTCGACTCGCCGTCGACGCGGCTGCCCGGGCTCGTCTCGATCGCCGACGTCGCGCCGACTGCCATCGACCTCGAGCAGGGCGCAAATCCGGTGCTCGGTTTCCGGCCTGGGAACGCCGCCGCGCTGCGCGAGCTCGATCGACGGCTGACCCGCGCACACGACTCGCGCGGCGCCGCAACGGTCGGCCTCGCTGTGCTGCTGGGCTGCCTCACAGCCGCGGCGTTCGCGACGCGCTCGCGCAGGCTCGCCCGCACCGCACTCCTTGCGGCGCCCGGGGCGATCTCGATCGCTCTCCTGCTCTCCGCAGTCGGGATCCGGTCGCCTCTGGCAGTCGGCGTCGCCGTCGCGGCTGGAGGCGCCGCGGCGGCCTTCGTCGCCGGCAGGCGGGAGGAGCACTTCGCCCCTGCTAGTCGCGCTCTTCCTCGCGGGCTTCCTCGTCGTCCTCGCAGCGTTCCCGGAGACGAATGCGCTCGCCGCGATCGGGCCGCATCCCGACGGCGGTGTCCGCTTCTTCGGGGTCACCAATCAGGTGGAGACGCTCCTGCTGGCGCCCGTGCTGGCTGCGGCCGCGATCTCACGGCGCTGGCTCGCGCTCGTCGGTCTGCTCGCCCTTGTCGCGCTCGGCTGGAGCCGGGCAGGCGCCGACGGAGGCGGCGTCCTCGTGCTGCTGGCCGGGCTGGGCGCGCTCGCGGTGCAGGACGGGCTCCGGCGCATCTCCGTCGTCCGCGTCGCGGTGGCGGGAGCTGCGGTCTTCGGGCTCGCGCTCCTCCTCGTCGCGGTCGACGCCGGCCTCGGCGGCTCCAGCCACGTAACGACCGCCGTCGGGGACGGGCCTTCGGGCCTCGTGGATGACCTGGGCAGGCGCCTCGACGTGACGTGGGGGGGCGCAACCGCGTCGTGGCATGCAGGCCTCTTCTGTGTGCTGGGACTCGTGGCGCTGGTCGCCGTCGCCATGCGCGCGCCGCGCCAGCGAGCCACGACCGCATTCCTGGTCGCCCTCGCGGTGTCGCTCGTCGTCAACGACTCGCCTGTCGACGAGCTCACGTGGGGCGCGCTCGGCGCGACCGCACTGCTTGCCTGGGAGAGCGCTTCTAGTGCGCGCAGGTCGTGGTCGACCGTCCTGCGAGCGTCGCCAGAGCCCTCCCGGCTTTCAGCGTGAACCGCATCGTCACCACGCCGGGCCCGGGTGCGTCCAGGACCGTCATCCCCGCCTGGTCGCGCTCGAGGCAGCCGCGGGAGACCTTCCAGTAAGGCGACCAGCTCGTTGCGACTCGATAGCGGCCGGCTGCCGACACGGTGAACGTGAGGCGCGAGTGGTCGAACGTGAGGACGTCGGTGTTGCCCGGGCCGCTGACGAGCTTCCGTGGCGAGGGCACGGCATAGATGGTCGTGTGGGCCGAGCGGAACACCGGCTTGAGCCCGGTGCGGCCGCTTCGCAGCAGCGTCGCCTCGGCCGCCGAGCTGTAGTCGAGTGGCGCGTCCGGAAGCACGACGTAGCGAACGGCCATGCGACGCAGCCAGCGAGTCCACACGTGCGCTCCCAGCTCGTCGTCGTTGTAGAGCACCTCGTTGCGAGGGAAGTCCTCCTGGCGGAACCAGCCGCGCGTGATCGGAATCCCGGCTGCCGGCAGGTACGCCGCGGCCCAATGCCCGGTCGTGTCGACAGCCTCGACGCGGTACGACGGATCGAGGTGCTTGTCGAGAAACCCGATCGCGGGCGCCCAGTAGGCCTCCTGCGAGGCCGGATCGGAGAGGCCTTTGGCGTAGCTCGCCGCGAGCGGGGAGACGTTCCACGAGAGCGCCAGCAGGAAGGCGACCGTCGCGAGTGGGAGTGGCCGCCAGCGGCGCAGCGAGAGCGTGAGGATCGCGAGCGGCACGGCGGCGAAACGAAGCCGGGCAACGTTCTCGCCGAGACTGGACGGGATGAGAAACGCGGTCACACAGACCGGGAGATAGAGGACGTACAGCCACCGGAGCACCCGCGCTTCCTGCACGTGCCACGTGAAGACGATGCCGAGGACGCAGAACACGCACACGGCGGCCAATTCCTCGACTGAGAAGGGGAAGCGGCCGCCGGCCGGGAAGAGCCGCCACAGAACGAGCCACACGGTCGCGAGCGCTCCGACGGTCACGACTGGGAGGGTGAGCTCGACCCGGGCCGGCAGGCGGGCGAGGCCGATCGCCGCGAGCACGAGTACGAGCAGGGCGAACGCAAGCGGACTGGCTGCGAAGCAGAGGACGGTCAGCACGGCGAAGCGGAGGCGGGCGCGCGACTGGAGCGCCCACAGCGCCAGCAGCGCGAACGTCGCGCCGAGCGCGAACGGATAGGCGCCGGAGAGTACGACGCCCGCCCAGACCACGGCGAACGACCGGCTCGACCAGCGCGCGGCCGGACCCCACTCGCGCGCGGCGATCACCGTGAAGGCGAGCGCGGCAGTGGCGATGCTGAGCACCGCCAGCGGCTGGATCCCGACGAGCGAAGCGGCCGGGTAGTAGAGAAGGCTGTACGTGACGAAGCTGTAGCGGCCCTCGTACCAGAAGTTGTTCCAGAGCTGGAAGCCGTGGTCGCGAAAGAGCCCGCTCTGGTAGACGTGCGCGGCCAGATCGCTTCCAGGCGGGCCGAAGGCAACCAGCAGCGAGGCAACGAGTGCGGCGAGCCCGAAGGCAAGAAGCGCCTCCGCCGCAAGCGGTGTGACAACTCTCCGGGGCGGCGACTCCACGGGCCCTATCTTCACATGTCGGATTTCGCGCCGACGCCGCGTCCGCTCCACGAGAACTTTTCGGCAGCTTTCACTAGATAACGTCGAAAAAGCCAACTAAGATCCGCGAGCGTTGGGGTCTCTGCGGCTTGCTCTCGTTGTCACTGTGGCACTCCTTGCCGCGCCTGCCGCCGTTGGGCAGGCCGCTCGCGATCAACGCGTTCCTCCCTCGCCGCTGGTCGGAATCTTCTACTACCCGTGGTTTGCGACGCCGCACACGGACGGCCAGTACGCTCACTGGCAGCAGGGTGGAAGCACGCCGCCCGCCAGCCTTTCGTCGGGCTTCTATCCGGCACGTGGGCCGTACTCGTCGGCCGACTCGCTCGTGGTCGGGGCGCAGATGCGGGAAATCGCCGCGGCGGGTGTCGGAACGGTCATCACCTCCTGGTGGGGCAGGGGGTCGGTCACGGATCAGCGACTCGCTCAGGTGATCGAGGCGGCGCGAATGAACATGCTCGCCGTCGCGGCTCATCTCGAGCCGTACAGGGGCCGTACCGTCGCGAGCACGGAGGCCGACATCCGCGCGTTGCAGGCGCTCGGGATCTCCGACTTCTACGTCTGGAACTCGAGCTCGCTGCCCGACGCCGACTGGGCGGAGCTGAACGACCGGCTCGACGACGTGCGCATCTTTGCGAACACGAATCTCCCCGGCAAGGCTGCCGCCGGGCGGTTCGACGGGCTCTACACCTACGACGTGCTGCTCTACCAGGGCACCCTCTTTCCGCGGCTGTGCCGGCAGGCGCGCCGGCTCGGGCTGTTGTGTGCTCCATCTGTGGGGCCTGGCTACGACGCCCGTCGGGCGACGGGCGACCCGCGCATTCGCCCACGAAAGAACGGCGCGACCTATGACTCCATGTGGCGCGGAGCAATTCGAGCCCGCGCCGATCTCGTGACGATCACGAGCTACAACGAGTGGCACGAGGGGACGCAGATCGAGCCCGCCCGGCCCGGACGGCAAGGCTACGAGAGCTACACAGGTGCGTGGGGGCTCTACGGAGGAGCATCCCAGACGGCCTACCTCGCCCGCACTGCTCACTGGGTCGCGCGACTCGACCACTGAGCCTCAATGTGGGGCTTCTGTGATTTAGAAGCAATATTTTGTAGTAACTCTCGCCCGACCGCTCTAGGGTTTGATCCTCGTGCGAGTCCTCGGCATCGTCTGCTCTGCGATCTGTCTTGCGGCGGCGGGCTCGGCACAGGCGGTTGCCGACGTCGATCGCCTCGACGTTCCCCGCGAGCTCCGCGTTGTCAGCTACTACCCCGCCGATGCCGGCTGGACGCGCATGTGGGACCCCTGGCGTCCGGAGCGCATCTCCGCAGACCTCGGCCGGCTGCGCGGGCTGAACGCGAATGTCGTCCGCGTCGTCCTCCCGGCGAACTTCGTCGGCTACCCGGAGCCGCAGGAGCGGTATCAGCAACGCCTGCGCGAGTTCGTCGGAATTGCCGCGCGGAGCGGGCTCCGCGTCCAGCTGACGCTGTTCGACTGGTGGGGCGACTACCGCGACCTCGAGGGCTCGAAACGGTGGGCCCGCGCAGTGGTCGAGCCATACGTCGGCGATCCGCGGATCGCATTCGTCGAGCTCAGGAACGAGATCGACCCGGCGAACGCCGACGCGCTCGCGTGGACGCGCGAGCTCGTGCCCTGGCTGCGCAATCTCCTCCGGAAGCAAACCCCGGTGACCGTATCCGTCGCCGGCATGACGCCTGCGAGGGACCTGCGGATGTTGATTGCGGCGCTGCCGCCACGCACGCGACCCGACTTCTTCGACGCCCACACGTTCACCGGCGGCTGCGAGCTTGCGGAGCAACTCTTCGCGACGCTTCGCGCCATCGCGGCGCCGACACCGTTGTGGATCGGCGAGCTGGGATATCCGACGTCGACGACACACAGCGGCTATGCGGGCGTCCCCCTGACGGCCTCGGGCCAGGAAGGTGCCCAGGAGCACTACTTCAAGCTCTGCTTCAGAGCGCTCGCGCGGCTCGGCCTGCCTGCGCCCGGCATCTGGATCCTCGACGACTTCGCGCCCGACGCCATCCCGCAATCGGCCCTGGTGGGCCGCGCGGAGGAATATCGCTTCGGTCTCTTCCGCGAGGACGGCTCGGCGAAGCCCGCAGCCGGCGCGGTGAGTCGACTGTTTGCTGGGAGCGTCGAGACGGGGTTCAACGGAGACTTCGAAGCGGCTGCGTCCGCGGAGGATGGAACGTCCGTGCCCGCAGTCTGGGGGTCGACAGGTGAGCTCCGGCTCGTCGTCGACACGACCCGGGCGCGATCCGGCCTCGCGTCCGGCCGGATCGTCGGCCGCCCCGGAGGGAGTGGGACATTCCTCGTCACGCCGGTCACGGCTCCCGTGCAGAACAGGCGCGCGAAGCTGTCAGTCTGGGTTCGAGGCAATGGAGCGGCGCTCCGTGCTGCGATCGTCTGGTTCGACCGCCAGGGCCGTCAGGTGGGGCAGCGGTGGACGTCGGTGCGGGCCGGCGCCCGCTGGCGCAGCGCCGCTGTTGTCGCCAGACCGCCCGCGGGAGCTGCCTTCGCGCGCATCGTCCTCCGCGCACACGCGCTGCAAGGCTCCATCTGGGTCGACGACGTCTTCTTCGGCTGGCGCTAGCGCACGATCACGTCGGCGCTGCAGCTGGAGACGAGCGCGTCGAGGACATCGCCCGGCGCGACGCCCTGCAACGAATTATGCGTGAGATCGACCTCGATCTCCGGCCACGACTCGAGCCCGAGCGAGCGACCACCCTCGTCGGCGCCGAAGCAGAGCAGGCGCTCGGTGGGGAAGACGCCGCGGTTGCCGGTCTGGCGCCGGGCGATCCCTTCCACGTCGCGCAGCTCCTCGAGCGGGTCGATGCGAACGTTCGAATCCGAGCCGATGCAGAGGGGGATCCTGCGATGGTCGATCCGCGCCGCCGGGAGGAATCCGTCGGCGAGATCGGCTTCGGTCGTCGGACAGGCGCAGACGGTCGTGCCGCTCTGGGCGAGGAGGTCGAGCTCCGCACCATCGGCATGCGTCGCGTGCACGACGGTGACGTGTGATCCGAGGCAGCCGGTCCGTTCCAGGAGCTCGATCGGCCTGCAGCCATGCTCGGCGAGGCATTCCTCGATCTCCCGCGGCTGCTCGTCGGCGTGGATGTGCAGCGGAAGCCGTTCGGCCTCTGCGAAGCGCCCGATCTCCTCGAGCCAATCTCGCGGACAGGCGCGAACGGAGTGGGGGGCGAGCCCGACGCGGACGCCGGCTGCACGCAGCGTCTCGAGCTGGCGCAGATACTCGGCCGGTGACTCCTGACGCATCCGGGGCAAGCCGCCGCGTCCGTACGCCACCAGCAGAAGGACGATCTCGAGCCCGGCATCGCCGGCGGCCTCCACGGCGGCATGCGCCTCGTCGAGACCGAGGTAGTGGAACTCGCCGACGGCGGTGAATCCGGCCGAGCGCATCTCCCGGTATGTCTCGGCGTAGAGGGTCCGCACGCTCGCCGGCGTCTGTCGCGCGGCCTCCGCGAGCATCAGTTCCCGCCACGCCCAGAAGTCGCCGCCGGAGGCGCGGCCACGCAGTGCGCGCTGGAATGTGTGGCTGTGAGCGTTGACGAATCCGGGCAGCGTGACGGTCTCGGCCACGCGGCAACACTATCCTTGTAGGCGAATGGCCTCCCGCGTCGTCCCTGCACCGCTCGCGCACCTGCCGAATGCGCTGACGATGCTCCGGCTCGCGCTGATCCCGATCTTCATCGTCGTGTACGTCAACGCGGAAGACGGCTCGAGCTGGGCGGCCGGGTGGATCTTCCTCATCGCCGGCATAACCGACCAGGTCGACGGCTTTCTCGCGCGCCGCTGGCACGTCGAGTCGCAGTTCGGGAAGCTCGCGGACCCGCTCGCCGACCGGCTGATGATCGACTCGGCGGCGATCCTGCTCTCACTCGAGGGCAAGCTGCCCTGGGCGGGAACGGTGATCATCCTCCTCCGTGACGCGCTGCTCGTCGGCGGGTACCGCTTGCTCATGCCGCGCGGCTACGAGCTCAATGTCACGATGCTCGGCAAGGTGGCGACCTGGCTGCTCTACCTGTCGGTGGGAATCCTGCTCGTGGTCGGGCAGTCGACCGAGTGGCCGCTCTGGCTCTTCTGGTTCGCGCTCGCGCTCGCGCTCGCCGCAGCTGCCCAGTACGTGATCAAGGCCAGGCGCGAGGTGGCGTCGTGAAGGCAGTCGTGATGGCGGGTGGGGAGGGCACACGGCTGCGGCCGCTCACCTCGAACCAGCCGAAGCCGATGGTGCCGATCGTGGGCAAGCCGTGCATCGAGCACATTCTCGAGTTGCTGCGCGGGCACGGCCTCGACGAGGTCGTCATCACGCTGGCGTTCATGCCGCAGGCGATCCGGAGCTACTTCGGCGACGGCGACTCGCTCAACATGAGCATCGAGTACTCGGTCGAGGAGCTGCCGCTCGGCACCGCCGGCTCCGTCCGCCTCGCAAGCAGCTTGCTGGACGAGACCTTTGTCGTCATCTCCGGCGACGCGCTCTGTGACGTCGATCTCGGTGCGCTCATCGACCGGCACAAGGAATCCGGGGCCGCCGTCACGATCGGCCTCAAGTCGGTCGACAACCCACTCGAGTTCGGGATCGTCGTTACGGACGAGGACGGCAAGGTCGAGCGCTTCCTCGAGAAGCCGTCGTGGGGTCAGGTCTTCTCGGACACGATCAACACCGGAATCTACGTGCTGGAGCCGGAGGTGCTGAAGCACGTGCCGCTCGACGGCCCGTACGACTTCTCGAAGGAGCTCTTCCCGCTCCTGCTCGAGATGGGCCGGCCGATCTACGGGCACGTCATGGAGGGCTACTGGCAGGACATCGGCAACCTCGACCAGTACCGGCAGGCGAACTTCGACGCGCTCGACGAGACGGTCCGGCTGAACGTCGAGGGCGTGCAGCTGCGCGGGAACGTCTGGATCGGCGAGGGCACCGACATCCACGACGTCGAGGAGATCGAGGGGCCAGCGTTCATCGGCAATCACTGCCGGATCGCCCGCGACGCGTCGATCGGCCCGTACACCGTCCTCTCGAACGGCGTCACGCTCCGCGAGCGCGCGCGCACGGTCCGCTCGGTCATCGACGCGTCGACCCACATCGGTCGAAGTGCGTTGATCGAGGGCGCGATCCTCGGGCGCGCGTGCGACATCCGCGACCACGTCCGGATCCAGGAGGGCGCCGCGATCGGCGACGAGGTCACGATCGGCTCCGAGTCGAGCATCATGCCGCACATTCGGATCTACCCCTACAAGGAGGTCGAGAGCGGCTCTCAGCTCTACGAGAACCTGATCTGGGAGACCCGGGCGTCGTCGCGGCTCTTCGGCAAGGACGGAGTCACGGGTCTCGTCAACGTCGATCTCACGCCCGAGACCGCGGTGCGCCTCGCGACGGCGCTCGGGACGGCGTTGAAGCGCGGCGCACGCGTTGTCGCCAGCCGCGACTCGGCTCCCGGCTGTCGCATGATCAAGCGCGCGATGATCTCGGGTCTGAATGCCGCGGGAATCGACGTCGCCGACCTGCGGGTGTCGCCGCCGGGCGTCAGCCGGCACGTGCTGAAGACGCAGGGTTTCGCTGCCGCCGTCCACGTGGGCTCCAGCCACCTCGACCCCGAGGCGATCTTCATCCGCATCTACGAGCCGGGCGGGATCCTGCTCACTCCGGCGCTGCAGAAGGAGATCGAGAAGAACTTCACGCGCCAGGAGCTGCGGCGTGTTGCAGCGGGCGGCGTCGGCTCGGTCTCGTACCCGGCGCGGGTGCGGGAGAGCTACGCACAGGACCTTCTCGACTCGCTCGACGCCGCCTCGGTCCGCGAGCGCCGGTTCAGGATCGTGGTCGACTATGGCTACTCGGCCTCCTCGTTCGTCCTGCCGCTCGTCGTCGGGCCGCTTGGCGTCGAGGCGATCTCGGCGCACGGGTTCTTCGCCGACGAGCTCGCCGACCGCGAGACGCTGGCGCAGGCGATCGGGCACACGAAGCGGCTGGTGACGGCGATCGGCGCGGATCTCGGCGCTGTCTTCGACCAGTCGGGCGAGCGGCTCTACCTGGTCGACGAGAAGGGCCACGAGGTGCCCGTCGACCAGACGCTCCTGCTGTACGTCCGGCTGCTCGCCGAGAGTGGGACGAAGGGCAAGGCGGCGTTCCCGATCACGGTCACGAGCAAGGTCGACGAGCTCGCCGGCGACGCGCTCGAGATCATCCGGACGCCGAACTCGCTCAGCGAGCTGACGAGCGCAGCAGCCGGCGAAGGCGTCGTCTTCGCAGGCGCGGTCGGCGGTGGCTACGTCTTCCCCGAGTTCCTGCCCGCCTACGACGCCGTCGCGAGCCTCGCGAAGCTGCTCGAGCTCCTGGCGCCGATCCAGGGGCCCCTGTCCGAGCTCGTCGCGGAGCTCCCGGCACCGACGCTGATCCACCGCCGGCTCGCCTGTCCGTGGTCGAAGAAGGGCCTCGTGATGCGTGTGCTCAACGAAAAGCTGGCGGGCCGCGACCTCGACCTCACCGACGGGATCAAGCTGATCGACGGCCGCGGCTGGTCGCAGGTGCTGCCGGATCCCGACGAGCCGCTCGTGCACGTGTACGCCGAGGGGGAGACGATCGAGATCTCCGAGGAGCTCGAACGCGAGGTACGCGAGCTCGTCGAGGAGATAATGCAGGGAGACACTGCCGCACCGCGAACCTCGGTAGAAGCCTCAAGCTGAGGTTGACCCCTCGGCGTGCGTGCTGCTTTACTGACTGACGAACTCCACCGAAAGGCGCTGTGCACATGGAAGGCTCGACGGAACCGCTGCCCGACCTCGGCACCCTGTCGGATGACGATCTCAAGCTCCTGATCGACAAGCTCACGGAGGAGGAGAACGACGTCTCCTTCCGCCGGCGGCTGCTCCAGGGCCGCATCGACATCCTCCGGGCCGAGCGCACCGCGCGGCTGAAGGGAAAGGGCGTCACCGATGTCGACGTCGAGAAGCTGACCGACATCCTCTCGTCGCGCAGCGCGCCCTCCTCCGAAGAGGGCGCGTGAGCCACGTCTACTGCCCTGAGTGCGGGTTCCAGAACCCGGAATCGTCGAATTTCTGCGCCCGGTGCGGCGCGATGCTCAACAAGAGCGAGCCGGGCGAGCAGACGATGACCTACACGCCGGAGGAGACGGCCGACGAGCCGGGCGGCGGCCTGCAGGAGCTTCGCGGCAAGGGGCCTGCGCTCGTCGTTCGCTCCGGCGGCGGCAGGGCGGGGGAGAGCTTCTTCCCTTCGGCCGAGCGGACGCTGATCGGCCGTTCGCCGGAGTGCGACGTCTTCCTGGACGACGTCACCGTCTCTCGCCGGCATGCCGAGCTGGTCCGCGACGGCGAGTCGTTCACGATCACCGACCTCGGCAGCCTCAACGGCACGTTCGTCAACCGCAAGCGGATCGAGTCGGCCGCACTGGACGACGACGACGAGCTGCAGATCGGCAAGTACCGCCTGACGTTCCTGAGACGATGAGCACGACGACCGCCACCGAACGCCGCCCCGAGCAGCGCCTGCACACGATCGGCGCCGTCTGTGCGCGGCTTCAACCCGAGTTCCCGGACATCTCGATCTCGAAGATCCGCTACCTCGAGGATCAGGGGCTGCTGACTCCGAAGCGCACCCGCGGCGGCTACCGGCTCTTCAGCGAGGAGGACGTCGAGCGCCTGGAAACGATCTTGCGGCTCCAGCGCGACGAGTTCCTGCCGCTGCGCGTGATCAGACAGGAGCTTGCATCCGGCGGCGGGACGGCAGAGCGCAAGCGCCGCCGGCCAACCGGGCTGGGCGAGCAGGAGGCTGAGCTGGACCTCGCCGAGCTCTGTCACCGCGCCGGTATCGACGCGACTCTGGCGCGCGCACTCGAGGAATACGGGCTCCTCTCACCTCGGGTGGAGGGCGGCGAGCACTTCTACCGCGAGGGCGACGCGGAGATCGCGGCAGCCTGCGGACGGCTCGCGCAGTACGGCATCGACGCGCGGCATCTTCGGACGTTCCGGAACTCCGCCGGGCGCGAAGCCGGCCTCCTCGAGCAGCTCGTCGCGCCCGCCCTCCGTTCGCGTAACCCCGATCGCCGCAAGACCGGGCTCGACGACCTCCAGTCGCTCGCAGAGACCTCGCAGGAGCTCTCGCGGCTTCTCTTCTGGCGCGAGCTCCGACTGCTTGCGGAGCGCTGATGGTCTCGCGGCAGCGATCATCTAGAGTCCCGCGGTGACCTCGGGGGCGACATTGGATCTGCGCGATCGCGTCCGTGACGTGCCGGACTTCCCCAAGCCCGGGATCGTCTTCAAGGACCTGATGCCCCTCGTCGCCGACGCGACGTACTTCCGCGAGACGATCGACCGGCTGGAGCAGCTCGCACGGCCGCTCGAGCCCGACATCATTCTCGGTGCCGAGGCCCGGGGGTTCATCTTCGGCGGCGCGCTCGCCGACCGGCTCCGGTGCGGCTTCGTGCCGGCCCGCAAGCCCGGGAAGCTGCCCTGGGAGACCGTGGAGGCGACGTACGAGCTCGAATACGGGACGGACAGCCTTCAGGTGCACGCAGACGCGCTCGGCAAGGGCACACGCGTGATCGTGCACGACGACGTGCTGGCGACCGGTGGCACGGCGAGGGCGAAGACTGAGCTGGTCGAGAAACTCGGCGGCCACGTCGTGGGCTTGCTCTTCGTGGTCGAGCTGACGTTCCTGAACGGGCGCGACAAGCTCGACGGCTACGACGTGGAGTCGTTGATCCAGTACTGAAGAGGGTGTCATCGGAGTCGTCCGGTGGGCCGATAAGCATGTGGACGATGTACGACGCGCTCACAGCCCGATACACGTTCGCCTGTCCACGCCGAGAGCACGCTCACGTGGCTCTCTCGTCCTTCAGGCTGCTCGAGCGGCTGCCCGGCGCGGCGCACCCCGCTGTCTACTGCGTCCGCTTCGATTGCGGCTGCGGCGACGCGCATCAGGGTCTGGTGGCCCATGACGATCTCGACTGGGCGCCCCTCGGGGGTCACGCGGGCCAGTTCGTGGATCTGATGACCTCTCGCACCCGCGACGCCGCGGATGAGCTGCTGGAGTCCGCCGCGACACACCTGAGGGCGGGCGAGTGGCCGTGGAGCTTCTACTGCTACCCGGAGGGCAGGCCGCGGCCGGTCTTTCCGTCGTCCTTCGTCGCGGTGGCGCCGGGCGAGCGCTGGCTCGGCCTGGCAGTCCGCTGTCCGGCATGCGACGCGCTGTCGGTGAACCTCGTCTCGCATGCGCACGTCGACCTTCCGTTCGCAAACGACGAGCGGGTCGGTGTCGTCGATCATGTGTTCGCCGCCGACGCGCTCCAGTCGCTCGAGGAGTTCCACGCAGAGCTCCATTCCTCGCGCTTCGACGAGCGCCGCCTGCACCTGAATTAGGCCCTGTTCCGTTTCTGCTGCACGGGGAAAGAACCCCCGGCAGGCAACAGTGAAACGGAGGCAGTGATGATCGGAGTGACACGGGGGATCTCGACGCTCGTCGGCGCGGCGGTCGCGGGCGTCCTGCTGTGGTTCGCCACGCAGATAGGCACCGAGACGTCGTCGGAGTACTGGGCCACGTACGGCCTCATCGCCGCGGCCGGCCTGACGATGGCGCTCTCGCAGATTCTGGGCGGCTGGACGAAGTGGGGGTGGCCGCGGTTCTCCCTCGGCGTCTTCCTGATCGGCTTCCTGCCGGTCCTGGTCGCAGGTGGGTGGGTGCTGCTCGCCCGGCAGCCGGCGGACTGGATGAACACGTCCAACTGGTCGCGCGACCTCGGAATCTTCGCGGCCGTCGCCGATGTGGGCAACGTCCTGCCGGCGATCGCCTTCGGGATCGGGCTCGTGTTCGGGCTCTCGTTCGACACCGCCGGCCCTCGTCGTGAGGTCGTGGCGGACGAGAAGGTGCGCGAGACGCCAGTCCTGCTGACCGAGCCGAGCGACGAGCGCGCTGCCGACGAGCGGGCAGCAGACGAGCCGCTCACCGCCGATCGCGGCCCGTATGCCGAGCCGCCGACGGTTCCCGTCGGCCCGGCGATCGTGGACGACGATCGTGAGCGGACCGTGACGACGACTGGAGACCGCCGCACGGAGACCTGATCAAGGGATTTGTGCGGCAGCGGCCCTGGTCGATAACGGTCGTGATGGACGCCGCCGCCGTCAATCATCCAAAGCCCGCTGCCTCTGAGCTCCTGCTGGAGCACTGTCACGCACTGGACATGGACAGCCGCCGCCCGACGGCCGCGGACCGCCTCGAGGCGCTGGTGGGCAAGGAGCTCGCCCTCCGCCTCGTTCGGGCTCTGTCCGCAGCGCGTTAGTCGCCGCGGAGGCGCACGAAGAGAAAGATCGCGCCCGCGGAGACGAGCGAGAGGATGAAAGCCGTGGCGTTCGAGACGCCGACCGCGAGCATCCCGAGCCAGAGCAGCACGAAGAAGAAGAGGGCCCAGACGAAAGCCTGAACCCCGAGATCGATGCTCGGCACGCGCAAATGCATGACGACGATCCTAAGCACAGAACGCAGTCTGGTGCGCCGCTGAGCGAGCCGTATCGAATCGCTGAGCGAGCCCCGAACCCGACCTACGC
This sequence comes from uncultured Gaiellaceae bacterium, assembly GCA_963820225.1. Taxonomy (GTDB): domain Bacteria; phylum Actinomycetota; class Thermoleophilia; order Gaiellales; family Gaiellaceae; genus Gaiellasilicea. The sequence continues at coordinate 192,324 of CAWFYY010000005.1, read as the reverse complement.
AGCTTCAGGGATCTTGACGCGAAACGGGATCCGCTCTCGCGGATCCCGTTTCATGCCTGCGTCACAAAAAAATTCAGAGAGCCGGTGGCGCTTTCGTCCACCGAACCCGCTGACTTTCCGCTTTCGCGTACGGCCCTCGAGCTCGGTCTCGACCTACTCGCGCTCCGTGCTCTCTGCATGGAGGAACCTAACGGCGCTGTCCGATCCGGGCAAGGGCGCGCCGAGCATCTTTTCTGCAAATTGCGCAAAGTTCTGGTTCTCTTGTCCGAGGCCGGTGGCCGTCCGTAGGATGCTGCGGTGAGCCGCGCGACCCTCTGGATCACGGCGGGCCTCTGCCTCTCCGTCGCGTTCCTGCTCACCCTCTTCGGAGTGGGGGATCAGGCGGGGGCTCTGCCGGACTGGCAGGCGTTCGTGCTCGGCGTCGTCCAGGGCGCGACGGAGCTGCTGCCGGTGTCCTCGTCCGGCCATCTGATCCTCGTTCCGTGGCTCGGCGACTGGCAGTACCTGAAGGAGCATGACGCCTTCAACCAGACGTTCGACGTGGCGCTGCACCTGGGCACGCTCGTCGCGGTCGTCGGCTACTTCTGGCGCGACATCGTGGTGCTGGTCGCCGCATGGTTCCGGACGCTGGGCACGCGCCGGATCGCGACCGGGGAGGAGCGGATCGCCTGGTTCGTCTTCGTCGCGACCATCCCGGCGGCCGCGATCGGGCTGCTCGGAGAGGACGCGATCGCCTCGAACCTGGGCGAGCCGTGGCAGATCGCAATCGCCCTGGCCGTCGGCGCACTCATTCTCTGGTACGCCGACCGCCAGCCGCAGCGGAAGTCGATGGACGATCTCGGGCTGAAGGCAGCGGTGGGAATGGGATTCGCGCAGAGCCTGGCGCTGATGCCGGGCGTCTCCCGCTCGGGGATCACGATCTCCGCCGGGCGGCTGCTGCAGCTCGACCGCGACTCGGCCGCGCGCTTCTCGTTTCTGCTGCTGGTGCCGGCCGTGCTGGGCGCGGTTCTGCTGAAGGGCGTGAAGGATGTCCTGCTGGGGGATTTGCCGGCGGGCTGGGTCGGCCCGTTCGTCGTCGGAACCCTCGCGGCGGCTGGAAGCGGGCTGATCGTGATCTCCGCGCTTCTCGGCTACGTGCGTCGCCACGACTACTCGATTTTCGTCTGGTACAGGCTGATTGCCGCGGCGATCGTCGTGCTGCTGATCGTGTCCGGCGCCCGCTCGGCCGGCTTCTGAGGTGGGGGCCCAGGGCAAACAGCCGAATCCGTGTCAACTTGACATAACGCTGATTCTCGTGCATTCAAGCAACGGCGTCGAGCCGCACGGACGTGGGCATACTTGACGTCTATGAGCGCTGCCGACGTCGACCGTTCGCTCGAGAAGATCGCCGCCGAGACATCGGTGTCGCGGCTGCTGAACGTGACCTGCTCGGAGCTCGCAGCGATGGTCGATGCGTCGCGCTGCTCGGTGTCCCGGATCATCGGCGACCTGCTCGTCGAGCTGAGCGATTTCCACCGCTCGGGCGATCCGCCGGCGCTGGAGCTCTTTCTCGTCTCCGACTACCCGCTCACCCAGGAGGTGATCGACAGCGGCGAGCCGCGCGTGGTGCTTCGCAACGACCCGTCGGCCGACCCGGCAGAGGCCGCGCTGCTGCAGAAACTCGGTCTGGACTCGCTCCTGATGCTCCCGCTCCGCTCGCGCGGCCAGAACTGGGGCCTCGTCGAGATCTACGCCGACGATCGCAGCTTCGAGCCGGCCGAGATCGAGCTCGCGATCGCGACGGTCGACAGGGTCGGCGAGCTGCTCGCAGCGCTCGAGAGCGGCGCTGCACACGCCTAGTCGCCGCAACCGGGACTGGACATGCGGGTTTGGGAGCGCGAAGCTCACGGGTAGAAGCTGACTTCTTCTTCATGACGACCGTCGACATCGATCATCTGCTCTTGAACGACGAGCTCCAGCAGCTGCTGGAGGCCGCGGAGCAGGCCGGGTCGCTGAAGGCCGGGAGCTCTCAGATGTCGTCGAAACGCTCGAGCTCGACGCACTGGAGCTGGATGCGCTCTACCGCGAGCTCGACCGGCGCGGGATCGAGGTGCTCGAGGAGCCCCAGCCCGAGGAACCGGCACCCGCGCCCGCTCCCGTGGCGCTGCCGCAGGAGACGACCACCGACGCGCTGCAGCTCTTCCTGCGCGAAGCCGGCCGGCACCAGCTGCTGACGGCGCCGCAGGAGGTCGAGCTCGCGAAGAAGATCGAGAGCGGCGACATGCTGGCGAAGCAGCACATGATTCAGGCCAACCTGCGGCTGGTCGTCTCGATCGCCAAGAACTACCGCAACCAGGGGCTGCCGTTCCTCGACCTGATCCAGGAGGGCACGCTCGGCCTCATCCGCGCGGTCGAGAAGTTCGATTGGCGTCGCGGCTTCAAGTTCTCGACCTACGCCACCTGGTGGATCCGGCAGGCCGTGGCGCGTGCGCTCGCCGACAAGGCCCGCACGATCCGCATGCCCGTCCACATCGTCGAGCGCCTGCAGAAGATGAACCGGGCCGAACGGACGCTCTGGACGCAGCTCGGCCGGGAGCCGACGCTCGAGGAGATCGCCGAAGAGGCCTCCCTACCGCTCCAGCAGGCGATCGAAGTCCGTGCCGCAGCGCGCGCGTCGACGAGCCTCGACCAACCGGTGGGCGAAGCCGAGGACGCCGTGTTCGGAGATTTCGTCGCCGGCGACGGCCCGTTGCCCGAGGAGCAGGTCGAGCTCTCGCTTCGCAGCCAGGCGCTGAAGGAGGCGCTCCGGGCACTCACCGACCGTGAGCGGCAGGTCGTCGTGCTGCGGTATGGGCTGACGGATTCCGAGCCGAAAACGCTCGAGGAGATCGGCCGGCGACTGGGACTGACCCGTGAGCGCGTGCGTCAGATCGAGCTCGACTCGCTGAAGCGCCTCGCCTCGCTCCGCGAGATGGAGTCCGTCGGCCAGCAGCTGTAAGATCCCACCGGGTGGGCCGCGAAGCGGCCCCTTTAGGGTCTTCGCGCTGACCGGAATCTGCTCCCGCAGATCTCGGTCAGCTGCGCAAGTAAAACTCGAGCCCGGGTGCGACCATCCGCAGCTCGCGCAGGGCGCGCGACTCGAGCTGGCGGACGCGCTCGCGGGTGATGCCGAGGCCGACACCGACCTCTTCGAGCGTCTGCGGGACCGCGCCGTCCAGGCCGAAGCGCTGGGCGAGAACGTGGCGCATGCGGGGATTCAGGCGGTCGAGCGCGGCGGACAGCTCGGTGGCGCGAAGCCGGTCGGAGGTCTCGGCGTCAGGCCCCGCGGTCTTCGTGTCCTCGACCATGTCGCCGTAGAGGCTCTCGCCGTCGCCGACGGGCGTCTCGAGGCTGACCGGATCCTGGACGAGCTCGAGCAGCTCCTGGACGCGCTCGGGTGTGAAACCCGCCTCGAGCGCGATCTCGGCTTCGTTCGGGTCGCGGTTCAGCTTCTGGGCGAGGATGCGGCGGCTGCGCGTGACGCGGCGCACCTGCTCGGCGACGTGGACGGGCAGGCGGATCGTCCGGCCCTGCTCTGCGAGCGCCCGCGTGACGGATTGGCGAATCCACCAGGTGGCGTAGGTCGAGAGCTTGAAGCCCATCTTGTAGTCGAACTTCTCGACGGCTCGGATCAGGCCGAGGTTCCCCTCCTGGATCAGGTCGAGGAGCGGCACGCCGGCCTTCGTGTAGTTGCGGGTGATCGACATCACGAGCCGGAGATTGCACTCGATCAGCCGTCGCTTCGCCGCCTCGTCGCCCTCGTCCTTGCGGCGGGCGAGCTCGCGCTCCTCGGCGGGTGTCAGCAGGCGCCCGTCGCCGATCTGGCGCACGTAGAGCTTCAGGGGATCCTGCGTCGCCTCGGCGACGGCAGGAGGGGCCTCCTCGGCGTCGTCGACCTCTTCGGTCTCGACCTCCTCGGCATCCTCCTCCCCATCCTTGGGGTCGTCGAGGGCGGGAAGCAGCTCCAGATGCGGCTCAGGTGCCGTCTCGAAGACGGGCTCGGCGGGGTTCGGCTCCATCGCCACCGATATCGGCTGCTCGGCCCCGCAGCTTGAGGACTCCGTCCCGAACTGTCGAACACGGCCCTAACTTCCTCGCAATACCCGCCGTCTACCCTACTCAAGTGGGTAGCCACTCCAGCCGATGACCGGAGTAGAATTTAGTAGTTATGTGTGGAATCGCCGGATACAGCCTCAGCCCTGAATCGAGCGTGAAACGGACGCTCGCGGCCCAGGCGCTCCTGGCCGGGATTGCAGAGCGCGGCGCCGACGCCGTCGGGTACGCCCACCGTGGCCCCAGCGCTGCCGTGACGGTGCACAAGCGCCGCTCGGGCGCGAGTGAGCTCCTCGGCGAGCTGCACGTGCCGGCCGCCTCGACGCAGGTCCTCGTGCACGTCCGGGACTACACGAAGGGCCATCCCACGATCGAGGCGAACAACCACCCGATCCGGCACGGCTCGGTCGTCGGGATCCACAACGGGATCATCGTCAACGACGAGGAGATCTTCGCGCACTACGGCTTCGAGCGCGCCCATCCGGACATGACCGTCGACTCCGAGGCGATCTTCGCCCTCGCCGAGCACGCCGAGGGACGCCCCGAGGCGCTCGAGGAGCTGCACGGCGCAATGGCAACCGCCTGGCTCGACGAGCGGAACGCGCTCCACCCTCTTCATCGCCCGCGCCGCAGGCCGGCCGCTCTGGATCGGCACCGCCGGCAAGGAGCTCTTCTTCGCCTCCACCCGCGCTGCGCTCGACCTGCTCGAGCAGACCGTCCGGCTCTCTCTGCGCAAGCGTGAGCTCGACGAGGGGACGCTGCTCCGGATCGAGGACGGGCGCGTCACCAGCAGCGACCGCTTCCGGGCCGATCGCTCCTACGTCGAGGAGACGATCCTTCCCTCCGTGCGCGCCCCGCACGAGGGCGCCTCCTGCCTCAAGCGCCTCGCCGCGATCGCCGTCGCGGCAGGCTAGCGCGCTCTAGCCGAGGGTTCCGTCGGGCGCTACCTCCGCGCCCTCGTCCCGCAGTCGCTCCCGCACGAGGTACTGGAACGCCGCCCACGCCGGCTGGACGTCGATCATGCGGTAGACCTGCCACTCGGTCAGAAGCGACGGGTCGGCACGGCGGGCGGCGGCCCAGTCGGCCATCTTCGGCAGCCGCCCGAGCGTGCGGGAGAGCTCCGCCCCCTGAACCACAGCGCGCTCGAGTCGCTCCTCCCCGACCGGGACGTCGAACCCTGCCTCGCGCAGCGCCTGCGCCAGCGAGCCGAACGTATGCCAGAGCAGCGACTTCGAGGGCATGGCGCCCTTGCGGGCATCGATGTCGCGGGCGGTCGGCGTGCGCCCGAGCTCTTCGCCGAGCGCGCGCAGGCGGCTCAGCAGCTCCTCCCTCGTCGCGAAGCGGCGCGGCACGAGCCCCGCCTGCCGCTTGGCGGCGTTCCAGCTGCCGAAGTGCTCGATCACCGTCTGCGGGTGAACGGTCGTCAGGGCGTCCGCAGCGAACTCCCGCATCGTCGGCGAACGTCCCAGCCGCTCGGCGCTCGCCGTCAGCTGTCCGAGGATCTCCTCGTCCGTGTAGCGCTTGCGGATGCCTGCCTGGAACGCTGCAAGTGCTTCCGGATCGATGCCTGCCACCGCAGGGTGGCGGCGCGATCGTGCCATGCAAACAGTCTAGAGCATTTTCTCCAAGTTGCAAGAACGCTAGAACGGACGTGCCCCGCCTGAGCAGGGCCCCCGCACGTCCGTACTTGAGAACCTAGGAGACCGCGAGCAGCTTCGGACGCAGCGACGGCTCGTCCGAGAGCGCGTCGAGCGGGAGGATCCGCTCCAGCGCCGCGACACAGCGCGGGCAGAACTGCGAGGTCGCTGCGCGGCGAAGCTCGATGAGCGCCTCGTCGAGCGGGCGAGCCGCCCGATAGATGCGCGTGGTCAGCATCGAGTCGAGTGCGTCGGCGACGTGGATGATCCGCGCGCCGAGCGGGATCTCCTCGCCCTTGAGGCGGTCCGGGTACCCGGTGCCGTCGAAGCGCTCATGGTGGTGGCGGATCGCCGGAACGGCGTCGCCGAGGAAGCCGAGCCTGTCGATGATGCGGGCGCCCTCGTCGGCATGGCGCTGCATCAGCGCCCACTCCTCCTCCGTGAGGCTCGCGGGCTTCAGCAGGATCGAGTCCGGGATCGCCAGCTTGCCGATGTCGTGGAAGAGGGCGGCGTGGCCGAGGAGGTCGAGCTCCACGTGCGAGAGGCCGAGCTCACGCCCGATCGCGAGCGCCAGCTGCTGCACGCGGCGCGAATGGCCGGCCGTGTAGGCATCGCGCGCGTCCACCGTCGCGGAGAGGCTCTCCATCGCCGCCGTCGAGCGCTCCTTCAGGAGCCGGTTCGCCTGCTCGAGCGACACGTTCTGCGTATGGATCGTCTCGGCCGCCTGGCGCAGCTTCTGGGCGCTGCGACGCGTGTGCGAGAGGTACGCCTCCTGTGTCTTCCGCATCAGCAGGAGCGGCACGGCGAACACGGCGAGCGCATAGAGGCCCGCGGCGTCGTAGCCGATCGCGATGACTCCGCCGATGAAGCCGTAGACGAGGTAGTGCGGCGCAAGCCAGAGGAAGCGTTCGTGCCACACGCGCCAGACGTTCTCGCGTCCTTCGAGGGAGAGTGCGACCGACAGGAGGCCGGTGTTGACCGCGAAGTACGCCGCACCGGCGACGAGGCCCGTCGCGACGGTCACGAGCTCAGCGATCCCACCGGCACCGAAGTCGAGCGTGAAGATGGATGCCGCCACGAGCGACGAGAGCGTCAGCGTGCCGACGTTGAAGAGCACCTTGTGGATCGGACCGCGATCCGCGCTCCACTGGACGGCACAGATCGCGACTGCGACGGCGAGGGCGCTCCGTGGGCCGAAGAGTGCTGCGCCCGCGAGCGCACCAACGGCGCTGACGGAGATCGAGCCGTCGTCGAGCTCGAGCGCGAGCGCCTCCCCCACGCCGACGAGCGCGATCACCGCGAGCAGGCCGATGATGTCGGTCGAGGTCCCGTAGAGGATGCCGAGGACACCGGCCCCGACGCCCGTGATGGTCACGAGGCCGACGAGCAGCCCGAGGCGGGTCGAAAGCTGCAGGAAGCGCGGCCCGCTCGTGGTGTGCGCCGTGTGGCGGCGCTCCAGCTCGGGCATCGCCTCGGGGACGCGCGCCAGCGGCTCGTGGTGGTCGCCGTCCTCCGGGACGGCAACGAGGGGAACACTGCGGTCGGCGGGCATCAGGAGCGGCTCGGAGCTCGCGCTGAGAACGCGGTTGCGCCCCTGCAGCTTGGCGCGGTACACGGCGAGATCCGCCTGGTGGATGAGCGCGTTCGGATCCTGCGCGTCCTTCGGGAAGCCGGCGACGCCGATCGAGACGGTCGCACGGATCGGCTCGCTCGAGGTCTCGACGTCGAACAACCGCTCGGCGATCGCACGCCGGATCCGCTCCGCGATCTCGAGAGCCTGCTCGGGCGGGGTCTCCGGCAGGAGGATGGAGAACTCCTCGCCGCCGAAGCGAGCGGGCACGTCGTAGTGGCGGAGCTCTGCGCGGAAGACCTCCGCGATGCCCTTCAGCACCGCGTCACCGGCAAGGTGGCCGTAGGTGTTGTTGATCTCACGCAGGAGGTCGAGGTCGGCCATGATCAGCGACAGCGGCCGCTCGAAGCGCTGGGCGCGACCGAGCTCCTCCGTCAGCGCCGAGGCGAAGTAGCGCGCGTTGAAGAGGCCGGTCTTGGGATCCACACGGGCCTCGGCCTGCAGCTGCGGCACCGAGAGCGCCCGGTGAATCAGCAGCAGCGGGGCGATCGCGAAGGGGACGAGCCACGGGTTCGCCGTCCAGAACGCGGCGAGCACGACTCCGAGCGCGGCGAAGACGAACTCCGTCGACAGCGTCTGGTACGAGAAGATCTGTCGCATCGGGTGCCCGTTGACGAAGCGGATCATCGGGGCGAGCAGCGCCGAGTTGAGTGCGACGAGCACGATCGACGCCGCCGTGCCGGCGAGCGCGAAGCGAATGTCATCGCTCAGGCTCTCGGAGCCGAGGATCACATGCGCACTCCCCCACGCCGCCATCGTCGCGATCGTGTAGACGCAGAGGTTCGTCGACTGCACGTACCACTTCCCCCGGCTCCGCAGCCATTCCGGCACGTGCTGGATCAGCGGGATGAGCGCCACCAGCCCCGGCGGGAGGAGCAGGACCGAGGCGATCAGGAAGACGCCGGTCGTGTGGTACGACTTGTTCCCGGGCGTGCGCACGACGAAGAACTGCGCAAAGGCCACGCTGGTGGCAAGGATCGCGAATTCGAGCCAGCTGCCCGTGTGCCGGTCGAGCTGGCTGAGGAACGGCGCCGTGACAGCGATTGCACCGGCCGCGACCACGAGGAAGTAGAGGAGGGCCTTCGGGGGAGCTGGCTGCGCGCCTCGATCGGCGCACCGCCGCGGGAGATCGCGTCTTCGAGAGGAATTGCGTTCATGATGCCGCTCCGCACGTGCTCTTCATGCCGCTGGTCTCCTTCGATGCCGCAGAATCGAAGCCTTGAGTGGCCGCCTCGAAAGGTATTCCCACTCTCGCCGAGCGGGCATCCCCCTGTCGGGGTACCCTCGTTCGAGTTCCCCCGAATGGGTGACACGGGTGAAAAAGTGAGAGGGCCGGCCGGTTGGGCCGACCCTCTCGTCGATCGAGTTACGGCAGCGGGGCCAGATCAGGATCCGATGCCGCCGCGAGCGCTTCTGCGGGCGTCAAGGGGACACCTGAGCCGTCCGGAGTACCGACGTCCTCGCCTGCGTCCTCCCAGGAGACGTCGCTCCAGGACACGTCGCTCCAGGACACGTCCGTCCAGGAGACATCGCTCCAGGAGACCGCATCCCAGGAGACGTCGCTCCAGGACACGTCCGTCCAGGAGACCGCGTCCCACGAGACGTCGGACCAGGAGACATCCGTCCAGCTGACCGCGTCGAAGACCTTCTGCCCGGTCGCCGCATCCGCCTTCACGAAGCGGTTCAAGCCGGCATTCGGGTTCGAAGTCGTCGTTGCGTTCAGCACCGCCCTGACAGCGTTGACCTGCCCGACGCCGCACGAGTTCTGCTCGGCGCGCGGCACCGCACGAGCCCGCCGCATGACGGCGCCCTTGACCTGGTCAGGCGTCATGTTCGGGTTCCGGGCGATGATCTGAGCCGCGATACCCGTGATCACCGGCGCCGCGAACGACGTCCCGGAGAGCTCGACGTAACCGGGGCTCTTGATCTTGCTCGCCTTCTCGACCGCAAGCGTCGAGCCCATCGGAATGGGACCGACCATCATCCGGCCAGGTGCGCAGATCTCGGGCTTCCAGAAGCCGTCCTGCGTCCGGCCGTACGCCGACCACGGAGCACGATCATCATCGTAGTTCCTGGCCGTGCCGCCGATGTCGACCGCGCCGACCGTGATCACGAACGGGTTGTTGCCGGGAGCGAACAGCACGCCGCTCGGGCCCCCGTCCTTGCCGTAGTTGCCTGCCGCCGCGACCACGGTGATGCCGGCGAACCACAGCTTCGAGACCGCCTTGTTCAGCGGGTCGTCGTAGAAGTGCGCCGTGCCGCCGCCGTGCAGCGAGTAGTTCACGACCTTGATGTCGTTCGCCACGTGGTTCTGGAGGATCCACTCGGTCGCCGCGATCACGTCACTCGTCCGGCCGGAACCGGAGTCGTCCATGACGTCGAGCGAGACGAGCGGTGCGTTCGGAGCCACGCCGGCATAGTCCCTGGCCGACCCGGCAGCAATCCCGGCGACGAAGCTGCCGTGACCGCGACCGTCGAGCGCGCCGTTGGGCTTGCCCGAGCCGACGAAGTTGACCTGCTTGATGTTGCGCCCGGCGAAGTCGGGCAGGTTCCTGTCGATGCCCGAGTCCACGATCGCGATCGCAGGCATCGGCCGGGGGGTCCCGTACCAGAGTGCGCTGACGCCCGACTCGTACGCCCACAGCTGCTTCGACGTATACGCCGAGTAGTACTGGCTGTAGCTCGAGCCGGTGTCGAGGAACACGACCTCGACGTCCTCGGTGATGATCAGGCCGGAGGTGCGAGCAAGCCGCTCGAGCCGCCGTCCGGACATCTCCAGCGAGACGCCGTTGATGAAGTCGAAGCGGTCGTCGAGCTCGCCGCGAGCCGACTTCCGGAGTGCCTTCGCCTCTTCACGCCTTGCACGCCAACGGTCACGCTCGGCCGAGGCCTTCGCGCGGTCCGCCTTCGCCTTGAGCTTCGAGTAGGCCTTGTCGGCCAGCTTCTCGTTGTCCTCGAGCGAGCTTCTCGTCGGACTGAAGCTGCTGGTCGTCTGCCTTCTCCGCGTTTTCGAATGCAGACTCCGCCGCCTTGGCGCTCGTTGCGCTCTGGACGATGACGCGGAACCTCTGCGTCGGATTCGCCTTTGCACGCTCCAGCAGTCCTGCCTCGACGACGGTCGCAGTGACCGACGGTGCAGGCTGAGGAGCAGTGCTCTTCGCCGATGCGGCTCCCGCTGCCAATGACAGCACGAGTGCGCCGACGAGCGTGACGATGCCACCCCGACCGCCCTTGCCCCAGAGGGCATTCGATCGGAATTCGCCGCCGCGGTTGCCAGATCCCCAAAGGGCGCTCTGACGAACGTCACCGCAATTGCCGCCTGTTTTTCTTGCCATCTTTCTCCTTGTCCGCGCTGGGCGCGGGCCGCATGAACCTGGACAGTGGGGCCGGACGTACCGCAGACCGCGCCCTACTGCTAACCGCGCCCCACCGTATGCGCGTTTAGGGGACGCTTCCTCACCCTTTAGGGTTAGGCCGGGCGAAGTTCACTCGATCGAGGGACTACGGGTACTCTCGCCCGCGGATGAGTGCCCGTCTCGCAGTCGAGTCCCTCGCTGCTCGAGCAGCCGGCAAGCTCTCGCGCCTCGCGGGCACGGGCGGCGGCACGACCCTGCCGGGCAAGCTGCTCTGGAAGCTCGATCCGAGCGCGATCGACGCGCTCGCAGCGCGGCTCCCGGACGGCGCCGCGGTCATCTCCGCAACGAACGGCAAGACGACGACCACCGCCATGGCCGCCGAGATTCTCGAGCCGAAGCACCGCCTTGCCTGGAACCGCTCCGGCGCGAACCTCGCCTCCGGCGTGGCCTCGACGCTCCTGACGCAGCGTGACGCCGAGCTCGGGCTCCTGGAGGTGGACGAGGGCGCGCTGCCCGAGATCGCGCGCCGCGTGCGGCCGCGCGCCGTGCTGCTCGGCAACCTCTTCCGGGACCAGCTCGATCGCTACGGCGAGCTGGAGCACATCGCCGCCAACTGGCGGTTGGCGGCCGCAGGCCTTCCGCAGGAGACGGTGCTCGTGGTCAACGGGGACGACCCGCAGGTCGGCGACCTCGGGCGCGATCGCGCCGGCACGATCGCCTTCGGCATCGACGATCCCGCACACGCCCGCCCGACGCTGCAGCACGCAGCCGACTCGCGCTACTGCGTTCGCTGCGGCCGGCCGTACGAGTTCGCCGCCGCGTACGTCGGGCATCTCGGCCACTACCACTGCCCGGCGTGTGGCCACGCTCGCCCCCCGCTTCAGGTGCGCGCGCGCGCGATCGAGCTCGACGGGCTGGAAGGCGTGTCGTTCGAGCTCGAGACCCCCGCAGGGTCGACCCGCGTTCGGCTGCCGCTCCCCGGGCTCTACAACGTCTACAACGCACTCGGGGCTGCTGCGCTGGCACAGGTCCTCGGTGCGCCTCTCGACGAGATTCGGGCAGGGCTCGAGCGATTCGGCGCCGCCTTCGGCCGCTTCGAGCGCATCGCCGCCGGGGACAGGACGATCCTGGTGCTCCTGATCAAGAATCCCGCCGGCGCGAACGAAGTCGTCCACACGCTCGAGCAGGGCGGCGCCCCCTCGCTGCTCTTCGTCGCGCTGAACGACGCGATCGCCGACGGTCAGGACGTGTCCTGGATCTGGGACGTCGACTTCGAGCCGCTTCTGGTCCACGTCGAGCACCTGATCGCGTCGGGCGGCCGCGCGGCAGAGCTCGGTGTGCGCTGCGTCTACGGCGGTCTGGACGAGAATGCCCTCGAGGTCGAGCCCGATCTCGCGCGGGCACTGGATCGCGGGCTGGCGCTGACACCGTCCGGCGGCGAGCTCGTCGTCCTCCCCACCTACACAGCCATGCTCGCGCTCCAGCGGATCCTGACGGAGCGAGGTCACGCGAAGCCGTACTGGGAGCGTTCATGAAGATTCGTGTCGGGCATCTCTATCCCGACTACCTGAACATCTACGCCGATCGGGGCAACATCGCCGTCTTCGAACGTCGGGCGGGACTCCGCGGGCACGAGCTCGAGGTGACGGCGATCTCGGTCGGTGACGAGGTCGGAGCGGGCGCGCACGATCTCCTCTACATCGGCGGCGGCCAGGATCGGGAACAGGCGTTGATCGCCCCGGACCTGGTCGGCAAGGGCCCAGCGATCGAACAGGCCGTCGATGCGGGCGCAGCGCTGCTCGCGGTCTGCGGCGGCTACCAGCTTCTCGGGCGCGGCTATCTCGACCAGCACGGTGAGTGGCTCGCCGGTGTGGGCCTTTTCCCGCACGAGACCGTCGCGGGCGAGCGGCGGATGATCGGCGACGTGCTCCTGGAGTGCGAGCTCGTTCCCGGACAGCGCCGGACGATCGCGGGCTTCGAGAACCATGCCGGTCGCACACGCCTCGATCCGGGCGCCGAGCCGCTCGGTCGCGTCATTGCCGGATTCGGAAACGACGGTGAGTCTGGGTACGAAGGGGTGCGAGTAGGTCGCGCCCTGGGCACCTATCTCCACGGCCCGCTCCTCCCCCGCAATCCCTGGCTCGCGGACTGGATCCTGTCGCAGGCTCTGGCGCACGCGACGGGCGGCGAGCCGCCGGAGCTCGAGCCGCTGCCCGACCGCCTCGAAACGAACGCCCACGCGGTCGCAGCCGAGCGGGCACGTCGTCGCGGTGGGCGGTTCTAGACGGTGACCCAGGCGGTCGCCGGGCGGTCGCTCGGACGTCCGAGCGAGTCGGTCGACCAGAGCGCGTAGCAGTGACGGCCCGGCTGAGAGGGCCGCTCGGCGATCGACATCTGCTCGCCGATACCGACGCTCCAGGCGTAGCGCCTCGCGCCGGTGAACGCTGTCGGGCATGCATTCCGGGCGCTCGCGATCGCCCAGCCGCCCGTCGACCGCGTCAGGGCGGCGAGGAAGAGGGGCATCGGCGGAGCATCAGGACGCCCGAAGCGGAGCCCGACGATCCCATCCGCCCGGCGCACTGCCGAGACGCCGAGCGGCGCACGGATCGCCGCGTAGGCAAAACAGGAGCCGCGGGTCGCGGCACTCGTGCGGCCCCCATAGAGCGCCACGGCGCCGTTGACGTCGTCGGGCTCGAGCAGGCCGCAGCGCCAGGTCCAGTCCGCCTCGGCGCGGCAATGCTCGGCGCCGCTCCACGTTCCACGGCTGTTCATCAGCGCGCAACCGCGCTCTTCGTGACCGAGCCCGAGGACGTGCCCCAGCTCGTGCGCGACGGCATGCGCGCTCGAGTAGCTGTTGCAAAGCTGCGATCTCTCGTCGACTTGCGGCAGCTCGATGATCGCCTGCCGGACGTATCCGACAGTCGCGCGCGCGTGACCGACGCAGCGGTTGGGCGAATAGTGCTTGATCACGAGCTGCGCCGACGCAAGCGGGCTCGGGACGAAACGGATGCGTGCGCCGCTGTGATTCCAGACGTAGACGGCGCGGGCCACCGGCCAGGCCTGGTCGGGCGCGGCGTTGTAGTAGCGAATCGTGCCGCCCGGCCACGGCTTCCCCTTGATCACATAGGCCTGCGAGGCGGGAGCGGCAACGCACGCCACCAGCGCGGCGGCAGCCGCAACGATCAGCCGGAGGGAGCCCACCTCTCTTCTATCGGTACTCCCTCGAGGTTCTTGAACGCACTCAGGATGGCCTCCGCCGACCGCTCGACGTCCTCCGCCGTCGTCCGGAAGCTGGAGACCGAGATCCGCATCGCCGCCCGGCCCTGCCAGTCGGTTGCGCCGAGCCAGCAGGTGCCGTCGGCCTGGACACGGCGAACCACTTCTCGGGTCGCCTCGTCGTCGTCGTGGAAGCGCACGAGGACCTGGTTGAGGACGACGTCGTTCAGGATCTCGACGCCATCCTCCGCGCCCAGGACGGATGCGAAGGTGCGCGCATGGTCGCAACAGCGGTCGACCAGCTCCACGACGCCGTTGCGGCCCAGGGCGCGTAATGCCGCCCAGACCGTGAATCCGCGCGCGCGGCGGGAGGATTCCGGCACCCAGTCGGACGGGCTCCGTCCGTCGGCGCGCTGGAGATAGCTCGCCGCCACGGCCATCGCGTCGCCGTGGGCTTCCGGATGCCGGCAGAAGACGACGCCGCAGTCGTAGGGCACGTTCAGCCACTTGTGCGCATCTGTCGCCCAGGAGTCCGCACGTTCGATCCCTTCGACCTGGTGCTCGAAGCGAGGGCTGGCGGCTGCCCACAGACCGAACGCGCCGTCGACGTGCAGCCAGGCTCCGGCGGCCTCGCACGCCTCGGCTATCGGCGTAAACGGATCCGACGCACCCGTGTTGACGTTGCCTGCCTGAGCGCAGACGATCGCCGGCCCGGCGGAACCTTGGAGAGCCTTGCGGAGCGCATCTGCGTCCATCCGGCCCTGATCGTCGACGGTAACGAGCTCGACCGACGCCGTCCCGAGTCCGAGCAGCCGCAGCGAGCGGTCGAGCGTGACGTGGCGCTCGCCCCCGACGAGGATGCGGATCCGCGGCGCTCCATTCAGGCCGTCGCTCGCGACGTTCCAGCCGGCCTGCGCGAGGACGTGTTGGCGCGCGGCAGCGAGTGCCGTCGAGTTCGCTCCCTGCGCGCCTGTGACGAACCCGCTCGACACGCCGGCCGGCAGCCCAAGAAGCTCTGCAAGCCATGTGGCGGCGACATCCTCAGCGGCAGCCGCCGCCGGTGACGTGATCACGGAGAAACCGTTCTGATCCCAGATGCTCGTCAGCCAGTCTGCCGCGACGGAGGCCGGCAGCGCGCTGCCGATCACGAAGCCGAAATACCGTCCTGTCTGCGTTCCGACGACGCCGGGCTCGGCCCCGGCGATCAACTCCGCGAGCACCTCCGCGTCCTCGATTCCCTCCTCCGGCAGGGGACCTCCGAGCCTCTCCACGAGCTCTTCGACCGAGACCCTCGCTCGCACCGGGCGTTCGTCGAGCGAGTCCAGAAACTGCGCCGCGTAGTCGGCCGTCAGGCCGAGCAGACTCTTCATGGGGTCCACAAGGCTCCAAGGTACACAGCTGGGTCACCGGACTGGCGGCGCTGGAGGAAACGCTGGATGGGCGGATGAAGCACGATCCCGTCGAGCTCGTCGTAGGTGAACAGACGATGGCCGCGAACCGCCTCGTCGGTCGAGGTGACGGCTTCGAGCGACCCCGTGACCTCGCCCGCAAAGATGATGTGGACGACGTGCTTCGTCGTCAATGCAAGACCGGGCGCGATCGAGTCGACGATCGCGATCGGGCCCTCGAGCGGTGGGGCCACGATCCCGACCTCCTCCGCGATCTCGCGCTCGAGCGCGTCCATCAGCGTCTCCCCCGAGTGGACGCCACCGCCCGGGAGCAGCCAGACATCGCGGCCTCGTTTGTCGTGACGGCAGAGCAGAATGCCGTCGCCCCACCGTAGGAGCGCCGAGACGCGAATCCTCGGCTCCGCCCCGATCATCCCGACGAGCCCAACCCGGCAGCGCCACGTTCACTGAGCGAGAGCTCATCGAGCTCGACCAACCGCACGCCTGCCGCCTCGACGAGAACGAGTTGCGCGATCCGCATTCCGGGCTCCACGACGAATGGCTCGCGTTTGTCGGTGTTGAGCATGATCACCTTCACCTCACCGCGATACCCGGCGTCGATCAAGCCAGGTGAGTTGACGACCGTGATCCCGTGCGTTGCTGCGAGCCCGGAGCGCGGCAGCACCAGGCCCGCCCACCCCTCCGGAACTGCAACCGCGAGGCCCGTGCCGATCACACCTCGTTCGCCGGGCCCGAGCTCGAGTCGTTCGCACGCCGCGAGGTCGAGGCCGGCATCGCCTTCGTACGCCTGCGAAGGCAGGATGGCGTCGTCGCGCAGGCGCGCGACCGGAAGATCGATCACCCTCGTTCCGCCGCCGAGCCTTCGTGCGCGTCCGCAATGAGATAGCGGGCGAAACGCCGCACCTCGCGCTGCGGCAGGCGGGCGCGGATCAGCACGCCGTGCTCGAGGTCCTCGCGCTCGTGGATCGGCGCACCGAGTGCGTAGAGCTCGGCGAGCTTCCCACCGTCCTCGTAGGGAAGCAGCAGCCGAACGTCCTCGTAGCGGTCGGCGAACCGGGCCGCGATCCTCGCCCGGAGCTCGTCGAGGCCCTCTCCGGTCACCGCCGAGATCTGCACGGCACCCGGAAAGCCGTTCGCCAGCCTCTTGCGCCCGAGTGGGTCGACTCGGTCGATCTTGTTCAGGACGAGCTCGAGCGGCACCTCGTCTGCTCCGATCTCGTGCAGGACCGTGTCCACGGAATCGATCATCTCCTCCAGCCGGTCGTCTGTCTCCGAGGCATCGACGACGTGCAGGATGAGATCCGAGACGAGCGTCTCCTCGAGCGTCGAGGCGAAGCCCTCGACGAGCTGCGTCGGCAGGCGGCGGATGAACCCGACGGTGTCGGTCACGAGATACCGCTTCCCGTCGTGCTCGAACGCGCGCGTCGTCGGATCGAGCGTCTCGAACAGTCGGTTCTCGACGCTGACCTCGGAGCCCGTGAGGGCGTTCAGGAGCGTCGACTTGCCGACGTTCGTGTAGCCCGCGAGCGCAACACTGGGTGTGCCGCTCTGCGAACGCTCCTTGCGGCGGACATTTCGCTGCTTGCCGAGGTCGCGCAGCCGGCGGCGCAGGAGCGAGATCTTGCGGCGGGCGATGCGGCGGTCGGTCTCGAGCTGGGACTCGCCGGGGCCTCGCGTTCCGACTCCCGCGCCGAGCGCACCCGAGCCGCCGCCGAGGCGCTCGAGGTGCTGCCACATGCCACGCATCCGCGGCAGGTTGTACTCGAGCTGGGCGAGCTCGACCTGGAGTTTCCCCTCCGCACTCGTGGCGTGCTGGGCGAAGATGTCGAGGATCAGCTGCGTTCGATCGACGACGCGTGCCGTCAGGGCGTTCTCGAGTGCGCGCTGCTGCGACGGCTCGAGCTCCCCGTCGACGAGCAGGACCTCGGCCTTTGCGTCGCCGTACGCCTGCTTCAGCTCCTCGAGCTTGCCCTTCCCAACGTAGGTGCGCGCGTCCGGGCTCGAGCGCTGCTGGACGAGCTCGCCGATCGGCTCGACGCCCGCCGTGCGAGCGAGCTCGCGCAGCTCGCCGAGCTCCTCCTCGGCGTCGGCGGACTTCGGGAGGACGGCCAGCACGAGCCCGCGCTCGGGCTCGACACCCGAGCCGGTCTCCTGACGCGTCGTCACACCGGGGATTGTGCCACGCTTGCCGCCGATGTCCGCCCTCGCCGCCCAGCTCGCCGCCCGCACGCTCGAGCTCGTCAACATCCCGTCCGAAAGCCGGAACGAGGCGGAAATCGCTGCACACGTCCGTTCACTCGTCCCTCCGTCCTTCGTGCTCGAGTACGAAAGCGAGGACGCCTTCGTCTGGGCGCAGCCGCGGAGCGCCGGACGCCCGCTCGTCGTGCTCGCCGGCCACTACGACACGGTGCCCGCTCAGGAGAACATCCCCGGCCGGATCGAGGACGGCGCTGTGGTCGGGCTCGGAGCGAGCGACATGAAGGGCGGCCTGGCGGTGATGCTCGAGCTCGCGCGGGCGCTCGAACAGGACGGGATCGAGCCCGCGGTCGACGTCGCACTGCTCGCATTCGGCAAGGAGGAGCTGCCGGCCGAGTTCAGCCCGCTGCCGGATCTCTTCGACCGCTCGCGGCTCGTGCACGAGGCAGAGCTGGCGATTCTGCTCGAGCCGACCGACAACACGATCCAGGCGGGTTGTCTCGGCAACCTCAACGCCCGGATCACGTTCCACGGCGTCAGCGGGCATTCCGCCAGGCCGTGGACGGCAGAGAACGCCATCGACAAGGCGCTCGACGGTCTCCGCGCCTACGCGCAGATCGAGCCGCGGCCGGTCGAGATCGGCGGACTCACCTTCACCGAGGTCGCGAGCATCACCCAGATCGAAGGCGGAATCGCGAGCAATGTCATCCCGGACAGCGTCGAGGCGAACATCAACTTCCGGTACGCGCCCGACCGCTCTCCCTCGAGCGCGGACGCCTACCTCCGCAGCCTGCTCCCGGAAGGTGCGACGTACGAGCACGCCGGCGACTCTCCCCCGGCCCGGGTCGTGACCGACTCGCCGCTCGTGCACCGCCTGCGCGCTGCGGGCGACCTGGCGCTCGAGCCGAAGCAGGCCTGGACGAACGTCGCCGACTTCACCTCGCGCGGCATCGATGCGGTCAACTTCGGGCCAGGGGCCACGCGCTTCGCGCACCGGCGCGACGAGCAGGTCGAGACCGCCGCCCTGGAGCGGGCCTTCGAGTCGCTCTGGGCGTTCGTCACGGGTACCGTCTGACCATGCCCGTCTCCCCGATTCTCGAGCGCCAGACCACGTACCCGTTCGTCCGGCTGAACGAGGCTGCACGCCGCATCGAGGAGCGCGGGATCGAGGTGATCGACTTCGGGATGGGCGACCCGCAGGAGCCGACCGATCCGCTGATCCGCGAGGCGCTCGTAGCCGGGCTCCGGGAGCGGATGGGCTATCCGGCCGCGGTCGGCCTGCCCGAGCTGCGCGAGGCGATCTCCGCCTGGGCCGGGCGGCGCTTCGGCGTCGACCTCGACCCGGAGACGGAGGTGATCCCGACACTCGGCAGCAAGGAGGCGATCTTCAGCTTTGCGCTCGCCGTCGTCGACGCGGATGGCTCGCGGGACACGGTCGCCTACACCGACCCGGGCTATCCGGTCTACGAGCGCGGCGCTCTCTTCGCGCACGCACAGCCGCTGGCGCTGCCGCTGCACGAGAAGAACGGATTCCTGCCCGACCTGGACGCGATCGACGACGAGACCTGGTCACGGCTCGCGGTTTTCTGGGTCAACTACCCCAACAACCCGACCTGCGCGATGGCGCCGCTCGCCTTCTACGAGAAGCTTGCGGGTCTCGCCCGGGAGCACGGTTTCGTGCTCGCCTCCGACGAGGCGTATACGGAGCTCTGGTTCGGCGCGCCGCCCGCGTCGGCCCTCCAGGTCGAGGACCTGACGAACGTCATCGTCTTCAACACGCTCTCGAAGCGCAGCTCGATGACGGGGTACCGCAGCGGCTTCGCCGCGGGCGACCCGGAGCTGATCGCCTCGCTGAAGGCGTTCAGGCCGACAGTCGGGACCGCGCCGCAGGAGTTCGTTCAGCGCGCGTCGGTGGTCGCGTGGGGCGACGAGGAGCACGTCGAGCAGACGCGCGAGCGGTACGGCCGCAAGCGGGCGCTCCTGCTCGACCTCTTCGACCGCAAGGGGATCCGGGTCGCGGGCAGCGAAGCAACGATGTACCTCTGGCTCGCGGTCCCGGAGGGCGAGTCCTCGGAAGGGTTCGCGGAGCGCCTGCTCGAGCACGGAGTGCTGGTCGCGCCCGGCTCGTATCTCGGCGCCGCAGGCGAGGGCTACTTCCGAGTCGCGCTCGTGCCCTCCGAGACGGAGTGCCAACGCGCCGTCGCAATCCTCGAAGAGGTGCTGTGAACCCCGAGCTCGCCGAGGAGATCGTCGCGGCGCTCGACACGGGCGAGCGGCGCGTCGCAAGCAAGGTCGGCGACGAGTGGGTCGTCGACGTGGAGGCGAAGGAAGCGATCCTCGAGTACTTCCGCCTCCGGAAGGTCGAGCCGATGACGGTCGGGCCGTTCTCGTATCAGGACAAGATCCCGCTGAAGAAGCACGCACCGGGCGTCCGGATCGTCCCGCCCGGGGTCGCCCGCTACGGCTCGTTTCTCTCGGAAGGCGTGGTGCTGATGCCCGGCTACGTGAACATCGGCGCCTGGGTCGGTCCTCGCACGATGGTGGACACGTGGGCGACAGTGGGCTCGTGCGCCCAGATCGGAGCGGATGTGCACCTGGCGGGCGGAGTCGGCATCGGCGGCGTGCTCGAGCCGCCGAACGCGACCCCGGTCGTCGTCGAGGACGGCGCTTTCGTCGGCTCCCGCTGCATCGTGACCGAGGGCGTGCGGATCGGCGCCGGGGCAATCCTGGCGGCGAACGTCTCGCTGACCGCAAGCGTCCCGATCATCGACGTCACCGGCTCGGAGCCGGTGGAGCACCGCGGCGTGGTCCCGCCGCGCGCAGTCGTCGTTCCGGGCACGCGCCCCAAGGAGTTCCCGGCCGGCACCTACCAGATCGACTGCGCGCTGATCATCGGCTGGCGCCAGGAGTCGCACGACGAGCGCCTGAGCCTGAACGAGACGCTGCGAGAGTTCGAGCTCGCCGTCTAGACCCTCAGGTCGCCTTCGCAGATCTCCTCGGCCGGGCCGACGAGCGTGACGCGATTCTGCTCGTCCAGCTCGACATGCAGCTCCCCGCCGGGCATGCGGACCGTCACCGGGCTCTCGCACCACCCGTTGGCGACCGCAGCGGCCGCAGCAGCCACGGCACTCGATCCCGAGGCGCTCGTCTCCCCCGCCCCGCGCTCCCAGACGAGCACGGTCAGCTCGTTGAGTCCGTCGACTCCGACGAGCTGGACATTCGTCCGGTCTGGGAAGCGCTCGTTCACCTCCAGTTGCGGGCCGAGCCGGAGGAGCTCTTCGCGCACCGGGTTGCCACGCACGACCGCGTGCGGGTTGCCGACGGACACCGCGGTCAGCTCCACACGCTCATCGCCGAGCTCGACCGTCTCCAACTCCCCCACCTCGACATCCCCGACGCCCATGGCGATCGTCCCGTCGTCGCGAATTGCCGCGGGATACGAACGGCCGGAGACGGCGATCGTCACCTGAGCAGCGCCGGCCCGCCGGCCGAGCCAGGCGGCGGCGATGCGGCTGCCGTTGCCCGAGAACTCCGCCACGGAGCCGTCCGGATTCCAGATCACGATCTCGGCCTGTGCATCCTCGACCGCGACGATCTCGAGGACACCGTCGGAGCCGATCCCGTAGCGAACGTCGCAGAGCCGCCGTGCGAGCTCGGACTCGAGCGACACGCCCGATTCCCGCTCGACGAGCAGGTAGCTGTTACCGAGTGCGTGCCACTTCGAGAATCGCATCCGCCACCTCTCCCACCGGCCGGTCCGCGTCGATCATGACGATGCCGGGGATGCGGCGCATCCACTTCCGCTGGTAGGCGGCGAAGCGCAGCGTTCCTCGTTCGAGCTCGACGATCGCCTCTGGCCGGGACAGCCCGCGCACGGCATCGAGGCCGAGCACCTGCGGAACGACATCGCCCGCCGCCCGCACCTCCTCCTCCACCCCGTGCTCGAACATCGCAGCGGTGCGGGCGCGGATCCGTGCCGCCAGGGTCTCGTGCGGGACGTCGAGGCCCGCGATGACAGTCGGGAGGCGAAGCTCGGCGCTCCAGAGGCGCGGCTCCTCCGGCACCAGCGTTCCGCCGGCCTGCCAGAGCTCCAGGGCGCGCACGACGCGCTTGCGGTCGTTCGGATGCACCTGGGCGGCGGCACGGGGATCGCGGGACTGCAGCAGACCGTGCGCGGTGGCTGCGCCGCGCCGGTCGTAGAGCCGCTCCCAGCGCGCTCGCGCGTCGGCGGGCACGTCGGGCGGTAGGCGCACGTCCGTCAGCGCCGCTTGGAACCAGAGGCCGGAGCCGCCCACGACAACAGCGGTCCGGCCGGCCGCGACGATCTCGTCGATCGCCTGGTGTGCCAGAACCTGAAACTCGCCGACGGTGCCCTGCCGGTCGAGCGGCCAGATGCCGACGAGGCGCGCGTGAGCATCCTGGTTCGTGAGGATCGGCAGCCCACGGTAGACCTGCATCGAGTCGGCGGAAACGAGCTCGGCCGGGATCCGCTCGGCGATCGCCTCCGCAACGGCGGATTTGCCCGACCCCGTCGGGCCGAAGATCGCGACGATGTCAGGTAGCGGGGACTGTCTTCCAGCCGTGCTCGACATCGTCCGGGCTGCTGCCCTCGTGGTCGGCCGTCACGGGGACGTTCTCCTCGGGATGAGCGTCGCGGTGCTCACGGAACCAGGCGACCGAGCGGGCGATCCCCTCGTCGAGCGGCACTTTCGGGTCGTAGCCCAGGAGCTCGCGCGCCTTGCTCAGGTCGGCGACGTAGTGCGTCACCTCGCCGAGCAACGACGGTGCGATCGTCATGTCCGGCTCGACCCCGAGCTCCGCGGCGATTCGCTCCGCGACGTGGACGAGTGTGTTGCCCTGCCCGTAGGCGAGGTTGATCGTCTGGTTGACGACCCGGCCCTCTGCGAGGGCCTCGACCCCACGCACGATCCCGTCCACGCAGTCGTCGACGTACGTGAAGTCGAGCGTCTTCTCCCGGCCGCCGTAGACCGTGATCGGCTCCCCGCGGAGCATCGAGTGGATGAAGAGCGGGATCACGCGCACCATGCGCTGCAGGTCGTTGTCGTAGCGTCCGTAGACGTTCGAGAACCGGAAGACGAGATACGGCAGCCCGTAGCAGCGGGCGTACGAGTAGATGAAGGCCTCGCCGGCGATCTTCGAGGCCGAGTAGGTGCTCTCCGTGTAGGCGAAGTCGGCGATCGACTCGCCGTACTCCTCGAAGCGGTGGACGTCCCCGTAGACCTCGCGGCTGGACGAGAAGACGATTGGAATGCGCTGCTGGCGTGCGTACTCGAGCACGTTGAAGGTCATCACGGCGTTCTCGAGCGCCCGCTGCGGCTGGCGGACGAGCTGGTGCACCTTCGCGTGCGCCGCGAGGTGCACGACGATGTCCGCCTCCGGGTACTCGACGCCGTTGATCCCGCCCGGGAACGATGCGTAATGGCCGGAAAGGTCCTGGAGCAGGTAGCGGAATTCGTCGGTCCAGGTGTTCTGGCGTTTGTCGACGCCGAACACGTCATGACCTTCCTGCTTCAGGCGATGCGCGAGGTTCGTGCCGATCTGCCCGGATGATCCCGTGAGCAGAACTTTCATGCAGCCACCGCGGTGCGCTGTGCGCCTCGCAACGTGGTCGAGGTCGCGCCTGCGATCAGGACGTGGGCGAGCTCTCCGGGCAGCGCGTCGCCGGTGAAGTTGACCATCGTGTTGCCACGCGTGCGTCCGCGCAACAGCGTCGCGTCGGTCCGGCTCCGCCCCTCCACGAGCACCTCGACGGCCGTCCCGACACGCTCGGCGTTTCGCTCGGATGCAATGCGCTGCACGACGTCGACGAGCCGCTCGAGCCTGTCGTGCTTGACCTCGTCCGGCACCTGGTCAGGCAGTGCTGCCGCTTCCGTCCCCTGGCGGGGCGAGTAGATGAACGTGAAGGCGCTGTCGTACCGCACGGCCTCGACCACCTCCAACGTCTCTCTGAAGTCGTCTTCGGTCTCGCCTGGGAACCCGACGATGACGTCGGTGCCGAGCGCGAGGCCGGAAATCGCAGCACGTAGCTTCGTGACGAGTCTCAGGTAGCGCTCGCGATCGTACGTGCGGCGCATCGCCTTCAGGATCCTGCTCGAGCCGGACTGAAGCGGCAGGTGGATGTGCTCGCACACAGCCTCGCATTCGGCCATGGCCGCGATGACGGGGTCGCGGAAGTCCTTCGGGTGTGGGCTCGTGAATCGAATCCGGTCGATCCCGTCGACCGCGTCGCAGGCGCGCAGCAGCTCGCCGAACTCGGTCTCGAGCTCGGGTCGGAGGTCGCGTCCCCAGGAGTTCACGTTCTGCCCGAGCAGCGTCACCTCGCGCACACCGTCGGCGGCGAGGCGCGTGACCTCGGCCACGATCTCCCCCGGCCGGCGGCTTTGCTCCCTGCCGCGCACGGCCGGCACGATGCAGTAAGCGCACTTCGAGTTGCAGCCCATCGAGACCTGCACCCAGGCGCTGAACGCGCGCTCGCGGTGCATCGGCAGCTCACCGGCGAAGTGCTCATGCGTGCCGAACCGGCCGCGCGGCGCCTGGCCGCCCGGCTCCGAGCCAGTCGCCGAGGTGCGGGATCGAGCCAGGCCCGAACGCGACGTCGACCTGCGGGTAGAGCTCGAAGATCCGCTCGCGCTGCGCCTCGGCGTAGCAGCCGCCCACGGCGACGACGAGCTCCGGGTTCTCGCGCTTTCGCGCTCCTGCATCGCCGAGATAGGCGGCCAGCTTCGTGTCCGGCTTCTCGCGAATCGTGCACGTGTTGAAGACGAGGACGTCGGCATCCGCCTGTGACGACGCCTCGCCGAGCCCGAGCGATTCGAGCATGCCTTTGATCCGCTCCGAGTCGTGGGCGTTCATCTGGCAACCGAAAGTGGTGACGTGGTAGCGCTTCATCGCCGGCGCCAGTCTAGCCCGGCGACCACGAAACAGACTGTTACTTGGCCACTTCGACGGCCCGGCTCTCCCTGATCACGATCACCTTCACCTGGCCGGGATACTCGAGCTGGTCCTCGATCTCGCGGGCGATCTCGTGCGAGAGAAGGACGGCGGCGTCGTCATCGACTTCGGTCGGCTCCACCATCACGCGGATCTCGCGACCGGCCTGCAGTGCGTAGGCCTTGGCCACGCCGGGTTTCGCCGTCGCGATGTCCTCCAGTGCGCCGAGGCGCTTGATGTAGTGCTCGAGGCTCTCCCCGCGGGCGCCTGGACGTGACGCGGAGATCGCATCGGCCGCGATCAGGAGCACGGCCTCGACGGTCTGTGGCTGCACCTCGTAGTGATGCGCCTCGATCGCGTGGACGACCCCCTGGCTCTCGCCGTAGCGCTTCGCCAGCTGCGCCGAGATGAGTGCGTGCGAGCCCTCGACCTCGTGGGTCATCGCCTTCCCGATGTCGTGCAGCAGCGCCGCCCGCTTCGCCGTCTTCACGCTCGCGCCGAGCTCGCTGGCCATGATCCCGGCCAGGTGCACGACCTCGAGCGTGTGCTTGAGGACGTGCTGCCCGTAGCTCGTGCGGTACCGCAGCTTGCCGATGCACCTTCACGAGCTCCTCGTGGAACTCGCCGCAGCGCGCCTCGAAGACCGCCTGCTCCCCTGCCTGGCGCACGTGGTCCTCGAGCTCCGCCTTGGAGAGGTAGTACATCTCCTCGATCCGCGCCGGGTGGATGCGCCCGTCCTCGATCAGCTTCTCGAGCGTCGTCCGAGCGACCTCCCGCCGGAGCCCGTCGAAGGAGGAGAGGACGACTGCCTGCGGCGTGTCGTCGATGATGAAGTCGACGCCTGTGAGGTGCTCGAGCGCCCGGATGTTGCGACCCTCTCGTCCGATGATCCGGCCCTTCATGTCGTCCGAGGGCAGCTCGACGACGGTGACCGTCGTCTCGGCCGTGTGGCTTGCCGCGACCCGCTGGAGCGCGTCGGCGATGAGGGCCCGGGCACGTCGTCTCGACTCGGTTCGTGCCTCCTCCTCCTGCTGACGGACGCTGCGAGCGAGCTCGTGCCGGATCAGGTCTTCCGACCGCTCGAGCAGGTGGCGCTTCGCCTCCGCCACCGTCAGCCCTGCGATCTTCTCGAGCTGAGCCAGCGCTTCGTCCTTCGCTGACTTCAGCTCCTCCTGCAGCTGCTTGACGTGCGTCTCCCGGTCGGCAAGACCCTGGTCGCGGCGCTCGACCTCCGTCGACCGGCGTGCGAGCTCGTGCTCGGCCGCCGCGATCACCTCCTCGGTCCTCGCCGCCTCGGCCCGCCGCTCCCGTACCTCGTTCTCGACCTCGCCCCGGAGCCTGACGGCCTCCTCGCGCGCCTCGATCTGCGCCTCGCGGCGGATCGTCTCGGCCTCGCGCTCGGCGACGTGGACGCGCGAACCGCTCCGAAGCACCAGCAGCGCCGAAGCGATGCCTGCACCGAGAGCGAGTCCGATGAGCGCCGCAAGCGTCGTGAGCATGGCGTCCTGCCTCCAGGGGGAGAAGGTCGGTTGACCAAGGCGGCCTCGCCTCGGTGCTCACATCCGGCGCTCGGCCTGCGCGGCCGTGCTCCGGTCTAGGGCGCGTCAGATCACGCTGAAGCCGGCGGTTCCTCCTGTTCGCCGGGTCTCTGCATCGTCGGAATGGGCTGAGTCAAGGTTTCAGTAATTTCGGAAAAGCACGCGCTTGCAGGTAAAACGTCGAATGGAAGCACTTTCAATCCTATCGTTTCTCAGTCCTCCTGCGCAACGATGCCCTCGAGCGCGTCCTCCCCGAACCCGCGCGCGGCGAGGTAGCGCATCGTCTTGGCGCTCGGCCCCCGCTCCTCGACGATCCGGGCGGCGCGCTCGCGCTCCGGCGCGATGCCGGCGAGCACCGCTTCGACGGTCTCCGCCGCGACTCCACGCCGCTCGAGGTCGTCTCGGATCAGTGCGTCGCCCGATCCGCGTTCGGCGAGTCGCTCCGCCCTGCTGCCGGCGAAGCGCTCGTCGTCCACGTACCCGATCCGCTCCAGCGTCTCGAGTGTCTGCTCCCGCTCGGCCTCGCCGACGCCGCGCTGCTCGAGACGCGCGTCGAGCTCCGCGCGTCGTCCGGTCGCGGAAGCGCAACGCGCGCAGTGCGGTCTCGACGGCGTCCGGGCCGTCGGGCTGGCGAGCCATCGGTTTCTACTCCGGTCTAGGCAGCGGAGGCGGCTTCCTCCGCTTCCTTCACGTTCTCCGTCTCCTCCGCGTCCTCGAGCTCGTCGACGATCGGCGTCACCTGCTCGGCGCCTGCGACGGTGGGCAACAGTCGTGCCGAGACGGCCTGGTCCGGCCCTGCCTGGGCCTGGATGGCAGCGAGGATCTGTTGCACGAGGTCCGGATGCTCGCGCAGGAACGACGCCGCATTCTGGCGGCCCTGTCCGAGCCGCTCGTCGCCGTAGCTGAAGTACGACCCCGACTTCTGCACGATCTTCCGTTCGATCCCGACGTCGAGGACGGTGCTCTCCCAGGAGATGCCCGTGCCGTAGATGATGTCGAACTCGGCCTGCTTGAACGGCGGCGCCACCTTGTTCTTGACCACCTTGACGCGGACACGGTTGCCGTAGGCCTCCGCGCCATCCTTGAGCGTCTCGATCCGGCGGATGTCGAGCCGAACGGAGGCGTAGAACTTGAGCGCGCGCCCGCCCGGCGTGGTCTCGGGGCTGCCGAACATGACGCCGATCTTCTCCCGCAGCTGGTTGGTGAAGAGACAGATCGTGTCGGTGCGGTTGAGCGTGCCGGCGAGCTTCCGCAGCGCCTGGCTCATCAGCCGCGCCTGAAGGCCCATGTGACTGTCGCCCATCTCGCCCTCGATCTCGGCTTTCGGCGTCAGGGCGGCGACGGAGTCGACCGCGACGACGTCGAGGGCGCCCGGAGCGCACGAGCAGCTCGGTGATCTCGAGCGCCTGCTCGCCCGTGTCGGGCTGGGAGACCAGCAGGTCGTCGACGTTGACCCCGATCTTGCGCGCGTACTGCGGATCCATCGAATGCTCCGCATCGATGAACGCGCAGATGCCGCCACGCCGCTGCGCCTCCGCGATCACGTGGTAGACGAGCGTCGTCTTGCCCGAGCTCTCCGGTCCGTAGAGCTCGATCACGCGCCCGCGCGGCAGGCCGCCGATGCCAAGGGCGACGTCAAGCGAGAGCGAACCGGTCGAGATTGCTCCGATCTGCACCTGAGCCTGATCGCTCATCTTCATGACCGAGCCTTTTCCGAACGCCCGCTCGATCTGTCCGAGGGCGACGTCGAGAGCTTCCTCGCGATTCATCTTTCAACCTCCTAGCCGAAACGATTCGAGCACCTCGTACCGAGCCCCGGACGGGTGCAGACGTGAAAGAAAAGCAGCAGCATCGGACGACATCCAGCCGAGCGAGGGCGGCTCCGGGTGCAACCGCGGACGCTCGCGGAAACGGAGCACAGTGACGTGCGGCAGCCATGGACGCGCCTCGGGCTTGTAGACCCCGAGCCCGGCCAGCTCCGACTGCACGCGTCCGGCCAGCTCCGCCCCAGTCCCGCTCGCCTCGTCCAGCGTGAGCATCCCGACGGAGCGGGTCTCCCGGTAGCCGGTGATGTCGAAGTGAGGCGGCGCGGTGTCGCGTGCGGCGGCGGCGAGCACCTCGAGAATGCCGGGGAGCTCGGCTGCGGGCCGCGAGCCGAGGAACGCGAGCGTGACATGGAGATTACCCGGAGGCACGACCCGGCCGACGGGCTCTCGGTCGTCCAGCTTCTCAGCCTGCCAGTCGGCGATCGAGGCGACGACGTCGTCGGGGAGCTGCAGGGCAAGGAAGAGGCGAAGCCGCTCATCCCCGTCCACGCTACCCGGCGGGTTCACACGGAATCGTCACCATTCTGTTCCAACATTCGCCGCAGGAGGTGCAGGGAGGCGACGACCGAGCGCCGCCTGATCGAGTCGCGATCGCCCGGGAAGCTGAAGGACGAGCCGTGGGCGCCCTCGGGCGTCTCGGCATGGAAGTACACGAGCCCGACGGGCTTAGCCTCCGTGCCGCCACCCGGCCCGGCGACGCCCGTGACCGAGACGGCTACGTCGACGCCGAGACGCTCGCGTGCTCCGTGCGCCATCGCCTCCGCGACCTCCGCGGAAACCGCACCGTGCTCTTCGACCAACTGGGCCGGGACGCCGAGCTCGGCGATCTTGACCTCGTTCGAGTACGAGACGATGCCGCCCCCGACGACATCGGACGAGCCGGGGATCGCGGTCAGCCCCGCGGCGATGAGGCCGCCGGTGCAGGACTCGGCCGTCGCGAGCTTCCAACCGCGGTCGCGGCAGCGGTCGAGCACGATCTCCTCGACCGTTCTGCCGTCGGTCGAGTAGAGGAACCGCCCAAGCCGCTCCTCGAGCCCGGACTGGAGCTCGAGCAGCCGGCCCTCGGCGCTCGGGTCCGCCACGAGGTCGACGTGGATCTCGAAGCTGCGGGCGCAGATCGTCACCTCGAGCCCGTCCCCGTCGCCGCCGGCTTCCTGGAATGCCTGTGCGACCTGCGACTCGCCCGGCCCGAAGAACCTCAGCGTTCGCCGGAGCGGCGGCTTGCCGCGGTCGAGCACGCGCCGGACCGCCTCGGTCTCGAGCGCCCGCGGCCAGAGCCGCTGCAGCTCGGGCGGCGGGCCGGGTAGCACGATCACAGGGATCCCGCTCGCCTCGACGACGAGACCGGGCGCCGTCCCTGCCAGGCCGAGAACGTCCGCGCCCTCGGGGACGGTCGCCTGCTTGGTCACACCCTGGGCGAAGTCCGCGTACGGCCGCTTCATGCGTTCCGCGGCCATGCGCGAGACGCCCTCGATCTGCGCCTCGAGCTCCTCGTCCGTCCGAAGCGGCCGGCCGGCCACCTTGGCGACGACCTCGACGGTGCGGTCGTCGTGCGTCGGCCCGAGGCCGCCCGAGCACGCAACGAGGTCGGCGGAGGCGACGGCCTCGCGCACGGCGGCCTCGAGCTCGGCGGGGTCGTCGCCGACGATCTGGATTCGTCCGGGCTCGACCCCGAGTGCGAGCAGCGAGCGAGCGAGAAACGGGCCGTTCAGATCGGTCCGCTCGCCGCGCACGAGCTCGCTGCCCGTGACGACGATCACGGCCCGCGGGCGCGCCGAGGCCTGGCTCAAGCCCGCGCCTGACTCAATTCGCGTCGGCGGCGAAGATCTTCTTCGCAGTCACGAAGACCCCCTGCGCCTTGACCGCAGGGGCGAGCTTCACGCGGTTGCCGTTCAGCTTCACGAGCACATTCCGAGGCGTCTCGAGCTGCAGCCAGAGCACCTTGCCGTCGAACCGCTGGCGCTGCCCCTTCTCGAGTGTGCCCTGGTAGAGGACGTTCCCGATCGCGCTCTTCGAGCGCACCATCATGTACGAATCGCCTCGCGTCGCTCGCAGCTCGAGCCTCGCCGACCCCGAGACCTGCTGCACTTTCGGTGTCTTGGGCGTCGTATTCAAGCCGTGGATGTCCTCGTTGGGCGCGTTGCCGAAGCGCCACGCGGCAATCACGAGTGCGGCAAGGACCCCGATTGCGATCAGCCCGAACAGCACGAAGTTCGACTCTCGCCGGTCTGCCCGTCTCGCTCGCGCAGCGGGCACACGTCGAGGCGGCGCGGGGCCGTCCTCCTCGCCGACGACGAAGCGCGAGTTGTACTCGTCGACATAGAGCTGTCCGTCGAGCCCGAGGTACTCCGCGTAGGAGCGAAGGAAACCCTTGATGTAGGTGTGCGAGGGCAGCAGCTCGAACCGCTCGTCCTCGAGGGCCCGGAGGTACTTGCCGCGGATCTTGGTGCCGTGCTCGGCGTCCGCGAACTCGATGTGGCGGCGAAGGCGGGCCTCACGGAGGCTGTTGCCGATCTCGAACATTCGCCGCATGGTAGCGGCCGTGTCCGCCAGCGACTAGTCGGCCCGCGCCTAGTCCGCGACGAGGGAGAGCAGGGCGTACACCCCGACGGAACCGGCCGCCATCAGCGCGAGCACGAATCCGAGCAGGCCGAGAAACCGGCCGACGCGTGCGGTCCGGCTCCCTTTGGGATGGCCGAGCGTCGGTGCGAGCCGCGAACGCGCGCGGCGCGCGAGCGCCCACGCCAGGAGGCCCAGGCACGCCGCCAAGGGGATCGCGATCGCAGCGTCCAGGAGCTCGTACCCCTCCGACCAGCGCGTGGCCGCGATCGCGCCGGGGAGCACTGCGATCGAGAGCAGGCCGACGAGGACGGACAGGCGCGCGCTACCAGGGCGCGGCGGTCCGCCGTTACTGCTTCTTGTAGGGACGGCCAACTGCAGCAGGCGGAATC
This sequence comes from uncultured Gaiellaceae bacterium, assembly GCA_963820225.1. Taxonomy (GTDB): domain Bacteria; phylum Actinomycetota; class Thermoleophilia; order Gaiellales; family Gaiellaceae; genus Gaiellasilicea. The sequence goes on along the minus strand of CAWFYY010000005.1, from coordinate 161,543 downwards.
GAGCGGCCGATCACTCCGGCGACCGCGATCAGGGTGAGCACGTACGGGAGCGCCTGGAAGAGAACGGCGGCCGAGTCCGAGTAGGCCGGCAGCCGCTGCGCGAGGGCGCTCGAGAAGCCGAAGAGCAGCGCCGCCGCCGCGGCTCCCCAGGGGCGCCAGTTGCCGAAGATGACCGCCGCGAGCGCGATGTATCCGCGTCCGGCGGTCATGTTCTGGTTGAAGGAGTTCACGAATCCGATCGAGAGGTAGGCGCCGCCGAGCGCGGCGAGGATGCCGGAGAGCACGACTGCCGCGTAGCGGATCTTGTAGACGGAGATCCCGACCGTGTCGGCGGCGCGCGGGTGCTCGCCGACGGCCCGGATCCGCAGGCCGATCGGCGTCTTGAACATCACGAGCCAGGTCGCCACGACCGTCAGCGCCGCAAGCCAGATCATCAGGTTCAGCTGACCGAGCACCGGCCCGATGAAGTACCAGCCGTCCATGAAGCTGAGGTGGACATCCGGGATCTCGGAGATGTCCGGCGGCGTTCCCTCGCCGCCGTAGATGTCGATGAAGAGATAGCCGGTGATCCCGAGCGCGAGGAAGTTGATCGCGAACCCACCCACGATCTGGTCCGCGCGCAGGTGGATGGCGAAGAACGCGTGGACGAGCGCGAACGCTGCTCCCGCCAGCGCCGCGCACAGGAGCCCGAGCACCCACGAGTTCAGCTTGTCGGCGCCGAGGATGCCGAAGAAGGCACCCGCGAGCATCATCCCCTCGAGGCCGATGTTCACGACGCCGCTCCGCTCCGAGAAGAGGCCTCCCATCGCGGCGAACGCGAGCGGCGTCGCGTACCGGAGCATGGCTGCCGTGAGCGCCGACCAGACGACCACCTGGTCGAGGTGGCCGACGCTCGACCGCGTCGCGAGGTAGCCGAGCGCGATCCCGAGCACGCCGATCACCACCGCGCCCCAGCCGAGCCGCCGCACGCCTCGGCTGAGTGAGCCGATCCCGAGCCCGATCGCGAGTACGCCGATCACGACCGGGACGACCGGGTTCCGGATCGAGAGCGGCGGCAGCGCGATCCAGAAGGCGGCGATGCCGACGAGGATCCCGAGCCACGCGAGAGCGCGGCCGCCCCGCGGCAGCCGTTCGAGGAGCCGTTTGATCACTCCACGACCTCGGCCGACTCTCCGGCGGCGCCGCTTGCGCAGACCGAGCACCGAGAGGATCAGCACGTCGGCGCCGACGAACAGGACGACCAGACCCTGGATCAGGAGAGTCAGATTCGACGCAAGGTCGGGACGGAAGATCTCGGGATCGAGGTTACGAGTCGACGTGCCGACGGTGAGCCCGGCGAAGAGGAGCGCAGACAGGCCGACGCCGACCGCCGTGTTTCGCCCCAGGAGCGCGACCGCGATTCCGGTGAACCCCGTCGTGGCGAGAAGGACGTCGTTGGTGTTGATCCTGAACTGCCAGCCGACGATGTCGATCGCCCCGCCGAGCCCCGCGAACGTGCCGGAGATCGCCATCGCCAGGAAGTAGTTGCGCGCGACCGAGATACCGCCGTAGCGAGCGGCCTCGGGGTTGTACCCGACCGCGCGGACCTCGTAGCCGAGCGTCGTGCGGTTGAGCACGATCCAGTAGACGATGAGTGCGGAGAGCGCGAGGAAGAAGCCGACGTGGAGCCCCTGCAGGAGCGGATCGCCCCAGAAGACCTTCAGCTTCGCCTCGTCGAGCACGTCGTTCGACACGGGCACGAACTCCTGCGTGTCGTTCTGCAGCGGCCCGCCCAGCCCGAACAGGAAGACGCCGACCCAGATCGCGATCCAGTTGAGCATGATCGTCGTGATCACCTCGTGCGCGCCGACGAGCGCCTTCAGCAGGCCGGCGATCCCCGCCCAGGCGGCTCCGGCGAGCGCACCGGCGACGATCGCGGCGACGATGTGCAGGAAGCCGGGAAGCCCGGGCAGCGACGAACCGATCCACACCGCCGTGATCGCTCCGGCGAGGTACTGGCCCTGCCCGCCGATGTTGAACATCCCGCAGCGGAAGGCGAACGCGACGGCGAGCCCCGTGAAGACCAGCCCGACCCAGACGATGAGCGTCTGTTGCAGGTTGACGGCCGCCAGCGACTCGAAGTCGTTCACGTTCCACGGGAACCAGATGTGGGCGTCGGTGAAAGGAATCCGCAGCTCGTACGACCCGACCTGGAAGAACCAGTTGAAGCCCGCGCCCTCGAAGATCGCCTTGTACGTGTTCACGGGGTTCTTCCCGGTCGTGGCCAGGACGACGAGGCCCCCGATGAGGAACGCGAGGATGGTCGTCAGCAGCGGCACGACGAGCCCGCCGGCCTTCTGCGCGATCCCGAGCCGCGTAGCGAAGCTCTGCGAGTCGCCGCTCTGGGGCGGCTCCGGCGGGGAGGTCCGGCGGCGGCCCTGCCGGAGCCGGGTCAGGCCCGCTCACGCGACCGCCTTCCGGCCCGCGCCGGTCATGGCGATGCCGAGCTCGTCCTCGGTCACGCCCGGAGCGAACTCGCCCACGATCTCGCCCTCGTAGAGCACGAGAATCCGGTCGGAGAGCGAGAGGATCTCCTCCAGCTCGAGCGAGACGAGCAGCACGGCACGACCCTCGTCGCGCTCCTCGACGAGGCGGCGGTGGACGAACTCGATCGCGCCGACGTCGAGGCCTCGAGTCGGCTGGGCCGCGATCAGCACCTTCGGGTTGCGATCGATCTCGCGCGCGAGCACGACCTTCTGCTGGTTGCCGCCTGAGAGGCCACCGGCGAGCGTCTGCGGGCCGCCGCCACGCACGTCGAACTCCTCCAATAGGACGCGCGCCTTCTCCGCGAGACGCTTCGGAAAGAGCCAGCCGAGGCGTGAGGCCGGCTGATGGTCGTAGTCGTGGAGCGCGATGTTCTCCGCGAGCGAGAAGTCGAGCACGAGGCCGCGCCGCTGCCGGTCCTCGGGGATGTGGCCGAGCCCCGCATCGAGACAGTCGCGGCAGCCCTCGTCGGTGACGTCCTCGCTTCCGATCAGGATCCGCCCTGACTTCACCTTGCGGAGGCCGGCGATCGCATCGATCAGCTCCGTCTGGCCGTTCCCGTCGACGCCGGCCAGGCCGACGATCTCGCTGGCGCGCACCTCGAAGGACAGGTCGCGGATCTTGTCGAACGCGCGGTCGTCCTCAACCGTGAGCCCTTCGACGCGGAGCAGAGGCTCACCGGCGTCGGCCGGAGGCTTCTCGACGCGGAGCAGCACCTCGCGCCCGACCATCAGGCGCGCCAGCCCCTCCTCGGTCGCCCCGGCTGCGGGCAGTGTCTCGATCTTCTTGCCGCGCCGCAGCACCGTGATCCGGTCCGCGATCTCGGTCACCTCGTTCAGCTTGTGGCTGATGAAGATGATCGACTTACCCTGCTCGGTCAGGCTCCTCACGATCGCGAAGAGCTCCTGCGCCTCCTGCGGCGTGAGCACCGCCGTCGGCTCGTCGAGCACGAGGATGTCCGCGCCACGGTAGAGCGCCTTCAGGATCTCGACGCGCTGCTGCTGGCCGACGGTGATGTCCTGCACGATCGCGCGCGGGTCGACGGCGAGCCCGAAGCGCGTGGAGATGTCCTGAACACGCTTCGCGGCCACGTCGTAGTCGAGCAGGATGCCGTTGTGCACCGGCTCCGTCGCGAGCACGATGTTCTCGGCCACCGTCATCACCGGGATGAGCATGAAGTGCTGGTGCACCATGCCGACGCCGCCTTCGATCGCCGCCTTCGGCGACCCCAGCTCGGCCGGTTTGCCGTCGATCAGGATCTCGCCCTCGTCCGGCCGGTAGAGGCCGTAGAGGACGTTCATCAGGGTCGACTTGCCCGCTCCGTTCTCGCCGAGCAGCGCGTGGACCTCGCCTTTGCGCAGGTCGAAATCGACGTTGTCGTTCGCGACAATGCCTGGGAAGCGCTTCGTGATCCCGCGAAGCTCGAGAACCGGCCGCTCGTCCGCCATTCCCGGCGATCCTACTGCTCCGGGGCGGTCGCCCCCAACACGTACCGCTAACCGACGGTTTCCGGGATGTTCTTGATCGCCCCTGAGGCGATCTGATCCTGGATGCGGTTCACCTGCGCGACGACGTCGGCCGAGACGTCAGGGGTGATCTTGCCCATGCCGACACCGCCGGAGGCGATGTCGAACACGGTGTTCGTACCGCCCGTGAACGCGCCGTCCTGTACGGCCTGGACCGTCTGGAAGACCGCGACGTCGACCTTCTTGAGGGCGCTCGTGAGGACGTGCTCGCCGAGGTACGCCTGGTCGGCGTCGACGCCGATCCCGCGGACGTTCTTCTCCTGGGCGGCGGAGAGTGCTCCGAGCCCGCACTGGCCGGCGACCTGGAAAACGACGTGCGAGCCGCGCGCGATCTGGTCGAGCGCGAGCTCCTTGCACTTCGCCTGGTCGACGAAGTCCTGCGAGTAGGCGTTCAGCGTCGTGATCCCCGGGCTGGCCTTCTTCGCCCCTGCCTGGTAGCCCGCGATGTAGCGGTCGACGGGCGGGATCTTCTGACCGCCGACGGAGCTGACCACCTGCTGCGAGCCTCCCTCATCCTTCGTGACGAGCCCCGCGAGGTAGCCGACGAGATAGCCCGCCTCCTGCTCCTTGAAGAGCAGGCCGCGGACGTTCTTCGGCTTCGACTTCATCGACGCCTGATCGAAGTCGATGATCGCGAAGTTGGTGTCGGGGAACCGCTGAGCGACGATGTCCAACGCGTCCGCCATCAGGAAGCCGACCGCGATCACGAGGTCGTACTTCGCCTTTGCAAGGGTCGTGAGGTTCGGGACGTAGTCGGCATTGCTACGCGAGACGACGACGCGTCCCTGCACGCCGAGCTCCCGTTCCGCCCGCTCGAGCCCCAGATTCGCGAGGAAGTTGAACGACCGGTCGTCCAGGCCGCCGATGTCCGTGACGAGCCCGACCTTGATCGCCGGGCCGCCCGTGGATTCGGTTGTCGCGCCGCCCGTCTCGGCTGCCGTCGTCCCCGAGGCCGAGTCGTCGCCGCCACCGCAGCCGGAGGCGAGGAGCGCCGCGCACAGCACGACGAGCAGCGACGGACCGAGAAAGATGCGCCTCACACAGGGAGTGATACCGGAAGGGGCGGGTATGAAACCCCGCCCCTTCCGTTGGAAGCGCTGTCTTTCCGCTGTTCTTAGCCCTGGATCGGGGGCGGAGACTGCTGTGTGACCTTGATCTTGCCGACAGCGATCTGCGCCCGGACTCCGACGAGAGCCTTCCGCCACGACGGCTGAACCGCCGTGGAGAGCCTGCCGTAGCCGACTCCGCCGTTCTTGACGGTGAAGATCGCGTTGAAGTTCGTCTTGAACGCGTCACCCTGCGCCTTGGCAGCCTCCACCGTCTTGAACACAGCCACGTCGACCTTCTTCGTGGCGCTCGTCAGGACGTGCTTGCCGAGGTAGCCCTGGTCGGCGTCGACGCCGATGCCGAAGACGCCCTTCTCCTTCGCGGCGCTCAGCACGCCGAGGCCGCACTGACCAGCGACCTGGAAGACGACCGTCGCCCCGTTCGCGATGTGGTTGAGCGCCTGCTCCTTGCACTTCGCCTGGTCGACGAAGTCCTGGGAGTAGCTGTGCTCGACCTTCACGGCCGGGTACGCAGCCTTCGCGCCCTGGTAGTAGCCGCCGATGAACCGGTCGACCGGGGGGATCTTCAGGCCGCCGACCGCCGCGATCACGCCCGAGCTGTTCGGGACGTTCTTCGACTGGAGCCCTGCGAGGTAGCCGACGAGATAGCCCGCCTCCTGCTCCTTGAACAGCAGGCCGCGGACGTTCTTCGGCTTGCCCTTCAGCTCCGCCGCGACGCCGGAGTTGTCGATGATCGCGAACTTCGTGTTCGGGAAGCGCTTGGCCACTGCGGCCGTCGCGTCACCCATCAGGAACCCGACCGAGATGATCAGGTCGTAGCCGCCGCGAGCCGCGGCCGAGAGGTTCGGCACGTAGTCAGCGTTCGACTTCGAGATGAACACGCGACCCTGGACCTTCAGCTGCTGCTTCGCCTGCGTGAGGCCCTTGTTGGCGAGGAAGTTGAACGAGCGGTCGTCGAGACCGCCGATGTCCGTCACCAGCGCCACCTTGTACGGCGCGGGCGCCGCCTTTACATCTGTCTTCGCGGAGACCGTGCCGGCGCCGAGCGCCAGCGTCAGGACCGCAATGAGTGCCGCCGCGACGAGCGGCATAAACGTACGTACTCTCACATACCCTCCTTAGAAGTCACATCCACCGCCAAGCTTGGACGCTTGATTCAACCCTAAGTTGGGAGAAAAGGGAAGTCTTTACGAACTACTGATCAAGAACCGCTCGAGCTCGGCTTCGTCCACGAGCACCCGCCGCGGCTTCGATCCCTCGTAGCCGGAGATGATCCCGCGCCGCTCGAGCATGTCGATCAGCCGTCCCGCCCGCGTGTAGCCGACCCGCAGGCGCCGCTGCAGCAGCGACACGGACGCGGTCTGGGTCTGGACGACGATCTCGATCGCCTTCTCGAGCAGCTGATCCTCGTCCGGATCGAACTCCCCGTCGTGGTCGCCGTCGTCATCGAGTGCCCCCTCGGGTAGCTCGAGCAGCGTCTCGTCGAGCTCCTGGTCGCGCTGGTGGCGGCACTGCTCGACGACGAGGTTCACCTCGTCCTCTGAGACGTAGGCGCCCTGAACACGCTGCAGGCGCGAGGTGCCGAGCGGCTTGAACAGCATGTCGCCCTGGCCGAGCAGGCTCTCGGCGCCGGCGGTGTCGAGGATCACCCGCGAGTCCGTCTGACTCGAGACGGCGAACGCGATCCGGCTCGGCACGTTGGCCTTGATCATGCCGGTGATCACGTCGACCGACGGGCGCTGGGTCGCGAGCACGAGGTGGATCCCGACGGCCCGCGACTTCTGCGCGAGGCGGATGACGGCGTCCTCGACCGCCTGCGGGCTGATCATCATCAGGTCGGCGAGCTCGTCGATCACGACCAGCAGATAGGGCAGCGTCTCCTCGCCGCGGGCGCGGAAGGCGCGGTTCGCCTCGGGCAGGTTTCGGGCGCGGACGATGGAGAGGCGCTCGTAGCGGCGCTCCATCTCGGCGACGACGTTGGTGAGGACGGCGCTCGCCTCCTTCGGGCTGGAGACGACGGGCGTCAGCAGGTGCGGGATCGACTCGTAGTAGTTGAGCTCGATCCGCTTCGGGTCGATCAGGATCATCCGCACCTCGTCGGGCGTGGAGCGCAGCAGCACCGAGGTCAGGATCGTGTTGATGCAACCGGACTTGCCGGAGCCCGTGGTGCCCGCGATCAGGATGTGCGGCATCCGGGCGAGGTCGGCCCAGACGGCGTTGCCCGAGATGTCCTTGCCGAGCCAGACGGCGAGCGGGCTCGCAGTCGACGGCAGGTCGTCGTAGATGTCGCCGAGCGTGACGATCTTCGGGCTCAGGTTCGGAACCTCGACCCCCACGGCCTGCTTCCCCGGGATCGGCGCCAGAATCCTGATCTCGGTCGTCGCGAGCGCGTAGGAGAGATCGTCCTTCAGCGCTGCGACCTTCGACACCTTCGTGCCGGGAGCGAGCTGGAGCTCGTAGCGCGTGACCCGCGGGCCGGCGATCTGCCCGACGATCGTCGCCTCGACCCCGAAGTGCGCGAGCGCCTGGACGAGCGTGTCCGCCGTGCGCTGGTCGGCGCCGCTGACACCCTTCGCCGCGGCGGGCGATGTCTTCAGCACCGCCCGGTCGGGCAGCACGTACGCGCCCTCGGGACGCGGCGCATCGAAGAGCGCCGTCTGCTCGTCCGTCTCCCCCTCGGGGTCGAGCAGGAGCGGCGACGGCTCGGACAGACCCTCGGAGATGACGTCCGGGTAGTCGTGCACCACGTCGACGGGTGGCTCGTGTGCGGGCGCGAGGAGACGATGGTGCTCCTCCTCGTCGACCTCCAGACGGTCCGGGCGCTCGAGCGAGCGGCGGGCGGCGCCGTGCGCGCGGCGCATCGCGTGACCGGATCGACGCAGCAGCGCACCGTACGAGGCGCCCGAAAGCAGTAGGCCGCCGGCGAGAAGAGCGGTGAGGCCGACGAGCAGAGCACCGGTGCTGCCCAGGAGCGTTTCGATCCAGCCACCCAGCACGTTGCCCACGAAGCCGCCGTGGCCGGAGCCGAGAGTCGTCATCAGCCCCAGAAACGCGACCGCAAGCCCGACGCGGAACGGCGTGAAGCTGACGAGCGAGCTGCGGAAGAGCATCAGCCCTCCGACGGCGACGAGCGCCGCCGGAGCCGCGTACGCGGCACTGCCCAGGAGGTCGCGGAGCCCCTGCTCGACCTTCTCGCCGGCGATCCCGCCCGCGAAGCCCAGATAGAGCAGTGAAGCGAGGAAAAGACCAAGCGCGGCGAGCCCGAGGCCGATCAGCTCAGGATGCTCGTGCGGAGCTCGGGCGCGCGCCTTCCGCTTCCGCTTCTTGACGCGCGAGGGCGTGCGCGGCCGGAGAGGCCGCTTTTTCTTCCGCGCTGCCATGGGGCGCCTCCTTCGGCGCCCCATGGCGGAACCCTCTCTACGAATCAGCCTCTGGATCCTCGCCGCCGCATTTGGCTCTCGTGCCAATGGGCTAGGCCGCACAGCCCTCCCGGGAGCGTTCATACTGCTGACATCAGCGTGACGACGGGAGCCAAGGCGACGACCGCCGCCCATGCGCGCACGCGAGCCGCGATCGTCGAGGCAGCCGTAGACGTTCTGGCGGCGAATCCAGACGCTGCGAAGCTCGACGCGGTCGCGATCGCGGCCGGCGTTTCGCGGGCCACGCTCTATCGCTACTTCCCTAGCCGCGACCAGCTCGTGCACGCGCTCGTCGAGGCGGCGTACCAGGAGGTGATCGAGCGCGTCCGCGACGCGCAGATCGACGATGTCCCGTTCGAGGAGGCGCTCGTCCGCGTCGCCCGAGCGGCCGCCTTGACCGGAAACCACTTCGTCGTCCTTCAGCACGAACCGCCAGTCGCGCTCGATTACCTGGACGACGAGTTCGAGGCCACAATGCTTCGCTTCTTCGAGCGCGGCCAGGCCGAAGGCGTGCTCCGCCGCGACCGGCCGACCGCGTGGCTGCGGACGGTCTACCGGGCGATCGTGGTCGAGGCGATCCGCTACGGCGCCGTTGCCGACCTCGGCGTCGAGGAAACAGCAACGCTGATCGCGAGCCAGTTCCTCGGCGGCGCTTGCGCCGACCCTGCCTAGCGCGGGATCTCTCAGGAACGCGGTGTCGCGCGAGACCCGGGGCGACAGAGCCGTCGGCCAGGCGGCGAGATCGACCGCCCCGCCCGGCGTCGCAGGGAAGCGCGAAAACGACTGGAAGTCGCTCTGCCAGAAGCGGACCGTCTTTCCCCGCGCCGAGGCCGGCAGCCTCGAGCGAGAACCGGCCCTCGCATCGGGCCAGCGCGCCGCCACCGGCTTGATCACACCGTCAGGCCCGGCGACTCCGACGAGCAGCCCGCGGTAGAAGGCGCCGGGGCCGGACTCCGCGCTCGGCAAGGCCATCGTCGCCCCCGAGCTCGGCAACCGGATGTCCATGCGGGCGCTCTTCAACCGCTGGAATTCGACCATCGCGCGTCCCCGACGCATACGTCGTCCGGCCGACTGCGACCTGCACGGTCATCGGCACCGGGCTCGAACCCACCTGGTCGGACGCGGAGAAGAACGAGACGTAGTGGCCGGTCGGGCCAGAGGGCTCCGAGAACGTCCAGAAGTTGCGGTCCTGCGTCCGCGTGACGACGGTCGCACCCTGTACCGGTCTCCCTTCCGCGTCGGTGATCGTGCCCTCGAGCCGGTAGGAGAGAAGGACGACCGGCAGGGCCGGGACGCCATCCTGACGGACCGCGCGGCCCGTGACGACGACCGTGCCGTTCGGCTGCGGCTTGGCCGTCAACGAAGAGATCCGATAGGCGACGGTGATCCCGCTCGTCACCTGCGCCAGCTCCCCCTTCTCGGCGTCCGTGGCGGGTCGACCGCCGACACGCGCGCGGCTCACGTCGACGATCGAGACCGGATGGCGGCGCGCCAGGGTTGCGTCGACGCGGTAGGTGAAGGTGCCCTGTGCGCTCGTCGCGCTGGAGACGACGTAGCGGTCGACCGCGACACGCGCCCCGGCGACGGGACTGCCGCCGACGGTGACCCGACCCGTGACCGAAACCTGGTTCGAGCTCGACGCCTTCCAGAGCGCGAGCGGGACGACACCTCCCTGGATCGAGATCCGCGCACGCGCGGTCGTCGCGTCCGGAGCAAAGGCTGCAGCAGGTGCAGCCGGAGCGGCCTCGAGCTCGCGCCCGCCGTCTGCAGTACCGCCGCAGGCCGCTGCTGCACCGAGCGGACGATGCTGGGCGGTTTCGGCGACTCCGCCCGACTGCCACCGAGCGCGAAGACCTGGAGTTGCGCGGCAATGCCGCCGTTCGACGACGTCGGCGTGCCGCCGACCGTGATCGCGAGGTACTGCTTGCCCCCGTTTGTGAACATCGTGGCTCCGGAGGCGATCTGGCGGCCGGTCTGGAACGCCACAGGACCTTGCCGCTCCGGAGGTTGAACGCGCGGAGGACGCCGTCGCCGCCGCCCGGCGAAGCCGAGCCCGCTCGCGGTCGTCGTCACCCCTCCCCGCTCCGGCTCGGGTGTCAGGAACTTCCAGACGCGCCGGCCCGTGTTCACGTCGATCGCGCTGATCGAGCCGTGGTCGTGCCAGCCCGCGAGCTCAGTGCCGAAGTCGCCGTTCTCGAGCCCGAGAAAGACGTCGCCGAGCAGGAGCTTGCGGCGCTTTTCCGTCGGCGTCAACTTGCGCTGAACCATCACGACGGCGGTCTCGGCGGCGGCGTTGAAGACGTAGTTCGTCTGCGGGTCGTAGGAGGCAGGCGAGTAGTTGAGGCCGCCGAGCGACGAGGGGAAGACCGTCACGGGGCGCCCGGGCTGGAGCGCCGGGTGCTCGACGCGGTCGATCACCTTGACCCGCTCGTGGAACGGCTCGCCGGAGCGGGCGTCGAAGGCGTACCAGACCCCCTCCATGGTCGCGACCGAGACGATCCGGCGCGTCTTTCCGCCCACGCGGCCGTTGTACACAAGGGGTGGCTGAGCGACGTCGTAGGCCCACTGGTTGCCCGAGAGAAGCTGCTGCCACCACTTCAGTCGGCCCGTCGCCAGGTCGACCGCGATCAGCGAGTCCGTCCGCGGGTTCGAGCCCGGACGGAGACCCGGGAAGTAGAGCGGCGTCGCCGACCCGGTGCCGAAGAAGACGGTGTTGGTGGCTGCGTCGATCGTGACCGGTGTCCAGACAGCACCGCCGCCGACGACGCGGGAGCTGCGGCGCCAGGACTGGAGATCGGGCGGAACGGTCCAGAACGCGCTGGGCCAGGCCGGCTTCAGATCGGTCGTGTACGCCATCACGAAGCCCCGGATTCCGTACTCGGACCCTGCGGCGCCGATCACGACCCGGTTGTTCGCGCAGATCGGTGCGCTGGTCTCGGAGTAGCCGTAGTTCGCGGACGCGTTCTGGACGTCGTTCGAGATCGAGGCGACGTCCAGCACCTTGCCGTCGGATGGCCGGAGCGCGACGAGCTTCATGTCGAGCTGCGCGATGAAGAGGCGGCCGCCGCAGTACGCGAGGCCGCGGTTGGCGACGATCCCGAAGTTCTTGAAGACGGCGCTGTTCGGCGGCTTGTACTGCCAGATCACCTTGCCCGTGTCGCCGTCGAGCGCGAACACGTTCGCGTCGTTCGTCGTCACGTAGAGGCGACCGCCGATCGCGAGCGGATACGACTGCTGGCCGCGGCGGATGTCCGGGTCGAGGCGCTGGAAGTCGACGGTGTAGACGCGTCCGAGCATCGACACGTTGGCCGGCGTGATCTGCGTCAGCGGCGAATGGCGCATGTTGTCGGTCGTACGCCCGAAGGAGAGCCAGTCGCCCGACGGCGCCGGCGCTCCCCCTGCGGCGGACGCGAGCAACGGAACGCCGAGCAGGACGGCGGCAGTGGCCGCAAGCCGTCGGAGGCTCGGACGAGGAGTGCGTCGCGTCACGGCTCTGGGACGGGATGGTACATGGACGTCTCGTTTCGCCACCCGCGTGTCGCAAGCCGTGCCGCCGCGAGGCCGATCGCGAGCAACAGCGCCGCCACAGCAAGCCACGGAGCAAGTGCCCGCTGCCCCGAGACCTCGGTCGAGCTGGCCTCCGGGCCGGCGACTGCCGCCGCACGGAGCGCTTCGACGGCCGCGTCGAGCTGGTCCTCTTCGTAGGCCGATCCTCCCGCCGCAGCGGCGAGGCGCTCGACGTTGGAGCGCGCGTCGGCGGCGGGGCGGTAGTTCGCCTCAGGGGTACCGTCCGGCCGGAACACGCGCTCCGCCGCACTCCCGACACGGACGACGACGAGCCGGCAGCCCCGTGGCCCACGAAACTGTCCGCCTACCCCCGCGGCCGAGAACGGCACGCTCTCGCCGTCCGTGACGACGACGCACGTTCTCCGTTCGGTGCCGGGAGAGAAGAAGCCGTTGTCGACGAGCGCGGGCAGCGCCGAGAACGCGGTGGTTACCGGGGCAATCTGCTGCGGCCGCGGCGTCTGAATCCCGACCGAGCGGCGGAGCGTTTCGGCGAAGACCTGCTCGTCGGGCGTTGCGAAGAGATACGGAAGCACGCGGTCGGTGAGACCAGAGACACCTGCCGGCACCTCCGGGACGGCCGCGCGCAGCCGCTGGACTGCGGCGCGCGCACGCTCGAGCCGGGAGGGAGCGCCCGGGTCCCGGGCGGCCGCCATCGACCGGGACACGTCGACGACGAACATCGCCTCCGAGTCGGTGCGCATCCTCCGGCTCTCGGTCGTCTGCAGCACGGGCTGGGCCGCGGCGATCCCCAGGAGGGCGCAGGCGCCGGCCGCGGCAAGCGCGGCCGGCAGCGCGGGACGCGACGCGGCAGGCGCCAGCCCCAGCACACTGGCGGCGCGCCGGTTCCTCCGGAGCGTGACCGCCAGCACGCACAGCGGGACGAGCGCGACTCCGCAGAGGGCGGCACCCGCCGGGCTGGCGAACGTAAGAGAGGTCGCGAGCATCAGTAACCCTGTCCCGGCGTGCCCGAGCCCGCACCGCGCTGCGAGCTGCCACGGGATCCCGACCCGGCGTCCGGCCTTTCCACCGTTGCGGCCGGCCGTTCACGCCGCAGGATCAGCTCGAGGTTGTACTTGGCGTCGACGTTCTCCGGATCGATCCGGATCGCCGTCTCGAACGCATCGCGGGCTCGCTCCGGCCCGGTTTCACCGCCCACTTGCCCTCCCGAGGCGACGAGGACACCGAGGAGGGTCTGCGCCTTTGCGGCCCTCGCCGGCGCCGCCGTAGTCGCCACCTCGGCAAGGAGCGCCTCGGCGGCCGATCGCACGCGCGCCCGCCGCTCGCCGTTGTCGAACCCCCGTGGAGTCCGCAGCGCCGTCGTGAACGTCCGCAGCGCCGCGCGGTAGCGCAGCTCACCGTCGACGCCGAGCACGTCACCGACGGGGTCGCCGGGCAACACCGTGTCGTGAGCGCGGTTCTGCTCCAGCGCCCTGTCCCAGCCATGCAGATCTCTTGCCGCCAGGACGCAGACAGCCGCGAGCAGGAGTGCGAGCGCGGCCATTGCGGCCCGGAGACTCACGCGGCCCTCCAGCGCAGGCGCTCGGTCAGGCCGAGGAGCGCCGCGAGCGCGAGCCCGACGAGGATCGTGATCGCTGCGAGGAGGCGTGGCACTGACTGCTCCGCGCCGGTGTAGCCCGCCTCGCCGGGCAGACGCGCGGGGGCGACATCGATCGGCTTCTCGAGCAGCCGGCTCATGAACTGCGCGTCCTCGGGCGCCGCGTTGAGCGACACGGCGCGGAGCGTAGCGCCCTCGCGGCGCAGCGAGATCGCCGCACTCGTCAGTCGCTCCAGGTCGGAGATGTCGTCGTCGAGGTCGCTGACGAGTAGCACCGCGGGCCGGGCGAGCCGGTCGCGCCGGACGACGTCGAGCGCCAGCTGCAGCCCGGTCGACAGCCGAGTCCCGGCCGAGAATGCGTCCGTCCAGGGGCTGCGCGGCGGCTGCGGGATCACCCCGCCGGAACGGGCCCGCACGCGAAAGAAGCGCTCGAACCGGCGCAGCTCGGCCGCCGGGGTGCCGGGTGGTAGAGCCTCGTAGGCGGTGTCGGAGACGAGGATGAGCCCGTAGCGGCCGCCTGAGCCGGCGAGGCGCGAGAGCGTGTCGGCGATCCGTGCGTAGGTGTCGGAGGAGATGCTCGCTGAGACGTCGAGGACAACGATCCCATTCGTGCCGTGCGGCAAGAGGACGTCACGCTCCGGGCGAAGTGCGGACGCGGCAGCCACGGCGGCGACAGAGAGCACGACGACGAGCCCAGCCGCGGCGAGGCCGAGGAGCCGCGTCCGCCGAGCGGGTGCGACGAGCGGTTTCAGGTCGGTCAGCGGGATGCGCGGCGGAATTCTCATCCTCCCCCCTCCACGCGCCCGGCGAGCTGCTCGACGTCCTCAATTCGAGGGTCGCGACGCGCCCACGCGAGGTCCCGAGCGGCGCCGGCGATCCCGGGCGCAAGGCGGCCGACGAGGTCGGCGGCCCGACGGCGGTCGGGAGCGGGCCGCCCTGCCGATTCGCGCAGGAGCCGCAATGCCCGCTCGAGTGCGTCCTGCGACGCCCGTTTGGACGCTTCCTCACGCCGCCTGCCGGGAACGACCGCGAGCGCCGCAAGCACCACGAGCGCCACCGCCGCGAGCGAGAACACGGCCACCAAGGCGCCGTGGCTTCGCGACGGCGCCACGGAGGCGTCGCGCCGGTAGAGAGCCTTCGCCGCTGCGACCGCTTCCGGCGCCACACGTGCGGCAACGAGGATCCGCGCACTCGTCCGCGTTCCGCCCGCCGACGCCGTCGGAAGCTGCACGAACCGCTCGGCCGCGTTCGGCACACAGGCTTCGGCGAGGCAGACGACGCGCTGGCTGACCGTCGTCACTCCGTCACGGATCACCGTCTCAGGTGCGCTGAGCGCTGTCCAGGAACCGAGCTGGAGGTCGATGGGGCCTTGGGCCGTCGCAGTCACGACGACCGCGTCGCCGAAGGAAACCCGCGCGGGCATCGCGCTCAGGGTGAGTGCCGAAGCTGGAGGCGCGAGCGAAAGCGCTGCGACCAGGGCCGCGAGATGCCTCACGCTCGCCGCCTGCGCAGCCGCCGCCGCCGGTCGGCCCAGGCGTGGAAGGCGGCGGCGATAGCCGAAGGTTGCGCCGTCCCGAGCACGACGGGATCGAACCCGAGTCGACGAAAGCCACCGAGCGTCCGCTCGAGCCGAGCCTCGTTCGCGGTCGCCGTCGCTCGAGCCTCGCCGGTGCTGAGCCGAACGTCCCGCAACTCGCCCGTAGCCGCGTCCACGAGCGGCAGGACGACCCCGCCGACGTCGGGAAAGCTCTGCTCCCACGTGGGGTCCTGGATGACGACCGGCGTCACGTCCCACCGCGAGGCCCGGAGGCGCATCCAGATGCGCGCCGGCGGCGGCTCGAGGAAGTCGGAGACGACGAACACGAAGCTCCCCGGTGGAAAGAGGCCGCGGTGGCGGCAGAGCCGCTCGAGCGCACGCGTCAGGCTGTCCCGCGGGGCGTCGAGTAGCTCCGCCTCCACCCTACTCCGGAGCGGCGCGAGCCGGCCGGACGGGCGCGGCGGGATCCAGACGTCGTGCTCGACGTAGCCGAGCTCGCCGCGGGCGCTCGCCGTACTCGCCGCGATCAGCTCCGTTGCCGCTTCGACGGCGGCATGCTTGTCCAGCCATGGGAACGGCGCCGGGTAGAGAGCCATCGCCGGTCGCCGGTCGTTGACGAGAGCCACCCGCGGCGCCTGTTCGGCGAAGTGCTCGCGGACGAGGAACTGGTTTTCCCCGCGCGCCGCAGAGAGGCGGGCGGAGGCGCCCCAGTCGATTGTCGTGACGCGGTCGCCCGGGCGGTAGGGCCTGCTACCCGCCACCTCGCTCCCGGCGCCGCGCACCGGGCTGCGTCGCTCGCCGAACTGGACACCGGCGAAGCGCCGGCGCGGCACGAGCGAGAACGGACGCGTCCCCGCTGCCGTCATCCACGGTTGCCGGCGCCGTCGGCGTCCCAGCCGGGCTCCGGCCTCGGAGCGCGGGCAAGGCAGGCCGCCCAGACGCGGGCGAGCACCTGCTCCGGCTCCGCTTCGAGCAGCGCATCGGCCGAGAGCACGAGGCGGTGGCCGAGCACCGCGCCGAACAGCAGCTCGACATCCTCCGGAGCCGCGAACGAGCGGCCGTGAAGGAGTGCCCAGGCGCGGATCGCGCGCTCGAGCGCCAGACTGCCGCGGACGGAGGCGCCCACGTCGACGAGCTCGAGCTCGCGCGTCGCGCGGACCAGCTCGACCGTCCAGCGCTTCAGGAGCGGGTCGACGTAGACGTGCTCCACGGCATCGAAGACGACCTGGAGCTGCCCGCGGTCGACCACGGGCTCGAGCCGCTCGACCGGGTGCTCGTGGAGCTGGGCTTCGAGGATTTCGAGCTCCTGGTCGAGTGTCGGATAGCCGAGCGAGGTACGAAGAAAGAAGCGATCGAGCTGGGCCTCCGGCAGAGGGAACGTGCCCTCCTGCTCGATCGCATTCTCGGTCGCGATCAGGAGAAAGGGACTGGGAAGCTCGCGAGTCGTCCCGTCCGCAGTCACCTGACCTTCCGCCATCGCCTCGAGGAGCGCCGACTGCGCCTTGGGGAGAGCGCGGTTGATCTCGTCGACGAGAACGACGTTCGCGAAGATCGGCCCGGCCCGAAACTCAAAACGGCGCTGCTCCGGGTCCCAAACGGAGAGGCCCGTGACGTCCGTCGGCTGCAGGTCGGGCGTGCACTGAATCCGCGCGGCCTCGCCGGCGATGCTGAGGGCGAGCGCACGGGCGAGCATCGTCTTCGCCGTCCCCGGCACGTCCTCGAGGAGCACATGGCCGCGACAGGCGAACGCGGCGAGCACGAGCCGCACCACCTCGTCCTTGCCGACGATCACCCGGCCGACGTTCTGGACGATTTTCTCGGCGATCCCCGCCGCCTCGGTGAGGGCGGCGTCCGCCTCGAAGCGGCGCAGCTCTTCGGACGTGCTCACCGGTTCACCATACGTACACGAGATCGACCGATGCTGGACATATACTGGTCTCGATGCGACATCGGTGTCGCAAGGGAAGTCGAGCGAGGGGGATGTCTCCGTGAGCAGCCGTCCAGACGATTCCTTCTTGCAGGGACCCGACGCCTCCCCGCGCCGCCTCACGGACGCGGACATGATCTTCGAGACGCACGAGGCCTTCAGCCTCCTCGCGTCGAAGTGGAAGATCGACGTCCTGTATCTGCTCGCGAGCGGTTCTCGTCGCTACAGCCATCTGCACCGCCAGCTCCCGGTCTCCAAGAAGGTCTTGACCGACACGCTGCGTGGTCTCGACCGCGACGGCCTCGTCCGGCGCAAGATCTTCGCCGAGGTGCCGGCGCGCGTCGAGTACTCCCTCACCCCGCTTGGCTGGTCGCTGACGCAGGTGCTGATGGCCCTCTACGAGTGGGGCAGCGAGAACTTCGACGCCGTCCTCGACGCCCGCGCGCGCCACGACGCCGCAAGCGTGCGGCCGCCGGCGCCGCTGCTGAGCGTCGCCGGCGGCGAGCACGAGGACTAGACGACGCGGAAGACGCCGCGGTGCCCGGTCTTCGAGCCGGGCGTGACCGTGTACTTGTACTGGCCGCGAACGTCGAAGAAGATCAGCAGAATCCGGAACGCCTTCGGAGCAACCTTCAGCTTCTGACCTCCGATCGCGAAGGTACGCGCGACCGCAGACCGGTTTCGGACCCGGAACTGGACGGTGTTCTGGAAGCCCACACCCGGGACGTCGAGGGTAGCCCGCTTGTCGGTGAGCGTCACGTTGACGGCGACGATCCGAACGGGCTCGGTCGTCGTCGGCGCCGCTGTGGCGCTCGTGGCGACAAGCGTTGCCACGAGCGCCACGAGCACCGAGACCATCGAGATCCTTCGGTGGCCGTCCATGCCTAGGCTTTGACTACCAGCACGCCCCGCATGCCCTTGATCGCGTGCTCGCCGATCGTGCAGATGAACTGGACGCGGCCCGTCTTCTTGAAGGTGACCGTGAAGGTGGTCCTGGCTCCGCCGGGAATGAACTTCGACTTCGGAGTGACGCCGAAGAACTTGAGGTCGTGGACCTCCGTGCCCTTGTTCGCGAGCGTGACCACGAGCTTCTGGTTCTTCCGCACCGTCTTGGGAGCAGACCACTTGTAGGCGTACTCGGTCGCACTGACCGTCACCTTCTTCGGCTTCGGCGCCACCGCCTGCTTGGCCGCGAACGCCGAGCCGGTGACAACGACAGCCGCGACGGTTACCCCGGCGGCGATTCGCATTCTCTTCATCGTGGTTGACCCCCTTGGTCGGAACATTTCAGTTGCTTTGATCGGAACATTTCAGTTGCTCTCGCAAGCACATCGTAGCCGCGAACTGCGGGCGCCCGTTGCGCCCGCAGTTCGTTCTGCTTGACCGTGTTTTGCTCTAGCCGACAGCGAATGCGTAGACGCTGTCGCCGTGCAGCTTGGCATCGAAGAACGTGCCGCCGCCGGCGAAGATGGCGACGTACTGCTTGCCGTTCACCGAGTACGTCATCGCAGGCGCGTTCACGCCCGCGTCGAGCTTCTGCGACCAGACCTGGGCACCGGTCATCGCGTTGTAGGCGATGAACGTGCCGTCGGCCATGCCGGTGAAGACGAGGCCACCACCGGTCGCAACCGACCCGGCTGCGCACATCGACGGCCAGTTCTTCCTCCATGCGATCTTGTTCGTGGACACGTTCAGCGCCGTGAAGTTGCCGCTGAACGCGGAGACCCCCTTCGCCTTGCCGAGGCCGAACTGCACCCCTGTGAAGCCCTGCCCGCCGACGTGCTTCAGCGAGGCCTTCGGGACCGCCTTGAGTGCGTTCTGCATGTTCCCGGAGCAGACGTAGGTGAGGTTCGTCTGCGGGCTGAAGGAGATCGGTGGCCAGTTCGTACCCCCGAGCGCGCCGGGCGCGACCGCGGTGAACTCCGTAGTCGTGATCGGGTCGAAGATACACCCGACCTTGTAGGGCTTGCCGTCCGGCGCCTTGCCCGTGAACAGCGACTTGCTCGCGCATTGCGTCGCGAAGGCGTCGCCGACCGGGTACGGCTGCGTCGGCCACGTGTTCTGGGCCTTGTTCTGCGGCACCTTCTTCTCGGGAATGCCGATCAGCGGCTGCATGGTCGTGCGGTCGAGGATGTAGACCCAGCCGGTCTTGCAGGCCTCGGCTATAGCCTTGCGCTGGACGCCGCCGACCATCGTGTCGAAGAGGATCGGCGGGGACGGGCAGTCGTAGTCCCAGATGTCGTGGTGCACCATCTGGTAGTGGTTGCGATAGAGGCCCGTGCTCGCGTCGAGCGCGACCATCGAGGCCGAGAAGAGGTTGGATCCGGGACCGCGGTTCACCCACGGATCCGCGTTCGACGTCGAGAAGTACAGCGTGTTGGTCTGCGTGTCGATCGCGGGGTAGCTCCAGACCGTCGAGCCACACGTCTGCCACTCGCTGCCGCTCCAGGTGTGCCCACCGATATCGCCTGGCTGCGGACACGTGTAGAAGCGCCAGACGAACTTGCCGTCGGTCGCGTTGTAGGCAGAGAAGTGGCCGCGGGCGCCGAACTCGCCGCCCGACATGCCGACGTAGAGCAGACCGTTGTAGTAGATCGGCGGGACGGTCATCGTGTACCCCTCCTGCCAACGGACGTTCCGGGTGCGCCAGACCTCCTTGCCGGTCAGCTGGTCGATCGCGACGAGCCACCCGTCGAGCTGGGCGGAGAAGATCTTTCCGTCACCAAGCCCGATGCCGCGGGAGACCCAGCCGCAGCAGACCGTGTTGTTGTTCTGTGCGATCTTGGACTCGAACTTCCACAGGTGCTGACCCGTGGTCGCGTCGAGCGCGAAGATGTCGTTGTTCCCGGTCGCGATGAACATGACGCCGTTGTAGACGAGCGGCACGCCTTCGGCCGAGTACTTCGCGGCGATGCCCGAGCGGTCGAGGTCGGTCTTCCACGCCTGCTTCAGCGTGCTGGCGTTCGAGACGGTGATCTGCGACAAGGGCGAGTAGCGCTGACTCGAGAGATCGCCGCCCGTGGTGATCCAGTTGCCGGCCGGTTTGGCCGTGAGATCTGCCGCTGTGAAAGCCGGCGCCTTGGTGATCGTGACCGCTGCTGTCGTCGTGCCGGCCGCTGGC
This sequence comes from uncultured Gaiellaceae bacterium, assembly GCA_963820225.1. GTDB lineage: Bacteria > Actinomycetota > Thermoleophilia > Gaiellales > Gaiellaceae > Gaiellasilicea. The sequence goes on along the minus strand of CAWFYY010000005.1, from coordinate 141,301 downwards.
TTCGCGTCGGCGCGTCCGCCGGTTGACGCGACGAGCAGGGCCAGCGCACCTGCGACGAGGAGCGTAAGACGTCCGCGATGCATTCGTCCTCCTGGGTATGGGCTCGGACTCGCGCCGGCCTGCGGTGCCGACGACCCGAGATTACGCGTCGCAGAGCGATCGTGCGGGCACTCTCGCGTCTACAGGGCACCCGGACGTTCCCTAGCGTGTTTACGTTTCTCAGGACAGCGGTTCCCAACTTGCGACCGAGAAGCGTGGCTAGGCTCGACCGGTGCGCGCCTTCCTGCCGCTGCTCGCCGCTCTCGTACTGGCCTCCTGCGGCACGGGTGGCCGCGACGGCGAGTGGACAGCTCCGAACGGCGACCTCGCAGGGACGCGCTCGGCACCTGGCTCGAAGATCGACGCCGCGAACGCGGGGTCGCTGCACCTTGCCTGGCGCTTCCGCTACCCGGCACGCGCGGGCTTCTCCGGGATCGCGGCTTCCACCCCGCTCGTCGCGGACGGCGTCGTCTACGTCCAGGACCTGAACAGCAACGTCTACGCACTCGACGCCCAGTCCGGGCGCCGGCTGTGGACGAGGCGCTTCGACGTCGAGAACGGCGGCCCGAACGGGCTCGCGCTGGCGGAGGATGCGGTCTTCGGGAACACGACCGAGTCCACCTTCGCGCTGGACGCAGAGAGCGGTCGGGTGCTCTGGCGGACGGACCTCGGCGCTCCGCCCGGGACACCGATCACGATCGCGCCGGCGGTAGCGGACGGCCTCGTCTTCACGAGCACCACCGCCCAACGCCCGGGAGCGCGGGGCGAGCTCGTCGCGCTCGATGCCTCGAGTGGAGCAATCGCCTGGCGGTTCGACACGATCAAGGAGCCGTGGCGCTTCCCGGAGGCGTTCGGCGGCGGCGCCTGGCAGACCCCGACCGTGGACGAGGACGGCCGCGTCTACTGGGGGATCGCCAACCCGAATCCCTGGGGAGGCACCGAGGAGCGCCCGAACGGCGGCTCCTACCCCGGCACGGCTCTGTACACGAGCTCCCTGCTCGTCCTCGAGGGGCGAAGCGGCCGCGCTCGCCTGGTTCGATCAGGTGACGCCGCACGACATCCGCGACTACGACTTCCAGAACCCGCCGGTCCTCGCCGGCGACCTCGTCGTCGGCGCCGGGAAGGCAGGCCGGGTGCTCGCCTGGAACCGGGAGAGCGGGGAGCGCGTCTGGGAAACGGAGGTCGGCGTTCACCGGAACGACCGCGGGTCCGTTGCCCCGGAGACGCGTCTCCGTCTGCCCCGGCTTCCTGGGCGGTGTCGAGACACCCCTCGCCGTCTCGGACGGCCGTGTCTTCGTTCCGGTCGTCGACCTCTGCTACCCCGAGAGCAGCCGGGGCAGCGGCGGGCTCGGTTTCTATCGCGTCGATCCGGCGAGCGGCAAGGGACGCTTCACCGCACTCGACCTGCGAGACGGGAAGCCGCTCTGGGAGCGACGGCTCCCCCAGCCCGTCTTCGGCTGTGCCACCGTCTCGAACGACGTCGTCTTCACCTCCACCTACGACGGTCGCCTCTACGGCTTCGACACGGAGACAGGCGAGACGGTGTGGGAGGCGAGAGCGCCGGCTGGGATCAACGCCTGTCCTGCGGTCGCCGGCGACCTGCTCCTCGTCCAGGCCGGGACCGATCACCCCTCCTTCGACGCGCTGCCGCCGCTCGGGCTCGTGGCCTACCGGCTCGGTTGAGGTAGGCCAGTTACGCCTCACCCGCGCTCCCTGCCGCCGAAAACGCTCCAGGCGAGGAGGAGGAGGCCGCCGATCGCGATCGCGGTTCCCGAGAGCACGCCGTTCAGCGCTGCGACGAGGCCGAGCGCGAGCGCGGCTGCGCCGAGTGCGGCAATGGCAACGCGGCCTAGACCGGGTGGCATCAGCCCAGCGTCGCGACGCGCTCGAGCAGGAGCTCGAAGAAGGCATCGGCCTCGACCTCCAGGCCGACCTGCGCGTTCGGCTCGCGTTCCGTGCGGTGCCAGCGGTCGACGACGGTCCGGCCGCGGCACAGCTCCGATTCCGTCTCGACCTCGACGTTGAGATGGTCGGTGCTGACGATGCCCGGGCGCAGCACGTGCGCCAGCGCGACCGCGTCGTGGATCGGTGCGCCGTCCCAGCCATAGGTTCGGACGTGGTACTGCTTGAAGAACTCGACGAGCTCGGCGACGAACGTCCCCACGCGACCGGCGCGCCTGAATCGCTCGGACCACGCCGGCGTCAGCAGCGCCCCGTGCGTGACGTCGAGGCCGATCATCGTCACGTCGAGCCCGGAGTGGAAGACACGCTGAGCGGCCTCGGGATCGACCCAGATGTTGAACTCCGCGGCCGGGGTCATGTTCCCCTCTGCGATCGCACCTCCCATCAGCACGATTCGGCCCGGCTGCATGCCCCGGTCGAGGGCGAGCGCGACGTTCGTGAGCGGGCCGAGAGGAACGAGCACGGTCTCGGGGGTCACGCGCTCGACGAGGAAGTCGACCGCGTGCTGGTCGATCGGCTCCGAGGCGCGCGACGGCAAGTCCGGCCCGTCGAGGCCGCTCTCTCCGTGAACGTGTGCGGCGACGTGGGGCTCGCGGACGAGCGGGCGATCCGACCCCATCGCGAGGGGGACGTCCTCCCTGCCCACGAGCGCGAGGACGCGGAGCGCGTTGTCCGTCGTCTTGTCGAGCGTCTGGTTCCCGTGCACGGTGGTGATGCCGAGGAGGTCGATCTCCGGGCTCGCGAGCGCGAGCAGGAGCGCGATCGCATCGTCGTGCCCGGGATCGCAGTCGATGACAACCGGAGTCACCGCGCCAGTATCTCGTCAATCTCGGTCGCGGTCGGCAGCGACGGCTGGGCGCCGAAACGTGAGGCGGCCAGCGCCCCCGCTGCACAGGCCCGGCGCAGGGCGTCCTCGTGGTCGCGGCCCTCGAGCAGCGAGACGAGCAGGCAGGCCGTGAACGCGTCGCCTGCTGCCGTGCCGTCGACCGCCTCGACGCGCGGAGGCTCCGCCCGCGCGATCTCCTCGCCCTCCTGCAACAGCACCGCGCCCTCGGCGCCGAGGGTCAGCGCGACCAGGCCGTCGCGACGTTTCAGGACCTCGAGCTCGTAGCGGTTGACGACGGTCAGGTCGGCGTCGACGTCGATCGGACGCGCTGGCGCCGCGTTCAGGCAGAAGAGCCCCGACGCCTGCTCCCAGGCGGCGATCACCGCCGCGTCCGGGAGCTCGAGCTGGGTCAGGACCGCGTCGGCGGCACCGAGCTCGAAGTTGCGAACCTCGGCGTTCGCGCCCGGGGCAACAGCGATCTGATTCTCACCCTCGGCGTCGACGAGGATCACCGCGACACCCGTCGGCGCGCCGACGCGCACCGCGTCGACGGTCAACCGCTCCTCCTGCGGCAGCGCCTCGGCCGCGAAGACGTCGTCACCGACCGAGCAGACGAGCGTCACGTCAGCTCCCAGCCGGGCGCAGGCCACGGCCTGGTTCGCCCCCTTACCGCCCGGAACGCGGCTGAACACCGCATCCGTGACCGTCTCCCCCGGCCGCGGCAGCCGCTCCACCTGCGCGACGAGGTCGAGGTTCACCGACCCGACGACCGTGATCGACGGGCTCATGCGACTTTGTGTTCCTGTAACACAAACGGCCTCCGAGGCGCGGAACGGTGCGGGTGGAGCTTGTGTTCCTGTAACACAAGCTCAGGCGGCGAGCGCCCGCAGGTCGTCCACGGTCGAGCCGAGCAGAGTGTCGCGGAGGTCGAAGAGCCCGGCCCAGAGCGAGGACGCATCCGGCGGGGCGTCGAGCCGCGCTGCGTCGGAGAGGCCCTGGAGAGCGCGGACGAGCACGGCCAGCTCGAGATAAGCAGCCGCGACGCGGATCGGGCTGGCGTGCACGCCGGCGCGGGCGAGCACTGCCTTCCACTCGACGAGCTCGCCGGCGCCCGGGCCCGTGTACCACGAGCGGCCCTCTGCCTGATCGGCCTCGAGCTCGAGGAGATAGCGGCTGAGCGGGACGTCGAGCCCGGCGAGCGCCGTTTCGACGCGGTCGGCGGCGTGCCGGAGCGCGGCTTCGCGTCCGCCCGGGGTCGGAGGCTGCGCGTCCCCCCTGCCCCAGCGCTCGAGCAGCCGGCAGAACGCGAGCGCGGCCGCCTCGCACGCGCGGAGCTGGCCGATCAGGCGCCGTGCCGTCAGCTCGCTCGCCGCGTGCCCGACCAGGATGTCGGGCCAGTCGGTCATCAAACTTCAATCACCACGGGAAGAATCATCGGCCGCCGGCGCGTTCTGTCGTAGATCAATTGCCCGACGGCGTCGTGCAGGTGCTCCTGCAGCAGCTTGATCTCGGTGATGTCGTCGGCCGCCAGGTCCTCCAGCACGCGGGCGGCCTCGTCGCGGAGCTCGTCGATCAGGTCCTCGGAGTCGCCGAAGCCGCGTGCGATCAGCTCGGGCGGGGCGGTCGTGCCGCCGTTCGTGCTCGCGAGCGTGGTGACGATGATCAGCACGCCGTCCTCGGAGAGGCGGCGGCGGTCCCGCAACGCAACGTCGCGGACGTCTCCGACACCGAGGCCGTCCACGAACGTGACGCCGGCCTCGATCCGGTCGACGATCCGAGGCGTCTTCCCCGGCTCGAGCTCCACGACGGAGCCGTTCTCGGCGATGATGATCGCCTCGGCCGGCACGCCGGACTCGAGCGAGAGCTGGCCGTGCGCCGCGAGCATCCGGTACTCGCCGTGGACCGGCATCACCGCCCGCGGCCGCAGCAGCGAGAGCATCGTCCGCATCTCTTCCGAGCACGCATGGCCGGAGACGTGCACGGGCGCGATCTCCTGGTGCAGCACCTCGGCGCCCGCCTTCGCGAGCCGGTTGATCGAGTCGTGGACGCGCAGCTCGTTGCCCGGGACGGGCTTGGCGGAGAGGATCACGGTGTCGCCGCGCTCGATCGAGACGGACGGATGGTCGTTGTAGGCGATCCGCGTCAGCGCCGACATCGGCTCGCCCTGGCTGCCGGTGCAGAGGATCATCACCTGGCCCGGCGGCAGCTCCATCGCCTCCTGCGGCTTGATCAGAATGTGCTCCGGCACGTCGAGGTACCCGAGCTGCCGGGCGATGTTGAGGTTCTTGCGCATCGAGCGGCCGACGATCGCGACCTTGCGGCCGACCTGGATGGCGACGTCGATCGCCTGCTGCATCCGGTGGACGTTCGACGCGAAGGAGACGACGAGGATCCGGCCCTTGCGAAGCGGGATCAGCGTGCGGAAGGCTTCGCCCACGAGGCGCTCGGAGCCGGTCATCCCGGGCCGCTCGGCGTTCGTCGAGTCGCCGAGCATGAGGTCGACGCCCTCGTTCCCAAGCTCGGCCAGTCGGCCGACGTCGGTCTTGAGGCCGTCGACGGGCGTGTGGTCGAGCTTCCAGTCGCCAGTGTGGACGACCCGGCCGGCCGGCGTGTTGAGGACGATCGCGACGCAGTCCGGGATCGAATGGGCGACGCGGACGAAGTCCAGGGTGAACGAGCCGACGCGGATCTCCTTTCCGGTCTCGGCCTCCTCCAGCTGCGTCGAGGCCGTCAGGCCGTGCTCGTCGAGCTTCGACTTGATCAGGCCGAGCGTCAACTTCGTCGCGATCACCTTGTCGCAGTCGACTTCGCGCAGCAGGTACGGCAGCCCACCGACGTGGTCCTCGTGCCCGTGCGTGAGCACCACGGCGTTGACGCGGCGATCGCGGAGGTAGCCGATGTCCGGCAGGACGAGATCGACGCCGAGATGCTCGTCGCGCGGGAAGGCGAGGCCGGCGTCGACGACGACGATCTCGTCGCCGTGCTCGTAGACCGTCATGTTCTTGCCGACCTCGCCGAGGCCGCCCAGTGGGATGATCCGCAGGCTCACGCGCCGGAGTGTACGCGCGGCCTACGCGACGGCGGGTTGAAGCAGGCCGAGCCGCGAGAGGCAGTCACGAACGCGGTCGCGTTCGTCGTGAGTGGCCTCGACGAGTGGCAGCCGATGCCCACCGACCTCGTGCCCGAGCAGATTGAGCGCCGCCTTGATCGCGATCGGGTTGCCGACGACTCGCAGGAGCTCGATCGAAGGGGCGAGCTCCCTGTTGAGCTCCCGGGCCGCGTCGTGCTCGCCGGCCTTCCACAGCCGGACGAGCTCCTTCACCTGGGGACCGACCACGTGCGTGTGCACGCAGATGCCGCCGACGCCGCCGAGCTCGAGGAACGGCAGGATCAGGTCGTCGTCGCCGGCGTAGAGGTCGAGGCCCGTCTCGACGATGTGCTTCGCCTCTGAAAGATCGTCGTAGGCCTGCTTGACCGCGCTGACGTTCTCGATCTCGGCGAGTCGCGAGATCGTGTCGGGCTCGATGTTGATCACCACGCGGCTCGGGATGTTGTAGACGACGACGGGCCTGTCGGTGGCCGCGGACACTGCCTCGAAGTGCGCCACGATCCCGCGTTGCGGCGGCTTCGAGTAGTAGGGAGTCACGACCAGGACGGCGTCGACGCCGAGCTCGTGCGCCTGCTCTGTCAGGTGGATCGAGTGGCGTGTGTCGTAGGTGCCGGTGCCGGCGACCACGGTCGCCTGTTCGCCCACTTCCTCGAGCGCAGCAGCGTAGAGCGCCAGGCGCTCCTCGTCGGAGAGCACGGGCCCCTCGCCTGTCGTGCCGGTGACGACCAGGCCGTCGGAGCCGTTCTCGACGAGGTGGCGCGCAAGCGCGCGGAAGCTGTCTAAGTCGACCGAGCCGTCCCGCTTGAACGGCGTCACGATTGCGGTCAGAACGTCGCCGAGCACGAGTGAATCCTACCTTCGCCCGGCCGTTGCGAACACCTCGCGCAGAGCGGCGCTCAGGAAGACGAACCTGATCGTCTCGAAGTCGTCCTCGGACGGGCGGACCGCCTCGAGCGCCACGGGGGCGGCGAGCTCCGGCGGATAGCCGTAGATGCCGCACGAGATCGCCGGGAACGCAACGGTGCGCGCCCCGAGGTCGCGCGCAACCTCCAGGGCCCGCCGATGCGCAGATGCGAGCAGGTCCGCCTCGCCCGCCGAGCCCCCTCGCCACACCGGCCCGACCGCATGGATCACCCAGCGTGCAGGCAGCCGTCCTGCGGTCGTCGCTTTCGCGTCGCCCGTGTCGCACCCCCCGAGAAGCCGGCTCTCGGCGAGGATCGCCGGACCCCCCGCGCGATGGATGGCACCGTCGACCCCTCCGCCGCCGAGGAGCGCCGTGCTCGCCGCGTTCACGATCGCATCGACCGGCTGCGCGGTCAGGTCACCGACGACGAACTCGATCACGGTTCGATCTTGACAAAAGTGCCTCGGCAGAACAGAGTCACGCGGCGCGGCCCACGCGCACGACTCGGGCGGAGTCGTCAGCGACCACTGCGGCGGTCACAGGCGACGGTCGAGCCGGAGGCTGGGCCGCGCGAAGCCCTGCTACAGAAGCTCGTCGAGGCCGACCGTCAACGTCGGCGGCAACGCGCTCAGCTTCTCCAACGCGAGCAGGACGCCCGGCACGAACGCCTCACGGGAGGTCGTGTCGTGGCGGATCGTCAGCGTCTGCCCAGAGCCGCCGAAGATCACTTCCTGGTGCGCGACGAGTCCCGGCAGGCGCACCGAATGGATCGGCGTCTCACCCGGCAACAGCTCGGCAGTCGCCCTGGCCGTGCCGGAGGGTGCGTCCTGCTTCGTCTCGTGGTGCAGCTCGATGATCTCCGCGTCCGGCATGACCTTCCCGGCCTCCTCGGCGAAGCGCATCATCAGCACCGCTCCGAGCGCGAAGTTCGGCGCGTAGAAGACCGGCAGGTCGTGCTCGGTTGCGAGCGCCGCCAGCCGCTCCAGGTCGAAGCCCGATGTCCCAACGACAACCGGCACGCCGGCAGCGAGGCACGCGCGCACGTTCTCCTCCACGGCGTCCGGGGCCGTGAAGTCGACGGCGGCGTCGGCATCGTCGGTCGAGTCGACGAGCTCGTGGCCCGCCTCCTCGAGTGCCGGCCCCAGAACCGAGCCGACCTTGCCGTGCCGGCCCAGCAAGAGGACTTTCATGCGGCTTTGCGTCCGACAAGTGCGGGGTTGACGCGCTGCACTGCGGCCTTGAACCGCGCCTCGCTCGGCCCGATCCCGGCGGCCGAGAGCCGGTCGAGCCGGAGCAGGTCGCCGGCAATCTCGGCCACCTCGTCGCCCGTCACCGCATCGACGCGCTCGACGAGCTCTTCGAGCGAGAGAAGCTCGGAACCTGTGATCAGCGACTTCCCGAGCCGGCTCATCCGGTTCGAGGTCGACTCCATCGAGAGCAGCATCCGCCCTTTCAGGTTCTCCTTCGCCCGCTCGAGCTCGCCGCTCCGGACCTTCCCGTCCGAGACGTCCGTGAGCTCGCGGGCCACGATCTCCATGCACTCGACGAGGTTCTCCTCGCGCGTACCGACGTAGAGGCCGATCTGCCCGGCGTCGGAGTACTGGGAGGCGAAGCTGTAGACGGAGTACGCCATCCCGCGCTTCTCCCTGATCTCCTGGAAGAGGCGCGAGGACGCCGAGCCGCCGAGGATCGAGTCGAGCAGCGACGCGGCGAAGCGGCGCTCGTCGAGACGCGAGATGCCCGGGGCGCCGAGACACACGTGGTACTGCTCGGTCGACTTCCGCTGAAAGCGGTAACCCGGCGCCGGGACGCGGGTAAAGGGCTTGCGCGTGCGCCTCGCAGGAGGCTGGGTCTTGGGGATCCGCGCTTTGAGCAGCTCGATCACACGGTCGTGCGTCACGTTCCCCGCAGCCGCGACGACGATGTTGTCGTGCGCGTAGACGCCACGGTGGTACGTCGCAAGTGCCTTTCGCGAGACCGACGAGATCACCGAAGCGCGCCCGATCACGGGGCGCCCGAGCGGATGGCCTCCGAACACGGCTTCTGCCACGACGTCGTGGACGAGATCCTGCGGGTTGTCGTCGACCATCGCGATCTCCTCGAGGACGACCTCGCGCTCGGCATCGACCTCGGCGAACACCGGGTCGTAGACCATGCCGACGATCACGTCCAGCGCCGGCTCGAGCCGGTCGTCGGGGACGCGCGCATAGACGAGCGTCGTCTCCCTCGAGGTCGCGGCGTTCAGCTCTCCGCCGAGCCCGTCGAAGATCTCCGCGATCTCCTGGGCGGTGTGCGTGCCTGTGCCCTTGAAGAGCAGGTGCTCGATGAAGTGCGAGACGCCTGCGCGCGAGTCGGTCTCGTCACGCGAGCCGGTACCGATCCAGAAACCGAGCGACACGGAGCGGACACTCGGGACGTGTTCCGAGATGACTTGCTCCCCGGTGGGGAGCGACGAGAGGTCATAGGGCTGCTGCACGGACCGATCCTAGCGCCGGCTCCGCTCTGCTCCTGTGGCTAGTTGTGCACCGCGTGACAACGGAGTAGACGTTTGGTCATGGCTTTGCGGCGCCATGTGGCCTCTGTCTTGCTCGGGATCGTCCTGCTGGTCCTCCCTGCGGCGGCGCACACCGCCACGCTTCCGAGCGGCTTCCAGGAGACCGTCGTCTTCAGCGGCCTCACCAACCCGACAGTCGTTCGCTTCGCGTCCGACGGGCGGGTCTTCGTCGCCGAGAAGAGCGGCCTGATCAAGGTCTTCGACAATCTCACCGACCTGACGCCGACCGTGTTCGCCGATCTGAGCACGAACGTGCACAACTTCTGGGACCGCGGCCTCCTCGGCTTCGCCCTCGACCCCTCCTTCCCGGCGAATCCGTATGTCTACGTCCTCTACGCGCACGACGCCGCGATCGGTGGGACCGCGCCGCGCTGGGGCACGCCGGGCATCCTCTCCGACCCCTGCCCCACTCCGCCGGGCGCGACCGGCGACGGCTGCGTCGTCTCGGGCCGGCTCTCACGGCTCCAGGCTGCCGACAACACGATGACCGGGCCCGAGCAGGTGCTGATCGAGGACTGGTGCCAGCAGTATCCGAGCCACTCGGTCGGCAGCCTCGCGTTCGGTTCCGACGGCGCGCTGTACGTGAGCGGCGGCGACGGCGCCAGCTTCAACTTCGCAGACTGGGGCCAGGACGGCAGCCCGCTCAACCCGTGCGGCGATCCGCCCGGCGGCCCCGGGTCGACCCTGACGCCTCCGACTGCCGAAGGGGGAGCACTTCGCAGCCAGGACCTGCGGACGACGACCGACCCCACCTCGCTCGACGGGGCCGTGCTTCGCGTCGATCCGGCGACGGGTCAGGGACTGCCGGACAACCCGCTCGCGTTCAGCTCCGACGCCAACGCGCGGCGGATCGTCGCGCACGGCTTCCGTAACCCGTTCCGGATCGGGGTCAGGCCGCACACGAGCGAGGTGTGGGTCGGCGACGTCGGCTGGAACACGTGGGAGGAGCTCGATCGCATCGAGCCAACGACCGGCCTCAAGAACTTCGGCTGGCCGTGCTACGAGGGCGACGGCCGCCAGTCCGGCTACGACGGCGCCAACCTGAACATCTGCGAGAACCTGTACGCCGCCGGCCCTTCCGCCATCACCGCTCCGTACTTCAACTGGAATCACAGCGCGCTGGTGGTACCGGGCGAGACCTGCCCGACCGGCAGCTCCTCCGCGGCGGGGACCGCGTTCTACGAGGAGGGCAACTACCCGGGCTACGCCGGCGCGCTCTTCTTCGCCGACTACTCGCGAGACTGCATCTGGGCGATGCCGGCAGGAGCGAACGGGCTTCCCAACCCGGCCGCCCGGCTGACGTTCGCCGCCGCAGCTGCGAATCCGGTCGACCTCCAGATCGGTCCTGAGGGCGATCTCTTCTACGCCGACTTCGACGGCGGCACGATTCGACGGATCCGCTACTTCAGCGCCAACAGGCCCCCGATCGCAGTGGCCACGGCGAACCCGACGAGTGGCGCCGCCCCGCTTGCGGTCACCTTCAACGGCACGGGCTCGAGCGATCCTGACGCCGGCGACACGATCGCCTACGCGTGGGACCTCGACGAGGACGGCCTCTTCGACGACTCGACGGCTGCACAGCCGACCAGGACGTTCTCCGCGGCCGGGGACTACGAGGCGCGGCTGCGCGTCACCGACGCGGCGGGCGCCTCGAGCGTCAGCGATCCAATCACGATCAGTGTCGGCAACTCGGCGCCTTCGGCGACGATCGCGACACCCGCCGCCGGGACGACCTGGCGGGTCGGGAACGTCATTTCCTTCTCCGGCTCCGCGACCGACCCGGAGCAGGGAACGCTGCCGGCCAGCGCGCTGAGCTGGGAGCTCGTCATGCAGCACTGCCCCTCGAACTGCCATCAGCACACGCTCCAGACGTACCCGGGCGTCGCCTCCGGCTCGTTCACGGCCCCCGATCACGAGTACCCCTCGTATCTCGAGCTCCGCCTGACCGCGACCGACGCGGGCGGTCTGGCCGATACCGAGACGCTCAGGCTCGACCCGCAAACCGTGGTGCTCACGTTCGCCTCGAGCACGGCCGGGCTCCAGCTCGTCGTCGGCAGCACCCAGGCTGCCGCGCCATTCACCCGCACCGTGATCATCGGCTCCGCGAACTCCGTCAGCGCCGTCTCGCCGCAGACCCTCGGTGGCTCGTCGTACACGTTCTCGTCCTGGTCGGACGGCGGCGCACAGACCCACACGATCGTTGCCCCCGCCTCCCCGACGACGTACACCGCCAATTTCTCGACCGGGCCTCCACCGTCCGCGCTAGTCGCCGCGTACTCCTTCGACGCCGGCAGCGGCACGACGCTCGCGGACGTCTCCGGTCGCGGCCACACGGGCACGATCGCAGGCGCGACCTGGTCGGCCACGGGGAAGAACGGAGGCGCACTCTCGTTCGACGGCGTCAATGACTGGGTCACGGTCGCGGACACGGCGGCGCTGGACCTGACAACGGGGATGACGCTGGAAGCGTGGGTGCAGCCGACCTCTGCGAACCGCTGGCGGACGGTCGCGCTCAAGGAGCAGACCGGGAACCTCGTCTACGCCCTCTACGGAAACAACAGCGGCCAGCGGGCTAGCGCGAACGTTCTGCTGGGCGGCAGCGAGGCCGAAGCGAGGAGCGCGAGCCAGCTGCCGGCAAACGTCTGGACCCACCTGGCCGCCACCTACGACGGCGCCGCCGTCCGCCTGTACGTGAACGGCGCGCTCTCCGGCTCGACGACCGCGGCGGGCTCGCTGCCCGCCTCCGCCGGCCCGTTCCGGATCGGCGGCAACGCCATCTGGGACGAGTTCTTCTCCGGCCAACTCGACGATCTTCGCCTCTACAACCGCGCCCTCTCGTTGACGGAGGTCCAGGCCGACATGGCCACCCCGGTCGGGCCGCCGCCGCCGACCGATACGCAGGCGCCGACCGCCCCGGGCGCACTCAGCGCGACAGGAGGCTTGAGCTCGGTCACGCTCAGCTGGACGGCCGCGACGGACAACGTCGGCGTCGTCCGGTACAACGTTCACCGCAGCACGACGGCGGGGTTCACGCCGAGCACCGCCAACCGGATCAGCCAGCCGGCGGGCACGGGCTTCAGCGATCCTGGCCTGGCGCCGGGCACGTACTACTACCGCGTCACTGCAGAGGACGCCGCCGGGAACGTCGGCGCCGCTTCGAACCAGGCGACCGGAGTCGTAACGGGGGACGTCACACCGCCGGGATCCCCCACCGGATTGCAGGCGACAGGGGCGCTCGGCTCGGCCAGCCTCAGCTGGACCGCCGCCACCGACAACGTCGCGGTCGTGCGCTACAACGTGCACCGGTCCACGGTGGCGGGTTTCGTCCCCGGCGTTTCGAACCGAATCGCGCAGCCGACCGGCACGACCTACACCGACACCGTCTCGGCGGGTACCTACTTCTACCGGGTGACCGCGGAGGACGCCGCGGGCAACGTCGGCGCCCCCTCGAACGAGGCGAGCGCAACCGTCACGAGCGACACGACGGCTCCCACTGTCGCCGTCACGGCTCCGGCCGGGGGCACGACGGTCTCCGGCACGGTGACCGTACAGGCGAGCGCGTCCGACAACGTCGGCGTCGCGAGCGTGCAATTCACCCTCGACGGGGCGCCTCTCGGAGCCCCTGACACGACTGCGCCGTACAGCACCTCCTGGGTCACGACGACAGCGTCGGCAGGCCCACACACGCTCCGCGCGGTCGCCCGGGACGCAGCTGGAAACGAAACGACCTCGGCCGGCGTAACCGTGACGGTCGACAACAGCGTGCCGCCGCCACCGTCCGGGCTCGTCGGCGCGTGGTCATTCGACGCCGGCGCCGGGACGACAGCGGCAGACGCCACCGGCAAGGGACACACCGGCACGATCTCGGGCGCGACGTGGTCGACCGCGGGCAAGAACGGCGGCGCACTCTCGTTCGACGGTGTCAACGACTGGGTCACCGTCGCCGATGCGAACGATCTCGATCTGAGCAACGGGATGACGCTGTCTGCGTGGGTTAACCCCACCGGGGCGGGCGCCGACTGGCAAACGGTCGCGCTCAAGGAGACACCAGGGTTCATGGCCTATGCGCTCTACGCGGACACCGACACGGGGAGGCCGAGCGGCCATGTCGTCGTCGGCGGCTCCGACCTCGACACTCGCGGCCCGGCAACGCTCGCGAACAACCTCTGGACATATCTCGCCGCGAGTTACGACGGGGCGAGCCTCCGCCTCTACGTCAACGGCACACTGGCGTCGACACGCGCCGTCAGCGGCAGCATGAGCCCGTCCACCGGCGCCCTCAGGATCGGCGGCAACGGCACCTGGGGCGAGTGGTTCGCCGGCCTGATCGACAACGTCCGCATCTACGGGCGCGCTCTCTCGGCCACCGAGATCCAGAGCGACATGAACACGGCCGTGGGCCCCTGAAAGCGAGGGGGGCGGCTCACACCGCCCCCCTCGAACCATCAACGACCGCGGGTGCTAGTCGCGGCGGGGGCCGCGGCGGCCGCGATCGCCGTCACGGCGCGGACGCTCCTCCTCGGGGGGCCGCGGCGGGGCGCTCTTCGCCCGCTCGATCAGCTCCTCCGGCTCGACCAGCCGTCCGTCCTCGTGCTTGTGGACGAGCTTGAGGCCGATGCGGCCACGCGCCTTGTCCACCTCCTGCACGAGCACGTCGACCACGTCGCCGCGGGCCATGACGTCCTCGATGTGCGCCACGCGGCCGGGGCCGACGTTCGAGACGTGCAACAGCCCGTCGGTGCCCTTCTTCAGCTCGACGAACGCCCCGAACTGGGTCGTCTTCACGACCTTGCCGGTGAACGTGTCGCCCACCTCGGGCTCCTTGGTCAGCGCAGCGATCGCAGCGATCGCGGCGTCGGCCTTGGTGCCCTCCGTGGCGTAGACGAGGATCGTGCCGTCCTCCTCGATGTCGATCTGGACGTCGTACTCCGACTCGAGCGAGCGGATCGTCTCGCCGCCCTTGCCGATGACCATCCCGATGAAGTCCGGGTTGATCTGGATCGACGAGATCCGCGGCGCGTGCGGAGCGAGCTCCGTGCGAGCCTCGGGCAACGCCTCGAGCATCCGGTCGAGGATGAACTCGCGAGCCTGCTTCGCCTGCTCGAGCGCCCCGCGCATGATCTCCTGCGTGACGCCGGTGATCTTGATGTCCATCTGGAGCGCGGTGATTCCGTCCCGTGTGCCGGCGACCTTGAAGTCCATGTCGCCCAGGTGGTCCTCCGCGCCCTGGATGTCGGTGAGGATGACGTAGTCGTCACCCTCCTTGACGAGGCCCATCGCGATGCCGGAGACAGGCGCCTTGATCGGCACGCCGGCATCCATCAGAGCGAGCGTCGAGCCGCACACGGATCCCATCGACGACGAGCCGTTCGACTCCAGCGTCTCGGAGACGATCCGGATCGTGTACGGGAAGTCCTCGGCATCCGGGATGACCGCCTCGAGCGCCCTCTGTGCGAGTGCGCCGTGGCCGATGTCACGCCGCTTCGGGCCTCGCATGAAGCCCGTCTCCCCGACCGAGTAGGGCGGGAAGTTGTAGTGGTGCATGAAGCGGCGGTCGGTCTCGAGTGAGAGGTCGTCGATCCGCTGGCCTTCCTTCGCGGTGCCCAGCGTCAGCAGCGACAGGATCTGGGTCTGGCCGCGCTGGAAGAGCCCCGTGCCGTGTGCGCGCGGGCTGACCGTCACCTCGCACTCGATCGGCCGGATCTCGTCCGTGGCACGGCCGTCCGGGCGTCGCTTGTCGATCGCGATCTTCTTGCGGACGAGGTCCTTGTAGATCGCCTCGGAAGCCTTCTTGACGTAGCTCTTCGTGACCGAGTCCTTGACGACCGGCCCCTCTCCGTCGACGGTCGCCGGGCCCACCGGGAACGGCAGCTGAACGGTCTCGACGATCCGGTCGAAGAGCAGATGCCGCTTCGCGGACTTCAGTTCCTTCGAGTCCTGCTCCGCATCGGTGAGCGCACGCAGGTCGTTCTCGAACTGCTCCCGCACCGGGCCTTCGACGGCCGCCAGCCGCTGCTTCTCGATCAGCGCCGCGAGGCTGGCGCGGACCTGCATCCGGCGGTTGATGTCCTCTTCGGTCGAGTCCATCGTCAGGTCCGGGGCCAGCTGGTCCTCGAGCTCCTCGGTCACCGCTGCGCCCTCGCGTAGGCCCTTCGCCTGGATGCTCTCCCAGACCGTGTGCCCGTGCGAGGTTTCGAGCTCGGTCGTCAGCTCCGGGTCGAGCCACTTCACCTTGCCGACCTGGCGGCGCAGATCCTCCTGCGCCTCGCAGAGCTTGCGGATCTCCTGGTGTGCGAGGTCGAGCGCTTCGAGGAGGACGTCCTCGGGCACCTCCTCGGCTCCGGCCTCGACCATCGTCAAGCCGTCCTTGGTGCCGACGACGATCAGGTCGAGCGCCGTCTCCTCGAAGTTCTGCTCGTGGGTCGGGTTGAGGACGAACTCGCCGTCGATGCGACCGACGCGCACGGCCCCGACCGGCCCGAAGAACGGGAGCGGCGAGATCATCAGGGCGGCTGACGCCCCGTTGATGCAGAGGATGTCGTGCGGTGTGACGAGATCCGCGGAGAGGACGGTGCAGATCACCTGAACCTCGTTGCGGAAGCCCTTCGGCCACAGCGGCCGGATCGGGCGGTCGATCATCCGTGCGGTCAGGGTCGCGCGCTCCGTGGCGCGCCCCTCACGCTTGAAGAAGCCGCCCGGGATCTTCCCGGCGGCGTAGGCGCGCTCCTCGACGTCGATCGTGAGCGGGAAGAAGTCCGCGCCTTCGCGAGCCTCCGGCCGGCCCACGGCGGTCGCGAGCACCATCGTGTCGCCTGAGCGCATGACGACGGCGCCGTCAGCCTGCTTGGCGAGCTTGCCTGTCTCGAACGTGATCTCTTTTCCGCCGATCTCGACGGAAACTGAGGCGATCTGCCCCATTACGGTACTCATTCCATTTCCTCCACTCTGCTTGGGTGGAGAGTGGAAGTTTGGGTCAGCCCCAACGCCTGGGGCTCGCTCAAGCTTCCACTCTCCTCGATTGCTAGCGCCCGAGGCCTATCGCCTCAGGCCCAGCTCCTTGATCAGGGCGCGGTAGCCCTCGAGGTCGTGCTTTTGCATGTACGTCAGGAACCGCCGCCGACGGCCGACGAGCTTCAACAGCCCGCGCCGGGAGTAGTGGTCCTTCTGGTGCGTGCGCAGGTGCTCCGTGAGGTCGTTGATCCGCCTCGTGAGCATCGCAATCTGCACCTCCGGAGAGCCCGTGTCCGCCTCGTTGCGGCCGTGCTTCCCGATCAGCTCCTGCTTGACTTCCTTGGTGAGGGCCATGGGCCTCCTTCTCGATGGGTTCTCCGGAGTCCCCGCGCGGCGTGAAGGAAGGCACGCTCGGCCGAGATCTCGGTCGCGACTAGGGTAGCAACCCATGCTCCCAAGCGGTGTCGCAGCGGGTCACCCCGCCACAGTGGAGGCCGGAATCGAGATCCTCGAGGAGGGCGGTACGGCGGCCGATGCTGCGGTGGCGGCCTCTTTGGCCACGTGTGTTGCCGAGACGGTGATGACCGGACTGCTCGGCGGCGGCCACGCCATCTACTGGGATGGCCGGGAGGCGTGGAACCTCGATTGCTTCGTCGACGCTCCGTCCGGCGTGGGTACGCCCTCGGTCGAGCTGCAGGTGCTGTTCGGGGAAGCGCTCGTTCACTACGCCGTCGGGCCCGGCACGTGCGCTGTGCCCGGGCTTCCAGGCGGCCTCGACGCTCTCTGGCGACGGTACGGCCGTCTGCCGTGGCCGCGGCTCGTCGAACCGGCGCTCAGGCTTGCCCGGAGCGGGGTGACGATGCCTCCCGCCCACGCTGCCTGCCTCGCGATGCTGGCGCCGGTCTTCACCATGAGCGCCGACGGCGCGCGCATCTACGCACCCGCCGGGCAGCCGCTCGTCACCGGGGAGGTCCTCGCGCAACCGGGACTCGTGCCCGCACTCGAGCTCGTGGCCGAGGAAGGAGCGGCGAGCGTCTATCGCGGCACGCTCGCCGAGGCGCTGCTCGAAGTCGAGGGGATCGGTTTGGATCGCGCGGATCTAAAGCGCTACGAAGCGCGCTGGAAAGCGCCCACTGAGCTTCGGTACGCCGGCACGCAGTTCCTGACCCGCGCGGGGCTCTCGGGCGTGCCGGATTCGCTGGCCACCCTCCAGCCGCTGCGGGGCCTCGACGGGAAACAGCGGGTGCTTGCCCTGCTCGCCGCCCTGGACGGCCCCGGCGTCGAGGGGCACACGACGAACCTCGTGACGGCGGACTCCGAAGGCCACGCGTGCGTCGTCACCTCGAGCCTCGGACTCGGGACAGGCGACTTCGTTGCGGGCTTCGACCTGCATCTGAACAGCATGCTCGGCGAGGTCGACTTGCTCCGCGCACCGGTCCAGCGGGGCGAGCGCATGGAGAGCATGATGGCGCCGAGCCTGGCACTCCAGGGCGGGGACGCCGTTCTGGCGATCGGCTCGGCCGGCGGAACGCGCCTCCGGACCGCGCTGGTCGGCGTCGCGGCAGGCATTCTCGACGAAGGGCTCGACCCCGTCGCCGCGGTCGAAAGGCCGCGGTTCCATCCCGCCGGCGATGTCGTGAACGCCGAGCCCGGCGTCGACGACGATGCGCTCCTCGAGCTCGAGCGCTCGGGGCGTCAGGTGCGCCGCTGGTCGTCGCGGCATCACTACTTCGGCGGTGTCAGCCTGCTGTCAGCCGGAGGCGCTGCCAGTGATCCGCGGCGCAGCGGCCACGCCGTGACGCTCCCCGGTTAGGTCAGCAGAAGCTTTTCGACGCGCCGGCTGGCGATCCAGGTGCCGAGGAGGCCGAGCACGGCCAGATACGCGACGTTGACCAGCTGAGCGCTTCCGACCGTTCCCGTCGTGAGCGAGCGCAGGAGGTCGACGCCGTTGTACAGCGGCGTCGCCTGGATCACGAGCTCGAGCCAGTCCGGGTACGTGGAGAGCGGGAAGAACGTGGCCGAGAAGAGGAACATCGGCAGGATCGCGAGGTTGAGGATGTCGAAGTCCTGCCAGCTGCGCATGAACGTCACTGCAGCGACGCCCATGCCGGCGAACGCGAAGCCGACGAACAGGGTTGCAGGCAGCGCGAGCAGAGCCCACCACGACTCCACGAGACCGAGCGCGACGATCACCGTGAAGAATCCGATCGCGTAGAGTAGGCCGCGGAAGAGCGCCCACCCGGCCTCGCCGGTGGCGACGTCCTTCGGCCCGAGCGGCGTCGAGAGGATCGCGTCGTAGAGCTTCTGGTACTTGAGCTTCCAGAAGACGTTGGTTGCGTCATAGAACGCTCCGTTCATGGCCGAGGCGGCCAGAAGAGCCGGTGCGACGAAGGTCGCGTAGTCGATCGGGACGCCGTCGATGACCACGTCGCCGACGTAGCCGCCGAGCCCGAATCCGAGCGAGAGCAGGTAGAAGAGCGGCTCGAAGAAGCCCGAGACGATGATCGGCCACATCCGCCGGTAACTCATCAGGTTGCGCTCGAAGAGCAGCACCCCCCGTCCGCCGGGGCGGTCGAGTGTCCGTGCGACGAGGGTCGTCACCTGAACAGCCTCTTTCGGTAGGCGCGGCGCGCGAACACGAGGCCGCCGATCGTCCAGGCGAGCAGGTAAGCGATGTGGCCGAGTGCCGGCAGCGGCTCGATCGTCCCCAGCATCAGCCCGCGGCAGAGCTCGACGCCGTTCCAGATCGGCGTCACGTACGCCAGCAGCTCGAGCACGAGCGGCATCTGGGAGACCGGGAAGAACGTCCCGGAGAAGAGGAACATCGGGACGACCACGAAGCGGAAGATCGGCGGGAAGCCCCTGTCGGACTCGGTCGTGGCCGCATACGCGGCCATCGGCATCGAATACGCAGTCCCGATCAGCACTGCGACGGGGATCGCAAGCAGGCCGAGCCAGGAGCTGACCGCGCCGAAGGCGGCGACGACGACCAGGTACGCCGCACTCGCGATAAACACGCGTGTGACGACGAACAGCTGGTGGCCGATCAGCACGTCTCGCTCGGTCAGCGGCGTTGCGGTCATCGCGTAGTAGGTCCGCGTCCACTTGATCGCGCCCATCACCGGCCAGCTCGACTCGGTCGCCGCCGTCTGCATGGCCGCCGCGGCGAGAAGGCCGGGTGCGATGTAGTCGAGGTACGGAACGCCGGCCGGCGCGTTCGGCGACTTGTCGACGATCGTGCCGAGCCCAACACCCAATGCCGCCAGGTAGAGCAGCGGGTTGACGAGGCTCGTCCCGATCGTGCCCCGCCAGACGCGCTTGTACTGCGCGAGCCAGTGCTCGTACGCGCGGAGAGGCTGGAGGAGTCCTTCCACGTCAGTCCACCAGCGTGCGGCCGGTCAGGTGGAGGAAGACGTCTTCGAGCGTGCTGCGGCGGATGAGCGTCGAGTGCGGCGGGAGCCCGCGCTCCGCGATCGCCGCCGCGGTCGCGTCGCCGTCGTCGGTGTAGACCAGGATCCGGTCCGGCAGCTCCTCGACGCGGTTGCCGACACCGCTCAGCGCGCCGCTCTCGGCCCGCTCGGCTTCGAAGCGCACCTCGACGACCTCACGCGTCGAGTACGTCTCGATCAGCTGGCGCGGCGAGCCCTCCGCCACGATCCGGCCGTGATCCATCACCACGAGCCGGTCGCAGAGCTGCTCCGCCTCGTCCATGTAGTGCGTCGTCAGCACGAGCGTCACGCCGCGCTGCTTCAGCCGGAACAGCCTGTCCCACACCACGTGCCGCGCCTGCGGGTCGAGCCCGGTCGTCGGTTCGTCGAGGAGCAGCAGCTCGGGATCGTTGACGAGCGACCGAGCGATCGTCAGGCGCCGCTTCATCCCGCCCGAGAGCGGCTCGACCTTGTCGCCGGCCCGCTCGGTGAGCTGGACGAAGTCGAGCAGCTCGTCGATCTTGGGTCTCAGCTCGCGGCGTGAGAGCCCGAAGTAGCGCCCGTAGATGAGCACGTTCTCGCGCACCGTCAGCTCCGTATCGAGCGTGTCCTGCTGCGGCACGACTCCGAGCCTGGCCCTGATGCCGGGGCCGTCCACCTCCGGATCGAGACCGAGGATGCGCAGGGTCCCCCCGCTGACCGGGGAGACGCAGCCGATCATCCGCATCGTCGAGCTCTTGCCGGCGCCGTTGGGCCCGAGGAAGCCGAACGCCTCGCCACGGCGGACGTCCAGGTCGATGCCGTCCACCGCCACGAGGTCGCCGAACCGCTTCAGGAGCCCGCGGGCATGGATCAATGCGCCGTTCTCGCTCACGGCGCCCAACCTACCTACGCCGGTCGGACCGCCTTTCGCGTCGCGTCGACGTCGCGCGCGATCTGGTCGATCAGCTCCTGCTCGCTCCCGAACACCTGCTCGTCGCGAAGCCGCTCCCACAGCTCGACCACCAAACGCCGGCCGTACAGGTCACCCTCGAAGTCGAGCAGGTGCGGCTCGATCCGCCGCTCCTCGCCCCCGTAGTGCGGGTTCGTCCCGATCGAGACCGCGGCCCGGTGGTCGAGAGCGGCGCCGGCGTAGATCCCGTACGCGGGCACGAGCAGACCCGGATCGACCGCCAGGTTGGCCGTCGGGTACCCGAGTGTTCCGCCGCGCTGGTCGCCGCTGACGACGAGCCCGTCCAGCTCCGGCGGCCTTCCGAGCAGGCGTGCGGCCTCCCCCACCTCGCCCGCGTGCAGGTGACGCCGGATCTCGGTTGACGAGACGCCCGACAGGAGCGGCACCGGTCGCACCGCCAGGCCGAGGCCCTCGAGCAGCACGAGGTCGCCGCGCCGCTGGCGGCCGAAGCGGAAGTCCTCGCCCGCGACCACGACCTCCGCCCCGGCGAGATGCATGGCCGCGAACTCCTCCGGCTCCAGCTGGGAGACCTCGAGGGTGAAGTCGAGCACCGTCGTCTCGGCCACACCGAGCCCCGCCAGCAGCTCGACCCGGCGCTCGAGGCTCGAGATCAACTCGACGAAGTTGCCGAGCACGACCCGCGGATGCGGATGGAAGGTCAGCACCCGGACGGGCAGGCCGGTCGCCAGCGCCTCCCCGACCACCCGGCGATGCCCGAGATGCACCCCGTCGAACGTCCCGATCGCGACGGCCACGGTCATGCGAGCAACGCCAGTGCCTGATCCGGCGGGATCACGCGCTCCTCGTCCGCGTCGTCGACCCGGAACGGGCCGATTTCGAGCCGGCGGAGCGTCGCGCAGTGGCCTCCGAGCGCCTCGGCGATTGCCCGGACATAGGTCCCCGAGCTGACGCGAAGGTCCAGACGGACGACGCCGTCCCTATACGTGATGACGTCGAGCGCGTCGACGCGCGAACGCCGCAGGGGCATCTCCACCTCGACGCCCCGACGGTGCAGCTTGTACGCGCGCTCCCCGCCGATCTTGACCGCGGACGCAGCTGGGATCGGCAGCTCGATCTCGCCCCGGAGGCCCACGAGCCGTCGCTCGAGGTCGTCCAGCGACGGCGCCTCGAGCGGCTCGACGATCTCCCCCTCCGGATCGCCCGTGGTCGTACGGGACGTGAGGTCGACGTCCGTGAGATAGCGCTTGTCGAGACCGACGAACGATCCCGCCAATTTTGTCGAGCGGCCGGAGAGCAAAAGCAACAATCCGGTGGCGAAAGGGTCAAGAGTTCCCGCGTGGCCCATCTTCGTCCCGGTGCGCGACCGGACGCGGGCGACGATGGCGAACGACGACGGCCCGGCCGGCTTGTCGACGAGGATGATCCCGCTCGGCTCGAGGCCCTTGGGCGGCATCAGCCAAGGGCGGGAGCACCCGCGACGGCCAGGAACTCGCGCCTGAGGAAGT
Organism: uncultured Gaiellaceae bacterium; assembly: GCA_963820225.1. Lineage (GTDB taxonomy): Bacteria > Actinomycetota > Thermoleophilia > Gaiellales > Gaiellaceae > Gaiellasilicea. The sequence goes on along the minus strand of CAWFYY010000005.1, from coordinate 119,110 downwards.
CCGTGATCTCCTCGATCGAGGCGTCGCTCGAGAAGCCTGCCGCCTGGCGGTGGCCGCCGCCACCCGAGGCGCGCGCGATCGCGGAGACGTCGATTTCGTCGTGCGAAGCTCGCAAGGAGACGCGCCGCGCCGGCGTTCCTCCACGCGGCGGCTCACGGATCATCGCCGCCATCTCGGCGCCCTCGACCGCGCGCAGGAAGTCGATGATCCCCTCCGAGTACGGCTCGACGGCACTGACCTCGGCGAAGTCGTTGCGGAGGAGGTACGAGACGACGAGCCTGCCGCCCTCGTACACCTGCGCCCGCTCCAGCGCCCGGGCGAGGAGCTTGAGCTTCGCGAACTGCACGTTCTCGTAGACGTCCTGAAAGACCTTGTGCACGTCCGCCCCCGCCTCGACGAGCTCCGCGGCGAGTCGCAGCGCCTTCGGCGTCGTGTTCGCGTACTGAAAGCGGCCGGTGTCGGTCACGAGCGCGGTGTAGAGCGGCTCCGCGAGCTCCGGGGCGAGCTCGATGCCGAGCTCGGCAAAGACGTCGCGCAACAACTCTCCCGTGGAGGACGCCTCGGCGTCGACGAGATCGACGTCGCCGAAGCGCGAGTTGTCGTGATGGTGATCGATGTTGAGCGTGAACTGCGCCAGGTGGAGGACGGCAGGGTCGGCTCCGATCCGGCTCTCGTTTGCGCAGTCGACCGCGACCAGCGTCCGCTCCGCGGCGTCGGCCGGGAGCTCTCGCTGCAGCTCGTCGAGCGCGAGGAAGCGGTACTCACCCGGAAGCGGTGCGGGTCCCGCGAGGAACATGACGCTGTCCTTGCCGAGCGACCGCAACGCAAGGTGCATCGCGAGCAGCGAGCCGAGCGCGTCTCCGTCAGGGTTCTCGTGCGTCGTGACGACGAATCGCTCACGCTCACGGATCGCCTCGACGACCGCCCCGAGGTCAGCTGCCGTTGTCGTCTGGTTCGGGGGCGAGCTCATCGATGAGTTTGGACATCCGCACGCCGTGCTCGACCGCGTGATCGTATTCGAACGAGAGCTGCGGGGTCCGCTTCATCCGGAGCTCGCGCGAGAGCCGGGCCTGCAGGACGCCGTGAGCGGCCACGAGCCCGGTCATGCTCGAGCTCCGCTTCTTCTCGCTGCCGAGCACGCTGACGTACACCGTCGCCTGCCGCAGGTCCTGCGACGTCTTGACGCCCGTGACCGTCACGAACCCGATCCGCGGGTCCTTCAGCTCCAGCAGGGCCTCGGAGAGAACCTGGCGGAGCGACTCGTTGACTCTGCGCATCCGCTCGGGCATCCACCTACCGTAGCGAGCCGGCCACGGCTCCAGGAGGGCCTAGTCGTCGATGGTGACGAGCTCCCGGTCGACGGCGCCGAGCTCCCACTCACGCGACGCGAGATAGCGCTCCGCGTCTGCGAGCAGGCGCTCCGCCTCCCCTGCTTCGCGCGTGACGACGGCGACCGTCAGCCGTGCCCGCTGCCAGACGTCGTGGTGGTCGACCTCGGCGACCGCCGCAGCGAACCGGTTCCGCAGCTGCTCCTTCGCCGAGCGAACGTGCATGCGCTTCTCCTTCAAGGAGTGCGCCTCGGGAAAGTGCAGCTCGGCGGAGAGGATCCCGACCCAGCCGGAGGCCACTAGGGCGTTGCGGGCGCGCCGGCAGGCTCGTCGAGCGACGTCCGCTCGACCTCGCGCGTCTCGTAGGCCTCGAGAACGTCGCCTTCCTTGACGTCGTTGAAGTCGTTGAGCAGGATGCCGCACTCGAAGCCCTCCGCGACCTCACGAGCGTCCTCCTTGAAGCGCTTCAGCTGCGAGATGGTGGTGTCGTAGATCACCGTTCCCTCGCGGACGACCCGCACCTGAGAGCTGCGCCGCACGATGCCCGAGGTGACCATGCAGCCTGCGATCGTGCCGAGGCGCGAGACCTTGAAGAGGGCGCGCACCTCTGCCTCGCCGATGATCTCCTCGGTCTGGACGGCGGAGAGCATGCCGACGAGCGCCTGCTCGATGTCCTCGGTGAGCTGGTAGATGACGCGGTAGGTACGGATGTCGACGCTCTCGCGCTCCGCCAGCTGCCGTGCTTCGGCGTTCGGCCGGACGTTGAAGCCCACGACGAGGGCGTTCGACGTCGCGGCGAGCATGATGTCGCCCTCGGTGATCGGGCCGACGCCCTGGTGGATCACGTTGACCCGCACCTCGGGGTGCTCGATCTTCGCGAGCTCGGAGATCGCCGCCTCGACGGAGCCGCCGACGTCGCCCTTCAGGATGAGGTTCAGATCCTGGACAGCGCCTTCCTGGAGCTGCGAGAAGAGCGACTCGAGCGAGACGCCGCCCTTCGAGCGCTGCGCCAGCTGCTCGGTGCGGAGTCGCTGGCCGCGGCGCTGCGCGAGCTGGCGCGCCTCCCGCTCGTTCTCGACCACGCGCGCGAGCTCGCCTGCCGGCGGCGGGACGTCGAAGCCGAGAATCTCGACCGGCGTGCCGGGACGGGCCTCGGTGACCTTCTCGCCGCGGTAGTCGTGGAGCGCGCGCACCTTGCCGTGCGCATCGCCGGCCACGATCGCGTCGCCGACGCGAAGCGTGCCGCGGTGCACGAGCATCGTGGCGACCGGGCCGCGGCCGACGTCGAGACGTGACTCGATGATCGGGCCGGAGGCCTCGGCCTTCGGATTTGCGGTCAGCTCGAGCTCGGCGTCGGCTACGAGCAGCACCTTCTCGAGCAGGTCGTCGAGGTTCGTCTTCTGCTTGGCCGAGACGTTCGAGAACTGGACCGTCCCGCCCCAGTCCTCGGGCTGGAGCCCTTCGGCTGCGAGGTCGGACTTGACGCGGTCCGGATTTGCGTCGGGCATGTCCATCTTGTTCACGGCGACGACGATCGGGACACCGGCGGCGCGGGCGTGGGAGATCGACTCCTTCGTCTGGGGCATCACGCTGTCGTCGGCCGCGACGACGAGAACGGCGATGTCCGTCACCTTCGCGCCGCGGGCGCGCATCGCGGTGAATGCTTCGTGCCCCGGTGTATCGAGGAACGTGATCTTGCGGCCGTCGATCTCGGCCTGGTAGGCGCCGATGTGCTGCGTGATCCCGCCGGCCTCGGTCTCGACGACAGCCGACTCGCGGATCGCGTCGAGCAGCGTGGTCTTCCCGTGGTCGACGTGGCCCATGATCGTCACGACCGGCGGGCGGGGCGCGAGATCCTCGTCGGCGTCCTCGAACACCTCCGGCAGCTCCTCCTCGTCGGCGGCGTGCTTGATCGTGATCTCCCGGTCGAGCTCGGTCCCGATCAGCTCGACCTCTTCGTCGGAGAGGGACTGCGTGATCTGGACCATCTGGCCGAGGCCCATCATGATCTTGATCAGCTGCGCGGCCGGAACTCCGAGCGCCTGCGAGAGGTCGCGGACGGACACGCCCGACGGGACCGTCGCGGGACCGGTCGGCGGAGCGACCTCCTGCTTCTCGCGCTTCGGCATCGCGTCGGTGCGGCCGCGGTTGTGGCGCGGGTTGGGACGATTGGTCCCGCCCTCGATCACGACCCGGCGCTTACGGCCAGGAGCTCCCTGGCGAGGCCGAATGGGACGGTTTGGCTTATTCGGTTCGTCGGCCATCAGCGGTCAGTGTAGAGGCGCGAGAGCGCCTGATCGACGACGACGGTCCGCTTCAGGACCCGGCTGAACGCGCGGCGATCCGCCGCCCGCTCGAAGCAGGCGAGCCGCCGGCACGTGTAGACGCCCCGACCGGGCTCCGTTCGTCCTTCGACGAGCGTTCCCGCCCGTGCCGCGAAGCGGTAGAGATCCGACTGCGGCGCCTTGCGCCCACAGCCCGCGCACGTGCGTTCCGGCGAGGTCACGCAGAGGTCTCGTCCTCCCCGGCCTCGACGGCAACCGGCTCGGTCGGGACGTCGGACTGCTCCTCGTCGAGGGCATCTGTGGCCTCGGGCTCCTCCTCGACCACGGCTGCGTCAGCGGCCTCGGCAACCTCGGCGACCGGCTCGAGCGACTCCGCCTCGGCTGGCGTCGCGAGCTCCTCGACCTCGGCGGCCGCGACGGTCTCAGCAGGCTCCTGACCGATCATCGCCTGGTGGGCCGGGACGCCGCAGTAGCGAGTGCCCGGAAGTGCAGCGTTCGGGCAGCGCTTGCCGTTCGAGAGGATCGCGGCACAGCGGCCGGAGTAGTCGCCTTCGCCGCCCTCGCCGTCGCCGGCGAACGCCGCCTCGGCCTCGGCCTGGGCGAACTCCTCGTCGGACTGGATATCGACCTTCCAGCCGGTCAAGCGGGCGGCGAGGCGGGCGTTCAGCCCGTCCTTGCCGATCGCGAGCGCCAGCTGGTCGTTCGGGACGACGACCGTGGCCTCCTTGGTCTCGTCGTCGATGTACACCTCGCGCACGCGTGCGGGCGAGAGCGCCTTCGCGACGAAGCGAGCGGGCTCGGTGTTCCACGGGATGATGTCGATCTTCTCGCCGCGGAGCTCGGAGACGACCATCCTGACGCGAGAGCCGCGGGGGCCGACGCAGGCGCCGACCGGATCGACGCCCTGGGCGTGCGACTCGACAGCGATCTTGGCGCGGTAGCCGGGCTCGCGGGCGACGCCGCGGATCACGACGAGGCCGTCGGCGATCTCGGGCACCTCGAGCTCGAAGAGCGTCTTGATCAGCTCCGGATCGCGGCGCGAGAGAATCACCTGCGGGCCCTTCGTCCCGGAGCGGACCTCCGTGATGACGGCCTTGATGCGAGAGCCCTGCTCGTAACGCTCGCCGTCGACCTGCTCGGAGCGCGGGAGCAGCGCCTCGACCTTGCCGAGGTCGACGAGCACGTTGTTACGGTCGCCTGCCTGCTGGACGATTCCGGTCACGACCTCGCCCTGCCGGTCGATGTACTCCTCGTACATCATCGCGCGCTCGGCCTCACGGATTCGCTGCTGGATCACTTGCTTGGCCGTCATCGCGGCGATGCGGCCGAAGTCGTTCGGGGTCACGTCGGCGCGGACGATCAGCTCTTCGGGCACCTGATCCCAGTCGAGCTCGAGCTCGTCCTGGTTGATCAGCGTGTGCTGCTTCTCGCCGGTCTCGTCCTCGAGCCGCTCGAGTTCCTCGATCTTGGCCTCCATGGCCTCGTCGAGCAGCCGCGCCTCGAGGTCGCCCGGAATCTCGATCGAGAAGACGCGGAACTCGCCCTCGTCGTCAAGCTCGACCGCGGCGTGGCGGGACGCGCCTGGAGTCTTCTTGTAGGCGGCGAGGAGGGCGTCCTCGAGCGCACCGACGACGGTGTTCTCCTCGATGCCCTTCTCACGCTCGAGGCCGCGGATGTGCTCGATGATCTCCTGGGACATCTCCTACGCTCCCTTGTCAGAATCGGTGTAGACCAGGTTCCCCCGGACGATGGCGTCGTACGGGATCTCGACGTTGTTGTCGCCAGACTGGACGATGACAGAGCTCTCGCCGGCACTCACGATCTCTCCCTTGAGGCGCTTGCGCTCGGGCGTTCGAAGCGTGACGGTGCGGCCGACGGCGTTGCGGAAGTGCTCGGGCCTCCGCAGCGGGCGTTCGATGCCCGGCGACGAGACCTCGACGGCATACTCGTTCAGGTATCCGCGCAGCGCATCTGTCACGCGCGCGCAGAGCGCATGGTCGACGCCTTCGGCGTGGTCGACGAAGACGGTGAAGCGATCCGGAGCCGACAGCTCGACGGCGAGCACTTCGACACCCGGCAGGGCAGTCGCAAGCTCCCGTCCAATCTGCTTCGTCAGCGTCCTCTCCTTCTCGTACGTGGCAGTCAAAACATGGCTCCTTCAACAAAAATGGGCGCTGCGCGCCCATTTCGTCCAGCAGCTGAAAATGGTCTCGCCAGTGTAGCAGCGACCTGCAGATTCGGCCTTCGCGCAGCCGTCAATTCAGCAGGATCGTGACCGGGCCGTCGTTGACGAGCTCGACCTCCATGCGTGCGCCGAAGACGCCGGTCTCGACCGGGACGCCGAGCTCGCGCAGCGCCGCGCAGAAGGCCTCGACCAGCGGCTCTGCCACCGCCGGCGCGGCCGCCGCCGCGAAGCTCGGACGGTTTCCCTTGCTCGTGTCGGCGATCAGCGTGAACTGGCTGACGACGAGCGCCGGCAGAGCGGTGTCCAGCAAGGACCGGTCCAGACGGCCCTCGTCGTTCTCGAACAGCCGGAGCCGGGCTACCTTGCCCGCCAGGCGCGTCGCGTCGTCCTCCCCGTCACCCGCTGCGATCCCGATCAGCACGAGGAGACCGGCGTCGATGGCGCCCTCGGCCCGGCCGCCGACGCGCACCGAGGCCCCCGACACCCGCTGCAGGACCGCCTTCATCGCCTGGCACGCTAGTCGGTCTGCTCGTCGCCGGACTCGTCGTCGCCGTCGAGCTCCATGATCCGCTCGGCGTAGTGCTCGCTGTTCGGCGAGAGCGAGCTCGCGAGCTTGTAGTGGCCGTTCGCCTCGGCGTCGCGGCCCTGCTTCTCGAGCGCGCGGCCGAGCGCGTAGTGGGCGTAGTCGTCGGTCGGCGACAGCTCGATGACCGCCCGGAACTCCGCCTCGGCCTCCTTCCAGCGCTGGATCCGGAAGTACGCGATCCCGAGCGCCTCGCGGATCGACGCCTTGTCCGGCTCGAGCTTCTTCGCCTTCTCGAGCGCGACCGTCGCCTGCGCGGCCATCCCGTCCTTCAGGTGGGCCCGGCCCTGCTGGTAGTGGTCGTAGGCGTCGGTCACAGGTTCCTCAGGTACGGGAAGTTCTCCTCGAGAACGTCGACCGGCGCCGTCAGATCGCGCGTCGGGCCGATCTGGATCCCCGCTACACGCTCTCCCGCGTCGATCGCATGCTGAAACGCTAGCGCGAGCTCGAAGGGAGGCTTGCCGGGGCGCGCCTCGACATGGCCGGCGAGCGCCGGTCCGACGGCCCAGAGCGGCGCGCCGACGAGTCCCTTTCCGAGCACGCGCTCGACGAGCCCGTCCCGGATCTCGACGGTGCCCGGCCGTGCCTCGACCGCGATCGCGCCGGCGGTGCCGGAATCGGCGAACGCGGCGGCGAAACGGCCGATGTCACCGCCTGTGAAGCGCTTGTCGGCGCCCAGAACGAGGTACGGCGCCACCGGCGCCGCGGCGAGCACTGCGTCGGCGGAGCCGTCGGGTGTGACCTGCCTCGCGTAGCGGACGTCCAGCCCGAAGCCGCTGCCGTCGCCCACGAGGCGCTCGATCTGCTCACCGAGGTGGCCTATGACGACGGTGGCCGCGCCGAAACCGGCGTCGGCGAGCTCGCGCAGCAGCAGCCCGATCACAGGCTTCCCGTCGATCGGGAGCACCGGCTTGGCGTAGCGCTCCGTCAGAGGCCGTAACCGTGTCCCGAGACCGGCCGCGATCACCACGACCTGAAGGGTCACGCGCGCAGAGAGCGAAGCGCGACGAGACCGCGGAGCCGTGCGGTGCGGCCGAGCCCGCGGCGGACGGATCGCAACAGCGCGCGCAACTCCTTGCGCGCCCGCGCCGCCGCCGCTGCGCTCTGCTCGGGCGGCCCGAAACGTGCCTCGGCAAGGGCAGCGGCGAACTGGCGGCCGTCCGCGCCGAGCTCCTCTCGCACGAGCTGCCGCAGCTCATCGGGCGTGGCACTAGCCGGCACTTCGAGACCCTGGTCGACGAGGAAGTCGGCGAGCTCGTGCCTCGCAGCACCGGCGAGCCGTCTCGGATCGCGCGTCAGATACCGCAGCCTGCGGCGGATGACCTTAGCGGCCCCGATCGAACCCGCGACGGCGATCACCACGAGCAGGAGCAACCAGAGCGCCGCCGGCCGGCCATCGTCGGCTGCCGATCCGCCCGCGCGCTGCTGCTCGGCCAGCCGCTCCTTCTGAAGAAAGCGGTCGAGCTCGCTCACGCCGCCCCTCGCGCTCGCGCCCCCAGGGCGGTCGAACGCATCGGCCGCATCGCCCGCGTTGAACTGCGCGGACGAAGCGCTGTAGTTCCCGGTCAGCGAACCGCGCCCCGGCGTCGGGTCGAACGCGAGCCAGCCGTAGCCGGGGAACCACGCTTCCACCCAGGCGTGGGCGTTGTGGTCGGTCACGACCCACGTGTCGTCCCCTTCGCGCTTGCCACTCGTGAAGCCGCCCGCGACGCGCGCCGGAATGCCGAGGAACCGGAGCATCAGCGCCATCGCGCCCGCGAAGTGCTGGCAATAGCCTCGCTTGCCCTCGCTCACGAAGTGGGCGAGCGGCGGCAGGCCGCCGGCTGAGGGGGGCGACTCGTCGTACGTGAAGCCGCCCGTGCTCCGCAACCACGTCTCGATCGCGACCACTGCTCCATACGGCGTCCGCGCGCCGGCACGCAGACGCTTGGCCTGGTTCCAGAGGTCCTGGTACGGCCAGAGCGCGACGTAACGCTCGTCGTCGAAGAGCGCCTCGACGTGGGCATCGCGACCTGCCGCACCGAACGGCTCGACGCGCGTGCGGCCGATGTCGAAGAACCGTTCCAGACCGGGCGGATACTCCGCGTTCAGCTGCGCCAGATCGGCCGGTTCCGGACGCGGCGCGTAGCTGTAGACGGTGTACGTCTGGCCGCGCTTGAGGCCGCCGTAGACGCGCACGATCCCGCTCGAGAGATGGAAGACACCGCCCAGATCGGGCGCCTCGAGTGCAACCGGCTGGGCCGCGCCGATGATGTGCTGATCGCGCAGCGCGCCGATCTCCACGTCCTGCTTCACCCAGGTGCGCCGGTCGAGCGAGCGTGCCGGCAGCAACGGATCATTCGGAAGCCTGCCCTCGGGGAGGCCGGTCGAGAGCGGAATCGGATTGTCGAGCCAGCGGTCGGAGTCGAACTGATCTAGTGTGGTCGCCCGCCAGTAGAGCCCGCGCTTCGGACCGGTGATCCGGAGGACGGTCCGCTCCTTCTTCGAGAACTCGATGCCGCCGTACTGCGCGTCCCAGACATAGCTGACCGAGATCACCTTGCCGAATGAGCTGCTCGGATCCCAGCTCTCCCACGCGAGGACGCCGTCCTTCGCGACCGCGGCCGAGGTCGACCCTGCCGCCGCAACGAGAATGAGCGCGGCACCGGCGAGGAGTGCCGTCACGGGCCGCGTCGAACGCAGCCCGGCGAGCACCCAGAGGGCGCCGGCGAGGATCACCGCTCCGTAGAGGATGTTGCGCGACGGGTACAGCGTCGCCGCCCAGCCCGCGCCGGCGACCACCGCCAGCACCGCGACGAGCGGGCGCCGCGCCGCGATCGCGTGGGCCAGTACGAGGCAGAAGGCGAAGATCGCAAGGACGACGACGCCGTGCATCTTCATCCGCTCGAGTCCCGAGAACGGCACGTCGACGTTGAAGAAGCCGTTCATCCCGTCCGCGAACCGCTCGGCGACGGGAACGAAGAAACCGGGCTTGTCGTCGGGCGCCGGCGTGTCGAACGCAATCCAGAAGGCCGTGAGCACGGCCGGCACGGTGAGGGCGAGCCGAAGCGCGAGCGTGGTCGCGAGAGCAGGCGCGAGCGCGAGCGCGAGCACACCCCAGCCATCGAAGCCCACCGCCCGCGGGTCTTCCAGCCGAAGCCAGGAGATGGCGATGAGAAACGCCGGGAAGGAGTAGACGGCGGCAGTCCTAAGCATGTGCGCGCCTCTGAGCGGGAGCAGCACCGAGCACTGCAGCGAGGGAATCTCCGCGGCGGACGACCGCGACGGCGATGCCTGCTGCCTGGAGACGCAGCAGCTCCGGCTCGATGCGGGTCGGACGGCCGACGAAGCTCGGGGCGTCGATCCACACGACGCTGACGCCCTGCCCGGCGAGCGAGCGCTGCACGAGCCTCGTCGCGAGCGAGCCGGAGACACGCGCCGTGACGACGACGGTCTCGACGGCTCGCGAGGCCGGGCCGCCATCGCGTGCAAGCAGTTCGACGACCGGGCGCGCCCCGTCCGCCTCCGCAGCCGCGAGGACGCCGAGCGCCAGAAGCCAGTCGCCTTCGAGCGACGAGACGCGAACGCTCGGCCGCGCTGCGGAGTTGACCGCCAGCACCGCCCGCCTGCCGTGGGACGCGTGCGAGCGGAGAATCGATCCTGCGGCCCTCACCTGCTCGTCGAAGCTTCCTCCTGCGACGGCGCTCGCCTCCGCATCGAGGACGACGGCGATCTCGTCACGCGGGGCGTCTTCGAGCTCCTTCACCATCAGCTGGCCGCGCCGCGCCGTCGTCCGCCAGTGCACCTTTCGCAGCGACTCGCCTCGCTCGTACTCGCGCACCGAGTGCAGGTCGAATCCCGACGGACGTCGCAACAGCAGCCTCCGGCCGTCCTGCGCATGCGCCCCGCTCTCGGAGAAGAGACGATCGAGCGCTACGAGCCGGGGGTAGACGAGCAGCGAGCCTGCGGCGGTGAGATCGATCTCCGAGCGCGCGAGCCCGAAGGGATCGTCGATCGTCGCTCTCGTCTCCTCGACGACGTAGCGTCCGCGCGACACCTTCTCCAGCACGTAGGTGCCTCGGTAGGGGCCGCGGGCGCGCTGGAGCGGCGTGTGCCTCTCGCCGAGCTTGGCGATCCGCTCCGTGACCGAGATCGAGGGAAGCGGCACCCGCGCCTCGGATCGCGCCTCGAGCGTCACCCAGACGTCTTCGCCCTCGAAGAGGTGGCCCCCACTCGCGCGCCGGCCGAGAAGCCCGCCGCCGATCCGCCGCCGCAGCGCGATCGGCCGGGCCGCGAGCCTCACCCAAGCGCGTGCCGCGATCGGCGCGAGCACGAGCCCCAGCGCGACGGGATAGAGGGCCTTCGCGCCGAACAGCCAGGCGACGGCATAGACCGCGAGACCCAGGAGGAGCGTCAGCACTCCGCGCCTGGTCATGCGCTACACCGGGACCGGGGTCTGCTCCACCGCTTCGCCGACGATCTCCTCCGCCGTGAGGCCGGCCGAGCGCGCCTCGGGGGCGAGGATCAAGCGGTGCGCGAGCACCGGTCGCGCGATCGCCTTGACGTCGTCTGGGAGGACGTAGTCACGGCCGTCCGCGAGCGCCCGGGCCTTCGCGACCCGCAGGAGTGCGATTCCGGCGCGCGGGCTCGCTCCGAGCGCAAGGCGCGAGCTCGCCCGCGTGTGACGGAGCAGCGCCACGACGTAGCGGTTCAGGCTCTCCTCGACGAAGAGCGAGCGGGCCTCGTCGATCGCAGTGAGGATCTCGGGCAGTGACGCGACCGGAGCCAGCGTCTCGAGCGGCGGCTCCGTCGTCTGCTCGTTCAGCATCCGCGCCTCGTCCGCGAGCTGCGGGTAGCCGAGCGAGAGCCGCATCGAGAAGCGGTCGAGCTGGGCCTCGGGCAGCGGATAGGTGCCTTCGTACTCGATCGGATTCTGGGTCGCGAGCACGATGAACGGGCGCTCGAGCGGATAGGACTCGCCGTCGATCGTCACCTGGTTCTCCTGCATCGCCTCGAGCAGCGCCGCCTGCGTCTTCGGAGACGCCCGGTTGATCTCGTCGACCAGCAGGACGTTGGCGAAGACCGGGCCGGCTCTGAACTCGAACTCGTTCGTGCGCTGATCGAAGACATTGACGCCGGTGACGTCCGAGGGAAGCAGATCGGGCGTGAACTGGATCCGCGAGAACTCGACGTCGAGCGAGCGCGCGAGCGACTTCGCGAGCATCGTCTTCCCCACGCCCGGGAAGTCCTCGATGATCACATGGCCCTCGGCAAGAAGCCCGAGAACGCAGAGCTGGAGCGTGTCGGCCGGCGCATGCACGACGAGCGCGATGTTCGCGACCAGCTTCTCGACGGTCGCCGCCGAGCTCGCGACCGCGGCTGGGTCCCTACGCGCCTCCACGACGCTCCTCGAGCAGGCGTTCGACCTCGTCCACGATCCCGGCGGCGATCTCGTCCTTTGGCGCCTTTGCCAGCTGTCGCTCGCCGCCCTTCGTCACGAGGGTGACCTCGTTGTCGGGCGCGTCGAAGCCGATGTCGGGAGTGGACACGTCGTTGTAGACGACGAGATCGATGTTCTTGTCGGTGAGCATCCTGCGCTTCCGTTCCAGCCCGGCCTCCCCGGACTCGGCGCCGAAACCGACGAGCACCTGCCCGTTTCGCTCCTGCTCACCGAGCAGGGCAAGCACATCCGTGGTGGGCTCGAGCTCGAGATTCCAGACATCCTCGGTCTTTCCGCGCTTCCCCGCGATCGGTTTGGCTGGACGGTAGTCGGCGACCGCGGCCGCCATCACGATTACGTCGGCTCCCCTGGCCCGGTTCCCCGCTTCGCGCTCGAGGTCGGCGGCCGTCGGCACCTGGACGACCTCGACGCCGGCGGGCGCGGGAACGGCGATGTTCGCTGCGAGCAGCGTCACCTCGGCACCGCGTCGACGAGCCTCGGCGGCCACCGCCACGCCCATCCGGCCCGACGAGCGGTTACCGAGGAAGCGCACAGCGTCGACGGGCTCGCGCGTGCCTCCGGCGCTGACGAGGACCTGCGTGCCCGCAAGCGAGCCGGCCGATGCATCGAGCAGCTCCTTGATCCGGAGCGCGATCGCCTCGGGTTCGCTCATCCGGCCCGCACCGACCTCGCCCTCGGCGAGCTCGCCTGCTTCCGGGCCGATGAGCTCGACCCCGCGCGAACGCAGAATCGCGGCGTTCGCCTGGGTCGCCTCGTTTTCCCACATGCGGGTGTTCATCGCGGGCGCGACGAGCACAGGACCGCGGTGCGCGAGCGCTGCCTCGGTGAGAACGTCGTCTGCGAGCCCGTGCGCGAGCTTCGCGAGCGTGTTCGCGGTCAGCGGTGCGATGACGAGCAGATCGGCGCGCTCGAGATGTGGGTAGGGATCGGTGCCCGGAGACTTGCGTGCCAGCGCGAAGAACGTCTCCGCCCGGACGAAGCGGTCGGCGGCCTGCGTGGGCAGCGGCAGCACATCGTGGCCCGCCTTGACGAGAAGGCGCACGAGCTCGCAGGCCTTGTAGGCCGCGATGCCGCCGGTGATCCCGAGCAGAATGCGCGCCACGACCTCATTGTGCCCGGGAACAGAGTCCGCGGTTGTTGCGAACGCGTTCAAGACAGGTTGAGGTGGGCCGACGCGCGAGGTCGCCACGGCGCCGGCCTCTGCCCGGTGCGGCGCCGACCGGTCAGAGCGCGTTCAGCGCTTGCCGTAGTCGTACTTGATCTTGCCCTGGGCGATCTCCTCCAGGGACATGGTCAAGTAGTTCTTCGAGCGCGACTCGACGAGCGGCGGCGGAGCTTCCTCGAAGCCCATGCCCTCACCGAGCTGGTGGTGATAGTTGTTGATCTGCCGGGCGCGCTTCGCGGCGACGATGACCAGCGCGTAGCGCGAGTCGACTCCACCGGCTTCAACGTTCAGCAGTTCATCGATACGAGGATGGATCATGGACGGGCCATGGTAGCTGCAAGTCTCAGCTCGTGTGGGTCTGGTCTGCGCTGGCGTGCGTGCCGGGAGCGCATGCACCAAGCAGCGTGGTCGACTCGACCGGTCTCGCGGCTTGTTGCCTCGATGCCGGCCGAGGCGGCCGCGATGCGCAGCGTGCAGGCGCTCCTGGTGCGTGCGACCAGAGCAGATCAGGCCCGTACGAGCTGAAGCTCGCGCTCGATGAGGGCCTGGAGCGCCTCGGTGGCCCGCGCGACGTCGTCGTTCCGGACCATGTAGCGGAAGCGATAGGCCTGCTCGAGCTGGTGTCTTGCGAGGGCGATCCGCTCCCCGATCTCACCCGAGCTCTCGGTGTCGCGGGCGCGTAGCCGGCGCTCCAGCTCGGGTACGTCGGCGGCGATGAAGAGCGTGATGCTGTGCTCGACCTCTTCCTGGACCCTCAGGGCACCGTCGGTCTCGAGCTCGAGGATGCAGACCCGGCCGTCTGCGGCGATCCGGTCGAGCTCCGACGCGAGCGTGCCGTAGCGGCCGCCGACGAAGGTCACGTGCTCGAGGAAGGCGGCCTCCTCGATCCGGGCGACGAATTCCTCTTCGCTCAGGAACCAGTACTCGCGGCCGTTCTGCTCGCTGGGGCGCTGTGGACGCGTCGTCGCGGAGACAGCGACCTCCAACTCGGGCTGGCGCTCGAGGAGCCGCTTGATCAACGTCCCCTTGCCGGCCCCGCTCGGGCCCGTGACTACGAAGACGGGCAGCGGCCTACCGGTTGAAGAGGCCAATGAGCTCGGCGCGCTGGCGCTCGGAGAGCCCACCCACCGTCTTCGACTGGCTGATCCGGCACTGGTTGAGCAGCCGGGCTGCCTTGACGCGACCGAACTTGGGCACGGCCATGAGCATGTCGAAGACTTTCGCGGTCGAGACATACTCGGGTGGATCGAGGAGGATCCCCTCGATTTGAACCCGTCCGTCCTTGAGGTCCTTCTTCAGCCGAGCCCGTCGAACGCGGATGTCGTTTGCCCTTTTTAGGGCTTCCATCCTTTGATCGAGTGACCGCAGTGGGGCCTGGGCCTGCGTCTTCGACGTCACCATGAGCGCGGGATACTAGCATCCTTCGGGGAACGGTCAAGCAGTCGCTTTGGGGCTGTTTCCAGGCGTTTTTTGTCTCCTGTTGCCAGAACAGGAAACGCCTATTTGCAGGGATTCATGAGCTGCGCGGTATGCATCAAGAGGCTCTTCGAGCCCACGGGCGGCCGCCTCGGCGCCCAGCTCGGACCGGATCCGCGCCGGCGCATCGGGGTCGGAGAAGAGGATCGTGCCGAGTGCGACCGCTGTGGCGCCCGCCGCGATCAGCTCGATCGCGTCGAGCCCGGTGGTCACTCCGCCCATGCCGACGATCGGCAGGTCGACGGCCGCCGAGCAGGCGTAGACCGCCGCCAGAGCGACCGGCTTGAGGGCCGGGCCGGAGTAGCCACCGCTCCCGCGGCCGAGCTTGGGGCGCAGCGTCTGCTCGTCGAGGGCGAGCCCTCGCAACGTGTTCACGAGCGACAGCCCATCCGCGCCCGTAGCCTCCACCGCGCGCGCAACCGCGGCGATGTCCCACGCCGCCGGCGAGAGCTTTGCGTAGAGAGGAAGACTCGTCGCGGCGCGGCACGCGGCCACGATCGCAGCGGCGCCCTCGGGCGCTTCGTCGACGTTCGGGCAGGAGAGGTTCAGCTCGATCGCCTCGACGTCCTCGAGGGCAGCGCAGGTCTCGGCGTACTCGCTCGCCGAGAACCCTCCGACCGAGATCCAGAGCGGCACGCCGAGCTCGCGCAGCCGCGGCAGCGTCTGGTCGAGGAAGCGCTCGCGGCCCGGGTTGGCAAGCCCGATCGAGTTCAGCATCCCCGAATCGGTCTCCGCGATCCGGGCCGGCGGATTTCCCTCTCTCGGCTCGGGCGTGATCGTCTTCGTCACGAAGGCGTCGAGCGAGCGAGCGACGTCGGGCGCGTTGAGGGCGTCCAGGCAACCTGAGGCGTTCAGCAGCATCGCGCACCCGAGCTGGCTCTTCCGTTCGAGGCTCCGGGAGCTGTGGCGGGCGGAGCCGGGCTTTGCCCGGCGGGAGCCCCGGCGCGCTCTTCGACACCACGAGCGAAAAGGAGGGGGCTCATGGGGGAACCATGGGTTCCCCCATGCAAGACCGGGCCTTCGAGGCAGAGCCGCTTGAGCTCCCCGTCGATCTCGACCGCACAGCCGTAGCAGGCTCCGTAGCCGCACGCCATCGGCGCCTCCCAGGCGAGCTGCGCGTCGGGGACACGCTCGCGGAGCGCCGCGAGCATCGGCTCGGGGCCGCACGCGAGCACGTCAGCCGGATCGTCCGGGAGTAGCTCGGTCACGTACGTGGGCTCGATGCAGACCTCCGCGTTCGGCACGAGCGCGGCCGCCTCCGCATGCCAGTCGCTGCGAAAGCCGAGGATCGCAGGGGGTGACCCGAGCTCGGCGGACAGAAACGGCAGTGGCGCGACGCCGATGCCGCCGCCGACGAGCAGGGGCCGTGTGACGTCGAGGTCGAAGCCGTTGCCGAGTGGGCCGAGGACGTGCAGCTCGTCGCCCGGCTCGAGCGCGCACAACGCACGCGTCCCGGGGCCGATCGGATCGATCAGAAACGCGAGCTCGCCCGCGGCCGCCAGGCAGACGCTCATCGGCCGCGGCAGCACCCGGCCGGGCGCCTCGAGCATGAAGAACTGGCCCGGGAGGCCGCTCTCCAGCTCCCCACTCCCGATCCGGAGGAGCGTGTACGGGCCGATCTGCTCGGTGCCTGTGACGCTAAGCAGCCCGCGTCTCATGCTCGATCCGCTCCTGGAGGGAGCGCGCGATCTCCTCGCTCGCGTTGGCGATTGCGTCGACGGCGAAGCGGGCTCCGGCAAGGGTCGTGATGCAGGGCACCCGCCCGGAGAGCGCGGCCTGCCGGATCAGCGCACCGTCGCGCCGGGCGCCGGAGCCCTGCGGCGTGTTCACGACGAGGTCGCAGCGGCCGGCCCGGATCGCGTCGACGACCGCGTCCCCCTTCTCGAGCCTGCCGACCTCGAGTCCGGCCGCCGTCAGGACCGACGCCGTGCCACCGGTCGCGAGCAGCCTGAAGCCGAGCGCTGCGAGCGCCTCTGCGACCGGCACGATCCCGTCCTTGTCCGCGTGCCGGACGGAGAGGAACGCGGTTCCAGCAGTCGGGAGCGGCCGACCTGCGGCCCGCTCTGCCTTGGCGAATGCCGTCGGCAGATCGGTGGCGCTCGCCATCACCTCGCCGGTGGAGCGCATCTCAGGCCCGAGCGCGGGGTCGGAGCCGGGGAAGCGCGAGAACGGCAGAACGGCGGCCTTGACGCTCACCAGGTCGGGTCGGCGCTCCTCCGGCAGCCCGAGCTCGTGCAGGCGGGCGCCGGCGGCGAGACCGACGGCCGCATCGACGAGGTTGACGCCGGTCGCCTTGCTCGCGAAGGGCACCGTCCGCGAGGCGCGGGGGTTCACCTCGAGCACGGAGACATCGCCGTCGACGAGGGCCAGCTGGACGTTCAGGAGCCCGACGACGCCGAGCGCAGGGCCCAGTCGCCGGACGACACGACAGACCTCGCCGTACGCCTCCTCGCCGAGCGAGGGCGCAGGCAGGACGCAGGACGAGTCACCGGAGTGGACGCCTGCCTCCTCGACGTGCTCCATCACGGCGCCGATGTACACGGAAACGCCGTCGCAGAGCGCGTCGACGTCGATCTCGAGCGCGCCCTCGAGGAAGCGGTCGACGAGCACGGGCCCGGTCACGCCCGCCATCGCGGAGCGCACCTGTCCCTCGTCGTAGCAGACCCGCATCGCACGCCCTCCGAGCACGTAGGAGGGCCGGACGAGGACCGGATAGCCGATGCGCTCGGCGGTCTCGACGGCCGCACCGGGCTCGTCGGCGATCCCCCACTCCGGGCAGCGCACTCCGAGCTCGTCCAGGAGCCGGCCGAAGCGCTCGCGATCCTCGGCGAGGTCGACCGCCTCGTACGGTGTCCCGAGCACTTTGAAGCCGGCGGCCTCGATTGCACTGGCGAGCTTCAGCGGCGTCTGGCCGCCGAACTGGATCACGACCCCCTCCGGCTGCTCGCGCTCGCAGACGGCGAGCACCGACTCGATGTCGAGCGGCTCGAAGTAGAGCCGGTCGGAGGTGTCGTAGTCGGTCGAGACCGTCTCCGGGTTGCAGTTGACCATCACCGCTTCGTAGCCGAGCGCGCGGAAGCTCTGGGCGGCGTGGACGCAGCAGTAGTCGAACTCGATCCCCTGGCCGATCCGGTTCGGGCCGGAGCCGAGGATCACGACGCGCGGCTTTGTCCGCGCCGGCAGCGGCTCGTCCGCCTCGCCGCGGGTCGAGTAGTAGTAGTTCGAGTCGGCCGCAACCTCGCCGGCGCAGGAGTCGACGCGGCGATAGGCGCGCGGCCCGGTGGGCGGGCCGTCGCGGCGCAGGTCGCCGAGCTCGCGACGGAACCACGGGTGGAGATCGTCCGGCAGGTCGTCGAGCGTCGCCCAGGGCGTCACCGCACCTGCATCGAGCTCGCGGCTCGCGAAGGCCTTCGCGAACGCCTCCTGGAACGTCCGGCCGATTCCCATCGCTTCGCCGACGGACTTCATCTGCGTGCCGAGCGTCGTGTCGGCGCCGGGGAACTTCTCGAACGCGAAGCGTGGGAACTTGACGACGACGTAGTCGAGCGTCGGCTCGAAGCTCGCGGGCGTCGTCTTCGTCAGGTCGTTCGGGATCTCGTCGAGCGTGTAGCCGACCGCGAGCTTGGCCGCGACCTTTGCGATCGGATAGCCGGTCGCTTTCGAGGCCAGCGCCGACGAGCGCGAGACACGCGGATTCATCTCGATCACGCGGAGATCGCCGGTGATGCGGTCGCGCGCGAACTGGATGTTCGAGCCGCCGGTCTCCACGCCGACGGCGCGGATCACGGCGATCGCGGCGTCGCGCAGCTCCTGGTAAGCCTCGTCCGGCAGCGTCATCTGCGGCGCGACCGTGACCGAGTCACCGGTATGGACGCCCATCGGGTCGAGGTTCTCGATCGAGCAGACGATGACGACGTTGTCGCGCCGGTCGCGGATCACCTCCAGCTCGAACTCGTCCCAGCCCCGCACCGACTCCTCGACCAGCACTTGCCCGATCGGGCTCTCGCGCAGGCCGAGCTCGACCTGCGCCCGCAGCTCGGCGCTCGTCGAGACGAAGCCGCCGCCGTGTCCACCCAGGGTGAAGGCCGGCCGCACGACCGCGGGTACAGCAATCCCGCCCAGGTCGTCGAGAGACGTGACGATCCGCGAGCTGGGGACGGTGAGCCCACAGCTCTGGACGGCCTCACGGAAGAGCTCGCGGTCCTCGGCACGGCGAATCACGTCGACCTGAGCACCGAGCAGCTCGACGCCGAGGTCGTCGAGGATTCCCTCGTCTGCGAGCTGGATCGCGAGATTGAGCGCGGTCTGCCCGCCGAGCGTCGGCAGCAGCGCATCGGGCCGTTCGCGGCCGAGCACGTCGGTGACGCCCTCCAGGTCGAGCGGCTCGAGATAGGTCGCGTCGGCGAAACCGGGGTCGGTCATGATCGTCGCCGGGTTCGAGTTGACGACGATCGTCCGGAAGCCGTCCTCGCGCAGCACCTTCAGCGCCTGGCAGCCCGCATAGTCGAACTCGCAGGCCTGGCCGATGACGATCGGCCCGGAGCCGATCAGGCAGATCGACTTGAGATCGTGCCTACGCGGCATCGCGAACCTCCTGCAGCCAGTGCTCCAGGATCGGCCAGGCGTCGTGCGGCCCGGGGCCGGCCTCCGGATGGAACTGGACGGAGCGTGCAGCGAGCTCCGGAAAATCGAAGCCCTCGACCGTGCCGTCGTAGAGGGAGACGTACGTGGCCTCGGCGTCGTCGGACGGTGCGACCGCGAAGCCGTGGTTCTGGCTGGTCACGAGCACGCGTTTCGTCGAACGCTCGAGCACCGGGTGATTGGCCCCGCGGTGGCCGAAGGGGAGCTTGTACGTCTCGTGGCCTGTCGCGAGGCCGAGCAGCTGATGGCCGAGGCAGATGCCGAGGATCGGCACTCGGCCGAGAAGATCGCGAACGACCTGGATCTCGTGGCTCAGTGGCTCCGGATCGCCTGGGCCGTTCGAGAGGAGCACCGCGTCGTAGCGAGCGAGCTCGCCGGCGTCGACGGTGTGCGGGAAGACCGTCACGGACGCCCCCGCACCTGCGAGCCGCCTCAGGATCGAGCGCTTGCACCCGTAGTCGACGACGGCGGCCCGGATCGTGCCGGCGTCGCAGTAGACGTACGGCTCCCGGGTCGACACCTGGGCGACGAGCGCGGCGCCCTCCATCGAGGGCCGGGCGCGAACGGCGTCGAGCGCCTCAGCCTCCCCGAGCGTGCCGGCGACGGCGGCCGCGCGCATGGCGCCTCCCTCGCGCAGCCGGAGGACGAGCGAGCGCGTATCGATCCCGGTCAGACCGACGATCCCGCGCTCGCTGAGCCAGTCCGGCCACGCCGGTCCGCGTGCCTCGCGCATCAGCACGGCGTTCGCGTGGGCGCCGGGCGACTCGGCCCTGCCGGCGGCAACCCCGTAGTTGCCGACCATCGGCGCCGTGAAGCAGACGAGCTGCTCGGCGAAGCTGGGGTCGGTGACGGTTTCCTGGTAGCCGGTCATCGCGGTCGTGAAGACCGCCTCCCCGAAGGCGACTCCGGACGCGCCGACGGACCGGCCGGGAAAGATCGTCCCGTCCTCGAGGGCCAGGAAGGCGCTCATCCGTGCACCACCCGTCCGTCGGCGACCGTTTTCACGACCGCGCCGCGCAGGCGCTCGCCGAGAAGCCAGGAGTTCGCCGAGCGAGAGCGGAAGCCCCTCTCCTCCACCGTCCATGTCGTCTCGAGGTCGAGCAGGACGAGGTTGGCGCGCGCGCCGACCTCGATCCGCGGCTCAGCCAACCCGAGCGAGCGGGCGGGCCCGCCGGACATTCGCTCGAGCAGGGTCTCGAGCGGGACGAGCCCCGGCTCGACGAGATGGGTGTAGAGAGCAGCGAATGCGGTCTCGAGCCCGGTGACGCCGAACGGGGCCTCCTCGAACGGCGCCTCCTTCTCCTCGCGGGAGTGCGGCGCGTGGTCCGTCGCCACGCAGGCGATCGTGCCGTCGCGGAGCGCCTCGATGAGGGCCGTGCGGTCCTCGTCCGCCCTGAGCGGCGGGTTCATCTTCACATTCGGGTCGAGGGAGCGAACCGCCTCGTCGGTGAGCACGAGATGATGCGGTGTCACCTCTGCGGAAGCGTCGACGCCGCGAGCATGCGCTGAGCGCAGCGCGTCGACGGACTCCCTCGCCGAGAGGTGCATCAGGTGGAGAGGCCGGTGCTCGTAGCCTGCGAGCGACAGATCACGCTCGACCATCGCGCTCTCGGCGACCGACGGATAGGGCGCGAAGCCGAGCTCGGCGCAGACGGAGCCTTCGTGCACCTGACCGTCGCGCGAAAGGGTCGGCTCCTCGCAGTGCAGGGCGAGCTTGCGGCCGGTGACCGCGCCGTACTGGAGCGCGCGGCGCATCAGACCCGCGGAGGTCACCGGGCGACCGTCGTCGGTGAACGCCGCGGCGCCGGCATCGGCCAGCTCGGCCATCTCCGTCAACTCCTCGCCGCCGAGCCTCTTCGAGATCGCGGCCATGAAGCCGGTCGGGACGAGCGCCTCACGGCGCGCCGCCTCGACCAGAGAGCCGAGCACCGCGGCCGAGTCGACGACCGGATCGGTGTTCGGCATGGCGAGAATCGCGCAGTAGCCGCCCGCTGCGGCGGCCGCCGTGCCGCTCGCAATCGTCTCCTCGTCCTCGCGTCCCGGCGAGCGCAGGTGCACATGCGGGTCGACGAAGGCGGGAGCGAGAACGCGTCCGGTTCCTGCCGTCGGCTCGATCCGTGCGATCACACCGTCCACGACGGTGACGGCGACGCACTCCCCGCCTCCGAGCCGCCCTTCGAGCGTCAAGCTGTCGGAGCGGCCGTTCTTGCAGAAGAGCGTCATGCGATCGCCGCCGTTTCCCGCGCAGGCACGTCTGCGGTGAGCAGGTCGTGCAGGACCGCCATCCTCACCGCGAGCCCGGCGCGCACCTGCTGCAGGACCAGGGATTCCGGCGAGTCGGCGACGCGCCCGTCGATCTCGACGCCCCGATTGATCGGCCCCGGGTGCATCACCTTCTGGCCAGGGCGGACGCGCTCGGGTGTGATCCCCCAGCGTGCCGCGTACTCGCGCAGGCTCGGCACGTACGCCGACTCCATGCGCTCGCGCTGCATGCGCAGGACGTAGACGACGTCCGCGGCCTCGATGTCTCGAATGTCGGTCGACGTCTCGCAGCCGAGCGCTTCGATCCCGCGCGGCAGCAGTGTCGGCGGCCCGACGAGGGTCGTGTGGGCGCCGACGAGAGCAAGCGCCTGGACGAGCGAGCGCGCGACTCGGCTGTGCAGGACGTCGCCGACGATCGCGACGTGGAGGCCCTCCAGGTACCCGAGCGCGTTTCGCATCGCGAAGAGGTCGAGGAGCGCCTGCGTCGGGTGCTGCCGCTTCCCGTCGCCGGCGTTCACCACCGCAGCGCCGGAATAGCGTGCGACCAGCTCCGGCGCACCGATCTGCGGATGGCGAATGACGATCGCGTGAGGGTCGTACGCCGCCAGGGTGAGCACCGTGTCCTTGAGCGACTCGCCCTTGTCCAGCGACGAGCCGGCCGCCTTCAGCGACATGACATCGGCGGAGAGCTTCTTCGCTGCGAGCTCGAAGCTCGACGAGGTCCGGGTCGAGGACTCGAAGAAGAGGTTCAACACGAGCTTGCCCTGCAGTGTCGGCAGCTTCTCCTCGACACCGGCGAGAGCGCCGGCGGTCTCGAGGATGCGTTCGACGTCGTCCCGGTCGAGGTCGGCGATCGAGATCAGATGTCTCACTTGGCCTCCTCGGGCGCGCCCACCAGCAGGATCCGGTCTGCTCCGTCGATCTCCTCGAGCTCCACCTGGATCCGCTCGCTGCGCGCGGTCGGGAGGTTCTTTCCCACGTAGTCGGGCCGGATCGGCAGCTCACGATGCCCGCGGTCGACAAGGACGGCGAGCTGAACGCGGGCCGGCCGGCCGTGCTCGAAGAGCGTCTCGATCGCGGCTCGAATCGTGCGGCCCGTGTAGAGGACGTCGTCGACGAGGACGCAGGTCACGCCACGCAGGTCGAAGTCGAGTGCGGTCGCGTGCACGACGGGCTGCTCTGCTCCGGGAACCGTGTCGTCGCGATGGAACGTGATGTCGACCGCGCCGAGTGCGATCTCCTCGCCACTGCGCTCCTCGATCAGGGTCGCAAGCCGCTCGGCGAGCGGTACGCCACGCGTGTGGATGCCGACGAGCGCCAGCCGGCTGAGATCGTCGTTGCGCTCGATGATCTCGTGCGCGATGCGGGACAGCGTCCGCGCCAGGGCCTCGGAGTCCAGCAGGATCTTGGCCGCGCTCGTCGCGCGGTCGGGGACGTGCGTGCTCATTCCGCTCCTTTCCGGCCTCGCAGGACCGGGTTAAAGGGTCGGACGGCAGTGTAGTCGCTCCGGAGGACGACATCGGCGGGAGGTGAACGAGCTTCCCGCTCCGTGCGAATGTTTCCGAAACGGCTTACAACGCAAGAGGTGTGAGGGAATGTCGGCCCCCCGGCGTGCGGCGCCAATCACGCTCGTCCTGCTCATGGCGGTCTCCGCCGGGGCCCGCTTCTGGGCGGCGCGGGGCATGGACCTGCCCTGGATCGCGCCCGACGAGACGATCTACGCGTTGCTCGGCCGATCGCTGTGGGAGAACGGCTCGCCCTCGCTCCTCGGCGCACCGGCCAACAGCTACTCCTTCATCTACCCCGCCCTGATCGGCCTGCCGCTGGCCTTCGGAGACCTGGAGACGGGAGTCGCAGTCGTGCAGGCCCTCGGTGCGCTCGTGATGTCGGCCACCGCACTCGTCGTGTATCTCTGGGGCCGCGGACCGCTCGGAGCGTGGTGGGCGGTCGCGGCGGCGGGCCTGACCCTGGCGGTCCCGGATCTCGCGTACTCCGGTCTCGTCATGAGCGAGGTCGCCGTGCTGCCGATCGCGACGCTGGCAGTGTGGGCGATCGCGTCGGCGCTCGCACGGCCCTCACTCGTGCGCCAGGCACTGGTCGCGGCGACGCTCGTCCTCGCGCTGGCGACGCATGTCCGGCTGGTGGCGCTGATCCCGACGCTGTTCGTCGCCGTTGCTCTTCAGTGCGGCTTCGCTCGATCGCTCGAGCCGGCGCGCCGCCAGGCACTTCTCCTCGGGGGGACCGCCGGCGTGTGCGTCGTCATGCTCGCCGGCTACGCCGTCGCCGGTCGCTGGGACGACGTCTTCGGGGCGTACTCCGCCGCCGCGGGCGGTTACGAGCTCAGCGCTGCGGCGGCGGACGTGCTCTGGCACTTCGCGGGCATCTTCATCCTCGTGGCCGGCATTCCGCTGGTGGCGCTCACGGCGATGACGATCCAGTGTGTCCGGCGGCAAGAGTCCGACCCCGCGGCGCGTGCGCTCGTCGCGACCACGGCCGCATGGACACTTTGCCTCGGGCTGGAGATCGGAACGTTTGCCTCGCGCTGGGTCGACCACGTCATCCTGCGGGACCTCGAGCCGGTCATACCGCCCCTGATGCTCGTGTTTGCGCTCTGGATCGCACGGGGCGTGCCACGCCCCCGCCCTTGGATCCAGCTGGCCGCTCTCGCGCTGGCGATCCCTGTCGTGCTGTTACCGGTGCGGCGTTTCGCCATCCAGGAGTCGGCTCTGGACGCCTTCAGCTTCATCCCGATGTGGCGGCTCGCCGAAGCGACCTCGACAGAGGTCCTGGAGCTCCTCTACACACTCGCGGTCGGAGTGCTCATCGCTCTCGCCGTCTTCCTCCCGAAGCGGCTGCGGTTGGCGTTGCCGGTGGTCGTCGCGCTCACGCTGGTCACGCTCTCCGTCCTCTCGACTAGGCAGATCGACCGCCTGACATATCTCGACCGAGCCTGGGTCTTCGACATCGGCAACCCTCGCTGGGTGGACGAAGCCACAACGGCTCCGGTCACGTACCTCCACGCAAGCGCGTTCCCGGCCTCGGCGTGGAAGCACCTCTTCTGGAACCGCCGCATTGTCGAGGTCGCCCAGCTGAAGAGCGCCGCGCCACTCGACCCGCTCCCGGCCGTGAAGGTCGAGCTCGCTCGAGACGGCCAACTCGACGCAATGGATGGACGCGCGTTCCAACCGGCGCTCGTCGCCGCGCCATCGGATTTCGAGCTCGCGGGAGAGCCGATCGCGCGGGCCCCGCGCTCTACGGATCTCTCAGGGATCACACTCTGGCGCATCGAGGAGCCGCTGCGCCTGCTGATGTCGCGAACGGGCGTCCAGCCCAACGGGGACATCATCGGGACGGCCACGATCACGGTCTACGCCTGCGGTCGCGGACGACTGGAGCTGACGCTCCTCGGCAAGCAGGGCACACCGGTCGAGCTCAGGGTGAACGGGCTCACGTGGGCCCGGCCGCAGGTCGCGTCGGGCACCGTCTGGAACGGCAGCGTCCCCGCGCCGCCGGACGCGGACGGCCGCTCGCTGTGCATCTTCGAGGTCGTGAGCCCCGGGCTGCTGGGCACGACGCGGATCGAGTTCGTCCACGAGTAGCGGAAGCTACGCCTCCAGGCCGGGGTCGTCGGTGTCGGTCGGCGGCTCGATCACGTCCTGTGCCGCCTCGACAGCTCCCTCGGCCACGAAGACCTTGAGCGAGTCGGAGTCCTCGTCGGATTGCACCTCAGACTCGATCCCCGCATCATCGAGCAGGGCCTGGATCTCTTCGGCCTCGGTGGCGTCCTCGGCCAGCGCGATCTGCACCATGCCGCTCATGCGCTGGAGGGTACTTCAGCTCGCGGCAGGCGCGCGCCACTCTTCACCAGCTCGGGACCGCCTTTCTCCGAGAACGGGATGTCGATCAGGTCGAAGTCGCGGGGCACCACCGTGGTTGGAAACACGCTCCGGGCCTCTCTCTCGACCTCCCCGGCGCCGTACCGGCTCGAGAGATGCGTGAGCGCGAGCAGCGTGACGTCGGCATCCCTCGCGACCCGGGCCGCCTCGAGCGCGGTCGAGTGCTCCGTCTCCCGCGCACGCTCGGCTTCTTCCTCGACGAACGTCGCCTCGTGCACGAGCAGGTCCGCGCCGTGGGCCGCCTCGACCACACCATCGGAGGGTGCGGTGTCACCCGTGAGCACGACCTTCCGGCCGGGCCGGGCGTCGCCGAGCACCTGTTCCGGCGTCACCACACGTCCATCGGGGAGCGTCACCGCCGAACCTGCCTGGAGCGCTCCACGCTCAGGCCCGAACGGGACGCCCAGCGCATCCGCGGTGGCGACGTCGAATCGCCCGGGCCGCTCGTCCTCGACGAGCGCGTATCCGAGGGCGTCGCGCCCGTGGCGGACGGCGAAGGTCCGCACGGCGTACCCCTCGCGCCGAAGCACCGCGCCCGCCGCGAGCTCGACGACGGCCACCTCGTAGCTCAGGCGACCGAAGATACGCGGCAGCGAGCGGAGCAGCTCATCGAGGCCACGCGGTCCGTACAGCGTCAGGGGGACCTCCCGGCCGCGGAGGGCAAAGGACTTCAGCATTCCCGGAAGGCCGAGGAAGTGGTCGGCATGGAAGTGCGTCAGGAAGATCTCGTGGAGCTCGACCAGGCCCACGTCCGAGCGCAGGAGCTGCCGCTGCGTGCCTTCGCCGCAGTCGAAGAGCAGCTTCTCGCCACCGCGGCGGACCAGCGTGGCGGAAGGGCCGCGGCGAGCGGTCGGCATCGAGCCGGCGGTGCCCAGGAAGACGACGTCGAGATCCACGCCGCCAGTCTAGGAGGGTTCCTCTACGGCAGGACGAGCACCTGGCCGGGAACGAGCACGGTCCCCTCGAGCCCGTTCCGTCCCTGGATCTCCCAGACGCCCTCGCGCGGATCCGCGTACCCGCGCGCCGCGATCGACCAGAGCGTGTCGTGCGGCTGGACGACGTAGCGCCGCTCGGGCCCGGAGGCGTCGGACGAGCGGGCGAACGCGGCCCAGAGAACGACGCCGAGCGCGACAACGATGAGAATGCGTCCGAACATGTGTTCGCTATGATGCACGAACACGTGTTCGCTGTCAAGCTCGCGCTGTCAAGCCCATAGAGTTCGCCGCATGACGCTCTGGCGCCGGCTCAAGGACTTCTTCTGGCGCGTGGTGCTGCGGCGCTCCTCGATGCACGACTGAGCGCGGGCGGCGCCCGCTGCTAGAGCACGGCGAGGACCGCGTCGAGCAAGCGGTCGGGCCCGAACCGGACCGGATCGTCCGTGACGAGCCCGGTCTCGTCGGCCGTCGCCGCCACGGCGGCGCGTGCCTCGTCCTCGCCGAGCTCGCGGGTGTTGAGGGCGATCGCGGCCACAGTCCCCTTCCTCGCGGGGAGCGAAATCGACTCGTGCAGGTCGATCAGCTCGGGCAGTGAGCGAAGCGGGTGGCCCGGGTATCCCTCGATCTCCGTCTGCCCGGCGAGGTGGCAGAGGACGAAGGCGTGCGGCGCCGAGCCGTGCACGAGCCCCAGGGTCACGCCCGAGTAGGCGGGATGCAGCAGCGCTCCCTGACCCTCCACCAGCAACAGCTCTCCCCCGCGCTCGTGCCCTTCGACCAGCAGGCGCTCCGTCGCCCCGGCGATGAAGTCCGAGATGACGGCGTCGACGGAGAGCCCCCAGCCTGCGATCGCGATTCCCGTCTGGCCGGTCGGGACGAAGCGTGAGGCAAGCCCGCGGGCCTGCGCCGCACGGTCGAGCTCGAGCGAAACGGTCATCTTTCCGATCGCGCAGTCGGAGCCAACCGTGAGCACGATCTTCACCGGTAGCTCCAGGTTCGCTCCGGTCGGGACGTTCAGATCCGCGGGCGGCCGCCGCAGGTCGCGCAGCTCCACGCCGTGCTTCGCCGCCATGCTCACCAGCTCCTCGTCGTCGGCGAGGAACTCGTGCAGCCCGTTCTCGACATGCAAGTCGTTCGAGATGGCCGTCTTCAGCAGCGCACGCCACGCGGGCGGGAAGCGGCCACCCGACGTGGCGACCCCGACGAGCGCCGTCGTCGGGTTGAACGGGAGCGCGTCGTCGACCGACGCGACGATGGGAACGCCGCTCTGGGTCTCGCCCGCACGCGTCGAGTCGACGAGCGCGACCACCGGCCGCTTGCCGTATGCGAGCACGCCGCGGGCCGTCTTTCCGTAGTGCGGGTCGCCCGAAAAGCCCTCGGCGAGGATCAAGAGGCGCTCAGGCTGAGCTGACACCGAGACCCGGCTCGTCGGAGGGAACCTGGACGCCGTCGACGAACGCAACCCCGGGCCACGGATCCTCGGCGATCAGCAGGTTGCCGTCGAGGTCGACGTGATCGCAAAGCGGAGCGACGACGCAACCGGCGGCGATTCCGAGCCCGGACTCGATCATGCAGCCGAGCATCACGCCCAGCCCGAGGGCGCGGGCCGCGTGCGCCATCCGCACCGCCTCGCGAATGCCACCGGACTTGGCGAGCTTGATGTTGATCCCATGGGCGACCTCCGCGCAGCCGGCGACGCTGTCCAGGCGGTGACAGTCCTCGTCGACGTAGATCGGGATCGGCGAGCGCTCCTTCAGCGTCGCGCCGCCTTCGTCGCCTGCCTTGAGCGGCTGCTCGCAGTAGGCGACGCCAAGCGTCGCCAGCTGCGGCAGCGCCTCGAGCGCCTCGTCGAGCGACCACCACTCGTTCACATCGACCTGCAGGGGCAGATCCGTGACGGCCCGAACGGCGCGAACGCGCTCGACGTCGAGGCCGTCGCCGCCGCCGAGCTTCAGCTTCAGCCGCTGGAAGCGGGGCGCCGCCTTCTCGGCGCGGCGCGCCATGTCGTCGGGATCGCCGAGCCAGACGGTCCACGAGGTCGGCGGCCCACTGCGCGGAAGACCGAGAAGCTTCCAGGCCGGGACGCCGAGAAGCTTCCCCTGGAGGTCGTGCAGCGCGCCGTCCAGAGCGCAGCGCGCCGCGTTCTCGCCGGGCGGCAACCGGGCCTCGATCTCCTCCAGCGCGAAAGGGTCGTCGCCGAGCAGAGGCCCTGCGGCTTCGAGATAGGCGAGCGCCGACGACCCCGACTCGTCGTAGCGCTCGATCGGAGCGCCCTCGCCGAAGCCCGTGATCTCGCCGTGCCTCAGCTCGACCTGGACGACGTCGTCCTCGTCGCTCGACTCGCGCGAGATGACGAAGGTCTCCGCCAGATGCAGCGTGACGACTCGGGCGGTCAGCTCCATGCTGAGTACACTAGAACGTCGTACGCGCCCGTAGCTCAGGGGATAGAGCGCTCGCCTCCGGAGCGAGAGGTCGGAGGTTCGAATCCTCCCGGGCGCATGCCCTCCGTCGCATGCCTTGGCATCTGCGGGAGCAGATGCCAAGGCGCGCAGACCCCTGAAGGGTCGCTTCGCTCCCGGGCTCTCAGGTGAGCGTTTTCAGCGCTTCGACGAGACGCTCCACGTCTGCGGCACCGTTGTAGGGAGCGATCGAGACGCGCAGCAGGCTCTTCCCCTCCCACGCGCTGACGACAACCTCGATCCGGTGCTCGTCGAAGAGCCGGCGCTGGAGCGCCGCGGGATCGTCGGCGGTGACCTCCGTCGCCCACATCTGCGGCGCCGGAGTCCCGGGAACGGGCGGCAGGCGGTCGTGGAACGACGCGGCGAGCTGCCGGCAGCGCTCCAGGTCGAACGCGCGGTGGGCGTCGATCGCGGCCGGCACAGTCAGGGCCGGCGCCGGATCCCGTGTTCCCTGCCAGCCGTGCCTCTCCGCGAAGCTCGCCTCTCCGCCGTAGCCCCACGAGATCACGAGCGGCTCGATCCAGGCCTGGTGCTCCGGACGCGCCCAGAGGAACCCGGCTCCTTTCGGCGCGCAGAGCCACTTGTGGCAGTTCCCCGCGTAGATGTCCGCCCCGAGCCGTTCGAGATCGAGCGGGAGGTGTCCCGGTGCATGCGCGCCGTCGACGATCGAGAGCACGCCGGCCTCGCGTGCCGCGGCGCAGATCTCCTCGACCGGAAGGACGAGCGCGGTCGGCGACGTGATG
The DNA here is from genome assembly GCA_963820225.1 of uncultured Gaiellaceae bacterium. Lineage (GTDB taxonomy): Bacteria > Actinomycetota > Thermoleophilia > Gaiellales > Gaiellaceae > Gaiellasilicea. The sequence continues at coordinate 89,715 of CAWFYY010000005.1, read as the reverse complement.
TGGCTGACCGAGACCGCCCTTGTCCTCGGGCCGATCGCCGCAGCGACCTCGCCTGGCTCCGCGTAGACGAGCGTCGCTCCCATGAACTCCCAGGTCCGCTTCACGGCGCCGTACTCGTGCCGAGTCGTCAGCACCTCGTCGTCCGGGCCGAGCCGAAGCGAGCGGATGACCGCGTTGAGGCCGGCGGTCGCGTTGGGAACGAACACGAGATCCTCGGGGCGCGCACCGACGAATCCGGCAAGCGCCGCACGAGAGTCGGCCAGCAGATCGTCGAAGCGGCGACCGAGGAACTCGGAGGGGTTCCGCTCGAGCTCGCGCTGCAGCTCCTGGTAGCGGGCGAACACGGGCGCCGGGCAGGCTCCGTAGCTCCCGTGGTTCAGGTGGACGACCTCTGGATCGAGCAGATAGTCCAAGCGATGCGAGCCTACGCAGCGCCGATCACAAGGGCATCCACCATCGGCGATTCGACTGTATCCGCCGGCCCGGGTGCCGACTACCCTGCGCGGAATGCTGAGCTACCTCCGGAGCCTGAACCCACAGCTCCCCCGATCCGTTCAGACCCTCCAGGTCGGCGGGCTGCTGAACGCGATCGGGAACGGCCTGATCCTCCCGTTCACGCTCATCTACTTGCACAACGAGCGCGGGATCGACCTGGGTACCGCCGGGCTGATCCTGGGTACCAACGCGGCCGTCAGCCTGATCTCGGGCCCGATCGCCGGCGCCCTCGTCGATCGAGTGGGCGGCAAGAGGATGCTCGCGATCGCGCTCGTCTTCCTCTCGGTCGGGATCGCCGGCTACTCCCTCGTCGAGACTGCGCGGCAGGGGTTCCTCGTCGCGGCGATCGTGGGAATCGGGAATGGCGCCTTCTGGCCGTCGCAGTCGTCGATGCTCGCCGGGCTGGCGCCGCGCGAAAAGCGCCCCGCGGTGTTCGCGATGCAGCGGGTGACGATGAACCTCGGCATCGGCATCGGCGGCCTCGCCGGCGGCTTCATCGCCGCCGAGAGCTTCCAGGCGCTCTTCGTCCTCGACGCGCTCACCTTCGTCGGCTACGCGGCCGTGCTCTGGGCCTTCGTCCCCGAACCGCGGCAGGCGGTCGAGCGGGCGGCGAGCGCAGGCCGCTATCGCGACGTCTTTCGCCACCGCGTCTTCATGGGGCTGATGGTTGTGAACGCGACTCTGATCGCGGCCGGGATCGCTCAGCTCGAGGTCCTGCCCGCCTACGCCAAGAACGAGGTCGGCATCAACGAGACCGGAATCGGTCAGCTCTTCTTCATCAACACCATCGCCGTCGTGGTCCTCCAGCTCCCGATCGCACGGCTCGCGCAAGGGCACCGGCGGATGACGTTCCTGGCGCTTGTCGGCGTCGGCTGCGCCGCCTCGTGGCTGCTCGTGCCGGTGAGTGGAGTGTGGCTTTCCGGCGCCGCCGCATTCGCCGTGCTCGCATTCGCGGTCGCACTCTTCGGCGTCGCCGAGTGCCTGCACGGAGCCGTCCAGCCCCCACTCGTCGCCGACCTCGCAGACCACAGGTTGATCGGCCGCTACATGGCGATCTCAGCGCTCTCGTGGCAAGTGGGCTTCACAGTCGGCCCGCCCGCGGGCGCTGCGCTCCTGTCCGTCTCCCCCACGGGTCTCTGGATCGCGGCCGCAGCCGTGTGCCTGCTCGCGGGCGGGGGGGCGCTCCTGCTGGAGCACAGCCTGCCCGAGAACGTTCGCCGGACGCCTCGCATCGCGCCACCGACCCGCGCAGCCATCCCCGTCGTCGACGTTGCGGTGCCCAGCGACTAGAATCGCCGCCATGCCCGTCCTCGAGGACCCGCTCAGTACCGATGCCCAGCCTGCCTCGCATCCGGCGGACTCGGCACGGCTCCGGCGCGCCCTCGGACGGCGCGCTCGCTGAGCGCAACCCGCTCGAGCTCTCCGCGGGCGGATTGACGTGGGTTCACCTCGACCGCCCCGATCCTGAGACGGCGAACGCGCTCGCCGAGCGCTTCGGCTGGCATGCGCTCGACGTCGAGGACGTGCTCTCGAAGCGCCAGCGGCCGAAGATCGACGAGTACCCGGACTATCTCTTTGGCGTCGTCCACTTCCCGGTGTACGACAAGGCGATCCAGCGCCTGAACGCGGCGGAGCTCGACTTCTTCCTCGGCGCCGACTACCTCGTCACCCTGCCGGCCGTCGAGCTGCTGCCGGTCTCGCGCCTCTTTCGGCGGTGCGAAGAGGAGTCCGAGCTGCGCGAGAGCCTCTTCGTCGAGGGCTCGGGCCGGCTGCTGTACGAGGTACTCGACGATCTCTTCGACTACTGCTTCCCGATCCTCGACAAGATCGGGCACAAGCTGGACTCGGTCGAGGACGACATGTTCGAGCGCCGCGCCGAGGACGTCGTCCGCGACCTGTCGAACGTCAAGCAGGAGATCATCTCCTACCGCAAGATCATCAAGCCCGAGCGCACGACGCTCCGCCTGCTCGAGCGGCGCGTCGAGCGGTTCCTGCCACACGAGCTCGACCTCTATTTCGACGACATCGTCGATGCGGCCGAGCGGATCTGGGACCTGCTCGACAACTACAAGGAGGTCGTCGAAGGCCTCGAGTCGACGAACGAGTCGGTGATCTCGCACCGCCAGAACGACGTCCTCCGCGTGCTCACGGTCTTCAGCGCGATCCTGCTGCCCCTGACGCTGCTGGCGAGCGTCTTCGGCATGAACGTCGACTTCCCCGGCTTCGGCTCTGCGGCCGCGTTCTGGATCATCGTCGCGGTGATGATCGCCGTCGGCGGCAGCCTGCTCGGCTTCTTCCGCTGGAAGCGCTGGCTCTGAGCGAGACCGCGGCCCGCGAACTAGGTCCCCACGATGACGTCTCGCAGCTTCCCGCAGGGCGGGCGCATGCGCGGGAGTACGGGGACGTCGACGTTCGGATCCTGAGATGGAAGAAGTGGGCCAGCGCGGCCGTCGTGTCGTTAGACCGGAGCTCGAACTCGACCAGAGGAGAGAACCGTGACTCACCCGTTGACAAACCACGACGTCGCCAATCTGCGACACCAGGAGCGGGTGGCGCTCGGCCACGCGGCGATTCATTCACTCGAGGCTCGCGAGGCGCACTCCAGCAAATCCGAAACCGGCGAGCGGCGAACCAGCTCCTGGCTCAATCGGCTCCGGCTCCGGCGGCGCGAGGGCGCATCGTCGCGGAAACCGGCACAGACTGGAACTGGTTGAGCGCAATCGACAGCGAGCCGCTGGACGTGAAGCCCGCGCGTCGGCGTCTGCACGTGCCGACGTCTGTGCTCCTGACGGTTCTTCTTGCGGCGTTGTCGGTGTGGGTCGCGCCCGCGTTCACTCGTCAATGGGAGGATCGAAAGCAGGCGCGGCAGCTGCAGGCCCAAGTAGCCGAGCAGGTGGCCTTGGCGACCGCAGACTTGGGGCAACGGATCAATTCGTTCGCCCGTGCGGAGAATCTCACGGGCCTCACTGAGAGCGAGTTGGTCAAGGAGTACTGGCAGCTCAAGCAGGCGGGGATCGATGTGAGGCTGCGTGCGTATTTCTCTCCAGATTTGCGCTCGGTGTGGCGGACGTTCAACGAGTTCGTCGAGCACGAGATCGGGGTTGTCGAGATGACGAAGTACGTCCCGCCGGGGGACACGGGGGACGCTTATGAGTCAGAGAAGGATTGGGTCGAAGACCTTCTTCAGCAGATGAACAGCCTCGGGCGGGCGTCCGGTGTTGAGCCACCGTTCGGCGACCCAGCAGAGACCAGTGAGGCATGGATGGCGCGGTATGAGAGCGATCCCGCAAGTGCGATGGGGACGCTTTTCGCATGGATGCGCGGTTTTGTGGACAAGATCGTCGATCGTGTGATGTCGGAAGACCCTGAGGCTTTCAGCACTACACGCGGCGATCTACTTCGCGACCTGCTCCCGTAGAGAAGCTCTAGGCCAAGCAGCTCAACCAGCGGCTGAGCTTACGTTCTCGACGACTCAACCGGCCAGCACCTTGACGCCCTCCAGGTAGAGCACGTTCGAGACGTTCACCCAGATCGGCAGGCCGTCCCTCGTGAGCTCCAAGAAGCCACTGGAGGGAAACTCGGCCGCGGCGGCTGCTCTTTGGTCGACCACCACCTCCAGGAGCTCGTCCTTGCTGCTCCCCACGAACACAATCCGCGTTGCCAGCTCTGCGTGGGCGGGCACTCCCATCTCAGCCTCCTTACCGCTCGTGTCGCGCGAGTCTAGGTGGCCGAGAAATGAACCAGGGCGGTCAACCCCGGATGGGGCATAGCGTCAAGCGCAGGCCGATCCGTACCCTGGCCGGCGTGACGAACACCGACATTTTGATCGAGTGCGCGACGTGCGGTCGCCGAGGCCGCGTGGGCAGCACGGTGGAAAACGGCTGGCGCTACTCCAGGGATGCCACCGGGGAGCTGGTCCTGCACTGCGCGCTCTGCGTCCACCTCGACTCTCGTCGTCACGCCCCGCCGTCGGACGACTGACCCGACTGGCCCTTGAACACGTCGTGCGTTTCGTACTGCCCCTCGCGGTCAGGTGGGCCTGCGTTGGCGTTGTCGAGTTGTGGCATGAGCTCGTCGAGTGCGGGCTGCAGCCGGTCGGTGAAGAACCGCTCGAAGTCCTCCCGGGCCGCCCAGACGTCGACGATGCGGAAGGTGCCGTTGTCTTCGTCCCAGCCGGCGGTGTGGACGATCAGTCCGGAGGGAGGGTTCGACGCCACGTCGAGGCGCTCGGCTACCGCGTCGTAGTTCGTGGTGCTGCGGTCGTCGCCGCTGACGTTGAACTCCTGGAGAAACACGAACGCCATCTGGCCCTCCTTGTCGGGTGGCCGATGCTACGCCATCCGACTGCGGGGCGCCTAGCGTTCGCGGTAGACGATGCGGCCGCGCGTCAGGTCGTACGGGGAGAGCTCGATCTTCACCCGGTCGCCCGGATTCATTCGGATCCTGTAGCGACGCATCTTGCCCGACGTGTAGCCGAGCGCCTCATGGCCGTTGTCCAGCGCGACACGGAACATGCCGCCGCCGAACGCTTCCATGATGTCGCCCTCCAGCTCGACTTTTTCTTCCTTGACGCCCATGCGTCTCCCTCCATAGCTACCGACCGCACGGCCTCGGGGAACCGCCCGGGCTGCAACCACGGTACCGCAGATCGACCAGGTGCGCGCTAATCGAGTCGGAAATCGAGTCTAGGCGTCGAATTCGCGCGCAGCGCAGTGCGGGCAGTACACGAGCAGGCATGACTCCGCGTCGAGGTACGCCCGCCAGCCCCTCGCCCGACCCGATTCGGTCCCGCATTCGAGGCAGACCAGCTCGCCGACGACCTGCTGCTTTGGCGCCTGTTTCTCCATCACTTCCAGCTTGCCGTATGTGTTTCCGTCCTACACTCACCGGTTCGAAGCGGTGTGCCTACTCCATTTCGGGGATCCTGCAGCGCGTGTGTTTTCTGCAACACAAGCCGTTCGTGCAGCGAACGCTAGGAGATGAGCGAGCGGCGCAGCGCCATCGCAACCGCCTGCGTCCGCGTGGAGACGCCGAGCTTGGCCATCGCAGCGCCGAGCTGGGTCCGCGCGGTGTCGGGCGAGATGAAGAGCTCCCGTCCGATCGACTCATTCGAATGGCCGTCGGCGAGCAGCCGGAGCACGTCCCGCTCGCGGCGGGTCAGGCCGAGCTCCCGGCCGGGCGTCGCCCGGATCACGACGTCGGCGAGGGCAGGATCGATGTACATCCCACCGCCGGCGACGGTTTGAAGAGCGCGAACGAGCGCCTCGAGGGGCGCGTCCTTGAGCACGAACCCGCGGGCGCCTGCGTCGAGCGTCTCGTCGAGAAGAGCTGAGTCTCCGAAGCCGGAGTAGACGACTGCACCGCACTGAGGTGTCGTTCGCGCGACCTGGCGAACGACGCCGGCGCCCGAAAGCCCGGGCATGCGCAGGTCGAGCACGGCGAGTGAAGGGCGCAGCGACTCGATGAGCGTCACTGCCTCATCGCCGTTCCGCGCGAGCCCGACGATCCGGTAGCCCTGGGCGCCCAGGTATCGGGCGATGCTCTCCAGCACCGGAGGATGGTCGTCGGCGACGACACACGTGGGCTTGGCCGCAATCGAGCTCACGGCCATGTGGTCGGCCGGAGCGCCTCGAAGTTGAGAAGATCGATCGATGCCGAAGCCTCTCTGGGCACCGTGGCGCCTCGAATACGTCACCCACGCCGACGAGCAACCCGGCTGCGTCTTCTGCGCCGAGGCCGCAGGCGAGGTAGAAGAGACGCTCGTCGTCAGCCGAGGCGAGCGCGCGTTCGTCTTCCTGAACAAGTTCCCGTACTCCTCCGGCCATCTCCTGGTTGCCCCGTACGGGCACCTGGGCGACCTCGGCGACCTCGGCGAGGAGACCGCGCTCGAGATCCATCGGCTCGGGCTGCAGGGGATCGAGGCGCTGAAGGCGATCTACGCGCCAGCAGGCTTCAATCTGGGCTGGAACCTGGGCCGAGCCGCCGGCGCAGGGATCGTCGACCACGTGCACCTCCATGTCGTGCCCCGGTGGGTCGGCGACACCAGCTTCATGCCCGTGCTCGGAGACGTGAAAGTGCTGCCGGAACATCTTCTCGCCACCCGCGACCGCCTGCGTGAGGCCTGGCCGGGCCCGACCACCTGACTTCATTTTCCCGTTGCTGCGACCGATCACCCCCTGAGATGGCCCGATTCGACTTCCAGGAGCTCGTGGAGCGATTGCCGCTGGTCGTCTATGTCGACCAACTCGACGACAAGAGCTCGCCGCTGTACGTCAACCCCCAGATCGCCAATCTCCTCGTCTTTGCCGCCAAGACGCTGATCGAAAAGCCGTTCGCGGTCGACGCGCTCGCCCGGCGCGTGCGCGAGACGCTCGAGTCCTGACCTCCGAGCCAGGCTAGAATCCGGCTCACGCGGGCGTAGCTCAGTTGGTAGAGCATCAGCTTCCCAAGCTGAGGGTCGTGGGTTCGAGCCCCATCGCCCGCTTCGATCGAAAGCCCCGCTCAGGCGGGGTTTTCGTTTCTCCGGAGCAGTCGTCATCGAGCGGCAGAGGCCGAAATGTCTACACCTTGGCTACACCCGAGACACGAGGAGAGCACGGCACATCCGATCAGGGGCGCGGTTGAGAAGCCCCAACTGCACCACCAAGGCGGCTAGAGGTCAAGATCTTCGCGCAACTGCTGGTACTCCTCGCGACCTATCTCACCGCGCGCGTACCTGCCTTGCGCGATTGCAAGAAGGGATTGGCCCCCATTCAGGCCTATACGTGGTGACGGTCAGCGGGACCGTCAAGCGACTGTCGTCCCACTTTTGGGGTGACGGTTGGTCCAGCGACGGTCGGACGCTCGCCTACGGCGCAGACACTGGCTCGCTCATCCTCGTGCGCAATGGTGTGTCGCGCGTCCTCATCCCCGGCATCCCGAGTCGCGGATGCAGTTTCACGGTGCCTGACAAACAAGCCACGAACCGGTCTTCTCGCCAAGTGGCAACGAGATCTTCTACGCGTTCTCCGACGTGGCGAATCGGACTTGTGCGGGACGTCGTTCCTGGGGAGTCGCACGCGTGAACGTCCAAACTGGCACTCGGAAGGTCATAAGCAGGTACAGCATCCCGTCGCCAGCCGCCCTCCCGCGGCTCATGCAAGTTCCGTTGGCTTGGTCGCCCGACGGCGCTCGCCTTCTGTTATCCGCGGGCCTCAGATGATCACAATACGACGAGACGGGAGTGATCACATTTCCCTCTCGAAGGTAAGGGCATGGTCGAGCGGCACCGATCAGCCGTGGTCACCTGACGGGCGGTGGATTACGCTGGGCGAGTCCCCCGGAATGGTCGTCTATCCGCGGGTCGTGGACGTCAAGACGCGGCGAATTACCCCGCTTCCAGGGGAGCCAGTCGGCTGGTCAAAGATCGGGGATCTTCTGGTCTCGGGGGACGAGCGACTGATCCCTCTGTCGGGCGACTCCATGACGGAGATCGGCACCGCAGACGCGACCAACATCTCCTATCTGGACTGGAGCGGCTGAAAGCCGCGGGCTCGTGACGACGCAGGCTCGCGCGGGTCGCGTTTGTACGATCGCCGAAACAAGGAGGCGGACATCCGGTTCATGCTTCTGACCTACAACGCCCCGGGCGGCAAGGAGATCTGGGCGGCAATGTCCGAGGCCGAGCGTGATGCGGAGGAGGCCGAGTATCGCGACCTGATCCAGTCGATGCGTGAGCAAGGCATCTTCCTCGCCGCGGAGGAGGTCGAGCACTACGACGCTGCCCGAACCGTCCGCGTGCGCGACGGCAGCCTGAGCGTGTCCGACGGTCCTGCCGTGAACGCCGATGCGTTCCTCACTGGCTACTTCCTGATTGAGGTGGAGTCGTTCGACACCGCCATCAACTGGGCCGCGCGCATTCCGAACGCACGAACTGGATCCGTCGAAGTGCGGCCTGTCATGGATGTCGACTGGTAGCGCGGTCATCCGCTAGGCGCCTACCGGGCCTATCAGGCCAGCGCGGCGCGGATCTTCTCGATCGTCGCCGCTTCGGCTGCCTCGCCGCCGCCGGCGGCCTTGCCGACGGCCTCGGCGACCTCGAGCACGAACGACTTGTAGGCCTCGACCTCGTCGGGTGCCTTCGCCTCGAGCGTGCTTACGGCGCCGCGAATGGCCTCGACTGTTTCAGCCTCGATCTCCTGGGGCGCGGACCTGACGCCGAATCCGGAGCCTCGCTCGCCCGCCAGGTCGCGCACGAGCTCGCTCTCGTCGGAACGCCCACCAGCGAGGTGCTTCGCCAGCGAGCCCGCCTCCTTGAAGCTGTCGAAGAAGCTACGGTCGCTGACCGACACGAGCAGGCCTGCCCCGGTCGCGCCCTTGCGCAGCTGCTCCCACTCCTCCTCGGTGAAGTCGGACTTCTTTGCCATCGTCGCCCCCTCGATTGATCGATCTACGTTGAACGCGAGGCTAGTCGATCTTCCGCATGAGCCGACGGCCGTAAGGAACGAGCTCGCCACGGGTTCTCCTTCCACACGACCGGAAGGAGCAGACCATGTCAGTCAGGACCGCCATCGCCACCGTGACTCTCGCGGCACTCGCCCTCGCGTCGGGCACCGCCGCCGCGCCCCCAGTTCCGGGTCCCGGCCAGGTCACCGCCGGCACGGGCTGCTCGGTGCACTGCATCGTCAAGGCTCTCGTCACCCCGACGGCCTCCTACGCGAACGTCGCGATCGAGACGTCGGTGCCGACGAAGATCCAGGTCATCGCGTTCCGCGCCGCAGGTCCGGGCGCCGATGCAACTGTCCATTCGTCGATTCTCGCTACGCAGCGCTCGGTGTTCCTGCCCGGCCTGAAGCCGGACACGACCTACCAGATCTACGTCAAGGCAACCGATGCCCAGGGCCGCAGCGAGGCCCGGCAGGGTTCGTTCAAGACACGCAAGGTCGAGAGCGCAGTCGACACCGGTATCGGCAACATCAAGTCGAACGTCGGCTGCTCGGTCCAGTGCGTCCGAAAGGCGCTCTTCACGCATGTCGGGGGCACGGACGCCACGATCGAGGTCGAGACCAATGAGCCGGCAAAGCTCCAGGTGATGCTGAGCCCAGACGCGCCGATTCAGGAGTCCTGGGGCCCCCGCTTCTCGTTCATCGAGCGGTCGGTCTCGTCTCAAGCGCTCGTCACGAAGTGGACCGGCCACCTCGGCGCACTCAGGCCCGGCACGAAGTATCACGTCATCGTCAGCGCGACGGATGCCCAGGGGCAAAGCGCCTACCAGACGGGGACTGTGCGGATGGACGACCGCAAGGTCAGGATCACGCTGCTCAAGATCAAGGTGATCAGCGATGCGGACAAGGGCAGCGCCAATGAGGGCGAGATCAAGTTCGATCACCGGATTGGCGACGAGGTCTTCGGCCACGCCGACTTCCGCAGGATCGGGTCGGGCGCCACCATCAACGTCGCGGGCCGCGACGGGCGTCCGGGCGTGCTCGCGGTGCTCGTCGCGAATGGAACCGACCCGGAGTTCAATCTGCGCACCATCGGTGCGGAATGCGACTGGCAGCTGATCAAGAACTGCGTGCTCGAGAGCGGCTGGAACCCTCAGGGCACGGGCGGTGAGCTCGGAGGTGGGTACGACAGTCAGGATGGCGATTGGGCCGCTGCCGGCGGCACCTTCCATCTCAACGCACTCCTCGATAGCGCCGGCCTACCCGCCACGTACGGCATGGATCTTCCCGCCGGTCACGACGCGTACTTCGCGTATCAAACGACGAGCCACTACCTGAAGTTCCGTGTCTACGGCTACCTCGACGTGTTCTTCGAGTAGTCCGGCCTAGAGACTGGCGAAGCGCTTGCCGGACGCCGCGACCTGTGCGAGCGCGACGTCCGGCAACTTCCCCCGAGAAAGAACGCTGAGGACGTACGAGGTCTTCGTCGTCGGCGAGACGACGCAGCGCCACGCGATCCAGTAGCCCTTGTCCCCGCCGTAGTAGACCTTGTTGCCGTCCACCTGGAGAATTCGGTTGAACGCGCCGCCACCGTCGCACGGCGCGCCGGGCGCGAGCTTCGACACCTCGAAGCGGAAACTGTCAACGCTCGTTCGCTCCTTGAACGTGAGCACCAGCTTGCCGTCGAACCGCTGCCAGCGCTGGTACTGGTAGCGCATCGGCAGACGCGTCGGCAGGTAGGTCTGATCGCCGAAGCGCTTCTGCAGCAGCTTCAGGGTGAACGGGGGCACCTTGGCTCCCGTGGGCGCGGCGGCGATCGACGAGGCGGGTACGAGAAGCGCCAAGGCGAGCCCAGCCAGAACTGCTTTGCGGATCACGCGAGGACGGTAGCCCAGAAGGCAACGCCCGAAGTTGAAGCTTTCGCGAGCAAACTGTGAGGAATTCGCGCGCGCCGTTCAGCCGCCGCTGATCGCGGTGATCACGTCGACGCGCGAGCGAGGCGCGAGCTCCGTGTCGAGCCCGGCTCGCTCGCGGTCGACGTACACGTGGATGTGCTGGCGGAGCACGGGGCCCGGCTCGCACAGTCGGTCGCGAAGACCCGGCCACTGCTCGTCGAGGCGGTCGAGCACCTCGTCGACGGTCGCCGCGTCGACGTCGAGCCGACGCGGCAGACCGGCGAAGAGAGATGGCAGCGTGGATGGGAGATAGAGCTCTGCCATAGCTAGTCGACGATCGCGACCTCGACCGAGGTGATGCCGGGCAGGTAGCTCGCGATCTCGCTCCAGCTCTCGCCCTCGTCGGCACTCGCGAACAACGTGCCCGTGCTGGTACCGAAGTACAGGCCGGGGTCGTCGTGCGAGTCGATCGCCATCCCCTCGCGCAGCACGCCGACGTGCGCATTGCTCTGGGGCAGACCTTCTGCAAGCCGCTGCCAGGACGAGCCTGCGTCGCGGGTGCGCCACACCGCCGCGCTGCCGTCGGGCATGCAGCGTGCGTGGCCCGGGTCGAGCGGGATGACGTAGAACGTGTCGCGATCGTGCGGGTGCGCTGCCGCCGCGAAGCCGAACTCCGTCGGCAGACCCTCGGTGATCTCGTTCCAGGAGCCGCCGCCGTCGTCGCTTCGGTGTACGCCCACGTGGTTCTGCTGGTAGAGCCGCTCACTGTCGACCGGCGACATCACGAGCTTGTGGACGCAGTAGCCGACTTCCGGGTTCTCGAGCGGCCAGTCCGCCCGCAGCCCGCGGTTCCGAGGCGTCCATGACGCGCCGTCGTCGGTCGTCTCGAAGATGCCGATGCCCTGCACGATCGCCCAGTACCGGGATGTGTCGTCGGGGTGCGGCAGGATCGCCGGCACGCCGAGGTGGCCCGGCGGCTGGTTCGCGGGGTCGTTCCACGAGTCGCTTCCCGGCTGGCCCGCGAGTGTGGTCAGGAGTGACCAGGTCTCGCCTCCGTCGCTGCTCTCGAACACGCCAGGCATCTCGACGCCGGCGAACAACCGGCCGTTGCTCGCGGTGAGGCCCGACACCTTCGAGAGCTTGAGCTCGGTGTCGCCGTAACTCAGTCCCTCGCTCGACTGCTGCCACGTCTCGCCGAGGTCCGGGCTGCGCCAGACGCTCGAGCCGTGCCACTCGCTTGCGGCGGCCGCGAAGATCACGCCGGTCTCGGCCCGGATCGCATGGTAGATCGGCCACCCTTCGCAGAACGGGCCGCGCAGCTCCCAGTCGCGGCGGCCCTCGTCACTCTCCAGCAGGAAGCAGCCCTTGCGGGTGCCGACCATCAGAACCGTCTTCGACATCGGTGTCACCTCCGGTTGCGACGACGCACGTGCGAAGTCTCCCTTAAGACTTGCCGAGCGCGGGGAACTCATCGGTGAGACGAACGGGGTACACGAAAATCGACATAGGATTGCGAGGGTGACGGTGACACCCGAGACGGGACGGTGGGACGCGCTCGCCGCTGCGCGCACCCGAGGCGACGTCGGCGAGGGCATCGCGTCCGTCCTGGCGCTCCTCGGCCTGCCCGACCTGATCTCGTTCGCCGGCGGCTTCCCCGACCCGGCGACGTTCCCGCGCGAGCGCGTCTCGGCGCTGCTGCAGGAGTTCGCCGCCGCCGGCGAGGTCAGCGCGTTCCAGTACGCACCGACGCGCGGCCTGGCCGGAGCACTCGACGCGCTCGCGGACCGGCTCGAGAAGCTCCAGGGCAGCCGTCCCGCCGAGGACGAGCTGCTGATCACGAGCGGTGGAATCGAGGCGCTCGAGCTGATCTGCAAGTCGTACCTCGATCCCGGCGATCTGGTCATCGTCGAAGGGCCCACCTATCTCGGCGCGATCCAGGCGTTCCGGAGCTTCGAGGCGAAGCTCGTCGCCGTCTCGATGGACGAGCACGGGCTCGAGATCGACGAGCTGGAGCGGGTGCTCGGCAGCGGGGTGCGGCCGAAGCTCCTCTACAGCATTCCCGACCACCAGAACCCGGCGGGCGTGAGCCTCTCGGCCGAGCGCCGCGGCCCGCTCGTCGAGCTCGCGCGCCGGTACGGGTTCGTGATCGTCGAGGACGTCGCGTACCGCGAGCTCGGCTTCTCCGGCGAGACGCTCCCGAGCCTCTGGAGCCTCGGTCCGGACGTCGTCGTCCAGGCGGGGACGACCTCGAAGACGATGTTTCCCGGGATCCGACTCGGCTGGGCCCTAGGCCCCGCAGACGTCGCCGCCCGGCTCGTCTCGGCAAAGCAGAACACCGACCAGTGCGCGGGCGCGCTCGGACAGCGGCTCTTCGAGGAATCGATTCGCCGCGGCTGGATCGACGAGCAGCTGCTGCTCTCGCGTGCGCTGTACGAGCGTAAGGCGGCGCGCCTGCTCGCAGCACTCGAGCGCTGGCTGCCGGAAGAGGCGCGCTGGACGCAGCCGCAGGGCGGCTTCTTCTCCTGGCTGACGTTGCCGGCCGGCAGCGATTCGGTCGAGCTGGCGCGACGCGCGGTGGAGAAGGACGTCGGCATCGTGCCCGGCACGCTCTTCTTCCCGGACGGCCGTGGCGCGGACACCGTGCGGCTCTCGTTCAGCCTCGTCGACGAGGCGCAGATCGACGACGGGATCGAGCGGTTGGGGTCGCTCCTGTGAGCGAGCACGGAGCAACGCACTACCGCTGGGACGACATGCCCAAGGAGGCGCTGAAGCCGGACCTCGCGCGGCGGCTCATCTCGACCGAGCGGATGATGATTGCGCACGTGTACCTCGAGAAGGGGTGCATCGTCCCGCAGCACTCGCACGAGAACGAGCAGCTGACCTACATCCTGGAAGGCGTCCTGCGGTTCTGGCTCGGCGACGACAAGTCCGAGGTCGTCGACGTCGCCGCGGGTGAGGTTCTGCACATTCCCTCGCACCTCCCGCACATGGCCGAAGCACTGGAGACGACCCTCGACGTCGACATCTTCTGTCCGCCTCGGCAGGACTGGCTCGACGGCTCCGACGCGTACCTCCGTCACAAGTGAGGCTCGACCTCGAGGGGCGTCGGGCGCTCGTCACCGGCGGGTCGAAGGGGATCGGCGCCGCGATCGCCCGAGAGCTGGTGGCCGAGGGCGTGAGCGTCGCGATCTGTGCACGGAGCGAGGACGAGGTGCTCGCGACGGGCGAGAAGCTCCGGGCGGCCGGCGCCGTCGTCCATGCGCAACAGGCCGACGTGACCGATCCCGAGCAGGTCCGCGACTTCGTGGCGCGCTCCGCCGAGGCTCTCGGCGGGATCGACTTCCTCGTCAACAACGCCGGCGGCGCGCACCCGGGCACCTTCGAGACGCTCCGCGACGAGAACTGGGCCGCCGACCTCGACGTCAAGCTCTTCTCGCTGATCCGCTGCTCCCGCGAAGTGCTCCCGCACATGCGCGCGGCGGGTGGCGGCCGAATCGTCAACATCGGCGCCGTCTACTCCCGCTACCCCGATCCCACCTTCTTCGCGACCTCGGTGAACAGGGCGGCGGGCAACTCGTTCACCAAGACCCTCGCGTTCGAGGTCGCGAAGGACAACATCCTGGTGAACGGCGTCAACATCGGCTTCGTCACCACGCCGCAGTGGGACAACATCCACCAGCGCCGGGCCCCCGATGTGCCGCGCGACGAGTTCTTCAGCACGTTCGCGGCGGAGGAGGTCCCGCTCGGCCGCTTCGGCACGCCGGAGGAGGTCTCCGGCCTCGTCGCGTTCCTGCTGAGCGAGCGGGCGAGCTACATCACTGGGGCTTCTATCGACGTCGCCGGCGGCATGGGCAGGTACGTCTAGCTGACGATGGACGACGCCTTCGCGCTGCTCGACTGGAAGCGGCGCGTCTTTGCGCTCTACCAGTCGGTGCGCTCGGCGGCCGACCCGGAGGCGGCCTGGGACGCAGTCACCGCTGCGGGAGGCGGAGCGGGGCGACTTCCCCGGTCTCCAGTACTTCGCCTACGAGCCGCAGCTGCGTGTACTCGCCGAGGTGCGGGCCGCCGAGCCGGAGCTGCGGCAGATCGGCGCGAGCGGCGACCAATCGGTCCTGTTCCGCCGCTTCGCAACTGCGTCGTTCGAGCTCGACGGTGCGGAGCGGTCGCTCGACCTCCACTGGCTCGAGGGCTACGGCGGCGGCATCTTCCTGGCGTTCGCCGACGTCACGAGCGGCTCAGAGACGTACGGCGGCGGGCGCTACGTGCTCGACTCGGTCAAGGGCGCCGATCTCGGCCTGGAGGGCGAGCGTCTCGTTGTCGACTTCAACTTCGCCTTCAACCCGTCGTGTGCGTACGACCCGAAGTGGGTATGTCCTCTCGCTCCGGCGGCGAACAGGCTTCCGATCGCGGTCAGAGCGGGAGAGGTGGTGGCCAGGGCTTATCGCACGTATAGGCTCGAGTGACGTCTCGACGCCTAGGCACCGAAGGGAGATTCCAGATGTCTGCTCTCGATGAGGTTCTGTCCGCGAACGAGGAGTACGCCGCGTCATTCGGGGAGAAGAGCGAGCTCCCGCTGCCGCCCGCCCGAGGCTTCGCGATCCTCACCTGCATGGATGCGCGGCTCGATCCCGCCAAGTACGCGGGCCTGAGCGAGGGAGACGCGCATGTGATCCGCAACGCCGGTGGCCGCGCCAGCGACGATGCGATCCGGTCGCTCGTCATCTCCTACAAGCTGCTCGGCACGCAGGAGTTTTTCGTCATCCACCACACCGAGTGCGGGATGGAGTTCTTCGACGACGGCAAGATGCGGGAGATCCTCGGACACAGCCTCGAGACGGCCGAGCTCGGCTCCGACGGGTTTCGCGACGTCGGTAGCGGCCCGGGATCGAGTGAGGGACGGTACATCGACTGGCTCACGATCTCCGACCCGCAGGAAGCCGTGGCGGAGGACGTCGGCCGGATCCGCTCCCATCCGCTGGTGCCCTCGCGGATTCCGATCTACGGATTCCTCTATGACGTGAAGACCGGGCGTCTCGTCGAGGTCCCGGAGGCAACCGCGGCGGGCCGAGCTACGTAGGCGTCAGCCAACGGGCTGGCTCGATCCACTGCGGGAGGGAAGAAAACCGTGGTCCCTGGCGTCTGTGTGTGCACGGAACCGAACACCTACCGCAGAAAAGGGGTTCACGAAATGCCGCAAGTCATCCTGGCTGACGATCATCCACTCTTCCTCTCGGCTCTCGAGCTGTCGCTGACCGAGGCGGGCATCGAGGTTCTCGGCAGCGCAACCAACGGGGACGAGGTGCTCGAGCTGGTCGACCTGCACGAGCCCGATGCCGTGCTGCTCGACCTGTGCATGCCGGGCATGGACGGCGTCACCTGCATCAGGCGGCTCTCCGCGCTCTACCCGTCCCTGCGGATCGTGGTCGTCTCGGCCACGGACGACCAGACCGTCATCCACGGTGCGCTCGCGGCCGGAGCCGTGTGCTTCGTCGGCAAGAGCGTCCAGCCCGACGACCTCGTCCAGGCGCTTCGCGCAGTCATCAACGCGCGCAACGGCGGCATCCACTACCGCGGCGAGTTGCCCGTGACCCACCTCCGGCCGGTCCGGCCCGAGCGACGGGACACCCACGGCCTGACCAAGCGTGAGCTCGAGATCCTGCGGCTGGCCGCAAGCGGCTCGTCGAACTCGCAGATGGCGAAGCTGCTCTGGGTCACCGAGCAGACGATCAAGTTCCACCTCTCGAACGTCTACAAGAAGCTGGGCGTTCCGAACCGGACCGCCGCGTCGGCCGCGGCGAGCAAGCTCGGATTGCTCGAGCTGGACGACGCCGCCGAGTTCGGCGAGGTCGTCGACATCGTCTCCGCCCGGGGCATGCTCGGCTGAGATTTGGCGTGGACCGCCCGGACCGGGCGGTCCACCACTCGTTTCGCTCAGCTCGAGCGGGCGAGCTCCTCCATCGCGGCCGAATACCGCCCTGCGACGGCTGCGCTGTTGTTGCGAGCTCGCAGCGCCAGGAAGGACTGGCCGGCATCGACGTTCTCCGCCACCCCGCCCCACGCTTTCAGCGCCGGCGCCTGCAGGGCACGCCCGTACGAGAAGGAGAGCACCCACGGCTGCGCACCGCGCGAGTTGATCGCGTTCAGGTTCTCGCTCGCCTGCTCGTCCGACTGGCCGCCGGACAGGAAGACGATCCCGGGCACCGCCGCCGGCACGGTCTCGCGGAAGCACTTCAGTGTCCAGTCGGCGACCTCGTCGGCGCTCGCCTGAACAGAGCTGCCCTTACCCGAGATGACCATGTTCGGCTTCAGCAGCATTCCCTCGAGGTCGACGCGCTGGTGGTAGAGCTCGTCGAAGACCTTGTGCAGCGTCCGCTTCGTCGCCCGGTAGCAGGTCTCGATGTCGTTATCGGCGTCCATCAGGACTTCGGGCTCGACGATCGGCACGATCCCCTGCTCCTGGCAGAGTGCGGCGTACCGGCCAAGCGCATGCGCGTTGACACCGATGCAGTTGGCCGTCGGGATGCCCTCGCCGATCGTGATCACCGCGCGCCACTTGGCGAACTGAGCGCCCAGCGTTCGGTATTCCTGCAGGCGCTCACGCAGGCCGTCGAGGCCCTCCGTGACCTTCTCACCGGGCGCGAACGCAAGATCCTTCGCGCCCGTGTCGACCTTGATCCCAGGGATGATTCCCTTGTCGGCCAGCAGCTTCGCGAATGGGGTCCCGTCGGACGCGGCCTGGCGCAGCGTCTCGTCGTAGAGGATCACGCCGCTGACGTACTCCTCGAGATCGGGTGTCGTGAAGAGCATGTCGCGGTAGGCGCGCCGGTTCTCCTCGGTCGAGTCGAGCGAGATCGAGTCGAAGCGCTTCTCGATCGTCCCCGAGCTCTCGTCGGCGGCGAGGATCCCCTTGTTATCGGCGACGAGCGCCTGGGCGATTTCGTGCAACTCATTCGCGGCCATCGCGGTCTCCTTTCATCAGTCGTCTCACTTTCTCGGAAGGGTGATAGGCGGCGATCCTACGGACTGTGCCCGAGCGCGAGCGCATCACGATCGACTCGGTCTCGACGCCGGCGCCGCTGACGCGCACGCCGCGGAGGAAGACACCGCTCGTGACGCCGGTCGCGGAAACGAAGACGTCCTCGCCCGACACGAGGTCGTCGGTGGTGAGCACTCGGTCGATGTCGTAGCCGGAGTCCTCGAGCTTCCGACGCTCGTCGTCGTTGCGCGGCCAGAGCTTGCCCTGGATCGCGCCGCGGAGACACTTGATCGCCGCCGCGGAGATGACACCCTCGGGTGTGCCGCCGATCCCCATCAGCATGTCCACGCCGACGAACGCCTGTGCCGCCGCGATCGAGGGAGCGACGTCCCCGTCGCGGATCAGGTTGACGCGCGCGCCGGCCTGGCGCAGCTCGCCGATCAGCTCGTTGTGGCGGTCGCGCTCGAGCACGACGACCGTCACCTCGGAGACATCGAGCCCTTTCGCCTTAGCAACCGCGCGGACGTTCTCCGTCGGGGTCGCATTGATGTCGATCGCGTCCGCGGCCTCGGGCCCGACCGCGATCTTGTCCATGTAGAACGCAGCGCCCGGATCGAACATCGTCCCGCGCTCGGCGACGGCGATCACGGCGATCGCGTTCGGCTGGCCGAGCGCGGTCAGGCGTGTGCCCTCGAGCGGGTCGACGGCGACGTCGACCTCGGGGCCGTGGCCCGATCCGATCGCCTCGCCGTTGTAGAGCATCGGCGCCTCGTCCTTCTCCCCCTCGCCGATCACGACGACGCCGTTCATCTCGACGGTGCCGAGCATCAGCCGCATGGCGTCGACAGCGGCCTGGTCGGCCTGCTCCTTCTCGCCCCGCCCGACCCAGCCGGACGCGGCGAGCGCCGCGGCTTCGGTGACACGGACGAGCTCGAGGGCGAGGTTCCTATCGGGTGCCGTGGCGCTCAATCCGCCGCCGAGCCTACATCGTGTCCGGCGCGTCGACACCGATCAGGTCGAGCGAGCGGGCGATCACCGACTTCGTCGCAGTCACGAGACCGAGCCGGAACGCTTCCGCGTCGGAGCCGAGCACCTTGTGATGCTGGTAGAAGCGGTGGAAGTCGTCCGCGAGCCTGATCGCATAGGTCGGGACCGCGTGCGGCCCCCGCCGCTCGGTCGCCTCGGCCACCACGGCGGGGAATTCCGCGAGGCGCTTGATCAGATCGCGTTCCTCGTCTGCGAGATCGGTCGGCGATTCCGCCGACGGCGCCGCGTCCCCGGCATTGCGAAGGATCCCGGCGATCCGCGCGTGCGCGTACTGGACGTAGTAGACCGGGTTCTTCTGGCTCTTCTCCGCCGCGAGGTCGACGTCGATCTCGATCGTCTGGTCGGGCCCGCGCGAGACGAGATACCAGCGTGCGGCGTCCACTCCGACCTCGTCGAGGAGCTCGTCGAGGAAGACGACGTCGCCGCGGCGCTTCGACATCTTCGCCGTCTCGCCGCCGCTGGTGAGATGGACGAGCTGGTAGAGCAGGACCTCGACGCGATCAGGGTCGTAACCGAGCATCCGCGCGACCGCGGCATACCAGTTCCGGGTGCCGTGATGGTCGGCTCCGAGGACATAGATCGCGCGGTCGAGACCGCGGTCCAGCTTGTCCGCGAGGTAGACGACGTCGGCGGCGCGGTAGGTCGGAATGCCCGTCTCCGAGCGGATCAGCACCCGGTCGTCCTCATCGCCGTACGCCGACGAGCGCGCCCAGACCGCCCCATCCTTCTCGTACGTGTCGAGCCGGGGCAGGTAGTCGGAGAGCCGCTTCTCGAGCTCGCTCTGCTTCGCCCAGGAGTCGAAGTGGATCCGGAACCGCTCCAGCGTGTGCTCGATCCGCTGCAGCATCTGCGGGACCGGGTCGTCGGGCAGCGTCGCCAGCTCGGCGACGTACGCGCCCTGGTAGCCGTTCTCCGGTGGCGCCTCACCACGCCGGCGTGCTTCGACCGACGCGCGGAAGAGGTCCATCTGGGCGCCCGAGTCGTTGTAGTAGTACTCGCGCTCGACATCGTGCCCTGCGAACTCGAGCAGCCGGGCGACAGAGTCACCGTAGGCGCCGTTGCGCGCGGCCGCGACCGTGATCGGCCCGGTCGGATTCGCCGAGACCATCTCGACCTGCACCTTGCCCCTGGTTGCCGACGAGCCGCTGCCATAGTCGCGTCCCGCCGCAAGGATCTCGGCGAGCGCGTCGCGATACCACGCAGGCGTCAGCCAGAGGTTGACGAAACCGGGCCCCGCGATCTCTGCCCGGTAAACGTCCGGTAGCGCGGCAGCGAACTCGACGAGCTGCTCGGCGATTGCCCGCGGTGGCTGTTTGCGAGCGCCCGCGAGGCGCATCGCGGCGTTGGTCGCGTAGTCGCCGTGCGTCGGGTCGCCTGGACGCTCGAGCACGATGTCCGCGCCGGCCGCCTCGCCGAGTGCTGTCTCGAGCCGCTCGATCGCCTCAGCGGGCATCGGTCTCCTCCAGTGTCGTCACGCCGTTATCGTACGGGCGTGGACGAGGACGACACCGCGCAGGAGCGCCAGCTCAACATCCAGATCGCCGAGGACCATCTCGCCGGCGTGTACGCGAACTTCGCGAACATCTCCTTCTCGGACTACGAGTTCACGCTCACGTTCGCCCGCATCGACCACGAGGTCTCGGAAGGCGACATCCCCGGAATCGTCGTCAGTCGCGTGAACATGTCGACGAAGTTCGCAAAGGAGCTGCTCGACGCGATGCAGGACTCCTGGTCGAAGTACGCGACCGTCCGAGGAATCCAGGATCTCCCCGAAGCCCCGCCGCGGAATTCGTAGCCCGCGTCGTTGAGAGTCGCCGTCGTCTCGGACGTCCACGCAAACCTGCACGCGCTCGAAGCAGTGCTCGTGGAGGTGGACAAGGGCGGCTTCGACGAGCTGTGGTGCCTCGGCGACGTCGTCGGTTACGGGCCGAAGCCGAACGAGTGCGTCGCGCTGCTGAAGGAGCGGGCCGCGATCTGCCTCGCAGGCAACCACGATCTGGTCGTGCTCGGAAGGATCTCGCTGGCGACGTTCGGCGGCGAGGCCGGCGCCGCGGCAGCGTGGACGCGAGAGGTACTGGCTCCGCCCGCGCGGGCGTTTCTGGCGACGCTCGAGCCGAGCGCCGCGACGACCGGCGCCGAGCTCTACCACGGCAGCCCCCGCGACCCGGTGTGGGACTACGTGCTCACCGAGGACGCGGCGCGATGGACATTCGCCGCGACCAGCGCCCCGCTCGTGCTCGTCGGCCACAGCCACATCGCGCTCGAGCTCGCAGGCGACGGCACCGAGGTGCGAGGTGGGCAGGCTGCCGCCGGCACGACGCTCGACCTCGCAGCCGCCCGCCGGCTCCTCAACCCTGGCTCGGTCGGCCAGCCTCGCGACGGTGATCCGCGAGCTGCCTGGCTCGAGGTTGATATCTCGTCAGGCCGGGCAACCTTCCGTCGTACCGACTATCCGGTCGGGCAGACGCAGTCCGAGATGCGCGAGCTTGGCCTTCCCGAGGTCCTGGCAGCGCGGCTCGAGCACGGCATCTAGCCCGTCCCCGAGACGAACGGAGCGAGATGGCTGAGCTGACGAACCTGGAAACGAAGCTGGGAGAAGTGATCGGCCTCGCGATGGCCGCCCAGGCGGCCACCGAGCGCGTCGAGAGGCTGACGGACGACAAGACGCTCGTGAAGGAGCTCAAGCAGATGCGGAAGGAGGCGGCGCAGGCAGAGAAGGACGGAACAGCCGTCGCCGCTTCCCTCAGCGGCAAGAAGAGCAAGATCCTCGCCGAGGCCCGGACGGTCAAGACGAAGGGCGCAACGATGATGAAGACCTATCTCGAGCGTGGTTCCGACGATCTCGACGGCTTCGAGTTCCTGACCATGGCCGAGGCAGGCGAGGTCGGACACTGGTCGGTTCTGCAGGAGCTGAACAAGCAGGCGAGACATCCGGGCGTGCGCAAGCTGGTCAGCACGCATCTCCCGATCCAGAAGCGGCACCTCAAGGACGTGATGGCCGGGAGCCTGAAGCTGGCGGCAAAAGAAGACGCGAACGCCGCGGCCTAACGGTCCTAACGCATGGCCGGGCCGGTAGGTGCGACTAGATGACGGCCGGCTCGGCCGGCGCTTCGCCCGTGGTGGCGAACGTGATGCCCTCGCGGGCCAGCGCGACCTGGACTTCCTCGCGCGCCTTGTAAATCCGCCACTTCACCGTGGCGAGCGTCACTTCGAGCGAGTCGGCGATCTCGGTGTACGAGAGCCCGACGACGTCCCGGAGGAGGAGAGCCATCTTCAGGTCGACGCTCAGCTGCTCGACTGCGCGCCAGACCGCGTCGATCGCCTCGATCCGCTCGAACGGGGCGTCGACGACTTCCAGGGGCGGGATGTCCTCGAGGTTCACGACCGCACGCGGCCGGCGCTCCAGGGCACGCAGCTCGTCGAGGACGCGGTTCTTCGTCACCTGGAAAAGCCAGGTCGTGAAGCGGCAGCGAAGCGAGAAGCTCGGCAAGCCCTGGTAGACGCGGAGGAAGACCTCCTGGGTCAGATCCTCCGCCAACGAGCGATCGCCCACGAGCCGAAGCACGTAGTTGTAGACGGGAAGCTCATACGCACGGACGATGAGCGAGAAAGCTCGCTCATCTCCTCGCTGGGCCTTCCGCAGGACGCCGAGATCAGGCTGGGGCAGCGACAAGTGGGCCGGAGTATAGCGCCGAGATTCTCAAATGGAAGGTCCCGTTTTCGCCGTA
Organism: uncultured Gaiellaceae bacterium; assembly: GCA_963820225.1. GTDB lineage: Bacteria > Actinomycetota > Thermoleophilia > Gaiellales > Gaiellaceae > Gaiellasilicea. Next base: position 67,151 of record CAWFYY010000005.1, on the reverse strand, counting down.
GCGCACAAGTTGCCTCCCGTCATCTCGGACGGTGTATCCAAACCCAGGAGCCGCAGGGCCGTAGGGGCTAGATCGGAGAGTTCACCCCCTTCCTTGAGCGCGAGATCGAGGGACGTCAGGACGAAGGGGACGGGATTCGTCGTGTGGGCCGTGAAGGGGCTGACGCCGTCAGGCTCGAGCATCGTCTCCGCGTTGCCGTGATCGGCCGTGATCAGGCACACGCCGCCCGCGGCGCGAGTTGCTTCGACGACCACTCCGAGGCACTCGTCCGCGACCTCGACGGCCTTCGTGACTGCCGGGATCGAGCCCGTGTGGCCGACCATGTCCGGATTCGCAAAGTTGATCACGGCGAAGCGATAGCCGTCGCCGATCTCGTCCACGAAGCGGCGTGAGACCTCGCGGGCGGACATCTCCGGCTTGTGGTCGTAGCTCGGCACATCGCGCGGGCTCGGGACGAGGATGCGCGTTTCGCCCGGCCATGGCTCCTCGACGCCGCCGTTGAAGAAGTAGGTCACGTGCGCATACTTCTCCGTCTCGGCGACGTGCAGCTGCCGTGCCCCGGCGCCGGCGAGCGTCTCGGCAAGCGTGTTCGGGACCGTCTGCTCTCCGAATGCCACCGGCACGTCGAGCTCGGACGAGTAGCGCGTCATCGTCGTCAAGTCGACCCCGCCCTGGACGAGCTTCTCCGCCAGCTGGCGGCCCCGGTCGGGGCGAAAGTTGAAGATGACTGCCGCGTCCTCCGGGCCGAGCGCCGGACGACCGTCCACCACGATCGGCTCGAGGAACTCGTCCGTCACTCCAGCGTCGTAGTTCGCTTGCACATTGCGCAACATGCTTTGTGCCGGCACATGTGTACCCATGTGCCGGGTGATCGCATCGAACGCTTTTTCCGTCCGTTCGACCCGCTTGTCGCGGTCCATCGCGTAGTAGCGGCCGATGACGGTCGCGATCCGGTCCGCAGGCAGCTCGGCCAGATCCGACACGGCCGATGTCGGCGAGACGTCGCGCCCGTCGGTGAAGGCATCGACCCACGTGCGCTCTTCCATCCCGAGTCGGCGTGCGAGCTCGAGCAGCGCCTGCAGATGGTCGATGTGCGAGTGGACGCCTCCGTGCGAGACCAACCCGAGCAGATGCACGTCCCCGCCGCGGGCACGTGCGCGCTCGAACGCGCCCGTGAGCGCCGGGTTCTCGAAGAGCGAGCCGTCGCGGATCGCGACGTTCACACGCTGGAGATCCTGGAAGAGGATCCGGCCGGAGCCGATCGTGAGATGGCCGACTTCGGAGTTGCCCATCTGGCCCTCCGGCAACCCGACCGCCTCGCCGGAAGCCTTCAACGTCGTGTGTGGGTACTCGTGCCAGAGCCAATCGAAAACGGGTGTCTGCGCGAGCTCGACCGCGTTACCCGGCCCGGGCGGTGCGCAGCCCCACCCGTCCAGGACGACGAGCGTTACGAGGTCGACGCTGCCCGACAAATCGCTGCGAAGGAATCGGGATCGAGTGACGCGCCGCCGACGAGGGCGCCGTCGACCGACGTCTGCGACATCAGCTCGGCGGCGTTCTCCGGCTTGACCGACCCTCCGTAGAGCACCGGCCGGTCGAGCAGTCCCTTGATGAACGCGTGCGCCTCCTCGGCCATCTCGGGCGTCGCGGTCTTGCCCGTGCCGATCGCCCAGACCGGCTCGTAGGCGATCACGAGCCGTTCGTGCGACCCGGCCGCGAAGGCGATCGCCTCGACCTGGATCTTGAGCACCAGCTCGGTGTCCCCTGACTCGCGCTGCTCGAGCGTCTCGCCGACGCAGGCGATGACACCGAGTCCCGCATCGAGGGCCGCGCGCGCGCGGCGGGCGACCGTCTCGTCGGTCTCGCCGAAGAGCTGCCGCCGCTCGGAGTGGCCGACGAGCGCACCCTGTACTCCGAGCTCGAGGAGCATCTCGGGCGAGATCTCGCCCGTGTAGGCGCCGCTCGGCTCCCAGTGCACGTTCTGGGCATAGATTGCGTGACCTGTCTCGGCGGCCGCGCGGAGGGAGACGTACGGCGGGCAGAAGACCACGTCGACGCCGTCGGGCGCCTGGAAGCCGGCGAGAAACGTGCGAGCCTCACCCGGTCCTTTGAACATCTTCCAGTTGCCTGCGATCAGCATCTGGTCAATTCTCCGGGATCGCGGCGACGCCCGGGAGCTCCTTGCCCTCGAGCAGCTCCAGCGACGCGCCGCCGCCCGTCGAGATCCACGAGATCTGCTCGTCGAGGCCGAGCTCGTTCACCGCGCGGACCGAGTCGCCGCCTCCGACGACCGTGTAGCCCTCCACCGAGGCGACGGCCTGCGCGACGGTCTTCGTCCCCGCCGCGAACGGCTCCCACTCGAAGACGCCCATCGGGCCGTTCCAGAACACCGTCTTCGCGGCGCCGATCCTTCGGGCGAAGTCGGCACGTGAGTCCGGGCCGACGTCGAGCCCGAGCCAGCCTGCGGGGAGCGAATCGAACGGTGCCACCTGTGTCTCCGCATCGGCCGCGAACGCGCTCGCCGCGACGACGTCGGTCGGAAGCACAACCGGAAACGGAAGCGGGTTCTCGTCGCGCAGCTCCTCGGCCATCTTGCCGCCCACGAGTACCTCGTCTGCGCGGCCGCCGAGATTCTCCAGCACACCGAGCTTGTCCTCCACCTTCGCGCCTCCGGTGACGAGCAGGAAGGGCCGCTCGACATCGCCGAGCAGTCGCCCGAGGTGCTCGAGCTCGTCGAGCAGGAGGAGGCCGGCGTAGGCCGGCAAGAGCTGGGCGACCCCCACCGTCGACGCATGTGCACGGTGAGCCGAGCCGAACGCATCGTTGACGAACAGGTCGCATCCGTTCGCAAGCTCGCGCGCGAACTCGGGATCGTTCTTCGTCTCGCCCGGGTGGAAGCGCGTGTTCTCGAGCACCTCGATCCGCTCGTCCGGAAGGAACGTGCCCAGATGCTCCCGGACCGGTTGCATGCGGAACGCGAGATCGTCTCCCTTGGGGCGGCCGAGGTGCGAGCAGACCCGGATCCTGGTCGAACCCCGCTCCAGCAGCAACTGGAGAGTGGGCAACGCCGCGCGAATACGAGTGTCGTCGGCGACGTTGCCGTTCTCGAGCGGGACGTTCAGGTCCGCCCGGACGAGCACCGTCCTGCCTTCGACGTCCGCGTCGCGGACGGAGCGCGGCAGCCTCATTCCGATGCTGGGAGCACCTGGAACAGCTCGAGCAGGTTGCCGGACGGGTCGCGGATGTAGGCGACGCGGCCGCCCCACTCCGGTTGATCCTGCGGAGCCTGCACCAAGTACTCGCTCAGGCGGTCGACCACCGCGTCTACGTCGTCGACTTCGAGCACGGTGAGGGTCGAGTCGCCCGGTGGACGCAACTCGACGACGTTTCCCTGGCCGGCCCGCTCGAAGATCGCGATCGAGCCGCCGGCGTTGAACGACGCGTAACCGCTCGACTCGTCGCCGGAGCTCACCTCGAGCCCGAGCGAGTCGCGGTAGAACCGGAAGGCGGCGCCGAAGTCGTCGACGAGCAGCCTGACCTGCGAGAACTTCATCAGAGCAGCTTGCCCATCAGGTCGACGAGCCGGCACGAGTAGCCCCACTCGTTGTCGTACCACCCGAAGACCTTCACCATCGTGCCGTTCACCATCGTCAAGTCGCTGTCGAAGATGCACGAATACGGCGAGTGCTTGATATCGCTCGACACGATCGGGTCCTCGGTGTACTGGAGGTAGCTCTTCAGCGAGCCGGCAGCCGCCGTGCGGAACGCCTCGTTGACTTCCTCGGCGGTCGTCTCCCGGCCGACGCGCACGACGAGGTCCGTAACCGAGCCTGTCGGCACCGGCGCGCGCATCGACATGCCGTCAATCTTCCCCTTCAGGTCGGGGAGGACGAGCCCGATCGCCCGCGCGGCGCCGGTCGAGGTCGGGATCAGGTTGATCGCGGCGGCCCGCGCACGGCGGATGTCCTCGTGCGGGAGGTCGAGCACGCGCTGGTCGTTCGTGTACGCGTGGATCGTCGTCATGAAGCCTTGCTCGACCGTGAACGCGTCGTGCAGCACCTTCGCCATCGGCGCCACGCAGTTCGTCGTGCAGGAGGCGTTCGAGACGATGTGATGCCCGTCCTTGTCGTACTCGCCGTCGTTGACGCCCAGCACGAGCGTGATATCCGGCTCGGTCGCGGGCGCCGAGATGACGACCTTCTTGGCGCCGGCGTCGAGGTGCTTCTGCGCCCCGTCGCGCTTCGTGAAGAAGCCGGTGGACTCGAGAACGACATCGACACCGACGTCGCCCCATGGAATCGCACCCGGATCGCGCTCGGAGAAGAGCCTGACCTCCTCGCCACCGGCGCGGATGACACCGTCGCCGAGCTCGACGTCCCCGGCGAACGGCCCGAGGTTCGAGTCGTACTTGAGCAGGTGCGCCATCGTCGCCTGGTCGCCGAGGTCGTTCGCCGCGACGATCTCGATGTCCGCCTGGCGTTCGAGCTGCGCCCGGAAGAAGTTCCGTCCGATCCGGCCGAAGCCGTTGATGCCTACACGAATCGCCATTCGCTCCTCTTCCTCCTACGCCGTGTCGATTGCCGCGTCGAGTCTAGATCGCCAGCGGGTACTTCCCACGCAGATACCGCAGATACGGCTCGGGGTCGAGGCCGCCCCCCGTGATCCGCTCGACCATCTCTCGCGGTGTGTACTTGCGGCCGTGCTGCCAGAGGTTCTCGCGGAGCCAGTCGGAGAGGGCCCCGAACTCGCCTTGCTCGAATTGGTCGTCCAGGTCGGGTACGTCGGCGTTGACCTTCTCCCACAGCTGGCCCGAGATCACGTTGCCCAGGGCATAGGTCGAGAAGTAGCCGATGGCGCCGACTGCCCAGTGCATGTCCTGGAGGATGCCGAGTGCATCGTTCGGCGGCTCGACGCCGAGATAGTCCTTCATCCGCTGGTTCCAGATCTGAGGCAGCTCCTCGAGCTCGATCGTGTCGGCGAGCAGCTCTTGCTCGAGCTCGAAGCGGAGGATGATGTGAAGGTTGTATGTCGCCTCGTCCGCCTCGACCCGGATCAGCGACGGCTCGACCCAGTTGACGGACCGGTACCAGTCGTCGAGCCCGACGTTGCCGAGCGCCTCCGGGAACGTGCTCGTCAGCTGCGGGTAGAAGTGGCGCCAGAACGGGAGGCTGCGGCCGACCATGTTCTCCCACATGCGGCTCTGCGACTCGTGCAGGCCGAGCGAAGCGCCGTGCGCGAGCGGGGTGCGCTCGAGCTCCGGGGCGACACCGTGCTCGTACAGCCCGTGGCCGCACTCGTGCATCGTCCCGAAGAGCCCGTCGAGGTTGTCCTCGAAGTAGCGGGTCGTCAGGCGGATGTCGGTGATCGCGATCGAGGACGCGAACGGGTGCACTGCGGTGTCGAGGCGCCACTCGGACGGGTCGAAGCCGAAGCGCTCGATCACCTTCAGCTCGAAGACCTTCTGCCGGTCGATCGGGAAGCTCGCGCTGCGAACAGGACGCTCTCCTTCCGCGCGGGCGGCCGCGACCAGCGGAACCTGCTCTTCCTTGAGGCGATCGAAGACGGCGCGGACCTCGGACGTCTTCATCCCCGGCTCGAAGTCGTCGAGCAGGACGTCATATGGGTCGTCGTAGTCGTCGAAGCACTCGACGTACTGGCGCCGCAGGTCGAAGTTCTTGCGGAGGGCGGGCAGGAACTGCGAGAAGTCCGAGTCCTGCCGCGCCTTGACCCAGACCGGCATTGCGAGGGAGGCGGCGCGCGACATCTCGCCGCGCAGCTCGGCCGGCACGCGGCGGGCCTTCTCCCAGTCGCGCCGGATCTGTCGGATCAGGCTCGCCTCGTACGAGTCGTAGGGCTGCGACTCCTCGAAGCTCGACAGCTTCTCTAGCAGCCGTCCCATCTCGTCGGAGGTGAGTGCCTGGTGAGCGATCCGGTCGAGGGTCGCGAGCTGTTCGGCGCGGACGCCGGCGCCGCCGGGCGGCATCTTGACCTGCTGGTCCCACCCGAGGAGCGACGAGGTGCGGTCGAGATCCTCGATCTCGTGGACTCGCTCTTTCAGCTCCGCGAAGGCGGGTTCCATGCCTAGACCGTACCTCCGCGGAACGGTCCGCGGCGAGCGCCCGCATTGCCATCGAGCCCGGGAGCGAAGCGACCCTTCAGGGGTCTTGGCGCAGGATCGGGATCTGCCTCCGCAGATCCCGATCCTGTTTGCGCCCCGAAACAGAACGAGCGGGCCGGAGGGGGAGCTCCGAGGACGACCTCCCCCTCCACATGCCGTGCTCTGTTGCCTACGACGGACGGGGTCTGAATCCGTCGAGAGCCGAGCGCGGACCCGCAAGGTCAAGACTAGGACAATTCAGCGCGCTCGTCACCCACGTTACAAGTGAGGAAACGGCATGCTTCAGCGGGTTGCAAGCTCCTGCACTTTCCGGAGCCGGCGGTGCGCCGAGGCTTTCGTGGTCGGCGGCTCGCACCGTGCGGCCAGTTCGCGCAGGGGTAGGGTCGGATAGCGGAGGCGAAGCCGCGCGATCTCGTGCAGGCGGTCGGGCAACCGCTCGAGCGCGCCCGCAGCCTGGAGCGTGCGCACCGCCTCGAGTTGTTCGTGGGCGGCGCGACTCGTACGGACGAGATTCGCGTGATCGGCGTTCGCCAGCCGGTTCGCCTCGCCACGCGCCGTCGCGATGACCGAGCGCTCCTCGAAGGCAAGAACGGTGTCCCCCGCTCCCGCGGCACTCAGCACCGCTTCGATCGAATCGAGGCCCTTCGCGTAGGCAACGGCGTGCCTGCCGCGGTCGAGGACGCCCAGATGCGCGTCGCCGGCAGCGGCGACCGCACGCAGGAACTCGGCGCCTTCCAGTGAGGTCGTCCGCAGCTCGAGATGCGGTCGCCTCGGGCCGGAAAGCGAGCCGCCGCCGAGCAGCGCTCCCCGAAGATAGGCGCCGCGGCAGCAGGCGCGGCCGACGACGCGCTTCGGTGGCCGCTCGAGCGGAGCGTGGCGGGCATCGAGTACTCCCGCCTCGACGAGCAACCCGAGCGCGGGCTCGTCCCCGGTGACATGGAGCTGGTAGCGGGTTGCTCGGTCGAACGAGCGACGGCTGTAGGTACGGATCTCGGAGTGGATCCCGAGCTCACGCAGGAGCGAGAAACCGCGGCGGGCGATACCTGAGGTCGCCAGGTCGAGATGTAGCGAGATCTCGCCGCGCCCGCGCAGATGAATGCTCCCGGCCGAGTGGAACAGCGCCGAGACCTCCGCGAGGCGGCAGCAGCCGCGCTTCGGCGCAATCGCCGCGAGCTCGGAGCGGAGGTCGTCGGAGAGAGTCAGGGCGTCCACCCCTCGAGGCGGAGCAGGCGGCGCTTGTACTCGACCCCGAGCGAGCCGTAGCCGCCGATTCCGGTCGCGGAGACGACCCGGTGACACGGGACGAAGAGCGAGAAGCGGTTCTCCGCACAGAACGTCCCGGCAGCTCGAGCCGCCCGCTGCCGGCCCGCGAGCACCGAGAGCTCGCCGTAGCTGACGACCTCGCCCCAGGGAACGCTCCTGAGCGCTTCAGCCAGCGCCTCCTGGAACGGCGTCGCCCAGTCGCCGTCCAGCGGCACGTCCGCGAACGAGACGCGCTCGCCACCGAAATAGCTGTGGATCGATTGGAGCAGTTCGGCCACGAATCCGTCACCGTTCTGTGACGGCGCTCCCGCTAGCGTTTCAGTAGGGACACCTGGGGTGCCCCTGGGGCCGGTTTGGGGTTCAGCCTCGGGATCAGCTTCGAGATGAGATTGGGCGAGGGCGCCGTGCAACCGGACGCCGGGAGTCGGCGGGTCGTGTGCGACCACCACTTGCCCGTCGCCGACCCAGAGCTCTCCGACTCCCCAGCCTTCGACTTCGTAGGGATGCCGCGTCACGCGCATCCACCCGACTCTACAATCGCGCCGTGAGCTCACCGGGACTTTTCAGACCACCGACGCCTGTGAACGAGCCGGCCCTCAGCTATGCACCCGGCACGCCTGAGCGCGAGGAGTTGCGCGTCCGCCTCGCCCAGATGGAGCGCGAGCGGATCTCGATCCCGATGGTGATCGGTGGCAAGGAGGTCGAGACCAAGGAGACGACCCAGGCGGTGATGCCGCACCGTAAGGAGCATGTCCTCGCTGACGTTGCGAAGGGCGGGCCCGAGCACGTGCAGATGGCGATCGACGCGGCGCGCGAAGCCCACGCCGACTGGTCGCGGCTGCCGTGGGAGGAGCGCGCTTCGGTCTACCTCCGCGCGGCCGAGCTCCTCGCCGGCCCGTGGCGCTCGACGCTCGTCGCCGCCACGATGCTGAACCAGTCGAAGACCGCGCACCAGGCCGAGATCGATGCGGCCGCCGAGCTGGTCGACTTCTGGCGCTTCAACGTCGAGTTCATGCTCCGGATCTACGCGGAGCAGCCGGTCTCGTCACCGGGCGTCTGGAACCGGATGGAATACCGGCCGCTCGAAGGATTCGTCTTCGCCGTCAGCCCGTTCAATTTCACGGCGATCGGAGGCAATCTCAGCGGCTCACCTGCGCTGATGGGGAACACCATCGTCTGGAAGCCGGCGTCGAGCGCTGCGCTGTCCGCTCACTACACCTTGCAGCTGCTGCGGGAGGCCGGCCTTCCCGACGGCGTGGTCAACCTCGTCTACGGCTCGGGCGCGACGATCGGCGACGCAGCCCTCGCGAGCCCCGAGCTCGCCGGCATTCACTTCACGGGCTCGACTCCCGTCTTTCAGAGCATGTGGAAGACGGTCGGCCAGAACATCGCGAGCTACCGGAACTACCCGCGCATCGTCGGCGAGACCGGTGGCAAGGACTTCATCCTCGCCCACTCGAGCGCCGACGTCGACGAGGTCGCGACGGCCATCGTCCGCGGCTCCTTCGAGTACCAGGGGCAGAAGTGCTCCGCCGCCTCGCGGGTCTTCGCACCGAAGAGCATGTGGCCCGCGCTGAAGGAGCGCCTCACCGAGCAGGTCTCGGAGCTGCGAATGGGTGACGTCGCCGACTTCTCGAACTTCATGGGCGCCGTGATCGACAGCAGCTCCTTCAAGACCCAGAAGGAGGCTATCGACGAAGCCCGCGCCTCCGGACAGGCCGAGATCGTGGTCGGCGGCGACTATGACGACAGCGAGGGCTTCTTCGTGAGCCCGACCGTGATCGAGACCGAGGACCCCGGCTATCGAACGATGCACGAGGAGCTCTTCGGCCCGGTGGTCACGACCTACGTGTACGACGACAAGCGGTGGGACGACACGCTGAAGGTCGTCGACGAGGGCGCACCGTACGCTCTCACCGGCGCCGTCTTCGCCGACGACCGCTACGCGGTCGAGGAGGCGCACCAGGCGCTCCGCTACTCCGCCGGGAACTTCTACGTCAACGACAAGCCGACGGGCGCCGTCGTCGGGCAGCAGCCGTTCGGCGGCGGACGAGCGTCGGGGACGAACGACAAGGCCGGCTCGATGTGGAACCTGATCCGCTGGGTGAGCCCCCGGACGGTCAAGGAGACATTCGTGCCCCCGACCGACTACCGCTACCCGTTCATGGGCGACGGAGCCGACCGGCCCTAGCGAAGTAGCCTGCACGCGTGGGCAACGTCCTCCACGCGATCCGAGTCTTCTTCGAGACCCTTGCCGCGGTCAACTTCACCGCGCTCGGGCTCGCGGTCATCTGCCACCTGCTGAAGACGATGTGCACGAGCCGCGCCTGGCGGAACACGATCGCCGCCTCGTACCCCGAGGAGGAGGTGCGCTGGCGCTCCGTCTATGCCGCCTACCTCGCCGGCGTCGGCGTCAACGCCATCATCCCGGCCCGGGCCGGCGACGCCGTTCGGCTCTACCTCACCCACCGCGCCGTTCCCACCAGCACGTACATAACCCTCGGGTCGACGTTGCTCGTTCTGTCCTTCTTCGACATGGCGATGGCGCTGATGATCTTCGCCTACGCGCTCACCCTCGGCGTCCTTCCGGGAGTCGGCTCACTCGGGAGCCTTCCAGGCTTCGACTTCGGCTTCTTTGCCTCGAATCCCGAGTTCTCGGCGGTGCTCCTGATCGTCCTGGTGATCTTCGGGACGATCGGGGTCGTCTGGGCGCGGATCCACATCGACGAGTTCAAGCAGCGCATCGGCCAGGGCTTCGCCGTCCTACGCGACCGCACCGAATACCTCCAGCACGTCGCGCTCTGGCAGGCCGGTGACTGGTTCCTGCGCTTCACTGCGATCTGGTTCTTCCTCGACGCGTTCGGGATCCACCAGTCGATCCGGAATGTGCTCCTCGTGCAGGTGACGCAGAGCCTGGCGACGCTCGTCCCGATCTCCCCCGGCGGCATCGGCACCGAGCAGGCGTTCATCGTCTACGCCTTCAGGGGCTCGGTGTCGACCGCAAAGCTGCTCTCGTTCTCGGTCGGGATGAAGCTGACGCTGATCGTGACGAACGTGGTCATCGGCTTCACGGCGCTCTTCCTCGTGCTCGGCCACACAGACTGGCGCTCGATCGCCGGCAAGAAGCCGGCATCGGAGCCCTAGCCGCGGCCGGTCTTGTGCAGCTGGGCATAGATCGAGCGTGCCGTCTTCGCCGGCACGCCCGGCACCCCCTCCAGTTCCTCCTGGCTCGCTGCGAGGACGCTCTCGGTCGAGCCGAAGTGCTGGATCAGCGCCCGCCGCCGCACCGGCCCGACGCCCTCGAGCGTGTCGAAGAGCGACTCCCGGGCCCGCGCCGACCGGCGCTGGCGATGGAAGTCGAGCGCGAAGCGGTGCGCCTCGTCGCGAACGCGCTGCAGCAGCTGCAGGCCGGCGCTGTGCGGGTCGAGCAGGATCGGATCGGGCCGCCCCGGCACGAACACCTCCTCGATCCGCTTCGCGAGCGAGATGACAGCGACGCGCGGCAGGTCGTACGCCTGCATCGCGGCGAGCGCCGCGGAGAGCTGGCCCTTGCCCCCGTCGATCACGACGAGGTTCGGCGCAGTCGCGAAGCCCTCGTCGTAGTCCTCGCCCGTGCCGCTGTTCAGGCGCGCGAACCGGCGCGCGACGACCTCCGCCATCGCGGCGAAGTCGTCCTGGCCGTCGAGGCCGCGCACGCCGAACTTCCGGTAGTGCGCCTTCTTCGGCATCCCGTCCTGGAAGACGACCATCGAGCCGACGATCTCGTGGCCCTGGATGTTCGAGATGTCGAAGCACTCGATCCGCAAGGGAAGGCTCTCGAGGTTGAGCGCCTCGCGTAGCTCCTCCAGCGCCGAGACGCGGCGCAACCGCTTCTGCTCCGAGACGAGGGTCTCCGACTCGAGTGCGAGCTTCGCGTTCTGCGCCGCCAGCTCGGCCAGCCGCCGCTTCTCGCCTCTCGCCGGCGCGCGCACTTCGACGCGCGAGCCGCGCAGCTCGGACAGAAACTGCTCGAGCGCCTCGAGCCCGGTGGCGTCGGGTGGCACGATCAGCTGAGGCGGGATCGACGGGGCGTTCCCGTAGTACTCGAGGCAGAACGCCTCCAGCACGGTCGTCACGTCCTGTCCCTCCACGTTCTCCAGGTGGAAGCCGTGGCGGTCGATCATCTTGCCCCCGCGCAGCGGGAAGACCTGCACTGCGGCCCGGTCGCCCTCGACGGCGATGCCGATCACGTCGATCGAGCCTGTCTCGCGCCGGTCTGCACCCTGCTTCTCCGCCAGGTTCTCGATCGCGAAGAGCCTGTTGCGGTAGCGCGCCGCGTCCTCGAACCGCTCGTCGGCGGCGGCCTCGCGCATCCGCCGCTCGAGCTCCCGCACGATCGTGCGCGTGTCGCCCGAGAGGAAGTTGATGACACCCTCGATGATCTGGGCGTAGTCCTCCTGCGAGATGTAGTTCACGCACGGCGCATGACAGCGTTCGATGTGGAAGTCGAGGCACGGGATGCCGGAGTGCCTGCCGGGCTTCGGGCCCTCGCAGGGGCGGAACTGGAAGACGCGGTTGAGCACGTCGAGTGTCTCGCGCACTTTCTTCGCGTTGGCGTACGGGCCGAAGTAGAGAACGCCGCGCCGATGCCGCTCCCGCGTGAACATCACCCGCGGGTAGTCGTCCTCGATCGTGACCGCGATGTACGGGAACGACTTGTCGTCGCGAAGCCGCACGTTGAACGGCGGCCGGTAGCGCTTGACGAGATTCTGCTCGAGGTGGAGCGCCTCGACCTCGGTCGCCGTCACGATCACCTCGAGGTCGGCGATGCGGCCCACGAGATTCGGGATCGAGGAACGGGTGTCCCCGCGTCCGGCCTGGAAGTACGAGCGCACGCGTGGCCGCAGCGACTTCGCCTTGCCGACGTAGAGCACGTCACCCTTCTCGTCCCGGAAGAGGTAGACGCCCGGTTTCGCGGGCAGGCGCTTCAGCTTCGGCTCGAGATCGGGCATGCGAGCTAGCCTAGCCCCGTGCGCGGGGTCACCATCGCGGTTCTGATCGCGTTTTCGCTGGCGGGCTGCGGGGGCGATTCCGCCCGAGACGCCTTCGTCGTGGGAGCAGTCGACGACGGCGTCCGGCACCCGGGCCCGGCGCTCGACCAGCTGCGCGAGGCGGGTTTCGGCGCCGTCGGAGTCACGAGCTTCTGGCAGCCGGGGCTCTCGGCGCCCACGCCGGAGGAGCTCGCCGTGCTCCGCGACGTCGCTGCCCGCGCCGACGGCACGCAGATCATTCTCAGCGTCTACCAACCCGGCTCGGCGACGACTCCGCTCACCGCGGACGCACGGGCCCAGTTCGCGTCGTACGTCGCGGCGATCGTGCGGGACGTGCCCCAGATCCGTGACATCGTCGTCGGCAACGAGCCGAACCTGAACCGGTTCTGGCTGCCGCAGTTCGACGAGGCCGGAAACGACGTGGCTGCGCCGGCCTACTTCGCACTCCTCTCGGAGGTCTACGACGCCGCCAAGGAGGCCGACGAGGACGTGACGATCTGGGGCGGCGCGCTCGGGCCGCGCGGGATCGACCGGCCCGGCACGGGTCGCGACACGCACTCGCCCACGACGTTCATCGCGGACCTCGGCGCCGCCTACCGGGCGAGCGGCCGCCAGGACCCGCCTCTCGACGGCTTCGCCTTCCATCCGTATCCGGTGAGCTCGAGCGTTCCGCCAGACCGGCCGACCGACCCCGCGTCGACGTCGATCCTGCTCGCCGACTACGAGGAGAAGCTGGCGCCGTTGCTCGAGGAGGCGTTCGGCCGCGGCCTGCCTGTGCTCTACAGCGAGCTCGGCGTGGAGACCGCTATCCCGGCCGCGAAGGCCTCGCTCTACGAGGGCACGGAACCGGGAAAGCCCGTCGACGAGGCGACCCAGGCCGACTACTACCGCCGCGCGATCGAGCTGGCGTCCTGCCAGAAGGACGTCGTCGGACTGCTGCTCTTCCACTCCCACGACGAGCGCGCGCTCAGCGGCTTCCAGTCCGGCGTCTACTACGTCGACGGGGCGCCGAAGGCGAGCCTCGAGCCCGTTCGCACGGCGATCCAGGGCGCAGGCTGCTAGTACGATGCGACCGTGAGCACCGTCACTCAGGGCCAGTACGTCGCGTACACGTTTCACAAGCTCGACCCCGCCTGGCGCCGCCTCCCGGTCGACGAGCGCGCCGCGATGAAGGACGCCTTCGCGGACGTGATCGAGAGCTGGAGCGACCGCTTCGAGCACGTGCGCGCCTACTCCACGGCCGGCATCCGACCTGACTGCGACTTCTTCCTCTGGAAGATCACCGAGCGCTACGCGGATCTCGGCGACCTCGGCGCAGCCCTGAACGGCACGCCGCTCGCCGGCTGGCTCGAGACGCCGTACAGCTACCTCGCGACGACGAAGGCCTCGCCCTACACGGAGGCGCGCCGCCCCCGCAAGATCATCCCCAAGGGCTCCCCCTACCTCGTCGTCTACCCGTTCGTGAAAGTGCGGCCCTGGTACGCGCTCCCGCTCGAGGACCGCCAGCGGGCGATGGACGAGCACATCCGGGTCGGGCGCGAGTTCGAGACGATCCACAACCACACGACGTACTCCTTCGGGATCGACGACCAGGAGTTCATGACCGCCTTCGAGTGCGACGAGCCGTCCGACTTCATGCACCTGATGCTGACGCTGCGCGAAAGCGAGGCGTCCGCCTACACCGAGCGCGACACGCCGATCTTCGTCGGCGAGGGTATGACGATCCGGGCGGCGCTCGACGCGCTCGACGGCGCAACCGCGCACGTTCGCGCCTAACAGTGAGCCGCCTCGCCCTCCTGGCGCTCGCCGTGCTCGCGCTCGCAGGCTGCGGGGGCGGAAGCGACGACACAGCGGCCCCGGAAGCGCCGCCCGAGGACGGTGTCCAGGAGCTCGCGAACGTCCTCGACCTGCGCGCCGCGTTCGAGGCGGACACCGGCAAGCCGCGCGTTCTCTTCCTCCTCTCACCGACCTGAGGCACCTGCCTCGCCGGCGCCCGTTGGGTGCGGGAGAACGTCCTCGACAAAGAGCCGTCGAAGGACCTGCGGATCTACGCTGTCTGGCTCAACCAGCGCTCGACCGACGCGCGCGACGAGATCGACGAGTCGATCCTGGCCGACCCGCGCGTGACCCAGTTCTGGGACGCGGAAGGGATCACGGGCAGGTACTTCGCGCGAGAACGACCTCGGCGGACTGGGCTACGCCGGCTTCGTCTACGACGTCTACTACGTCTTCGGCGGCGACGCAGCCTGGGCTGACGCGCCGGCGCCGCTCAGCGCGTCGGGCGGACCCGTGCTCTTCAAGGGGGACGAGCTGCTCGCCGCGCTCGCGAAACAGCTCTAGTCGACCGAGCGCAGGAACTCCTCGACCCGCTCGAGGAACGCCTCCGGCTCCTCGACATGCGGCATGTGGCTCGACTGCTCGAACAGTGCCCACTGCGAGCCGGGAATCCGCTCGTGGATCTGCCCCACGATCAGCGGTGTCGCCTCGTCGTGGCGGCCCGAGACGAGCAGGGTCGGGGTCGTGATCTCCGGCAGGCGGTCGGTGATGTCCCAGGACTTGAGGGAGCCGACGACGTGGAACTCGCTCGGTCCGTTCATCGTGTGGTAGACGGTCGGGTCGACGTCCATCTGGTCGAAGCTGCGCTGCACGCAATCCGGCCAGGGCACACGGCACAGGTGCCGGTCGTAGAAGACACGCACCGCCTCTTCGTACGCGGGGTCGTCGGTCGTGCCCTCCTGCTCGTGCCGCGTCAGCGCCTCCTGCACGTCCGCCGGCAGATCCTCTCGAAGCCGGTTCGCCTCCGAGACCCAAAGGGTCATGCTCGCCGGCGAGTCGGCGACGACGATCGCGCGCAGGCCGGGCGGCTGGTCGAGCGCGTACTCCATCGCGAGCATCCCGCCCCACGACTGTCCGACCACGGCATGCCGGCCGGCGATGCCGAGTTGGGTGGTCAGCTCGACCAGCTCGTCCTTGAAGAGCTGCGGCGTCCAGAACTCGGCTGGGGCGTCGGGCAGGTGCTGGCTGTTGCCGCAGCCAACCTGGTCGTAGAGGACGCAGGCGCGGCCGTATCTGCTCAGCTCGGCGATCGGCTCGCAGTAGTCGTGCGCCGAGCCGGGCCCTCCGTGGCAGATGACAACCGGAGTCTTGGGCGAGCCCGGATCGAGCTCGCCGACCACCCGGTACCAGGTCTCGTGCTCGCGCCACTGCATCAGCCCTTCACGCTCTTGCATCTGACACTCCTTTCATCGGGATGACGCCGGCGAGCGGGTGATGGCACGCGGCAAGGCGGCCCCCGCCGAAGTCCTCGAGCGGCGGGCGCTCGGTCCGGCAGATCTCGGTTGCGTACCGGCACCGCGGATGGAACTGGCAGCCGGCCGGTGGATCGATCGAGCTCGGGACCTCGCCCTCGAGCACGATGCGCTCACGACGCGGCGCCGGCTCGCCGTCGCCGGTGTCGAGCACGGGGATCGCGGAGAGCAGCGCCTCGGTGTACGGGTGAACCGGACGTGCGTAGAGGTCGTCTGCCGGAGCCACCTCGACGATCACGCCCAGGTACATGACCGCGACCCGGTCGGAGACGTGCCGGACGACCCCGAGATCGTGCGCGATGAAGACGTACGTCAATCCGAACTCGTCCTGCAGATCGTCGAGGAGATTCACGACCTGCGCCTGGATCGAGACGTCGAGCGCCGAGACCGGCTCGTCCGCGACGATCAGCTGGGGCGCCAGCGCGAGCGCGCGAGCGACGCCGATCCGCTGCCGCTGCCCACCCGAGAACTCGTGCGGGAAGCGGTTGACGTGGTCGGCGGACAGGCCGACGACCTCGAGGAGGTCCTGCACGCTCTTCCGAATCTCCTTCTCGCTGCCCGTGTGGTGGATCCGGAACGGGTCGCCGACGATCTGGATCACGCGCTTGCGTGGGTTCAGCGACGCGTACGGATCCTGAAAGATCATCTGCATCTCGCGGCGGAAGGGGCGCAGCGCCGACCGGGAGAGACTCGTGATGTCCCTCCCGTCGAACCGGATGGTGCCGCTCGTCGGCTCGTGCAGCCGCACGAGGAGCCTGCCGAGGGTCGACTTGCCGCAGCCGGACTCGCCGACGACGCCGAGCGTCTCGCCGCGCCGCACCTCGAGCGAGACGCCGTCGACGGCGTGCACGTGCTCGCGGATCCCCCGGGGCCACGAAGTGGAGCGCACCGGAAAGTGCTTGACGAGGTTCACCGCCTCCAGCAAGGCGGGCGCAGCGCTCACGCGCTCTCACGCTCGGTGAGGACTGCCAGAGACGCCTGCCGAAGCGCCGGGCGGGCCGGCGGCTCGAGATGGCATGCATCCTTTCGGCCCGGCCCGACGCGCTCTGCGAGCGCCGGACGCGTCGAGCAGAGCTCGAAGCGGTGTGCGCAGCGGGGCGCGAACCGGCAACCGATGGGAGGCGCCAGCAGCGAAGGCGGCGTGCCCGGGATCGCGGCGAGCCGGCGCGGCCGGGGGCGGTCGATGCGCGGCATCGAGCCGAGCAGCCCCCAGGTGTAGGGATGCTGCGGGTCGCGGAAGACATCCGACCTCGACCCCTCCTCGATCACGCTGCCGGCGTACATCACCACCACCCGCTCGGCGAGGTCGCCGACAACGCCCATGTCGTGGGTGATGAGGATGATCGAAGAGCCGTAGTCGCGCCGAAGGCGCTTCATCAATTCGAGGATCTGAGCCTGGATCGTCACGTCGAGAGCCGTCGTCGGCTCGTCGGCGATCAGCAGCGAGGGGTTGCAGGAGAGGGCCATCGCGATCATCACGCGCTGCCGCATCCCACCCGAGAACTGGTGCGGGAAGTCCTCGGCCCGGCGGGCGGCGTTGGGGATTCCGACCTCGCGGAGAAGCTCGACCGTCCGGACCCGGGCCTGGCGGGCGCTCATCGACTCGTGCGCCCGCAGCTGCTCGGCGATCTGCCAGCCGACCCGGTAGACCGGTGTCAGCGCCGTCATCGGATCCTGGAAGATCATCGCGATCTCCGCGCCCCTGACGCCCTGCATCGCCTGCTGCGAGAGCGTCATCAGATCGCGGCCGCGGTGCAGAATCTGACCCTCGACGACGGCGTTCGGGTCGCGGACCAGGCGCATAACGCTCAGCATCGACACCGTCTTCCCGGACCCCGACTCGCCGACGATGCCGAGAACCTCGCCTTGCCCGAGCGAGAGCGAGAGGCCGTCGACGGCGCGCACGACCCCTTCCTCGGTCCGGAACGAGACGGTCAGGTCGCGGACTTCGAGCAGGGGCGTCTCAGGCATGGCGGACCCGCGGGTCGAGCCACGCGTAGAGCAGGTCGACGATCGCGTTCGCGACGACGACGAAGAACGCGGCATACATCACGGTCCCCATGATCACGGGCAGATCGAGGTTCTGGAGCGAGTCGTAGGTCAGCTTGCCGACGCCAGGGAGCCCGAAGACGACCTCGGTGAGGAGCGCCCCGCCCCCGACCAGGGCGCCGAAGTCGAGCCCGAACAGGCTGACGAACGCAATCAGCGACGTCCGTAGTGCGTGCCGGATCAGCACGCGCTGCTCTGTGAGGCCTTTGGCGCGCGCCGTGCGGACGTAGTCCTCCTCCTGCGCCTCGATCAGGCTCGAGCGGAGCACCCGCGCGTAGACGCCGATGTACAGGACGGACAGGGTCAGCCACGGCAGGAGCAGCGACTTGAACCAGCCGACCGGCGACTCCGTGAACGGCGTGTAGCCGAGCGGCGGCACCCAGGAGAAGAGGAACGTGTCGTGGAGGCGGCTCTGGCTGAGCAGGTTGACGACCTCGCCGAGCCAGAAGACGGGAATCGAGATGCCGATCAGCCCGACGACCATGATCAGCGTGTCGAGCGGCGTCCCGCGGAAGACCGCGGCGACGAGCCCCATGAAGATGCTCACGACGACCCAGATCACCGCCGCGCCGAACACGAGCGAGAGCGTCACCGGGGCTGCCTCGACGATCTGCGGGATCACCTCCGCGCCGCGGTTCACGAACGAGGTGAGGTCCCGGCTGACGAACAGCTTCTTCATCATCAGCCCGTACTGAACCGGCAGCGGCTTGTCCAGCCCGAAGTCCTTTCGCACGGCCGCCAGCGTCGCCTGGTCGGCGTTTCGGCCGGCGATCCGCGCCGCCGGGTCGACACCCGGTGTGGCGAAGAAGATCAGGAAGACGAGCACGCTGATCGAGAGCATCACGAACAGCATCGAGACGAGCCGGCGCGCCATGAAGACCAGCATCAGTGCGCCACTCGTAGCTTCGCCCGCGGGTCGAGAGCGTCGCGAACGCCGTCTCCGAGCACGTTCAGCGCCAGGACCGTGAGAGCGATCGCGATCCCGGGCGCGAGCGCGACCGCCGGCCGCGAGTAGAGCAGACCCTGCCCGTCGAGGATGATCGTGCCCCAGCTCGCGTTCGGCGGCTGTACGCCGATCGAGAGGAACGAGAGCGCCGCCTCGGTGAGCATGGCGATCGCGATCATGATCGGGAAGAAGACGATCACCGTCGTGACCACGTTCGGCAGGATCTCGCTCCAGAGCAGCCGCCACGTCGATGCTCCGAGCCCGACCGCCGCCTCGACGAACTGGCGCTCGCGCAGCGAGATCACCTCACCGCGGATCGGTCGCGCGACGTAGGGGACGTAGACGATGCCGATGATGAAGATCGGCAGCCAGAGGCTGCCGGACTCGAGCGCGATCGGGCCGATCGAGAGGCCGCGGGTGATCAAGACGACCGAGAGGCAGATCGCGAGCAGATAGACCGGGAACGCCCAGACGACGTCGAGCAGGCGGCTGAGGAAACCGTCGGCGATTCCACCGAAGAAGCCGGCGATGACCCCGACCAAAGTCCCGATCAGACAGGTGAGCAGCGCTGCGGCAAAGCCGATCAGGAGCGAGTTGCGCCCCCCGTAGAGGAGGCGCGCGGCGACGTCCCTGCCCTGGTTGTCGGCCCCGAGCATGAAGTGGCGTGGATCCCAGGTCGGCCCGACCGGCGTAACGCCGAGGCCGAGCCCGCTGGTCTCCTGCTGCATCACAGGAACGCTTTTGCCGTCGACGATCGTCGTGCCGTCGAGGTTGGACTGGAACGGATCGGTATGGGCGACGCGATTCGCGTAGAGCGGCGCCGCAAGCGAGAGCGCCAGGATCAGCGACAGCAGTACGAGCATCGTCATCGCGACCCGGTTGCGCAGCAGCCGCCGGCGGGCGAGCGCCCACGGCGCAGCGCCGACGGTCGGGCCGGCGAACGGCTCCGTCGCTTCGGCCGCGTAGCCCCTGCTCATCGGCCGCCGAGCGAGCGGGGGCCGGGCACGCGCCCGGCCCCCACGAGGGCTCCTACTTGACCCACGACTGCGAGACGAGCCAGTAGAACTGCTTGCTGAAGGTGAAGTTGCCGACCCGCTTCGAGACGAAGTCCACGTGCTTCGGGTTGAAGAGGGTGGCCATCGGGGCGGCGTCGGTCACCGCGCGGTCGATCTTCGTCCACTCGGCGTTGGCCGCGTTCTCGTCCTCCGACGCGAGCGCAAGTGCGTGCTTCATCTGCTTGTCGATCTTCTTGTCGCAGAAGCCCGCGATGTTGATGCTCGAGTCGCTGCCCGGATGGAACGAGTCACAGCCGAACAGGATGTTGAGGAAGTCCGATGCAGCCGGGTAGTCCTGGTACCACTGCTGCACGTTGATCTGCACCTTGTTGTTCGTGTTCTGCACGAAGGTGAAGAAGATGTTCCCCGAGATCGCCTTGACGCTCGCCTTGTAGCCGATCTGGTTGAGGACGCTCTGGGTATAGACGCCCATCGCCTTGTTCACCTCGTCATCCGAAACGACGACGGTCACCTTCTGCCCGGCCGTCCCGGACTCCTTGACGAGCTGCTTCGCCTTGGCCACGTCCGGCGCCGACCACTTCGTGCCCGGGTTCTTGGTGTACGGGCAGTAGTCCTTGTGTCCCGGGAAGCCGGGCGGGAGCACCTGGCACGACGGCGACGCGAGGTTCTTGCCGCCGAAGATCTTCACCGCCGCGTTCCGGTCGACCGCGAAGTTGAACGCCTGCCGCGCCTTCAGCTTGTTGAACGGCGCCATGTTGGTGTTCATCGGGATGTACCAGAACGCTGTCAGCGGGGTGACGTGCACTTGGCTGGCGTACTTCGTGCCGATCTCCGAGAGCCGGTCCGCGGGAGGCTGCTCGAGCGTCCAGTCGGCCTGCCCGTTCTGGATCGCCGTGACCTGCGCCTCGACCGTGAGGCCGAAGGTCTGTGTGATCTGGTCGGGATAGCCGTCCGGCTGCGCCTTGACCGACCACTCCTTGAAGAAGGGGTTGCGGACCATGACGAGGCTTCGATTCGGGTTGTACGACTTGAAGTAGTACGCGCCCGTGCCCGGAATCGGCTTCGTGCCGACGTCCTTGGACGGCGTGCCCGCCGGCAGGATGCTCGCGTGCGGGACGGCGAGCTTGTACTTGAACTCGGGGTCGGGCGCCGTCAGGTTTATGGTCACCGTGCGGGCCGCGGCGTTCGCCGAGACGCCGCCCTTGAGCGTGCAGCTGGCGGGCGTCTTCAGGCACGCGGCGGCGCCGACGATGCCGGAGTAGAAGCCACCCGAGGTCGGGCTCTTGACCTTGAAGATGCGCCTGAGCGAGGCGACGACGTCATTCGTCGTCACCGCCTGGCCGTTCGAGAACTTGATCCCGTTCCGGAGCTTGAACGTCCACGTCTTGCCGCCGTTCGTCGGCGTCGGGATGGCCGTCGCGAGGTCGGGGACGACCTCGAAGGCCGCGTTGCCGCCGGCCTTCGTGAACGCGAGCAGCCCGTCGTAGGTCGCCTGGTAGAGCTGCCAGTACTGCAGCGTGTAGTTGACGTGCGGGTCGATCGTGCCGCCGGCTGCCTTCGCCACGAGCTTGAGCGTGCCGCCGCGGTGCTGCTTCATCAGCGCCGGCCGGTCAGCGCTGGGAGCTGCCGCGGTCGGACTGAGCTTCTTCGGTGCAGAGCTGCCGCCGTAGCTGACGGCGACGACCGCGAGCGCCAGCAGCGCCAACGCGGTGAAAGTCTTGATGCTCCGCCTCATGATCGTCTCCTTCGGTTGCCCACCCTCGCGACGCGAGACATGTCACGCCTCGGCGATCGTAACTCGGACCGTCCCCGGTTCAAAACCGGCCCCAATTTCGACCCTGGCAAACATCCGTTCAACTGGGGCGTCTATGGCCTGTGTGGAGTAGCTCTACGAGTAGCGGTGCTCTTCGCGCCAGGTGCGAAAGACTGCGTAGGCACACGCGCCGAGCACCAGGAAGAACGCCAACGCGTCCGGCCCGGACGGGCCGAGGCCGATGAAGGCGCCGATGTCGACGACCGCGAGCACGATCGCCGCGTAGAAGACGTTCCGGCTCCGGTCGTTCCACGCCTCGATGTCGCTGCGCCTCTCGCGCCACATGAGGAAGAGGAAGAAAGCGATCGCGAGGAAGAACGCGATCTTCAGCAGGCCGCCGACGGTCGCGAGCACGGGCTCGAGCGAGAGGACGACGACGACGAGCGCGATCAGCCCGATGATCAGGAAGCCACGTATCGCGGTGTGCTCGGAGAAGAAGCGCCTCATGTCGGTCCCGTCATGAATGCTCGCACGGCGAGCGCCGCGGCGAGGAAGGAAGTGCCGGCGAACCAGAGCAGCCGCTTCGGCCCCTGCGCCGGTGCATACATCCACGGCGCGAGGATCGCGCCGAGCGCGAGCGAGCCATAGACGTAGTGGAGCTCGTCGCCGGCGCGCCGCTCGTCGGACAGAAGGAGCAGCCCGAGCGCGACCTGGGCGACGAGCAGCGTCTGCGCGAGCGCGAGCAGGTTCGAGAGCAGGCGGCCCGTCCCGCGGCGGCGCCAGTAGACGAGCCCACCGACGAGCGCCGCGAGTGCCGGCACTCCCACCACCAGGAAGGCGAGGATCTCGTGGGCGGCGAGCATCGCGTCGCACCCTAGCGAGCGGCCCATCCCGCTCGTGCAAGCGTCCCGCAGCCGTGCGCCGTCGCTGTACGCTCGGCGTGCAGGACGACGAATCGAGGAGGTCTGTCGGGCCGTGACTGTCGCGGAGGCGGAGCTGAAGAAGACGGATGCCGGGCTGATTCCCCAGGGCGAGGGTTGGTTCGTGCTGAACGCGCGCGACGCATCGTGGATCCGAAGCGACGAGCGCGGGCAGGACACCGACTTCGAAGGTGGA
The DNA here is from genome assembly GCA_963820225.1 of uncultured Gaiellaceae bacterium. Lineage (GTDB taxonomy): Bacteria > Actinomycetota > Thermoleophilia > Gaiellales > Gaiellaceae > Gaiellasilicea. The sequence goes on along the minus strand of CAWFYY010000005.1, from coordinate 44,552 downwards.
CAGGAGTGGACCCAGCTCGGGTTCCGGATTCAGGTCGTGGCGCCCGGTCAGCGAGGCATTTATCACGGCGAACAGGGGCAGGAGGACTTCCTCGTCGTCTCCGGCGAGTGTCTACTCGTGATCGAGGGCGAGGAGCGCCGCCTGAAGGCCTGGGACTTCGTTCACTGCCCGCCCTGGACCCGGCACGCCTTCGTCGGCGCAGGCGACGGGCCGTGCGTGATCGTCATGGTCGGGAGCCGCGTGGGTGGCTTCGAGGTCCTCTACGCGGCGAACGAGGTTGCAGCGAAGCACGGTGCGAGCGTGCTCGAGGACACGTCGAAGCCAGACGAGGCATACGCCCACTTCGGGCCGGAAGAGCGATCGGCCTACAGCGAGGGGTGGCTGCCGTCTTGAACCAACCCGATGGCCCAACGAACGGAGGCACCCATGGTCGAGGAAGGTAGCCCGGCTCCTGACTTCACGCTCACGTCCGACTCGGGCGAGCCGGTCACGTTGTCCTCGTTGAGGGGCGCGCCCGTCGTCCTCTACTTCTACCCGAAGGACGACACGCCCGGCTGTACGGCCCAGGCCTGCGGGATCCGCGACGCCTGGGGCGAGTTCGAGTCGCGCGGCGCAGTCGTGCTCGGCGTCAGCCCGGACGGCGAGAGCTCGCACGTCAAGTTCAAGGAGAAGTACGACCTGCCGTTCACGTTGCTCGCCGACACCGATCACCGGACGGCCGAGGACTACGGCGTCTGGGTCGAGAAGACCTACGCCGGCAACACGTACATGGGCGTCGAGCGCTCGACCTTCGTGATCGACGCGGACGGCAACGTCGCGAAAGAGCTGCGGCGGGTGAAGCCGGACACCCACGCCGACGACGTGCTGGCGGCGTTGCCCGGCCAGCCGTAGCCATCGCGCTCCCACCGCAGCTGGTGGACGCGATCGAGCGGCTCGTGATGGAGGCGGGCGGTTCGGTCGAGGCGGAGGTCGAAAAGCTCTCGGCTGCCTACCGAGGCGAGGACCGGGCACGCGCGGCGAGCAGCCGTGCCGCCGTCGCCGCCTATCTCGCGTATCGCGCGCCTGCGACGTTCGCAGCGGCGGCCGCTGTCTTCCGCCAGGTGCAGCGGCAGCGCCCGGGCTGGGCGCCGCGATCGCTGCTCGACGTCGGTGCCGGCCCGGGCGTTGCAGCCTGGGCGGCCGTCGCCGCCTGGCCGTCCCTCGAGCAGCTGACGCTCGTCGAGGCCGAGCCGGAGATGGTCGCGGCCGGACGTGAGCTGACGCCCGGTGCACGCTGGGTGCAAGCCGATGTCTCCGCTGCGCGAGGCCCGGCCGACCTCGTCCTCGTGTCGTACGTCCTCGGCGAGCTGCACAAGCCGGTTGCACTCGATCTGTGGGAGCAGACGGCGGACACGATCGTCTTCCTCGAGCCAGGAACCCCGGCCGGATACCGCCGAGTCCTCGACGCCCGCGCGGCCGTGATCGGGGCGGGCGGCTTCACGATTGCGCCGTGCCCGCACGACTCGCCGTGCCCGCTACCGGACGACGACTGGTGCCACTTCGGCACCCGTCTCCCCCGCTCCCGGCTCCATCGCCGCGCCAAGGGCGTCGAGCTCGGCTACGAGGACGAGAAGTACTCGTACGCCGCGCTCGGCCGCGAGCCGGTCGCGAAGGCGTCCGCGCGGATCGTCCGGCAGCCGCAAGTCCGCTCCGGGCACGTGATTCTTGCGACGTGCGAGCCCGACGGAATCCGGAGCCGCACCGTCAGCCGGAAGCAGGGAGCGGCCTACAAAGCTGCACGAGGCGCCGCGTGGGGCGACGCTATCGACCTTCCAGCCGTGCCACGGCCCTGACGCGCTCGGAGGCACGCAAACCGACGATCAGCTCGCGCCCGGAGCGGGCCGTCACGAGCTCGACGTCGTCGCCTGCATCGATCGGCTCGCGGTAGTCGAGCTCCGCCACGAGCGGCCGCGTAACGTCGAGGGCGCCCGAAGCCAGCACGTGCTCGACCGCCTGCCAGTAGATCGCGTTGTTCAGATGGCCGTGCAGATCGATGTCGGTCGCACGCAGAGGCCAGGCCGCCGACACCGCCTCGGGCGGAGGATCCGGCAGCTGGAGCTTCGTCGACACACTCCGGCCGCCGGTCGCCTCGCCGTAGATCCCGAAACCTTCGATCCGAGCTGGTCGCTGATCGGGATCGAGGTGGATCCACACGCTGTCGACCTCGGCGCGACCGCCTTCGTCTCCGGTCAGGGACCACCTCCGCCCGGCTGCGATCGCTGCCAGGCCGCTGCACCACGTCACGAGCTCCACCTCGCGGTCCCGCAGAAAGGGCTCGTGGATGTCGATGCGCATGCGCCGGACGAACCACAGGTGGGACGGGGTTCCCCAGCCTGTCTCCTGGACGTCGTCGATCGCGACGTCCTGAAGCAGCCGGGCGAGCGCGTCGAGCCGGAGGCGGCCGCGCGGGTCGACGTCGGCGAGCCGGATGCGCCGTCGCGCCGAGTACGTCCGCCCCTGCGACGGGATGGGAATCCCGGGATCGAGCATGCCGGCGACCCTACCCGGCCGCCTGCGATGCGGATGAGTGCGCATCACCTCTGCAAATGACGTGGTTGTGACTCACCGTGTGACTCACGCTGCCTTTCGGAACGGGATCACGACACCCTCGACGTCCTCGAACGCGGCGAACACTTTCTCGATCGCGAGCTTCTCGTCCGGGTGTCCGTACGTCTTGCGCACGAGCGCGCCGCCGTCTTCGTCAGCGCAGTGCGCGCGATCGAGCGAAACAGCGAGCGGGATCGACGGGCGCGTCGGGCTGTAAGGGCGGCTTGGAAAGCCGCGTCCGGGACTACAGTTCTGGCATCGCCGAACAGCCCCGATCGTTTGGTCGCTTCGTCCTTCGCGGCGTCGTGATTGCGTTGGCGCTGCTGCTGCTGCTCATCGTCGCGTTCTCGCTGTACCTGTACTCGTGAGCGCGCGCGATCGAGAGAACCGCGAGCGGGATCGACAGACGCGTCGGGCTGTAGGGAACATCGGCGTCGTCGAGTGTGAGGACACTCGCCCACGCGAGTAGCCGCCGACGCCCAGGCTGCTTATTGCTCGACGTACTCAGCGAGATTCGCTAGCGACGAGTTGAGGCCGACTAAGTGATCTTCGGCAGAGATCCCGGGAGGGACGTTCGCTGCTCGGATCTCGACTCGCACGCTCTCACCGACCGGAACCACGTCCCATGTCATCGACATCGTCCCGGCGAAGTCCGGGTCGTCCGAAACGAAGTCGATGGCCTGGACGACGCGAGCGTTAGGAACGATGTCCACGAACCGTGCGTTGACGATGTCCGAATCGTCTGTTGCCTTACCGCCAGCGTGTGAGCGATCTGAATACGTGAGAATCAGCCGGTACGAGCCGCCTGGACGCGCGTCGAAGTGTTCGAACCTGCCGTTCATTCCAGATGGCGGCAGCCAGCTGCACAACGCATCGGCGTCTACTAACGCGGCGAAGACCCTCTCCGGCGTCGCGGCGATGACACGCGAAGCAGCGTCGGTACGGCCCACAGCTTCATCGTAAGGCGATCCCACTCTGCCCGTCTCGCTCGGGCGTCATTCCCCGAACACCGGCTACCCGAGTGTCCCGGCTAGTTGCCGGTTCTCGAAGTGAGTTAGTCGTAGGATGGCGCACCACCCACCGAGCGAGGAGGAGGCCGTGATCATTCGCGTCTTTAGGCCGACGATCCACCCCGGTATGGAGAGTGAGTTCGAGTCGTTCCTCCGGGAGACGGCTGTGCCGCTCGTGTCGAAGCAATCAGGGATCGTCGCCCAGCATGTGGGCAGGCCTCGTGACCCGACCTCTACCGAGTATCTCTACGTCACGGTCTGGGAGGACGTCGGGTCGATCCGTGCCTTCGCAGGTGAACGCTGGCAGGAGGCCGTGATCGACCCGGACGAGGAGCACCTCCTCAAGGGCACCTGGATCCAGCACTACGAGACACTCGACGATTCCGGTTGAGTGGTTTTTTCTGGCTCCAGCTCGCCGCGCCGTCATCGTGACGCATCGTCTCGCAGCGCTGACGCAGTGGTGAGTCACGAGCACGGCGTGACTCATCCGCGTGACTCAGACGCTCGGAAACGGCCATTTCCGCGCCCCGGCATCCTTGCTGCGACTCCCCGCGCTCGGTTGCAGGAAGCCGCTGCATACGACGCGATTCTGTCTCGCTCTGACGTCGCCCGTCGTGACGTGTCGTCTACAGCGTCGCTATGCGGATGAGAGGACTTGAACCTCCACGCCCCGAAGGGCACACGGACCTGAACCGTGCGCGTCTACCAATTCCGCCACATCCGCGCGGAGCGACAGTCTAGCCGGAGCGCTTGCCCGATTCCGGGCAGCCTGAGGCAGCACCACGTAACACGATTTTCATACGTCTCACCTACCATGATCGCCTTGCTGCGGCGTGCCGTCATCTGCCTGCTCTGCCTGCTCGCACTCACCACCGGTGCGGCACGCGGCGCCGAGCCGCGCGCCTCCGGCCAGCTCGTGGAGGTCGTCGTCGGTCTCTCGCAGCAACCGCTCGCCGTCACCCGCTGGAAAGCCGGACGGCAACTTCAGTCGCGCACGCTCATCTCGGCCCAGAACCGTGTCGCCGACACGATCGCGACGCAGCTTCCCGAAGCGCAGATCCGCTGGCATTACAAGCTGGTCGCGAACGGCATGGCCGTCGTGCTGCCGCGTTCGCAGCTCGGCCGGCTCACCGCGCTACCGGGTGTCGCCAAGGTCTACCCGAGCGTCCGCTACCGCACGCAGCTCGACCGCAGCACACCGCAGATCGGCGCGCCCGCGCTCTGGGGCCCCGGGCTCGAGAACGCCGGCCAGGGGATGAAGATCGCGATCATCGACGAGGGCATCGACCAGCGTCATCCGTTCTTCTCGCCCGCCGGGTACACCATGCCCGCCGGCTTCCCGAAGGGTCAGACCGCCTACACGACGGCGAAGGTCATCGTCGCGCGCGCATTCCCACCCGCCAGCCCGAAGTGGAAGAACGCCTCGAAGCCCTTCGACCCCGAGCTCTCGTCCCACGGGACGCACGTCGCCGGCATCGCCGCAGGCAACGCCAACACGCTTGCCGAGGGGACCCGCATCTCCGGGGTCGCACCACGCGCGTATCTCGGGAACTACAAGGCGCTGACGATCCCGACCGACGCCGATGTCGGGCTGGACGGCAATTCGCCGGAGCTGGCAGCTGCGATCGAAGCCGCCGTCGCCGATGGCATGGACGTGATCAACATGTCCCTCGGCGAGCCCGAGATCGAGCCGACCCGCGACATCGTGGTGCAGGCGCTCGCCGCAGCGGCCCGCGCCGGCGTGGTCTCCGTCGTCGCGGCCGGCAACGACTTCAGCGACTTCGGGCGCGGGTCGATCGGCTCGCCCGGCTCGGCGCCGGAGGCGATCACGGTCGGCGCCGTGTCGACGTCGCGCAGCGGTCCCGTCGACGTCGTCGGCTCGTTCTCCTCGAGCGGCCCGACGCCGCTCTCCTTGCGGCTGAAGCCGGAGGTGAGCGCACCCGGCGTCTCGATCTTCTCGGCCGCACCCGGCGACTCGTACGCCACACTGTCCGGCACGAGCATGGCGGCACCGCACGTCGCCGGTGGCGCAGCCTTGCTCCTCCAGCGCCACCCGACGTGGACACCGGCGCAGGTGAAGTCCGCGCTCGCGCTGACGGGCGACACCGCATGGGCCGACGACCGCAAGACGTCGGAACTGACCACCGTGCGCGCGGGCGGTGGTGTCATCGACCTGCCCCGGGCGGACAACCCGCTCGTCTTTGCCGCTCCCGTCGCTCTCTCGTTCGGCCTCGTCGGGCCGACGGCCACCCAGACACAGCAGGTGGCCCTCACCGACGCAGGTGGCGGCGCGGGCCCGTGGGCCGTTTCGCTCGCTCCGCAGACAGGCCCGGCGTCGGCGGTCGTCTCGTTCCCGCCGACGGTGACGGTGCCGGGGCCGCTCACGGTCACCGTGACGGCGACGAAGGCCCCCGACGCCGAGGTGACTGGGTACGTCGTTCTCACCCGCGGCGCCGAGAAGCGCCGGATCCCCTACTGGTTCCGCACCGGCGCCGCCAAGCTCGCGAACGCGAAGCCTGCAGCGCTGCGACGCGCGGGATCGTACTCGTCGACGACCAAGGGAGGCGCTGCTCGCATCACGGGCTACAGCTACCCACAGTCCCCCGCGGGCATGGGGTTCTCCGCGAAGCTGCCCGGCCCGGAGCGCGTCTTCCGTTTCACGCTCGGCCGTCCGGCAACGAACTTCGGCGTCGTCGTCACCAGCCGCGCCAAGAGCGTGCGAGTCGAGCCCAGGATTGTTCACGCGGGCGACGAGCGCCGCCTGACCGGCTACGCCGCGCTGCCGTTCAACCTGAATCCCTACCTCCGCACCTTCGGCGCGCCGGTGCTCGCAGCCGGGACGATCCTCCCCGCGGCCGGCGCCTACGACATCGTGTTCGACAGCCGCTCGGCAGCGACTGCGGGAAAGTTCGCATTCCGGTTCTGGGTCAACGACTCCACGCCGCCCGCCGTCGTCCTGAAGACGAAGCGCGTCAAGTCCGACGCAGCGCTCGTCCTCGCGGTCACGGATCGCGGCTCCGGTGTCGACGCGGCCTCGATCGTCGTCCTACTCGACGGCCAGGAGCGCATCGCCCGGCTCGTCGGCGGCACGGTTCAGGTCCGGGCCAACGCCCTCGCCAAGGGCAGGCATACGCTCCGCGTCCAGGTCTCGGACTACCAGGAGTCGCGGAACATGGAGAACGTCGGCCCGATCCTGCCGAACACGCGGATCCTGACGACGAGCTTCGTCGTCGGCTGACGGGCGACAATCCGCTGCAGCGGTCCGCGCGTAGTGATCCGTGAATCCCGACACGGAGGCGCCCACGTGAGTACCCGACGGTTGATTGCAAGCGCTGCGGCGCTACCGGTGATTCTGGCGGCGGGTGTCTGGACCGGCCTCGGCGGTGCGGGTCTCGGCGCCGAGAGTGCCGCACCCGCAGGATTCACGGCTCGTCTCAACGGAGCGCAGGAGGTTCCGAAGCCGAAGGGCGTGAACGCAAGCGCTCAGGGCACGTTCACCGCGACGCTCGATCGCAAAGGCGTGGGCGGCACGCTTTCCTGGAAACTGACCTTCCAGGGGCTGTCCGGCAAAGCGACGGCCTCCCACCTCCACGTGGGCGCACGCGGGCGGGCAGGCGGCGTAAAGGTCTCACTCTGCGGCCCGTGCCGAACTGGCATGCGCGGCTTCGCCAGAGTCGATGCGAAGACGATCTCCGCCCTGATGGCCGGGACGGCGTACGTGAATGTCCACACGGCGAAGAACGCGGCCGGTGAGATCCGCGGCCAGGTCTCGAAAACGGCGAAGCCTCCCCGACTGCCGGCGCCCACGACGACGAACGCGACGACGAGGGGCACGACGACAGCCGAGCCCGACCCCTACCCGTAGGCCGCCTCAGCTGCGCCGGTCTTTCTCCTCGATCGTCGGGAGGTCGGCCAGGTCGCGCTGGACGCTCTCGGCGAACTCCTCCTCCTCGGAGCGAATGAGCTTCAGGCTTGCCTTCCGCCGCTTGCGGTCGCGCGCCTTCCGCGCCTCACCGCCGACGACCTTCGCTGTGACTCCGCCCACGCGCTGCCATTCGGCGCCGATGACGACGGCGACAGCGAGGGCGAGCAGCACGATCCAGGGCCAGCTCACAACTCCAAGTGTACCCTCGGGAAACCCGCGCTACAGTGGCCGAGTGGGCCGAATCGCGCGTTTGTCGATCGCCTCGGTCGCCGCCTGCCTGGTCATGCCCGGTCTTGCCCAGGCAGGGGAGCGCACGCTGACGTTCACGACCGCTCCCATCTCGGTTCCGGCCTACGGTGTTGCGCAGCAGCCGCTGCTGGCGGAGTCGCCGAAGATCGACGGATATGTCGTGGGCATGGAAGCCGAGGTCGTCGACTCGAAGGGAAAGGTGCAGGGCCGTGACCGGGTGATGCTCCACCACATCGTCTTCGCGAAGCTCGGCGTCCCCGACTACACCTGCAACGGACAGGCGGGTGAGCGTTTCTTCGCAGAGGGAGAGGAACGGCTCGCGCTCTCCTTGCCGCGGGGCTTCGGCTATCCGAACAGGGCAACCGACCGCTGGGGCCTCCTCTACATGCTGATGAACCACAAGCCGCAGCGGCTGAACGGCTACATCCGGTACACCATTCGCTATGTCACCGGCGAGGCGCTGACGCCGGTGAAGCCGGTCTGGCTCGACATCCGCAACTGCAGTGGCCCGGATCCGGTCTTCGACATCCCGGGCGGCGGCAGGCGCTTCTCGACCGTCACGAAGACCGCCGACTTCACGATGCCCGCGAGCGGCCGGGTCGTCGCCGGCGGCGGGCACCTCCACGGGGGCGGCGTCCGCCTCGAGCTGCGGAACGCCTCGTGCCACACGAAGCCGTTCGTGTCGCTCCCCACCTGGGGCGGGCCAAAACCCAAGCCGCTCCTGCACGAGCCCGGCCCGACGAAGATGTCCGCGTTCCGCTCGACAACCGGGATCCCGGTTGCGAAGGGCGAGACGCTTCGCCTCGCCGCCGTCTACGACAACCAGGTGCCGCACACGCGTGCGATGGGGATCATGCTGCTCTTCCTGGCGCCCGGCGCGGTCCCGGTCTGCGGCGCGACTCCGGCTCTCGACATCGATCTCGGCCGGCCGTCCGCACCGCCGCCCTTCTCGATGCCGCTTCCGCGCAAGCCGCAGGGACCGGTCACGAAAGCCAGGTCGACCTACGTCGGCGACTTTCGCTATGGCGCGGAGAGGATCGCGCTCGAGCGCGGCACGACGTTCACGTGGCGGTTCATGGGCGCGTTCCAGCACGATGTGACCGTCGTCGGCGGCCCGGAGGGCTTCTCGGCGCCGTGGACGCAGAGCGGCACCTTCACGCACCGCTTCACGAAATCCGGCACGTACCGCCTCTTCTGCTCACTGCATCCGTCGAAGATGGTGCAGCAGATCACCGTCCGCTAGGCCTTACGCGCGCGAGACCGCCTCGGTCTCGGCGGCGGAGAGCGGGACAAGCTCGAAACGGTCGACGTCGACGAGGCCGTGGTCGGTGATCTTGAGGCTGGGAATCACCGAGAGCGCGAGGAACGCGAGCGACTGGAAGGGCGAGGCAACCTCGGAGCCGAGCGCGTGCACCGCTGCAACGGTCGCCTCGCTCGCCTCGATCACGCCCTCGAGCGGCAGGTCGGAGACGAGCCCGGCCACCGGCAACGGCAGTTCCGCGCTCACGGAGCCGCCGTCGACGACGACCAGACCCCCACCGAGCTCCACGAGCCTGTCGACCGCGTGCACCATGTCGTCGTCGTCGACACCCACGACGATCAGGTTGTGGGCGTCGTGCGAGAAGGTCGAGGCGAAGGCCCCGCGACGAAGCCCGAAGCCGCGGACGAAGCCGAGCCCGATCCGTCCGGTCCCGAGATGGCGCTCGATCACCGCGATCTTGGCGAGGTCGCGGGCGGGATCGGCGAGTGCCAGCCCATCCTCCGCCTGCAGCTCCTCGACGAGCGCATCGGTGACGATCTGGCCCGGGATGAGCCCGATGACGCGAGCGCGGCCTCCCTCCCACGCCACCTGGAAGTCGTCGGCCGCTACCCGCTGGATCCGCACGCTCTGCGTCACCCACTCCGGTACCTCGGTCGGGGTGATCTCCTGCACCGCCTGGCCGCGCTTGAGCACGATCTCCGGGACGAAGCGCTCGAGGTCGGGAAGCAGCAGCAGGTCGGCCTCGTAGGCCGGGGCGATCGCTCCGAGCTCGTCGAGCCCATGCCAGAGAGCAGGGTGATGCGATGCCATGACCAGCGCATCCTCGGCCGAGACGCCGTACGAGACCGCGTCGCGCACCATGGCGTTGATGTGGCCGTCCTCGGCGATGTGCTCCGGCTCGCGGTCGTCGGTGCAGAACGCCATCCGCGACGGGCCGAACTCGGCGACGAGGGGCACGAGCGCTTGCAGGTTCCGCGCGGCTGACGCCTCGCGGATCAGCAGCCACAGCCCGGCCCGCAGGCGCTCCCTCCCTTCCTCGGCCGTGAAGGCCTCGTGGTCGGAGCCGATCCCGGCTGCGGCGTAAGCCTGGAGAGCGTGCCCCAGCACGCCGGGCGCGTGCCCGTCGACGCGGTCGGCGCCCTCCACTGCGAGCTTCGCCAGCTCGCTCGGCGCGCCCGAGATCACGCCGGGGAAGTTCATCATCTCGGCCAGGCCGATCACCCGCTTGCGGCGCAGAAGGCTTTCGAGGTCTCCGGGTGTGAACGGCCGCCGCGGCGACTCGAAGCCGGAGGCCGGCACACACGAGGAAGCGGTGAAGAAGATGTCGAGCGGCAGGTCCTCGCAGACGTCGACGAGCCAGTGGACGCCGTCGGTACCGAGGACGTTGGCGATCTCGTGCGGGTCGGCGACGACCGCGGTCGTGCCGAGCGGAAGCACCAGGCGCGCGAACTCGGACGGGAGCAGCTTCGAGGTCTCGAGGTGGAGGTGCGCATCGATGAACCCCGGGACGACGTACGCGCCGTCGGCATCCAGCGTCTCCGTGCCGTCGTACGTCCCGAGCCCGGCGATGACACCGTCGCAGACCGCGACGTCCACCTCCAGCCATTCGCGCGTGAAGACGGAGAGCACCCGGCCGCCGCGGACCACGAGATCGGCCGGTTCGTCCCCCCGCGCCACGGCCAGGCGGCGGGCGAGATCACCTGTGCTTGGCTTTAGTTTCTTGCTCTCCGGGTCGATATCGCAAGTATGACCAAGGAGCTTTTGATCGGGTACGCCGTTCTCTGGGTCGTCCTGCTCAAGACGCTCCTGATGCGTGCGCGCGTGATTCCCGCCGATTGCGCCCGCTGCGGCCTGCATTTCGAGCGGCAGGAGCTCGGCCAGGCGATCTGCACCTGCGATCGCCCCTAGGCGCTCGCGCTAGCCGGGAAGACCTGCATCGGCAGCCGCGAGAGCGACTCGCCGCCGTCAGGGCCGACGAGCCAGGTGTCCTGCATGTAGAGACAGGCCTTCCCGTCCGACGCGATCGCGTGCGGGTGCATCGAGAGCACCATCCCCGTGCGCAGCACCGTCTCGAGCCCCTCGCCGACGCGCGGGTGCTCGATCATCGTCATCCCGATCGAGTGGCCGGTGACGTGCCCGAGGTGGTAGCCGCGGTCGGTGAAGCCCTTCGACACGGCGCGGTGGACGTCGTGGGCGGTCGCGCCGTCGTGCATCGCCGTGCGCGCCGCAGCGTGGTACTCCTCGTAGGCCTCGACCATCGGCTCCACCTCCGGCGGCGTCTTCCCGATCGCACGCGAGACCTCGACCCAGTGCATCCCCGGCCCCGCGACCTCGAGCGATGGGAGCACGAACTCGCCGAGCGTCGTCTCCTTGCGGGCGATTCCGAACTCCGGGCCGGTGAGCACCATGTTCATCGTCAGCCGGCCGCAGCCACGCTCGATGAACAGCTTCTCCGCCGCCGCCATCGCCTCCGCCGCCGTCCTCCCCGGCTCGTAGGCGGAGAGGAAGGCCTCGAAGCCGTCCTCGTTGATCCGCACGCTCTCACGAACCGACTCGAGCTCGGCGTCGCTCTTCACCGCCCGCGCGAGGTCGAACTCGGCGTCGAACGGCACGAGGTCGAGGCCCTCGAGCGCCCGGAAGTCGCGGACGGTCATGATGTAGTCGAGGCCGTAGACGCCGATCCGGCTCCAGCCCCGGTCGACGGCGGTCGCGGCGATGTGCTCTCCCGGCCGGTCGTGGAAGACCTGCTCGAGCTGCGCCGTGCCGTGCTCGCCCACGTAGCGGGCCTCGGTCGGGAACACGATCTGCGGCTCGCCGTCGGCCGGCACGACGACGTAGGCGTACCGGTGCACGATCTGGAAGCCCGAGAGGTAGGTGACCGACCCCTCGAAGCCGCTGTACTCGCTCCCCGACACGATCAGCGCGTCGAGCTCGTGCTCGGCCATCGCGGCGCGAACGTTGGCGTACCTGCGGGTCAGCTCTGCATCCACGAGCCTCCACTCCTTTGATCAGGGCCACGATGGCCTCGTTGAGCGGGGTCGGCACGCCGTGCTCGCGGCCGAAGCGGACGATGCCGCCGTTCAGGAAGTCCACCTCGGTCTGCCGGCGCGCCTCGACGTCCTGGAGCATCTGGCCTTGTGGCCATAGGCCACCTCCGGCTTCGCCGCGTGGTCGATCAGCGCCTCCGGATCGGCGTCGAGCTCGATCCCCTGCGCCGCGGCGACGGCCTTGCCCTCGTCGACGAGCCCGCTGACGAAGCGGCGGAGATCCGGTCGCTCGCAGATTCGTCCGTGCGTGAGGCCCGTGAGCGCGCCGACCGGATTCGTCGACGCGTTGAAGATCACCTTGCGCCATTGCGCGCCGCGTGCGTCGGCCACCGCGATCGACGGCATGCCGCCGCGCGTACAGGCATCCGCGAGCTCGCTCGATCTCCGTCGCAGCGGCCGGGCTGGGCTCGAACGGGCCGAAGGTCGTGTCACCCTTGACGTCCCACTGCACGACGCCGGGCTCCAGGATCTTCCCGGCCGGGAACGTCGTGCCCCGGATCACGCGCGCCACGTGCGGTGCGAGCGCCTCCTCGTTGCCGACGCCGTTCTGGACCGAGGCGACGGCGCCGTCCGCGAACGCGTGCGCCGGTGGCGGCAATCGCGGCCTCGGTGTGCATCGCCTTCGTGGCGACGATCCCGAAGTCGCAGGCCGGCAGCTCGGACGGGTCGCTGGTGGCCCGGATGCCCGACGCTTGCACGTCCCCGGCGCCCGTCAGCCGGAGGCCCCGCTCGTTGATCGCGTCGACGTGCGCCTGGGCAAGGTCGTACGCCCACACCTCGACGTCGTCGAGCGACGCGAGGTTCGCGGCAAAGAGCGATCCCACCGCCCCGCAGCCGACGATGCAGATCCTCACGCCGGTCCTCCGGCGGGGCAACCGCAGCTCGCGCCCGCCGGTGATCCCGGACGGCTCGCAGGATCAGCATCAGCGCCATCAGTGCACCGAGTATCACGAGCCGTGTTCCCTCCGGCAGGTCGACCGTCAGCCCGACGCTGATCCCGTCCTCGGCGTCGCCGAGCAACGAGTCGACGCCGCTGACCGCGAGCGCGCCGACGACCGCGCCCCACAGGCTCGTGACGCCGCCGACGACGAGCATCGCCAGCGTCAGGAAGGTCAGCTCGAGGTAGACCTGCTCGGTCGTGATCGAGCCGAGCATGTGGACGAGCAGCCCGCCGGCGAAGCCGCGAGTGCGCCGCTCAGCGTGAACGCCCACAACCGTTGCCGGTGCACGCTGATCCCGACCGCCTGCGCCGCCGCGGGATCCTCACGCGTCGCGCGCAGCTTCCGGCCGAGCGGGCTGCGCTGGTAGGCGAAGGCCAGCACGACGACGACCAGCGCCCCGAGCGTCGCCTGCAGCGGCCCGGTCGTCTCCGGGACGAGCGAGAGCGTGGTCGCGCCCGGGCCCGATCTTCGTCCACTCGCGCAGCAGGTTGTGCGTGATCTCGAGCACGGCGAAGGTCGCGATCCCCGCTGCCAGGCCCGAGAGCCGCATCAGCGGCATGCCGACGAGGAGGGCGAAGACGCCACCGACCGCCGCCGCCAGCAGCAGCGAGGGCACGTTGCCGATCGTGTGGTCGCGCAGCATCGGAAAGAGGTCGGGCAGGACGCCGACCTTCGACTCGAGCGGAACCGTCATCACGCCCGCGGCGAAGGCGCCGACCGCCACGAAGCTGATCTGCCCGAACGAGAGCACGCCCGAGTTGCCGACGAAGACGTAGATCGCGACGACGATCGCGACGGCCACGAGCGCGTTCAGGAAGTGGATCTCGGTTCGCGCGCGACACGAGCGACGGCGCCGATCCCGACGACCACGACCAGCAGCATCGGCCCGGCCAGCGCGACCCGCGTGTCGATCCGCGGCTCATACGCGCTCCACGAGCGCGTGCTCGCCGCGGGCGAAGAGCCCGGCCGGCCGCAGCAGCAGCACGAGGATGACGAGCGCGAAGACGACCGAGGGCAGGAAGACGGTCTTGTCGGTCGGCAGCGCGCCGTTGATCACGCCGGTCGCGAAGCCGATCGCGAAGCCGCCGAGCGTCGCCGTCCACAGGCGGTCGATGCCGCCGAGCACGACGCCGACGAGCACGATGATCGTGTCCTGGAGCGCGAAGTCCGGCGAGACGAGCGGGAACTGCACGGTGAGGATCACGGCCACCGTCGCGGCGAGCACGCCGGAGAGCAGCACCGCGAACGAGATCACGGTGTCCGCTCGCACGCCGAGCAGGCGCGCGGTGCGGAAGTCCGCCGCCGCGGCGCGCATCTGCAGCCCGATGCGTCGTCCTCCCGAGGAGCAGCGCCAGCAGCCCGAGCGCGACGACCGCCACGACGATGGCGATGATCGTCACCTTGCCGGACGTCGACGCCGCCGACCGTGACCGCCTGGTTCAGCTGGCGCCAGCGACGACGGCCGGCTCGCCGATCGTCCCGTCGCGAGTGTCGACGAGCAGCGCGACGTTCTGGAGCAGGAACGCGACCGCGAACGTGGTCACGAGCATCACCGCCGGCGACTGCGTCCGGAGCGGCCGGAAGACGGCGCGCTCCATCGCAGCGACAGGGCGATCACGACCGCGAAGCACGCCGCGATGCTCCCGGCCGACCGGCCAGTGGAGGTGAACGCGAGCGTGTACGCGCCGGCCATGATCAGCTGCCCGTACGCGAAGTTGACGAGCCGCAGCACGCCGAAGACGAGCCCGATGCCGACCGCCATCAGCGCGTAGACCGCGCCGAGGCCGACCGCGTCGACCAGCGTCTGGGCGTCGACGGCGGCGACGAGGCTCATGCGAGGTACGCCGCCATCATCCGCTCGGTGTCGTCCGCGTCGGCGGGCGTCAGCGTCAGCCGCAGCTCGCCGTTCGCGATCACGTACGTCCGGTCGGCGAGCGCGACCGTCCGCTGCGCGCGCTGCTCGACGAGCAGGATCGTGACGCCGCGGTCGCGGATCTCCGTCGAGCGCGTCGAAGACGGTGTCGACGAGGGTCGGCGCCAGGCCGAGCGACGGCTCGTCGAGGAGGAGCACATCCGGGCGGCGACGAGCGCCCGGGCGATCGCGAGCTGCTGCTGCTGGCCGCCCGAGAGCGCGCCCGCCTGGCGAGCGCGGAACTCGGCGAGCATCGGGAAGAGCTCGAAGGCCGTCGGCGAGCGGGTCCGAGCCGTTGCGGCGGCGGCGAGCCGAGAGCCCGAGCCGAAGGTTCTCCTCCACCGACAGCTCGCCGAAGATGCGCCGGCCTTCCGGCACGAGCGCGATGCCCGCGCGGGCAATCGACTCGGGCGAGCGGCCGCGCATCGACCGGCCGGAGAGGCGCATGTCGCCCGCCGCCGGCGCGCACGACACCCATGATCGCGTGCAGGGTCGTCGACTTGCCGGCGCCGTTCGGCCCGATCAGGCCGACGATCTCGCCGCGGCCGACCTCGACGTTGAGCCCGCGGACGGCGGGGACGGCGCCGTACAGGACATCCAGATTCTCGAGCTCGAGGACGGCGCTCACGTGTCGCCAGTCACTCGGCCACCGCGCTCTCGCCCAGGTAGGCCGACGCGACGTCGAGGTTGGCGCGGATCTCGGCCGGTGCGCCCTCGGCGAGCGTCCTGCCCTGATCCAGGACGTGGATCCGGTCGGAGACCCCCATCACCAGCGCCATGTTGTGGTCGATCAACAGGACGCCGGCGTCGAAGTCCTCGCGGATCGTCCGCACGACCGCTGCGAACTCCTGCACCTCCGCCTCGGGCAGCCCCGCCGCCGGCTCGTCCAGCAGCACGAACGACGGCTCCGTTGCGAGCGCCCGCGCGACGCCGAGCCGGCGCTCGTCGCCGTGCGGCAAGCTCGCCGGCGGTCGCCTCCCCGTCGAGCGCCAGTCTCTCGATCAGCTCGACGGCCCGCGACTGCGGCCTCTGCGGGACCGGCTCCCGACCCCGAGCGCCGAGACCTCGATGTTCTCGCGGACGGTCAGCCCGCGAAACGAGCGGCTGTGCTGAAAGGTGCGCGCGATCCCCGCTCGGCCGCGCCTGTGCGGGCTCCAACCGGTCACGTCGCGCTCGTCCGAGCTCGACGCTGCCCGAGGTCGGGACGTCGAAGCCGGTGAGCACGTTGACGAGCGTCGACTTGCCGGCCCCGTTCGGCCCGATCAGGCCGACGACCTCGTGCCGGTGCAGCTCGAGCGTGACGTCGTCCAGCGCCTGCACGCCCGCGAAGGACCGCGAGACGGCGGAGGCCCGGAGCGTTCCTCCGGGCCTCCCGCGTTGTTCCGTCGCCGACTGCCTCCGCCAAGCTAGATCTTCGGGACGACCTTGGCGGTCACGGCGCCGACGTAGCGCGCCTTGTTGTTGTCGATCTTGATCACGCGGTACTGGCGCCCGAAGACGCTGTGGAACTGCGGCGAGAAGCTGACGAGCCCGGAGAGCGTCGGCACCTTCTTGAACTTCTCGATCGTCGCCGCCAGGATCGAGCCGTTCGTCGAGCCGTGCGAGCGCCTGATCGCGGCCGCGACGCCGTCGATCGCGGCCGAGCCGGTGACGAAGCCGCCGGTGAAGGCCTTGAGCTTCTTCGCGAGCGCCCGCACCGCCGGGTTCGGATCGTCACCGAACGCGGACGCGTAGGTCACGGCGTAGTAGTCCGTCACCTGCGGGTTCTTCGTCAGCCAGTACGTCCCGTCACCGGCCCAGGAGTTCAGGATCGGCGTCTTGTTGCCGAGCGAGCGCAGACCCGGAGACGAGCGCCGGCAGCTCGCCGAACGCCGTCGCGGTCACGATCACGTCGGCCTTGCGACCGTTCAGCCGGCTGACGGCCGTGTTGACGTTGTTCGCGCCCGGTCGCGTAGCTCTCACGGCCGGCGATCTTGCCGCCGAGCTGCGTGAAGCGCTTGTCGAACGCCTTCACGACGTTCTTGAAGTAGACGAGCAGGGTGTTCGTCGCGAGACTCGCGGTCCGCCAGCCCTTCCGGTAGGCGTACTCGGCCATCGCCGAGCCCTCGTCCTGCGCGACGTTGCCGAAGCTGAACGCCAGCTTGCCCGCCTTGCCGAAGCGCTTCGGCCCCATCTGGTCGGTGCCGATGCACGGCGCGATCGTCAGCTTGCCGGCCTTGAGCGACTCCTGGACGACCGGAGTCGCGAAGTCGACGTCGCAGGTCGTGAACATGATGTCCGCGCCCTTGCCGAGCAGGCTCGCCGCACACGACTTCGCCTTCGCCGGATTGTTGTTGTTCGTGTCGCATGTCTCGAGCTTGAGCGGACGTCCCATGACGCCGCCCTTGCCGTTGATCAGACCGATGCGGACCTTGGCGGCCGCCAGCGCAGGGCCGTCGAACGGCGCCATGTTGCCCTTGCTGTCGAACGCCCAACCGATCACGATCGGCGCCTGCGCGTTCGTCGTCGAGCCGCCGATCCCAGTTCCGACGGTCGCGACGACGAGCCCCGCAAGCGCGAGCAGCGCCCCGAGTGTGCCCCATCTCTTCCGTGCTGTCATTCCTGCCTCCCTTTGGATTCCCGGTTCAAAGCCACGACTCTTCTTTCGCCCTGATCAGGCGGTACAGCGTTTGATGCAGCGGTACCGGCACGCCCAGCCGCTCCGCTTCCTTGATCAACGAGCCGGTGATCAGCTCGATCTCTGTTGGCCTGCGCGCGTCGACGTCCTCGAGCATGGACGGATAGTGCGCGCTCCCTCGGCGAGTGGCCAGAACGTTCATCTCCCACGGGTCCTCGTACAGCTCGATTCCGGCCGCCGCGGCGACTGCCTTGCCCTCGTCGATGAGAGCGTGGACGAGGTGACCGAGGTCGGACGGCTTCTCCTCCGCCGCGAAATGCGCGTCGTGCCGCAGCCCGGTGAGAGCAGCGACCGCGTTGATCGTCGCGTTGAAGATCAGCTTCGACCACTGTGCAGGCCGGAGATCGGGAAAGGCGCGCGCCTTCAGGCCCGAGCGCTCGATCAGGCCGGCAAGCTCCTCGACCCGGTCATACGGGATCCCGTTGTACGGCCCGAGCCACGTCTCGGTGTCGAGGATGTACTCGACGTGCGTGTCGTCGTGCCGGGTGCCGCTCATGAAGGTCACGCCGGAAACGAGCGGCCAGTCGCCGTGCTTGCGGACGACCTGCTCGGCTCCGAGCCCGTTCTGGACGGTGACGACCATCGCGTCGCCGAACCGGCCGGCGAGCGAGCGTGCCGCCTCGTCGAGCCCCGTCGCCTTGGTCGCGACGATCGCGACGTCGAACTCCGGCAGTTCCGCCGGATCCGAAGTGGCGTGGACTCGGCCCGTGAACTCGGCGCGGCCACTCACCTCGAGACCCTCGGCCTCGAGCGCGCGCGCGTGCTCCTGCCGGCGGGTGAGCACCCAGACGTCGGCGACGCGGCTGAGATGAGCCGCGTAGAGGCTGCCGATCACGCCGGCTCCGACGACGCACACACGCTCGATCACGAGCCTGCAGCCACCGCCTTCCGCTGCTGCGCCTTGAAGTGCGGCATCACCGTGTGGGCGAAGAGCTCCTGCGCCTTGATCGCCTTCCAGTGGTCGGCGCCGCCCGCGTTCACGGTGATCGAGATCTCGGTCAGCCCGGCGCAGACCTCCTGCACGGCTTCGATCCGCTCGATCACGTCGGACGGGGTGCCGACCCAGACGATGTCGCCCTCGATCATCGCCTCGTAGGGCGTCTCCGCCAGCTTCTCGAGGATCCCGGCGGTGTAGAAGCCGTAGCCGGCCGCGTTCAGCTCGTCGGCCGGGGGCGGCGCGTACTCCGTCAGCGGCGACGCGTTCCCCTGCAGGAACTTCACCATCCAGTCCCTGGCCTCGCGCTTCGCGGTCTCGCGGTCCTCGTCGATGTAGCACGCGTGGATCCAGACGATGTCCGGCTCATTGCCGTGCTCCGCGCACTTCGCCCGATAGAGGTCGAGCTGCTCGGCGAGCGCGGCGTACGGGAGGAGCGGCGGCACGACGACGGCCCAGCCGCGCTCGGCGGCGAGCTCGTACGTCCGGTCCGACGTTCCGCCGAGGAAGACGCGGAACTTCCGGTCCGGCCTGGGCACGATCCCGGAGTCGCCGATCTGAAAGTGCTTGCCGTCGTAGGAGAAGCGCTCGTTCTCCAGCGCCTCGAAGAGCAGCTCGACGGACTCCTCGTAGCGCTCGCGCGATTCCGGCGTCAGCGGCAGCCCCGCTTTCGGCGGCATCCAGCCGTGTCCGCGGCCGACTCCGAACTCGTAGCGGCCCTCGAGCAGGATGTCGGCGACGGCGATCTCGGAGGCCAGCACGACCGGGTTGTGGTACGGCATCGAGTGCAGCAGCGTCCGGAAGTTGATCTTCTTCGTCCGCTGAGCCGCCGCGGCGAAGAGCGCCAGCGGGCTCGCCGAGATCGAGAACTTCGGGAAGAAGAAATGCTCGATCACGGCGTACGCGTCGTAGCCGAGCCGGTCGGCGTTCTGAATCTGCTCCAGCACTTCGCCGTAGAGCTGCTCCGCGGACTTTCCGGGCCAGCTCTGAACCTCCGAATAGAGGCTGAACTTCACACCGTCACCCCTTTCCTGACATGTCTGCCGCGAGGCACGAAGTATCCCGCGCCCGTGTCATGTCAGTCAATCATCCGTCACGACGGCAGTGCATTCAATCTCGATCAGAAGGCCGGGCACCGCCAGCCCCGTGATTCCGACGATCGTCTGCGCCGGGTACGCGGCTCCGCCCGTCACCTCGTCGATGGCGGCCGTGATCGTCTCGAACTCGGTTGGGTGCACCGTGTAGATCGTCCGCCGAACGATGTCGTCCCAGCCCGCTCCGGCAGCCCGCAGCGCGACCTCCACGTTCCGCATCGCCGCTTTCGTCTGTTCTCCGAGGTCGTCGCCGCCGACGAGCCCGAACTGCTGGTCGAGCGCGACCTGGCCGGCGAGGTGGACGACCTTCGTACCCGTGGCGATCGCGACATGACTGAAACCCGGCGCCGGATGGAGCTCCGGCGGGTTCACGAGCTCGCGGTGGTGCGCCATCTCAAGCTCCTTTCTCGGTCAGGGCGCGGAACTCGGCGTCCGAGACAAGCCGCCTCTTCTCGGTCCCGAGCTGTTTCACGGCCGCCAGCACCTCTGCGTACCGCTCCTCCGGCAGGTCGAGCCCGAGCTCCTCGGCCTTCAGCCGGATCGAGTCGAGCCCGCTCTTCTTTCCGAGCACGATCCCCCGGCCGGCTCCGACGAGCTCCGCCGCGTACGGCTCGATCGCGGGCGGGTCGTGGAACTGGCTTGCGACCGCGCCGCTCTCGCGCGTGAAGAGGTTCGCTCCGGTGATCGGCGCCCATGGCGCGAGCTCGTAGCCGGAGCGGCTCTGGACGAGCGCGGCGAGCTCGCGCGCCTTCGTGAGGTCGAGCCGGGTCGGAATCCCGTACAGCGCCTCGAGCGCCAGCGCGACCTCGAGCAGGTTGGCGTTCCCGGCCCGCTCCCCCATCCCGTTCACCGTGCCGTGCACCCACGTGGCGCCGGCCTGCACGGCGGCGACCGCGGCCGCGGTGGCGAGGCCGAAGTCGTCGTGTCCGTGCCAGTGCACCGGGACGTCGAGCCAGTCGACGGCCTGCGCCACCAGATAGGCAGCACCCTCCGGTGTCGCGACCCCGATCGTGTCGACGACGGCGGCTTCCTTCGCGCCCGCCTCGACCGCGGCCTCGTACGCGCGGCGGAAGAATCCGAGCTCGGCCCGCGAGCCGTCGACGCCGAAGAACGCGACCGTGATCCCCTCGCCCGCCGCGAACGAGACCGCCTTCCGGATCCGGCCGAGCATGTCGTCCTGGGAGACACCGAGCGCCGCCAGCTTCGCGTCGGAGATCGGGCTCTCGATCACCGCAGCACTCACTCCCAGCCCGGCGAGCTGTTCGACGTCCGCCTGCACGGCGCGGGCGAACCCCCACACCTCGGCGTCGAGGCCTGCTGCCGCGATCATCCGGATCGCCTCGGCGTCCTCCTCCGACACCCGTGCGAATCCGGCCTCGATCCGGTCGACGCCCGCCTCGTCGAGCGCGCGGGCGATCGCGAGCTTGTCGTCGGGTGAGAGGACGACACCCACGGTCTGCTCCCCGTCGCGGAGCGTCGTGTCGTAGAGCCCGACGGTGTCGTGCGTCTGCGGCTCGAGCGCGCGGTGGTTCAAGCTCGCCCGTCCAGAGCTGAGTTCGCGGTGCGATGCGAGCTGCAGGGCTGGGAGCGGCTCGCACGATCCCGTCCGGGAAAGCGGCACAGCCGCTCCGGCGCGCCGTCCGTGACCAAGAAGTTGTCCTCGACGCGGAGGCCGCCACCCTCGGGCCAGTACACGCCTGGCTCGATCGCGAGAACCATTCCGGCCTCGATCGTACCGCCGCCCGCCTGATGCGCATAGGGCGGCTCGTGCGCGCGGGCGCCGACACCGTGGCAGATCGGATGCGCCGGCTGACCCTCGTAGCCGGCCCTGGTCAACCCCTCCCGAACGCGTCGGTCGAGCTCCGCGAAGCTCGCTCCCGGTTCGAGGAAGTCGACGGCGTCTGCGTAGACCTCCAGCAGCTGCAGCTCGAGCTCCGCGTAGCGCGCATCGAGCTCGCCGGGCACGAGGTTCTTCGTGTGGTCGCACCAGTAGCCGTCGGCGCAGACCCAGATCTCGAAGAGCGTCGGCGCATGCTCCTGGATGAGCCGGCTACCGGTGGCGGTGAACGAGCGGATCCCGGGGCCGGACCAGACGAGCGAGAAGCCGTGCGCCAGCTCGACCGTTCCCTCGTACGCCGGATGGTCGAACCCGGTGCCGTGGTCGTGCACCCAGCTGTTCCACATCGCACCGGCCTCGCTCTCCCGCATCCCCGGGCGCAGCCTGGCCTGGACGTGCTCCATCGCGCCCGCAGCGATCGCGTTCGCGAGCCGCATGCGAACGATCTCCTGCTCGGTCTTGATCGCCCGCGCGGTTGCCAGCAGCGGCGTCGCGTCGGCTGCGTCGGGGAAGGCGTCGAACCAGGCCTTGGGGTAGGTCGTCGGTTCCCCGACCATGCGGTCCGCGGCCTGCGTCCCGAGCGAGAGCTCGATCCCGACCCGGTCGTAGTCGGAGGAGATCTGCCGCGCCAGGTCGAGTGCCCGCAGGCTTGGCGGCCGCGGGTCGCTCTCGTCGTAGCCGCGGAAGAGGCGCACCTCCTGCGTCCAGCTCATCCGCTCGGCGTCGGCTTCCGAGGCCTCGAGGCAGATCAGGACGGGGTCGCCCTCCTGCGGGAAGACCACAGCGTCGTAGCCCTTCATCCCCCAGAAGTTCGTCAGGTAGAGGACGTTGTCCGGGGCTCGGACGACGAGCGCGTCGAGCTCGTGCTCCGCCATCAGGGCCCGGACGCGGTCGAGCTTGGCACTGTCGCGCGCCCAGCTCACGATCGGTCCAGACTTTGTGTTTCTGAAACACAAAGGGGTATTCGGAGGCCTCGAACCCGCATGGTTGAGCGGAGCGACGGGAGCTTGTGTTTCAGAAACACAAGCCTCACCCGGCCGCCTCCCACACCACGCGGCCGCCGCGGGTGACGACACGGCCGATGCCGCCGTCCGGGTAGTGGCCGCAGACGGTGAGAACGTCCTGGTCGACGAGCTCGGGCAGCAAGGCGCGGCGGGTTACGGCGCAGGCGGCCGCGTCTCCGTCCGAGACGTACGTGCGGTCGGGCTCGTCGAGCATCATCGGATGGACAGCGGTGTCCGCGATCAGGATGGCGCGCTTGCCCTCGGATTCGATCCGGAGGCCCATGTGGCCGGGGAAGTGCCCCGGCAGCGGGAACGCCGTGACGCCCTCGGCTACGACGGCCTCGCCATCGATCTCCTCGAACTCGACGGAGAGGATCGTCCGTTCGACGTGCGGGCGGCCGCTGGTGCCGGCAAAGGCAATCCCGTCGCGATGCGCGACATAGCGCGCGTTCGGAAAGACGACAGAGCCGTCCCGGTCGGTGTTCCAGCCGACGTGATCGACGTGGAGGTGGGTGAGAAAGACGACGTCCACGTCCTCGACGGCGGCGCCTGCCTTCTCGAGCGCGGGAAGCAAGCCCTCCTCGAACTCGGCGTTCCAGCCCCAGAGGCCCGCAGGCCCGACGCCGGTGTCCACGAGAACCGTGCCGTCGCCGGAGCGGAGGAGATAGCACGTGCACGGGGCCCGCCAGCGCGACTCCGCGAAGATCTGCGGGTAGAGGTCGCGGTACGGAGCCCAGTCGGAGGTGTCCGGGAAGAGCTCCGCCAGCTCACCCAGCTCCCCGACCGCGTCGACGAGCGGCACGAGCTCGACGGAGCCGACTACCACCTGATCCGCTCCGGCGGCGGCTCCCCGTGCGCCTCCTGCCAGCCGATCACCGGGTTCCGGAGCACGCCGATCCCTTCGATCTCGGCCTCGATCACGTCGCCGGGCTTCAGGTAGAGCGACGCTGCGTCCTCCGAGAAGCCTGCAACGCCCGAGACCGTCCCGGTCGAGAGGACGTCCCCGGCCGAGTACCCGAGCGCCGAGTAGTGGCTGATGATCTCCGGGATCGTGACGCTCATCCGCCCGGAATGGGACGTCTGCCGCGTCTCACCGTTGACGCGCAGCTCCATCGCGAGGTCGTGCGGGTCGGGGATCTCGTCCGGGGTCACGATCCAGGGCCCGAGCGGGCAGAAGGTGTCGATCGCCTTGCAGAAGCTGAAGACGCCGGAGCGCATCTCGCGCCGCTGGATGTCGCGCGCCGTGATGTCGTTGAAGATCACGTAGCCGCCGACGTAGTCCATGGCCTCCTCGGGCGGGAACCACTTGCCGCTCTTCTTCAGGATGACCGCGAGCTCGAGCTCGTAGTCCAGCTCCTCGGTCATGTGCTCGGGGTAGACGACCGGCTCGTCCGGGCCGACGATGGCGTCCACGTTCTGGAAGAAGACGATCCACGGCGCGATCTCGTGCGACCAGTCGACGACCTTGGACTCCTCCTCGTGCTCACGGAAGTTGCCGGCGGTGTGGAAGAACTTCTTCGGGATGATCGGGGCGCGTAGCCGAGCCTCCGAGAGCGGGATCCGCTCGCCGGTCTCGTCCGAGCCGCCGCGCTCGAACCATGCCCGCGTGGTCGGCACGTCGAGGACGGCGATCTCGTCGCCGTCGATCCGGCCGACCCGGCCTTCGTCGAACGTGACCAGCCTCATTGCGCTCGCAGCCAGGCCAGGACGTCGCCGGCGTTCTCGTCGGGCGGGAAGACGGGATAGAAGACCTTGACGATCTGCCCATTCTCCGCCACGAGGGCGAGGCGCTTGTACAGGGTCTCGCCAGCGATGGCAAAGGTCGGCAGGTCGAGCGCGTCGCCGAGCCTCCGTTCGGGATCGGCCACGACCGGGAACGGCATGGCGTTCCGCTCCGCGAACTCGATCTGATCGTCGAGCGGCTGAGTCGAGAGGCCGGCGACCCGCATTCCCAGCGCACGCAGCTCACCGTGGGCGTCGCGGAAGCCGCAGGATTGCGGTGTGCAGCCACGCGCGCCGGGCGTCTCGTCCCAGCCGGGGAACATGGGGATGCCGGGGCGGCCCGTCCTCGGATAGACGTAGAGCACGTCGAGGTCCTGCACGTTCACAGAGCCCTGCGACGACTCCAGCTCGAGGTCGGGCAGAGCGAGCCCGGTCAGATGCGCGGCCGCGCCGTCGTCCTCGGGCACGGGCAGGTCCTCAGGCAGCGCGTACGGGTCGTAGCTCATGCGACTCCGCAGACCTTCTGCGCGGCGCGCGCGTAGACCTCGGCGATCTGGACGAGCCCGTCGATCTCCAGATTCTCCCCGTACTCGGGATCCGGGAGCCCCGAGGACGTGCCGTAGTTGACGGTCGCGATGCCGTAGCGCGACAGCACCGAGGCGTCCGAGAACCAGCGCGTCACGTCCCGTTCGGGGGCTGCGCCGAAGACTTCCGCGTGCGACTCCTCGAGTGCGCCGACGAGCGGGTGGGACTCCTCGATCTCTGCGCCGGGCGCGGTCACGTAGACCTCCGCCTCCACCCCGTCCAGCGAGCGGGCGAATTCGAGCGCCTTGCGGCGCGCCTCGGCCATCGCGACGTCCGGCGGCACGCGGAGATCGAGGAAGAGGTCGGTCCGGTGCGGTGTCCGCGAGACGCGCCATCCGAAGCCGCCCTGGATCGCACCGACGTTCGCGACGCCGCGCACGTCGCCGTAGCTCATCTCCTCCTCCCAGCTCGGAAGCCACTCGAGGACGCGGTCGAGCACCTCGCGCATGCGAACGATCGAGTTCTCCTCGAGGCGCCCGGACGAGAAGGCCGTGTGGATGAAGGGCCCGGACGTCGACAGCCGCAACCAGAGCGTGCCGAAATGCGCGAGCACGAGCTTCTGCTCCGTCGGCTCGCCGAGGATGCACATGTCGGCTGCACCGCCGTGGCCGACGAGGTAGCGCGAGCCGGCCGCGTAACCGCGGTACTCGGCGCCCTGCGCGTCGCCCTGCTGCGTCTTCTCGATCTCGCCCGCGACGGCCGCGAGCAGCACGTCGCCACGGAGAGGTGTGTCGGCGAGGGCGCGCAACGCGGCGAGGTAGGCGACGAGTGCGCCCTTCATGTTCGAGATCCCGAGGCCGTAGATGCGGCCCTCACGAACGAATCCTTCCGGCCGGAAGCCCGGGATCCCGGCCAGCCAGGGCTCTCGACCCGAGTACGAGGTGTCCATGTGGCCGTTGAACATCAGCGTCGGCCCGCCGCCCGAGCCGGCGCGGGTCGCGAGCACGTTCGCGCGCCCGTCCTCGACCTGCTGCCACTGTACGGCCAGACCGAGCTCCTCGCACTGGCCCGCCATCCAGGCGGCCATGGCCTCCTCGGAGCCGGTGAAGCTCGGGATCGAGACCGCCGCCAGCGCGTCGGCGACCAGGCGCTCGCGGTCGATCACCGGTCGGGCCCTCCCATGCCGGGCAGCCCTTCCGCCCGCGGCGGAGCCGGGATCGTCGGCATGTCCGCTGCGCGCCAGGCTTGGAAGCCGCCGGCCAGATCGGCCACGCGCGAAAAGCCGAGCCCCCGCAAGCCCGCGGCGGCCAGGCTCGACGAGTACCCCTCGTTGCAGACGAGGATGAGC
Organism: uncultured Gaiellaceae bacterium; assembly: GCA_963820225.1. Taxonomy (GTDB): domain Bacteria; phylum Actinomycetota; class Thermoleophilia; order Gaiellales; family Gaiellaceae; genus Gaiellasilicea. The sequence continues at coordinate 18,480 of CAWFYY010000005.1, read as the reverse complement.
TCCAGGTCCCGTTGCGCGACGTGCTGGTTCGCGAACCCGGAGTGCTCGTCCACGCGCCACTCGAGCACCGACCGCGGCACGTGCACCGATCCCGGGATGACTCCGTCCCGCTCACGCTCGTCGTGCGAGCGCAGATCGACGAGCACCGAGCCGTTGGCGGCGCGGGCAGGCGCCTCCGCCGGGTTGTAACGCCGAATGCCGCTCCGCGCGTCGGTGAGCAGGTCGGCGACCCCGTTCACGACTTCCGTCCCGAACCGAGCTTGACGGCAACAGGCACCTCGAAGCCGTCGCCCTCGCGATGCGCCTCCAGCAGCTCCTCGAACCGCGCGCGGATCGACCGCTGGACATCCTCAGTCTGCGCCTGTACGAGCGACCGGACGCGCACCGTGCCCTCGACGAGCCCATCCCAGAGCTCGGCGGCACTCTCGACTCGGAGCGGGAAATCGATCGTCTGGACCGTGGCGTCCTCGAGGCCCGCGTCGCTGATCAGCCGGACGAGCTCCACGTCGTCGGCGAACCGGAAGAACGGCGGGCCCGGTGGTATCGACTCGGCACCGACATCGGCAAGGGCGTCGAGCAGAACGCCGAGCCACCGTCCTCGCGAGGGCACGTCCCAGACCGTGAAGGCGGCCGCGCCGTCCGGTTTGAGAACGCGTGCCGCTTCCGCCGCGGCACGCTCTGGCCGGCCGAGGTGCAGAAGCACGAATGCGACTGCGACCGCGTCGAACGAGGCGTCCTCGAATGGCAATGCAGTCGCGTCGCCGTGAACGAACTCCGCACCGGGCACGCGGGCGCGGGCCGACTCGAGCATCGCCTCGGACAGATCCAGCCCGACTGCCTCTGCCCCGCGCGCCACCGCACGCTCCGCGACATACCCGGGCCCGGTGGCGACGTCGAGCAGCCGCTTCCCAGGCCCGGCCCCAACGGAGTCCAGCATGGGCTCGACAACCCGTGTCGTCACTCGGCCGAAGAGGCGGTCATAGGCGGAGGCGTCCTTCGCCGCCCAACCTGCGGCCTCGAATGCGTCGAACGCCTCCGGGTCGAAGCTCACGCCCGAACGTGCGGCAGCACCTTTTCCCCGAAGAGGCGGATCTGGTCGTGTCGCTTGTCGCCCCACAGCTCGAGCATGACATGGGTGCAGCCTGCGTCCCGGTACTCCTCGATCGCCGCGATGCAGTCTGCCGGCGTGCCTGCGATCGGCTTGCACTTGTCGAGGATGGCGTCGGTCACCTTCGCCTTCGCCGCGAGCCGGCCGCCCTGCTCCATGGCCTCCGCGACCGGTCGGATCTCGTCCTGTTCGAGACCGGCGAGATCGAGCAGCGTGTCGGCCGAGCCCTGGATGTTCTGAACCTTGTTGGCGAGATACATACCCGCGATCTCGCGCGCCCCGTCGCGGCCCTGGTCCCGGTCCTCGTCGATCGAGGCGACGACGGTGCAGCCGACGTCGATCGCCTGACCGACGAGGTCGCGCGTGTGGCGGACGAACGCGGGAGTCGTGATCGAAGGCGTCAAGCATCCGTCGGCCAGCTCCGCGGCGAGCCCCATCATCTTCGGCGCCGTCGCGGCGACGTAGACGGGCGGGACGTCACGGGGCGTGTGGGCCTCGTCCGAGAGCGCCGGCACCGACGCGCTCCAGGTGTCGCCGTCGTACTCGAACGCCTCTCCGCCGAGGACGCCGCGGACGATCTCGACCGCGTCCCGCATCGGCCCGAGCGTCTTCTTCGTCTGCATCTTCGCGTTGTTGAGGAAGATCTTCGAGGTCCCGAAGCCGAGGATGAACCTCCCCGGCCCGGCCGCCTCCTGCACGACACGCGCATCCATCGCGACCTGCACCGGATGGCGAGTGAACGGCGAGATGATCCCCCAGCCGATCGTCAGCTGCTTGGTCTCCCGCGCCATCAGGGCCGACACCACCGTCGAGGAGCGCGACTCCATCTGATGCTTCCGCCACCACGGGTAGGCCTCGGCGAGCCAGACGGTGTCCATCCCGGCCTCGTCCATCACACGCGCCGACTCGAGCATCTCGTCGAGCGGCTCCATCGTGAGCTGCATCACGCCGATGCGAAACGGGACAGCCACGGCGGCTAGGCCTTGTCTTCGGTGTTGTGCGTCGGCCCCTCAGGATCCGCGTCGTACGCCTCGGGCGACGCGGGATGCACGCCCTCGACCGCTCCGCCCGTGCTCGCAGCGGCCTCGCTGACCTGCTTCTCGAGCGCCGAGAGGACGTTCCCGACCTGTTGGTTGATGATCGGCTGCAGGACGCGTTGGCCCATCGCACCGACCGGGCCTGCGATCTTGACGTCGGCTTCCCAGCGCATCGAGGTCCCCGTGCCCGCCTCTGAGAGATGGAACTGCGTCTGCATGTTCATGATCGCGCCCACGCCGTTCCCCTTGGCGTTCAGCTGCGCGAACTCCGGCGGACGCTCCTCGACCTTGTCGAAGTCGATCGTCATGCGCAGCCCGCCGAGACCGAGCGGGATCTTGACCTTGGCCTGCCAGTGGCGATCGTCCTTGACCTCGAAGCCCTCCACGCCGGGCATCAGCTTCGCCATCTGGGCCGGGTCGTTGAGAACCTCCCAGACGACCTCGCGCGGGGCCGAGAGCTCCTTGGTTCCTTCGACCTTCACCCCGACACCACCGTGACGTTCGCGCGCGTCTTCTCCGGGTCCTGGAGCATCGACCAGACCCGGTGGGAGGGGTTGCAGCTGGTGTAGACGATCGGCTTGCCCACAGGCCGGAGGGCGTTCTGGATCGCGGAGCCGATGCAGTGGATGCCACCGCCGCCGCCCTCCCCCATCCCCTTGGAGCCGAGCGGCGAGAAGGGCGAAGGCGACTCGATCGAACCGGTCTTGAGCGCCGGAACATCGAGGGCGTGCGGGACGTGGTAGTCGTAGAAGTTCGAGGTCAGCAGCTGACCGTCCTCGTCGTACACGAAGTCCTCGTGCAGGGCAGCGCCGATCGCGTGCGCGGTCGCCCCGTGCACCTGCCCCTCGACGATCTGCGGATGGATGCGCGTGCCGCAGTCGTCCACGGCCGCGTAGTCGACGATCTCGGTCACACCGGTCTCCTGGTCGACTTCGACGACGCACGCGTGGATCTGCGTCGCATAGGTCAGGGTGAGCTTGCCCATCTTCTTCTCGACGTCGACCATGCCGAAATACGGCCGGTAGACGAAGCGGTGGTTCAGCGTCGGGTTGAAGTCGGGCGGCAGGAAGGCGTTGTTCGCGTTCACGATCGCACCGAGCGCCATGAACGGGAGCGCGGCCTCCGGCGGGCCGTCCTTGATTCGCGCGAAGCCGTCCGCGAGCTCGATCTGCGCCTCGTCGCACTGCAGGACTGCGGCTGCCAGGGTGACCATCTCCGCGCGCAGGAGATCGGCAGCGCCCTTCACGGCGCCGAGGCCGGTGACTGCGAACTGGCTCGCGTACGTGCCCGAGAAGCCCGCGTGGGAGTTGAAGAACGTGTCGTGGCCGGAGCGCACGTGCACCTGGTCGGGTGAGCAGCCGATGATGTCCGCGACGACCTGCGAGGAGGTGGTCTCGTGCCCCTGGCCCTGCGGCACCGTGCCGAGCGTCACGACGACCTCGCCGAAGATGTCGAGTTTCACGGTCGCCGCCTCGTTGTTGCCCGAGAACTGAAGCTCCGGGTTGAGGAGCTGGGACTGGCCGAAGTTGTTCGTGCCGGAGTCGAGCGTCGAGCCGATGCCGACACCGAGCAGCTTGCCGCGCGTCAGTGCCTCCGCCCGCCGCTCCTCGATCGTGTCGTAGTCGATCAGGTCGAGGGCGATGTCGAGGCAGCGCGCGTAGTCGCCGGAGTCGTAGACGCAGCCGTTGGGCGTCTCGTACGGCATCTGCTCGGTCTTCACGTAGTTCCGCTTCCGGATCTCGACGGGATCGAGGTCGAGCTCGGAGGCGACGATGTCGATGATCCGCTCCGTCAGCCAGAGGTGCTGCATCCGCGAGTAGCCGCGGTTCGGGGACACCGGCGACTTGTTCGTCGTCACCTGTGTGAAGTCGACGCGGATGTTCCGCCAGGCATAGCACCCCGGGGTCACCTGCGCCCAGATGATGCACCCGAGCGGCTCGTACCGCGGGAATGCGCCGCAGTCGTCGAGCGCCTTGACGTTGAACCCGAGCATCGTCCCGTCCGCCTTGACGGCGACCTCGATGTCCTGGAACCAGCGCTCGTTGCCGTGCGCGTTCGCCGTGTGCTGGTCGGTGCGCCACTCGGTCCAGTTCACCGGCCGGTTCAGCTTCCGCGCCAGCAGGCAGAGCGTGACGTAGTAGGGATGGAGGCAGATCTTGTTGCCGAAGCCGCCGCCGATGTCGCGCGTGACGAAGCGCAGCTTGTCGAGCCCGGTGCGGAGAGCCGGCGCCATCCAGATCGCGCCCACGCCGGGCATCTGGTGGTTGCAGTGGAGCGTCCACTGGCCGGTGCCCTTCTCGTACTCGACGAGTGCGCCCGAGCACTCGAGCGGCGTCGAGCTGAAGCGGTGGAAGTGAAGCTCGTCGATCTTGACGACGTGGTCGGCCTCGGCCTTCGCCGCCTCCCAGTCGCCCCAGTCGAAGACGCCGCTCCAGACGACATTGGAGCCCGCGTCCTCGTGCATCACGGTCTCGTTCTTGACCGCCTCACGTGCGTCGACGAGCACCTCGAGCGGCTCGTACTCGACTTCCACCAGCTCGGCGGCGTCGCGGGCGAGCTCTCGCGTCCTGGCGCAGACGGCGGCCACCGGCTCGCCCATGAATCGCACCGAGCCGACGGCGAGCGCGTAGTCCTTGATGTTCGCGCCCGGCGGGGTCGACATCTCGAAGAACGGGTCGGTCTGGATCGCGACCTCGTCGCCCGTCAGCGTGCCGTAGACGCCGTCCAGCTCGAGCGCCGCCGCGACGTCGATGGAGACGATCTTCGCGTGGGCGTGCGGCGAGCGGACGAAGTGGACATAGCCGGTGCCGTGCCGGCGAACGTCGTCGAAGAAGACGCCTTGGCCCTGGACGAGCCGACGGTCCTCCTTGCGCGGGATCGACTGCCCGATGTGTCCCTTCTGCAGCTCGACGGGAGCAGTCGTGGTCTCGGTCGTGCTCATCGCTCTACTCATTGCTGGCCTCCGGCGGCGACGATCGCCTCGACGATGTTCACGTAGCCCGTGCAGCGGCAGATGTTCCCCTGGATGGCCGTCCGCGCCTCGTCCTCGCTCGGATGCGGGTTCTGCGCGAGCAGCGACGACGCGCTCATCAGCATCCCGGGCGTGCAGTAGCCGCACTGGAGGGCGTGATGGGCGGAGAACGACTGCTGGAGCGCACTGAGCTCCTCTCCGTTCGCGAGCCCCTCCACCGTCGCAACCTTCGCGCCGTCGGCCTGGACGGCGAGCAGCATGCAGCTCTTCACGGCCTGACCATCCAGATGGACCGTGCAGGCGCCGCAGTTGCCGGTGTCGCAGCCCACATGCGTCCCCGTCAGGTCGAGGTCGTCGCGAATGAAATGGACGAGCAGGCGGCGAGCGTCGACCTCACGCTCGTAGACGTCACCGTTGACGTCGACCGAGATCGTGCGACTCAGGGACGGCTCTTGCACGCTCACCTACCTCTCTCCGCTGCCTGCGCGACGGCGCGCACCGCGCAGACCTCCGCCAGCTGCCGCCGGTAGTCGGCCGGCGCATGGACGTCGGACGGCGGGTCGAGCGCCGCGTCGGCGACAGCTTTCCGGATGCTCTCCTCATCGGTCCCGCTCGGTGTCAGCAGGACCGGCACGGCGTCCACGCAGCCGAGCACGACTCGCGGCGGCCCGCCTGCGAGGCTGGCAGCCGCGTTTGCGATGCAGGTGCCGTCGCGCCCGATCGTCACCGACGCGAAGCCATCCGGCGCGTTGGCGGCGGCCGGAACGGACACGGAGGTGAGCAGCTCGCCTTCACCGACCACGGTCATGTACACGCCGAGGAAGAACTCTTCCGCCGGGACGGTGCGCTCGCCGGCGTCGCCGCGAATCGTCATCGATGCCCCGACCGCAACGAGCAGCGGCGGCAGGTGGTTCGTCGGATCGTTCGAGCAGATGTTGCCGCCGATCGTGCCCCGGTTGCGCACCTGAACGTCCGCAATCTGCGCAGCTACCTCGGCCAGGATCGGCCGCGAGACCTCGACCTCGGACGAGTCCATGATCTGGGTGTAGGTCGCCATCGCCCCGAGCCGGAGCGTGCCGGCGCTGACGGTGATCTCGCGCAGGTCGTCGAGGCGGTTCAGGTCGACGAGCACGTCGGGGGATGCCGCGCGCGCCTTCATCACGTTCACGAGCGTCTGGCCGCCCGCGAGCGCGCGGGCCCCGTCGTTCGACGCCAGCAGGCGGATGGCCTCGTCGACCGATCCCGGTCGCGCATACTCGACCTCGCGGAGAAGCATGCCTGGGATTAAACACTGATTTCTCCGTGACATGTCAAGCGAGTAGAGTCGCCGCATGGCTGGGTTCGACGCGGTCTTCGTCGGTAGCGGCGTCAACTCGCTCGCTGCGGGCGCCCTGCTCGCCAAGGAGGGCTGGCGCGTCTGCGTGCTGGAGCGAAACGACTGGCTGGGCGGCGCGATCAGGACCGTCGACGGGCTCACGGCTCCCGGGTTCACGCACGAGGTCTTCTCGTCCTGGCATCCCGCTGTGGGTCGGCTCGCCGGCCTACGCCGAGCTGAAGCCGGATCTCGACGCCCTCGGGCTCGAGTACCTGAACACGGACCTGCCGACGGCCGCGGCCTTCCCTGACGGCTCGAGCGCCTTCCTCTCGACGGACGGCGCGGCCAACGCCGCGGAGCTGGGCGACGCGTGGCAGCGGCAGTTCGACGAGTTCATGTCCGGGGTCGACATCGCGTTCGGCGTGCTCGGGACGGAGCTCTGGTCCGGCGCCGGGCTCTCGTTGGGCCGCAAGGCGTACTCGCACTACGGCCGCCGCGGCCTCGTCGAGTTCGCCGGTCACACGCTGCTCTCGGCGCGCGACTGGCTGACGGAGACATTCGACGACGAGCGCACCCGCGGCCTCCTCGCCCCGTGGGTGCTGCACACGGGGCTCGGTCCCGACCAGGCCGTATCGGGCTTCATGACGCAGGTGATCGCCTGCGCGCTCCAGCTCGGCGGCATGCCGGTGCCCAAGGGCGGCGGCACGGTGCTCGTCGAGGGTCTGGCGACGATCATTCGCAACGCAGGCGGTGAGCTGCGGACCGAGGCGGACGTCGAGCGGATCCTCGTCTCCGAGGGCCGCGCGACCGCCGTCCGGCTGGCGGACGGCGAGTCGATCCCCGCCTCACGCGCCGTGCTCGCCTGCGTGACGCCGACACAGCTGTACGGGCGGCTGCTCGGTGAGAGCGACGCGCCGAAGCACGTGCGCGACGCGGCGCGACGCTTCCGTTACGGCCGCGGCGAGATGCAGATCCACATCGCGATGAACGAGCTGCCGCGCTGGCGGGGCGACGAGCGGCTCGCCCGCACGCCGCTGCTCCACCTCACACCCGGCCTCGACGGAGTCTCGCGTGCGGTCAACGAAGCCGACCGCGGCCTTCTCCCGGCTGAAGCGACGATCGCGCTCGGGCAGCCGATGACCCTCGATCCGTCGCGCGCGCCCGAAGGCTCGTGGGTGATCTGGGTCCAGCTCCAGGAGCTCCCACCGCGGCCGAAGGGCGACGCGGCCGGCGAGCTCGACACCGGCGACGGGCTCGTGGACGGAGGACCTGCGCGAGGCGTATGCCGACCGGATCGTCGAGCGGATCGGCCGTCACATCGAGAACCTCGACTCGGCGACCGTGGGTCGCGTGGTGATGTCGCCGGCCGACATGGAGAGCGCGAACCCGAACTGGGTGGGCGGCGACATCTACGCCGGGTCGTGCGCACTCGACCAGAACCTCATCTTCCGCCCCACCCCCGCGGCGCCGGGCCACGGAACGCCGGTGGAGGCTCTCTGGCACATCGGGGCAAGCACCCACCCGGGTCCCGGGCTCGGGGCCGGCTCCGGCTACATCGTCGCCAAGCACCTCACCCGTCCTCCACTTCCGCGCCGGCTGCTGGCGAAGCTTCCGGGTGTTTCCTGATGCTCTCGCTGAGTGAGATCTCGACCGCCTCGGCGAGCTTCCGCGACGACCTCCGGGCCTACGCCGCCGCCGGCTTCGACGGGATCGGGATCTGGGAGATGAAGCTCGGCGAAGACGACGAGGCCAACCTCGAGGCGGTGCGTGCAAGCGGACTGCGGGTCACGAACTGCGTGCCCCTCGTGCCCTCGATCCTCCCGAACACCGTGATCGAAGGACCGGAAGACGTCGAGACGCGGATCGAATCGCTCTGTGCATCGGCCCACCGCTTCGCCCCCTTCGAGCCCGACTGCGTCCTCTGCCTGACGGGCCCTGCCGGCGAGCGGAGCCAGGAGGAGGCGCGGCGACTCGCGATCGACGGCCTGCAACGCATCTCCGCGGCAGCCGACGAGGCGGGCGTGCGGCTCGGGCTCGAGCCGATCCACGCCTCCGAGCGTGACTCGCTGACGTTGATCACATCGATCCCGGAGACACTCGAGTTCCTCGAAGAAGCTGGGCTCCCGAACGTCGGGATCATGGTCGACCTCTGGCATCTCGGGGATACGCCGGATATCCAGCGCCACCTCGTCGACAACGTCGACCGGATCACCGGGGTACACGTTGCGAACTGGTTCGAGGCGGAGCGCGGCGACCGAGCGTTGCCGGGAGAAGGCATTTCCCGATGCACCGAGCTGATGCACGTGCTGCGTGATGCAGGCTGGCGAGGCGCGTGGGACGTCGAGATCTTCGGCGATCCCGCCCGGCCCGACTCGCTCTGGTCGCTGGACGTCGACGAGGCAGCGCGCCGCGCGTACGCCGCGATCGCGGCGTTCTAAAGGGGGCGCCCGCTGAGGGCAAGGACGTTCGCGACGAACGCCTTCGTGTCGTCGTAGAGCCCGATCTCGCGCACGGCCTTCTCACCCTGGTACCAGGCTGCGAGCGCCAGCCGCCGATCGCCGTTGAAGCGCTTGAGGAGGTGGTTCAGGAGGGCCATCCCGACCTCGACGCCGCCTTCACCCGTCTTCGGGACGGTGTGCCCGAGGACGACGGTCTCGACGAATGCCCAGGTCTGGGGAATTACCTGCATCGGGCCCCAGGCCCCCACCGACGACGTGATGTTGGTCTGGAAGCCCGACTCCTGCCAGGCGAGCGCGCGTGCAAGGTTTACCGAGATGCCGTAGTGGTTCGCCCACTTGTCGATGTGAGCGCGAACGGTCGAGCGGGAGAGCTCCTCCGTGGGGCCGCTCGCAACCTCCGACGGCAGGCGCAGCCTCGCGCCCTGGACCACGAGGTTGATCGACTTCAGGTCGTTCGCCTTCGCGAGCGCACGCACCGTCGTCTTGTGCTTGTCGGCGATCTCGGTGAGCGTGTCGCCGGGCTTGACAACGTACGAGACCGGCGTTGCCGTGGCTCGCGTCAGCACCGGCGTACGGCGGCCGCTGCCGAACGCCGTCAAGGAGGCTGGGCCGGCAATCCCGTCCACGGCGAGGCCGCGGGTCTTCTGGAAGCGAGCGAGGGCGGCCTTGGTCGACGCCCCGAAGTGACCGTCGACGTCGAGCAGCCGGAGATGACCTGCGCGCGCAAGCAAGAACTGGAGCGCCGAGACGTCCCAGCCGTAGGCCCCCTGCACGAGCACGCGCCTGGCGACGAGCGGCCGGCCGAGCGCTCCGAGCTCCGCGCGCGTACGGGGGCCGAGCTCACCGGTGACCGGAAGCCGCGTCAGGCGCTGGAACGTCCGAAGTCCCTTGGCGGTCATCGGCCCCGAGACGCCGTCGATCTTGCCGAAGTACATCCCCTTCGAGCGCAGCGCGACCTGGAGGCTCGCGATCTCGGGATCGGGAGCCGCGAGCGCCGTCGGCGCCGCAACCAGGGCGGCGGCGATCACGGCGAGAATCAAGGTAGGCAGACGCACGGGATGGACCACTTGGGGACCGGCCTCCCGCCTCCTGCAAGTCTTTACAAATCGACAATATTTTCGACTGCGAGTGTTTGTCGATTTCGCGCCAGTTTTCGCCCCGCCGCGCATCTACCGGTCGAGAGCAGGGGTCTGAAGGAGACAGTCGACATTTCCGCGCGGATAGCCGAGCTACGGTCGGTGCTGCTCGAAACGTGGTCCGACGACCTTCGGAAGGCGATCCAGGCGGCGATCGAGGACTGTCGGCGGAAGCTCGCCGACGCCGACACCGAGGGCGACGCGCGGCGGGTGTAGTCGGCTGCCGTACAGAAGGAATCGGGGCAGAGTGCTGCGCGGCCGCAGCGCGCACACCGCCCCTGGCTCGTGTTCGTCCGCGCGCCCCGATCGGTTCGGTCCGGTTCGGAGCTCCCGCGGTTGGACTCGAACCAACAACCCTCCGGTTAACAGCCGGATGCTCTGCCAATTGAGCTACGCGGGAAGGCAGGGCAGATTGTAGCGTCGCTACGCGCGCTCGACTGACAGCTCCTCGATCGCGGCGCGAACCCGTTCAATTGCCTCTGCGACCTCGCGCTGGCGGCCGGGATCGACCTCTGTGGCGTCTTTCCGCAGGCGCCGCTCCCTCAGTCGGAGCAGAAGCTGCCGGCCGGTCCGCTCGTCGATTCCCTCACGCGCGACGCGTGCGTCGAGCTCCGCCTTCAAGCCGACGAGGTCGCCGTCGTCTCCGCCCTCGAGCAGCTGCGCCCGGAAGCGGCGGTGTGTCTCCGACTCGAAGTGCTCCGGGGTGATCTCGGCCAGAAGCGGCATGAGCGTCGGGTGGGCGACACAGGCCGCCAGCACGTCGCGTTCCAGCCGTTCGGCGATTGCGAGCATCTTCGGTGAGAGCTCCTGGGTCAGCGTCCTCGTACCGCCCTTGGGCGTCAGCCCCGCCAGCGTCTCCCTCGGCAGGTCGAGGCGTCCGGCGAGCAGGCGCAGGGCGTCCTGCCACTCGGGCGAGTCCTCGCTGCGCTGCAGGATCTCGCGAGCCCGTACGAATGCCTCTTGGCGGTCAGGCGTGCGGTCGAGCTCCAGCCGCACCCGATAGACCACGTAGCTCTCGGCGCCCACGAGCCGCTTCTCGAAGCCGTCGGGTGCGTCGGCGGGATCCTGTCCCTTGGGAAGCGTTACGACGCGGACGTCGAAGCCGAGCGACATCGCAAGCTCCATTCCGCGCAACGTCGCCTCCTCCCCAGCTGCGTCGGAGTCGAAGCAGAGGTAGATGCGACGCGAGAGTCGCTGCAGCTCCTTCAGCTGGCGGTCGGTGAGGGCCGTTCCCATCGACGCCACGGCGGGCTCGAACCCGGCCTGGCGCAGCGCGATCACATCGGTGTTGCCTTCGACGACAACGGCGCGTTCCTGCTTCGCGATCGCCGTTCGAGCGAGGTTCAGGCCGTACAGGATCGCGGACTTGTGGAAGAGCTCGCCCTCGGGCGAGTTGACGTACTTGCCTTTCAGCGGATCGTTGTCGTGCAGCTTTCGCGCCTGGAAGCCGACGATCCGGCCCCGCGCGTCGGCTAGCGGGAACATCAGGCGCGGTGGGAAATAGTCGGAGCCTCGCGCATTGGTCAGACCCGCTCCGCGCAGCTCGTCGCGCGTGAAGCCCTTCTGTTGAGCCTTCTGCGCGAGGCCGGTCCCCGGCGAGAGACCGAGCCGGAACTCGCGGCAGACCGCTTCGCCGAGCCCTCGGCTCGCGAGGTACTCGCGCACCGGCGCCCCCGCGGCCGTCTCCCAGAGGTGGCGTTCGTAGAACGACGCCGCCTGATCGAGGACGGCGTGCAGCCGGTCGCGCCGCTTCCGCGACTCCTCGAGCTGCGGCGAGGTCTCCTCGTACTCGAGGGTGACACGAAACCGTTCGGCCAACCATTCCACGGCCTCGGCGAAATCGAGGTTCTCGGTCTCACGGACGAACGTGATCACGTCGCCGCCCTTGCCACAGCCGAAGCAGTGGTACAGCTTGTCGGCCGGGTTGACGGAGAAGCTCGGCGTCCGCTCCTCATGGAAGGGACAGCGTCCGGAGTAGCGGGCGCCGGCCTTGCGGAGAGACGTCCGCCCCGAGACGACCTCCACCATGTCGGCTGCCGCGACGACCTCCCGCACGGACGTCTCCTTGATCCGGGCCATCAGAGGCGCTCGGCGTACTGGAGGGCGAAGCGATCAGTCATGCCGGAGACGAAATCACGGATCTCGTCCTCCGTGTCGCCTCGCTCGACGAGGTGCTCGACGATCGCCGAGATCGTCGCGTGCGCCCGCACGTGCTCGCCGCGCGCGTGCTCGCCGAGATAGACGCGCTCGAACATGAATGCGCGGAGCGCGAGCATCGATGAGCCCACCTCCTCGCTCTGGACGATGTCTCCCGCGCGCTCGGAGCTCTCGATCAGGTCGTGGACGAGCGTGTCGATCCGGCTCGACCCGGTCTCACCGAGCAGCCCGATCTCCGCACGCGGCAGATCGTCAGGAGTGAGCAGCCCCCACCGGATCGCGTCGTCGATGTCGTGGTTGATGTACGCGACGCGGTCGACGAGCCGAACGATCTTGCCCTCGAGCGTCCGGGGATCCTGCGGGCCGGTGTGCGTCAGGATCCCGTCCCGCACCTCGGCGGTCAGGTTCAGCTGCTCGGCGATCCGGAGTGATTGTTCGTTGTGATGGAAACCGGTCCCGAAGCGCTCCCGCAGGCAGGCGTCGAGCCCCTCCTCGCCGGCGTGGCCGAACGGCGGATGACCCGTGTCGTGGCCGAGCCCGATCGCCTCGGTCAGATCCTCGTTGAGCCGAAGGGCCCGGGCGACGACGCGGGCGATCCCCGTCGTCTCCAGCGTGTGCGTGATGCGGGTGCGGTAGTGGTCGCCGGTGGGGTCGATGAAGACCTGGGTCTTCCCCTTCAGCCGCCGGAACGGCTTCGAGTGGACGATCCGGTCGCGGTCGCGCTGGAACGGCGTCCGGATGCCGCACTCGTCCTCCTCACGCAGGCGCCCACGGGTCTCGTAGGAACGAACGGCAAGCGGAGACAACGCGCTCTCTTCCTGCGCGCGGATGCGAGCCTCGAAGGCGTCGGCAACTCGTCCGGCCAGCTCCGGCATGAGGTCAGGGTATCCCGCTCGGCGGATCCCGCAGCCGACTCGAGCGGGCGCTCCCAGCTGTGGAGAAATCGTTGCTGAAGATTTACACGCGGACACGTCGCGGCGAGACCCGTCCGGGGACAGTCCCCGGACGTGGCTCGCGCGGACAGTGGCGGTTTCGGACACGCATCGAGGCCCGCGTTGCGCGTTCAGATGATGATCGGGACGGTGCCGCCGTCAGCAGACCAGGCGGCGCCCGTGACGTAGGAGGAGCGTTCCGATGCGAGGAAGGCAATCACCGACGCGATCTCGTCCGGCTCGGCGAGCCGGCCGAGCGGACGGCCGGCGCCGACCTTGGCGAGCACCTCGTCGCGGCTGCCGCCTTGCTGGTCGGCAAGGCCTCCCTCGCCGAGCCAGGCTTCGGTCGCGGTCGGGCCGGGCGTCACCGCGTTGCAGCGGATCCCGTCCCCCGCGTAGAGATCCGCGACGAGCCGGGAGAGCGAGAGCACCGCCGCCTTCGTCACCGAGTAGTGCGGCATCGCCGCCGACGGCCGCTTCCCGGCAGTCGAGGAGACGTTGACGATCACTCCCCTCGACGCGCGCAGATGCGGGAGCGCGGCGCGGATCGCGCGCACGTAGCTCATGACATTCAGCTGCCACATCGAGTCCCACTCGTCGTCTGCAACGTCTTCGAAGAGAGCCTGGACCGCGAAACCGACGTTGTTGACGAGAACGTCGATGCCTCCGAGCTCGACCGCCGCAGCCTCGACCAGGCGAGCCGGCGCGTCCGGCTCGGACAGGTCCGCGCGCACGTGCAGCGCCTCACCGATCGCCGGCGCTTCGCTCCGGCCGCTGGTGACGACGCGCGCGCCCTCCGCCACGAGCAGCTTGGCCGTCTCGAGCCCGATCCCGCCCGTCGAGCCGCTGATGACGCACGCCTTCCCGTTCAGTCTGAGGTCCACCGGCGGCTAGCTTAGATGCATGACCACACTGCTCCTGGCGCGACACGGCGAGACCGACTGGAACCGGGAGTTCCGTATCCAAGGCTCTTCCGACATCGAGCTGAACGAGCTCGGGCGCAAGCAGGCGCATTCGCTGGCGCAGGAACTGGAGCACGTGGAGCTCGACGCGATCTATTCGAGCGATCTCAGCCGCGCCCGCGCGACAGCCGAAGCCGTCGCGGCGAGCCATGGGCTCGAAGTGCACCTCGATTCGCGCCTGCGCGAGCGGTCGTTCGGCTCGTGGGAAGGGCTCACCCGCGAGGACCTCGCCGATCGGCCGGAGGAGAGTCACGACGGTGAGAGCGACGACGAGGTGCGCGAGCGTGTCCTCGCGGCGGTGCGATCGATCGCGGCGGCGCACCCGGGCGAGCAGGTGCTCGTGGTCTCCCACGGTGGCGCGCTCAACTCACTCTGGCACCACGCGCTCGGCGTCCGCATCGAGCGCTGGGCGAACTGCGCCGTCTACAAACTGGCGGTTCGGGACGATGGATTCGTGGAGATAGACTGAGCGGCCCGTGGAGGACTACACGAACAAGTACAAGGGCGAGCAGATCGAAGTGGCACTCTTCGGCGGCGAGTACCAGGAGGGCGTCCTCACCGCTTACTGCTCGATCGAGGACGTCCCCCACATCGAGCTGAACGGGCACATCCTCGTGCCGTTGCAGAACGTCGCCTCGCTCCACTGCTCGAGCCGCTGCGATGCGCCCGAGCCCGACTGGCCGCCCCGCGGCCTGGGCGAAGACGACCGCGACGGCCTCGGCGACGACGACTCCTGAGGCATGCGGCTCGCCGCCGCTCGCAATCTGGCGAAGGTGTGGCTACTGGCGCTGATCGTCGCGGCCGCCTTCGGCGGCGCCGGCTGGCTCCTCGGCGGCTATCGAACCGCGTCGGTGTTCGTCTTCTGCGCGCTCCTCGCGGGCCTCGCCGTCTACGCGTACGCGGACCGAGCGCTCCTCGGCATGCTCGGCGCCCGCGAGTATGCACTCGCCGAGGAGCCGATCCTGCGCTCCACCGTCGACGCGCTCTCGGCCAAGTTGGCGATCCGGCCGCCGAAGCTCTACGTGATCTCGGACGGCTTCCCGCGCGCACTCGTTGCCGGACGAGGGCCCCAGGGCTCGGCGCTCGCAGTCTCGACCGGACTGCTCGGCGCGATGAGGCCGGCCGAGCTCGAGGGCGTGCTAGCACACGAGCTCGCCCACGTGCGCAGCCGCGACGTGCTCGTCCAGACCTCGGCGGTGCTGCTCGCGGTCGTGCTCGTCGAGATGTCCCGGCTCGGCGGCTGGCTCGAGCGGGCGCTGCTCGGAGTTCTCGGCCCGATCGCGGCGGCATTCGTGCACCTTCTGCTCTCTCCCAAGCGGGAGCTGGCGGCCGACCGGGCGGCGGCGGAGATCTGCGGCACCGGTGCAGGGCTGGCCGACGCCCTCCTCCGCCTCGATCAGGCGAGCGACCTCGTCTCCTTCGAGGCGAGCCCGGCGACTGAGCCCCTGTACACCGTCAATCCGTTTGCCGAGGAAGGGCTGGCCGCCCTGTTCGTCACCCACCCGCCGCTCGAGCGCCGAATTGCGGCGCTACGCGGGATCGCCGGGTAGGCGCGACCACATCGTCACGTCCCGGCGCTCGCCGCGCTGCTCGAGCCAGGAGCGAAGGACGCCTTCACGGGTGAAGCCGCTCTTCTCCGCCACTCGCTCGGAAGCGGCGTTGCCGGGAAACGTGCCGAGCTGCATCCGAGGCAGCTCGAGCTGGTCGAATCCCCACGCACAGAGCAGTTGGACGGCGCGCGGCACGTAGCCGCGCCCGCGAAACGACGGCGCGGCCCAGTAGCCGAGCTCGCCGACCGGGCCGTGCAGCCAGAGGGTGATTGCTGCCGCGAGCTCACCCGAGGCCTGCTCGACCACGGCCAACGGCGCCGCCCCCTCGCTCCAGGCCGTCTCGCAGCGAGCGAGCCACGCGCGGGCATCCTCGGCGGAATACGGCGTCGGAACGGTTGTCCAGCGAACGATCTCCGGGTCGTTGCAGGCCGCCACGATCGCGGGGATATCGTCGTCGATCCACGGCCGCAACCGAACGAGCTCGTCCTCCAGTGGGGGGTCCGGCGGGCGAATCTCCATGAGTTCCGAATTTTACGACGGAAATGCGGAAATGGAAGGAGGGCCGCTCTCGCGGCCCTCCTGAAATAATTCGGCGGCGTCCTACTCTCCCGGGGGCTTGCGCCCCGAGTACCATCGGCGCTGTCGGGCTTAACTTCTCTGTTCGGAATGGGAAGAGGTGTACCCCCGACGCTATGACCG
The DNA here is from genome assembly GCA_963820225.1 of uncultured Gaiellaceae bacterium. Lineage (GTDB taxonomy): Bacteria > Actinomycetota > Thermoleophilia > Gaiellales > Gaiellaceae > Gaiellasilicea. The sequence goes on along the minus strand of CAWFYY010000005.1, from coordinate 2,154 downwards.
CCGAAATTGTCGAAAGTCGCACGCCGTTCGAGCGCACCCTCAAAACTCCATAGCAACTCCACGAGTGTTCTAAATCAAGACCTCGGGCAATTAGTACCGGTCAGCTGAACGCATTGCTGCGCTTGCACCGCCGGCCTATCAACGTGGTGGTCTTCCACGGCCCTTACTCCCTCGAGGGGATGGGAAGTCTCATCTCGAGGTGGGCTTCCCGCTTAGATGCTTTCAGCGGTTATCCCATCCAGACGTAGCTAATCAGCAGTGCCCTTGGCAGGACAACTGATACACCAGCGGTCTGTTCGTCTCGGTCCTCTCGTACTAGAGACGACTCCTCTCAAACTTCCAGCGCCCATGGTGGATAGGGACCGAACTGTCTCACGACGTTCTGAACCCAGCTCGCGTACCGCTTTAATGGGCGAACAGCCCAACCCTTGGGACCTGCTTCAGCCCCAGGATGCGACGAGCCGACATCGAGGTGCCAAACTCTCCCGTCGATGTGGACTCTTGGGAAGAATAAGCCTGTTATCCCCGGAGTACCTTTTATCCGTTGAGCGACGGCAATTCCACTCTTAACCGCCGGATCACTAAGGCCGACTTTCGTCCCTGCTCGACTTGTCAGTCTCGCAGTCAAGCTCCCTTATGCCTTTGCGCTCTACGCACGATTTCCAACCGTGCTGAGGGAACCATTGCGCGCCTCCGTTACATTTTAGGAGGCGACCGCCCCAGTCAAACTGCCCACCTCACGCTGTTCCCGACCCGGATCACGGCATCGGGTTAGAAGCCCAGAATGCGAAGGGTGGTATCCCAAGGGTGGCTCCACGGAGACTGGCGTCCCCGCTTCAAAGCCTCCCACCTATCCTGGACAACGCACACCAGACTTCAACGTAAAGCTGCAGTAAAGGTTCACGGGGTCTTTCCGTCCAACCACGGGTACTCGGCATCTTCACCGAGACTACAATTTCACCGGATCTCTCGTTGAGACAGCGCCCAAGTCGTTACGCCATTCGTGCAGGTCGGAACTTACCCGACAAGGAATTTCGCTACCTTAGGACGGTTATAGTTACCGCCGCCGTTTACCGGGGCTTGGATTCAAAGCTTCGCCCGAAGGCTAACCTCTCCTCGTGACCTTCCGGCACCGGGCAGGCGTCAGCCCCTATACGTCGTCTTACGACTTCGCAGAGACCTGTGTTTTTGGTAAACAGTCGCTTGGGCCGTTTCACTGCGGCCCCCTCAGGCTCGACGGAGTAAATCCGCGTCACCCTACCGGGGCGTCCCTTCTCCCGAAGTTACGGGACCATTTTGCCGAGTTCCTTAACGAGAGTTCTTCCGATCACCTTGGTATTCTCTACCTGCCTACCTGTGTCGGTTTTGGTACGGGCACGTCCCACCTCCCTAGACGCTTTTCTAGGAGGCATGGCTTCAGGAACTTCGCCCATCGCTGGGCTCGGCATCCCGTCTCAGGCTTGAATGGGTGACGGATTTCCCTATCACCCGCCCTACGCGGTTACCCCAGGACGACCATCGCCTGGGATTCCGTAGCCTACCCCGTCCCGCCATTGGTGATAGCGGTGGGGACGTGGTACAGGAATATCAACCTGTTGTCCATCGCCTACGCCTTTCGGCCTCGGCTTAGGTCCCGACTAACCCTGAGCAGATTAGCTTTACTCAGGAACCCTTAGGCATTCGGTGGAGGAGTTTCTCACTCCTCTTTCGTTACTCATGCCAGCATTCTCACTTCCCATGCCTCCACGGCTGGCTTACGCCGCCGCTTCGCTGGCATGGGAACGCTCCCCTACCACTCCATGGTTTGACCCATGAAGTCCGTGGCTTCGGCTCCATGCTTGAGCCCCGTTACATTGTCCGCGCCCGACCACTTGACCAGTGAGCTGTTACGCACTCTTTAAATGGTGGCTGCTTCTAAGCCAACATCCTGGTTGTCTGTGCAATCGAACATCGTTTCCCACTTAGCATGGAATTAGGGGCCTTAGCCGACGGTCCGGGCTGTTTCCCTTTCGACCACGAAGCTTATCCCCCGCAGTCTGACTGCCACGCTCTGGAATACCGGCATTCGGAGTTTGCCTGATTTCGGTAAGCTGGTAGGCCCCCTAGACCAAACAGTGCTCTACAACCGGTATTGAACACGTGACGCTATACCTA
>CAWFYY010000004.1:0-128774 GCA_963820225.1 uncultured Gaiellaceae bacterium | reverse complement strand
CCGGCTCGAGCAGGCAGGAGCTGGTTGAAGAAGTAGCCGATCAATAACGCGCTCGTCACCGCTGTGAGCGGCGGCCGGGTCGCGGGAGTGAATAGGAGCCGCCAGCGGACTGCACGAATCCACACTCCGGCCGCGAGCGCGACCAGTCCGGGGGCAAGCCACAAGTAGCTGCTCCGCGCGAGGCTGTCCTGGAACAAGCCGAAGTTCGACGTCCCGTACCGCGACGTACCCGAAGCCGCATGTAACCGCGACACCGAGCAACAGAACACCACTCTTCACGAAATCAACGTCTTCGGTCGCACGTGCGCGAGACTAGCCAGTTCGGTTCGCGGCAGTCGCGGCGGGGAGACTCCAACGTCTTGCTCTGCGCTATACACTCGACTTCGACTCCCGAACTCCGTGCCGAAGGTAGGGGATAACGTCAGTGTCAGAACCCTGCTCCAGAGTCCGCTCTCATCCTCCGCCGTGAGCTAGCGCGTCACAAGTGGCACTTCACGACCCAGATGTCCTGAGTCAGTCGCCGGGGATGGCGGACCCGTCTGGGTTGGCACTGACGTGCGCAAACCTCTGAGCAGACATCGATCTCTGCGTCGAACCGATCGAGGTCGAGCGGAGGCGGAGTCGTGCCCGTGGTGCTCGGACGATCTACCGTCACGTCTCGAGCGGCTCCCCGGACGCATCCGTTGCGCTTCGTGTCGAGTCCTTATCACTGACCCGTGGCCGACGGACGCCGAACTCAGCGCGGCGTATGCCACCTCCTACCGGCCCGAGACCGGCCGTTTGCACCCTGGAGATGCGTTGCTCCGGCGCACGCGGGGCCGACTCGCACGCCGACTCGACGAGATAGCGCCCGCCGGACCCGTTCTGGACGTCGGCAGCGGCGACGGATCGCTGCTCGACGCCCTACACGCGGTCGGTCGCGACGCGACTGGGCTCGAGAGGAACTCTTGACTGGCCCGACGTCCGCAGTTGTGAAGTGGACGAGGTCGAGGGGAAGGTGGGCCGCGGTCGTCATGTGGCACTCACTCGAGCATCTACGTGCTCCTGGCGCCAAGCTGCGTGCCGCCGCGGAACTCCTTCTACCCGGCGGCGTGCTCGTCGTCGCAGTGCCGAACGCTGCGAGCATCCAGGCTCATGTCTTTGGGTCGCGCTGGTTCGGGACCTACCTTCCGCGCCACCTCACTCACATTCCGGCGGACGCGTTGATCACAGCTGTCGAGAAAGCGGGCCTTCGGGTCGAACGCACGAGTGCTTGGCGCGGCGGTCAGGGTTTCTACGGATGGGTCGACGGACTCGTTGGCCTCCTCGTGCCTGGCCACCCTTCGCTCTACGACGCGATCCGACGACCGGAGGCCCGGTTTCGTCCGATGACATCGAGCTTCCGTATGAGAACGCTAACGGCGGCCGTTCTCCTGCACCCCTTGCCGTAATTGGTTGGTGCGCGGAGCTGGCGACCGGCCGAGGCGTGCACTGCCTACCTGGAGGCTCGTAATGCACGAACGGTCGCGTGAAGATGTCAAGATCGTGGTGGTCATGCCGGCTCGCAACGCCGCGCTGACACTCGAGAAGACTTTCTCGCTCATCCCAAGCGATTGGGTCGACGAAGTGATCCTCGTCGACGACCATTCCACCGATGAGACCGTCGAACTCGCTCGCAAGCTTCCCCTTCGGGTCATCTGGCATCCGCATAACGTCGGTTACGGAGGGAACCAGAAGACGTGCTACCTCGAGGCGCTACAGCAAGGTGCTGACATTGTGGTAAACGCCGCATCCTGACGGGCAGTACGAGCCGACGCTAATTCCAGCGCTCGTCAAGCCGATCCTCCGGCGGGGAGGCGGACTTCGTGATGGGCTCTCGTCTGGCGAACCCCGGGGACGCCTTGGCTGGCGGAATGCCTCGATGGAAGTACGTGGCCAACCGCTTTCTGACAACAGTCGAGAACGCTGTCCTCGGCACGGATCTCAGCGAGATGCATTCGGGGTACCGCGCGTATTCGCGCGAACTACTGCTGACCATTCCCTTTCTCCGCAATGCATTGGACTTCTCGTTTGACTCCGAGGTGATCATGCAGTCAGCCCACTTTGGCTTCCGCATCCACGAGGTGCCGACGAAGACCATCTACTTCGACGACGCTTCGTCGGTGCAGTTTCGTGCGGGGGTGGTCTACGGGTGCAAGACGCTCTGGACAGCAGCACGGTTCGTCCTCCACCGCCGCGGCATCTGGCGCAGCCAGAAGTTCAAGCGCTGAACTTGAGCGGCGGCGTCGAGTCACGAGTGGGCGTAGGAGGTCAGGCCGAGCTTGACCTGATCTCGGTACATCTCGACGACCTCCGCTGCAGGACCAAGATGTCGGACTGCCCCTTGCGAGAGGTAGAGCGCGCGATCGCAGAACCGAGTGACTGCGCCGGGATCGTGGCTCACGAACACCACGGTCTTGCCGTTCCCGCGGATCTCCTCGAACGTCGCGTAGCACTTCGCCTGAAAGCGCTCGTCGCCGACCGCGAGCACCTCGTCCAGCAGCAAGATGTCGAACGGAACCTGGATCGCGATCGAGTAGGCCAGTCGGAGAAGCATCCCGCTCGAGAAGTTCTTCAACTGCTGGTCGACGAACCGCTCGAGCTCGGCGAACTCGAGGATCGCATCGAAACGCTCCGCCACCTCTGCGCGGGTCAGGCCCAACAGCACTCCGTTGATCTCGATGTTCTCTCGGGCGGTCAGTTCGTAGTTGAAGCCGACGCCGAGCTCGATGAAGGGTGATAGGCGGCCGTTCACCCGAACGGTCCCGGCATCCGCGCGATAGATGTGCGCCAGGATCTTCAGCAACGTGCTCTTGCCGGAGCCGTTCGGGCCGATGATCCCGAAGAACTCACCGCTGGCGACGTCGAACGTCACGCGCTCGAGGGCCTGGTTGCGCTCATAGGTCGTCCGGCGAAGGGGGTGTGCGAATGACTCCTTGAGCCGGGTCCGCCGTTCATGAGGAATCAAGAACGCCTTCGAGACACCGTCCACCTGGATAGCCGCCCGGTCTGTCATGCGAGCTCCGCGAAGCGCGGCGAGTCGCGCTGATAGAGGACGACGGCGACAACCGACAACGCCGCGATCACGGCGAGCGAGATCAATGGATCAGCGTAGTGCCCGACCAGCTCCACTGCGTGAGCGTCCGTGCCCATCACGACGCGCCGCACGTCCTGAAGGATTTGCACGAATGGATTGAAGGCTGAGAGGTAGCGAGCCCACATCGGGAGAACGGTGATCGGATACACGATCGGCGCGGCGAAGAAAAGCGCCCCAGCGGCAACCTCCCAGATCTGGCCGATATCGCGGTATCGAACATAGAGCGTTGACGCGATCAAGCAGACCGCGAGCACGAAGATGTACAGCTCGGCGAGTAGGGGAACGAGCAGCAGCCAGCGGAGATGGGGCGTCACGTCGACTCACGGCCACGAAGACGACCACCACGGCGAGATTGATGAGGAACGACATCAACGCCGTGACGGTCGCGGCGACAGGAATGACGATTGGCGGGAACCAGATCCGGCGGAGAATGGTTCCACGGGCGACAATCGAGGGAAGCGTCGCGCTGACCGCATCGGCGAAGAAGGTCCAGAGGACGATGCCGAGGATCAGATACAGCGGATAGTTGGGGAGCGTGCTCTTGAAGATGCTTCGAAAGACGACCCAGAGCACCGTGAAGTAGAGGAGCGGCTTGGCGAGCGACCAGAAGTAGCCGAGGACGGAGCCGGCGTACTTGAACTTGAAGTCGGTTCGCGAGAGCACCCAGAGGATTCGAGCCTGGTGCCGTAGGCGCTCGCGAAGTGGACGCTGGGGCGCGATGTATGACGCCGCCAGTCGTGCCGTCGGAGCTTCTGAGCCGGACACGCGGGCATTGTGGCCGAACACACAGGCGGTGCGTGTCCCGGAGCGGAAACGGAACTCCGGCTGGTCAGACCAGACCGGCGCGCTCGAGGTAGTCGAGGACGATTGCGGCTGACTCGGCCGGGGTCTCGTGCTCGGTGTCGAGCCTGACCTCGGGCTCTGCAGGTTGCTCGTACGGCGCCGTCACGCCCGCGAAGTCAGCCAGCTCACCGCGGAGGGCTCGCTCGTACAACCCCTTGACGTCGCGTCGGGCACACACCTCCACCGACGCGGCGACGTACACCTCGACGAAGGCGCCGTAAGGCTCGATGAGCTCCCGGGCCGTCTTCGCGGGCCTCGGCAAAGGGCGAAATGGCCGATACCACGACCGCCACACCGGCCCTCGTCAGCCTCGACGCGATCCAAGAGATCCTCGCGATGTTCGTATCGCGGTCCGCCTTCGAGAATCCCAGGTCAGCGGAGAGGTGTCGACGTACCGCGTCGCCGTCGAGCTGGTCGACGACGACACCACGGCGCTCCAGTTCGGCCGAGACCAGCCCGGCCACGGTCGTCTTTCCAGCTCCAGAGAGGCCCGTCAGCCAGACGGTGAAGCCGCGCGGCGAGGGCTCGCTCATTGCGGCGATGGTACTGGCCTCGTGGGCCAGGCCATGCGGCATCGAGTTGGGCGCGCGCAGCCGCTCGCCGATAGTTCTTTTTGGTCCCTACACTTCCGCGATGCGCCGAGCGGCTATCGCGTGTTTCTTGCTTCCCATTCTTCTGATTTCGGCTCACGCTGCAAGCGCAGCGGGGCCGCTTCGGACTGGTTTTCTGGACCCCGCGGCGTTTGGTGGCGCGCAGTCCGCCCAGTCGGCTGTGCGAGCCCGTGCTGCCGGGGCGAGCCTCGCTCGGCTCTTTCTCGTCTGGAATGCTGTGGCGCCTCACCCGCCTGCCGATCCAGAGGATCCCGATGATCCCGCCTATCGCTGGGGATCCATCGATCAGCAGGTCGTCGACACAGTTCGAGGAGGTCTCGATCCGGTCGTCTACATCAGCGGCTCGGTCCAGTGGGCGCGTGGCGCAGCGGTTGGCCTGCCCGGCACCTGGCCCTCGCCTGTTCGGTTCGCGCAGTTCGCGCGGGCGGCTGCGCGCCGCTACAGCGGCACGTTCACGCCGGCGGGAGACACCGTTCCGCTCCCGCGCGTTCGGTTCTGGCAAGCCTGGAACGAGCCGAACGCAGGACGTGAGCTCGTGCCTCAACGCGTGAACGGACGGGCTGTTTCTCCTGCTCACTACCGACGAATGGTCAACGCCTTTGCAGACGCGGTGCATGGCGTCAGGGCCGGCAATCTCGTGGTCGCCGGGACACTGTCACCGTTCGGACACGATTCCAAGGACATCCAGGTCGTGCCGCCGATGACGTTCATGAGTCACCTGTTGTGCGTCTCGCCGCAGGCGCCCCACCGGAAGACATGCTCGCAGCCCACCCGCTTCGACGTCTGGGCCCACAACCCGTACACGAACGGCGGGCCGAACTGGCACGCAGACACCCCCCTCAACGCGTCGATCGGCGACCTTCCCGAGATGCGCGCGTTGCTCACGGCGGCGAAGCGAGCAGGCAACGTCGTCTCGGCGCGGGCACCGGAGTTCTGGGTGACCGAGTTCAGCTGGGACTCGAGTCCGCCTGACCCGAAGGGAGTGCCCGCAGCCCTGCACGCGCGCTGGGTTTCCGAGGCGCTCTACCGAATGTGGCAGGCAGGGGTCAGCGCGGTCATCTGGTTCCGGCTACAGGACGACCCGCTCCGCGAGACCCCTTATCAGTCGGGCTTCTTCACGGCGGGCGGACGGGCGAAGCACTCACTCGAAGCCTTCCGATTCCCGTTCGTGGCTTTCCGCGCCGAAAACGGCGTCTCGGTCTGGGGCCGGACGCCCTTCGGGCAAGAGCGGCTCGGTGATCGTCGAGCGGCAGGCGGGCAGCCGCTGGATTTCGGTCGCCCGCTTGCGCGCGGATCGACACGGAATCTTCTCGCGTCGGATCTCGGATCCCGCCACGACCGCCTTGCGGGCGCGGCTCGTCTCCCCGTCGGAGCCCTCGCTCGCCGTTCTCACTGACCGTCCCACCGGATCGCCGGTCGACTCCGTTCGGCTGCGGCGGCCAGATTCCGTGCTAGTGGGCCTGTAGACAAGCGGTCGCTTCGACCTAGTCCGGCTCGGCCGGCCGTAGCGGCGTCACGCGCAGGATGTCGTCGCTCACCTCCGTCTCGAATCGCGACTCGTCGACGACGCTCGAGCAACTCGTCGAGGCTCGGCCACCCATCCGTCCCCGAAAAGCAGTCGCACATCGTCGATCAACGCCACATGCCCCACAACGTGATCTTACTGATTACCTGCTTCAGCTCTTCGACCGCAGGAGAGCCCGAACCAGAAGCTCTTCCGTGCATCACGGTGACCGTCCAACCAAAAAAGCGCTGGCGCGGAGATCTCAGACAGCGCTCTCCGGAGGCCGATGGGACCGCTCGCCTCGAGTGGCATCACTTGTTCACCCGGGCAAAGCGCATGCGTGCGAGTCGCGCAAGTTCCGGATCTATTTCAACCGTATAGAGTTGCGAGAACTCACTGACGCAGCCGATACGTCTGTTTCCCCTTCGTAGGTACCCGTTCCCACGAACACCGCAAAGACCAAAGCGGGCGCACAGCCACGAAGCACTTCTGATCCTTTCGCCCGGCGAAAGATACGGCGCGGTCCATTTGTTCGCTTGTCGACGTCTCCGACGAGCCTCAACAAGGCTCCGCCCCACGCGGTAGGCAGGTGGCCATCGCTTCGCAACCTCTTTCAGCACCCGCGCGATGGTATCGGTCACCTGGGACCCTCCTCGTTAGGTCACGTCTAAACCACAACGATGGTCCGGGTCAGTCATCTCGTTGCAGCAGCCGCTTCTAGCCGCTCACTGCGGAGGAGCGAATGCGTCGCAGCGTCCACCGCACACAGGCCGGACGGAACCCAGAGCCCTCAGGGAGCGCCTCGTCTGAAACGAGAACGGTCTTTCCCGCGAGCCGCCACACGAGTGCCGTCGCCGCGAGCGCCAACCACTCCCGGCCGAAGGCCGCCTCGGGACCCCAGTTGGCTCCGTCGACGACCAGCCATTCGGTCGAGCTGCGACCGTGAGAAAGGACTCGTACGCGGGCTGCGACCAGTGCTTGCCGCGTGACCGTACTGTAACCAGCGAGTGTGCGCCACAACAGCCGTGCCAACGTTGTCGATGCGGCCGCTCTGCTCGGTGCCGGCGAGCAAGTAGCTGCGGAGACCGGTGACGGACTCGTAATCGCCGTATGCGTCGCGGTCACTGGAGATCGCGCAGGACGACCACCGGCTCGACCTCGGGACCGAGGTCGAGCTCGGCCACGAGCTCCGGCATGCGCTCGGGGCGCGCGATGACGGCGATCCGTTCGCGGCGGCGAACGTTCACCGGCGCCGAAACGCCCCGTCCGAACCAGCGGACGTGTTCGTGCACGAGGTCGATCTCGAGCGTGTATGCGCCCGGCTCCTGCGGGAGCTACGACATGCACTGGCACGAGCAGGGTCTCCCCTGGTGGCAGGTCGGCCGGAAGCGTCGTCCGCAGAGCCTTCGGCTCGTCCACGAGGTTCCCCCCGCTCAGCCACCGGTACGCAAGGCGGATCTCCGGTCGCGCGTCGCGGCCCCAGCGCCAGACGACATCGCTCTCGTTCGTCACACGCTACGTCGACCGTGTGCTGGCTGCCGGCCCTCATCGCCGACGGAGCGGAGGCGATGGTAAGCGTCGCGCGGTAGAGCGACTCCGTGTAGGGCGGCCCGACCCAGCCTCGGTCCACCTCGGCGGCGGAGACGTGGACGACTGGCGCGCGGGGCATGCCTGCGGGGGCGCTCGGGAACGCGAGCGCCGCCTCGATCGCATCGCGATCTTCAGAAGGAACCGGGAGGAGCTCGAGATCGGGATGGAGCTCCGGCAGATACAAACTCGTGTTGTGGGCGAGCCCTTCGAGGCGCATGCCGGGACGCTCTCGCTCGTACGCGGCCGCCTTCAACCGGCGCTGCGCGGCCGGGTTGAGAACGGCGTCGAGATGCCAGAGCGGTGCCTCCACGTACGTGCTCGGGCCATGGCACACGACCGGCCGGTGGAAGACGTCGGAAAATTGCAGTAACCGCTCGTCTGCGAGGGCGAAGCGCAACTGGAACTCCGTGCCCCACGGACGCGTCAGCGAGATAGCTCGCCTGGCGTCGGATAGAGCCAGCGGCGAGCAACCCAGGCGTGCGTGATGTCCTCTCGTCGCACGACCTCCGGCAGTGCGGCCAAGAGCGCTCGGCGAGGGCACCTCATCGTCGTCGATGTTGAAGATCCACGTTCCGGAGCACGAGCCGAAGAGCCAGGCGATCGGCCGGTCGGCCGGGGACGTCGGCGGAAACACGAGCACCGACATCCGCGATGTCGGCGACGGCGGCGTGGACGTCCTCGGCCCGAGGCGCCTCGACCGCGACGACGACCTCGTCCGCTACTCCACGCAGCGAGGCGAGGATGCCGGCGAGCAACGCGGGGCGGCGGCCCGACGTCATGCAGCACGCCGACAGCGTCGTTCTCGTCCGCCGTCTCGCAGGGCGCGGCGGTGGCCGCCGGCGAGATGCCGAGCTTGACTTCGCCTTCCAGTGTCTGCCGCATAGACACACCTACTATGACTCTCGTGGCATCAATATTCGAGCAACTCGACTACGAGGACTGGCTCCGAGGTTCAACGGAATCGGCGCGGGTGACGGTGCCGCTCGTCCTCGACGAAGATCCCGGCGCAGAGCGTCGTCGATGTCGGCTGCGGCCTCGGGCCTGGCTCGCGGTCTTCAAGGAGTACGGCGTGGAAGATCGTGCTCGGCTACGACGGACCGTGGGTCGACCGCTCGAGGCTGCTCATCACCCCGGCGAGTTCCGGGCGGCCGACTTTCAGCGAGCCGCTCGAGGCCGAACGCCGGTTCGATCTCGCGGTCTGCCTGGAAGTGGCGCACCTCCTCGAGCCCGAGCACGCCGAGCGGTTCGTCGAGATCCTGGTTTCGCTCTCCGACGTCGTGCTGTTCTCCGCCGGCGATCCCGGGACAGGGCGGGTTCCATCACGTCAACGAGCAATGGCCCAGCTACTGGGCTGACCTCTTCCGGTCCGCGGGACTACGTCGCCACCGACCCCTTTCGGGTCGGCTCTCTGGGAGCATCCCGGACGTGAAGTGGTGGTTCGCGCAGAACGTCGTTTGCTACGTGACGCCGAGTGCTCTCGAACGCTTGCCCGGATTGGCGCGACGCCGTTGCGCGACCGCACCGCTGCCGCTCGTGCACCCCGGCTGCCTCGAGCGGTACGTCGAGGAACTCGCAAGAGCCGAGAGGCGAGGCCGCGCGACGGACGCCCGCGCGCTCCGTGGCGCCGGAGCCGAATCGGCTCAACGGAGGTCCTTGTTCGACTCCATGTCGAACCACATCGCGAAGAGCGTGAACTGACTCCCCGAGATCAGCAGCAGCGCGACGAGGACGATCGTCGGGGTCGTGATCTCGTTTCCCATCAGGCGCAGGATCACCTCCACCACGCCGAGCAGAAGGCCGACGAGGGTCATCAGGATCCCGAGCGCGTAGAAGAAGACGAGCGGGTGGAAGTCGCGGATCACGTACTTCTCGCGCAGCCGCCAGAAGAAGCCCTTCAGCAGCAGCCACGAGATGCGCGGGACGACCTTGCGCAGCTTGATCCCCGACTGCTCGCCGACGCCGTACACCGGGCGGACGGGAAGTCGCGGACGCGGGCGTTCCAGACGTTTAGGTGCACGAGCATGTCGTTCGGGAAGCCGTAGCCGCTGTAGACGTTGTCGAGATCGAGTTGCGTCGAGCATCCGCGTGAGATCGCCGTGTAGCCGGTCTGCGAGTCGGCGACGTGCCAGTAGCCGGACGCGACCTTCGTCAGCAGCGACAGGATCGCGTTGCCGAGATACCGCGTCCGCGGGATCAGCTTCCACGCCTCGCCGCTGACGAGCCGGTTCGCCTTCGCGTAGTCGACCTCCCCGCGCGCGACAGGCTCCACGAGAGTCAGCAGGTCGGTGGGGTCCATCTGGTTGTCCGCGGCCATCACGCAGACGACGTCGAGGCCTTCCTCGAGCGCGCGCTGGTAGCCGGTCACGATCGCGGCGCCCACGCCGCCGTTCCGCTCGCGGGGCACGAGCTCGACGCGCGGATCTGCAACGCCGCGCACCGCGTCGGCGGTTCCGTCGGTCGAGGCGTCGTCGACGACGAGGATCCGGTCGACGAACTCGGGGATGCCGCGCGAGGGTCGCCCCGATCAGACGCTCCTCGTCGTGGGCGGGGACGACGACCGCGACGCGCTTCCCGTCGACCATCGGCCTTAGCGGTGCGGTGGTTGCGGCGCGCGAGGAACGGGTCGGCGAGGAGCGCGGCCGCGCAGCCGAGCAGGAGGCCGATCAGGCCGCCGACCAGGCTCCGTTGCGCCCGCTGCGGCCGTCGTCTTCACGGCCGCCGCCGGCTCGACGACCTGCGCCTTCTCGACGTTCTCGGCGAGCGCGAGCTGCTGGCGGACGTCCGACTGAAGATCGAGCAGCTGCCCGCGCCGCTGCTGCGCGTTGTCGAGGGAGCTCACCAGGACGAGCTTGTCGAGCGCGCTGAGGCCCTCCTCGTTCACGGCCTGCTCGAGCTGCGCAATACGCGGCACGAGCGTGTCCAGCTGGTCCTGAATCGAGGCGAGCTGGTCGTTGAACGCCGTGATCTTCGTGTCGACGTACTGCGCCGAGGTGCGCCTGATGACTTCCTCTGCCAGCGCATCGGCCGCCTTCTCTGCCTTGAGGGGCTGCCCCGCGATCACCTTGATCGTCACCAGCGGCGCGCCGGTCGGCCGGGCGCCGGGGCCGATGCGCCGACGATCGCGGAGGTGACGTTCCCGCGCAGGGCGCGTACGCGCAAGCCCGAGGCGCGAGCCGCCTTCTCGAGCGCGGACTCCGAGCGCACGATCTCGGAGACGGCGCGCGCGTTCGTCAGGAAGCTCTGCACCGGCGCTCCTCCGTTCGGGGAGAACGGCTGGCCCATCGCGACGAGCGTCTCCGCCTGGTACACCTTGCCGCCGCCGAGCGCGAGCGCGAAGCCGATCAGGAGCCCCAGCAGGACGCCGAGCGCCGGCATCCACCAGCGTGCGGCGATTCGCTCCCAGACCGAGCGAAGGTCGACTTCCTGCTCGGCGTCGAGGTCTGGCGGCGTATTCACGCGGGCGACTCTACCGCCGCCCACTCCCACTGGGCCTTTAACCCCTCTTCCAACGAGGTCCGCGGCTGCCACCCGAGTCGTCCTTGATGCGCGTCGTGTCGGCCTTCGTGCGGCGCTGGTCGCCCGCAACCGCCTCGCGACGCTGCACCTCGAGACGCCGTCCGGAGATGCCCTCGAGCATCTCGATCGTCTGGTTCATCGTCGCCTCCTGGCCCCCGCCGACGTTGTAGACCGAGCCGGACACGGCTTCCTCCATCGCGACCAAGCTGGCTGCGACGACGTCGCCGACGTACGTGAAGCTGCGGCTCTGCTCGCCGTCGCCGTAGAGCGTGAAGGGACGCCCCTCGATCAGCGCGGCGACAACCCTCGGAAACGCCATGTCCGGCCGCTGCCGCGGGCCGTAGGCATTGAAGTAGCGAAGGACGATCGCATCGAGCCCGAAGCTCCGCCCGGATGCTCGCGCCAGGTGCTCGCAGGCGAGCTTCGTGATCCCGTACGGGGAGAGCGGCCGCGGCGGCGTGTCCTCCGGCGTCGGGTATTGCTCCGCCTCGCCGTAGACGGACGACGATGACGCGAACACCACGCGGGCACCCGCAAGGCCGCAGCCTCGAAGACGCGCTGGCTCGCGAGCACATTGCGCTCGACGTAGAGCGGGAAGTCTCGCCGAAGCTCCGCACGCCCGGCTGGCCCGCGAGGTGGAAGACGCCGTCCCAGTCCGTGAAGTCGAGGTCGTCACGGGCCAGGTCGAGCCGACGGACGTCGAGCCCGCTCGCGTTCCGCTCCTTCAGCGCCGGGTCGTAGTAGTCGGTGAAGCTGTCGATGCCGAGCACCGTGTGACCCGCGCTCTGGAGCGCCTCTGCGAGATGCGAACCGATGAAGCCCGCGGCTCCTGTGACGACGTATCTCATAGGGTCGGGGGCGCCATCGCCCGGACGCTATCTTGAACGCCCGCCTCCTCGCGGCGCTCGCACTCGCGCTGTCCGTGGGTGCGGCGCTCGCGCTGCCGGCCGTCTGGTGGGAGCCGCTGCACCTCGACGAGGCGATCACGATCGACTACGCCACGCGGTCGTACGCGTCGATCGTGACCGACGTCTTCCTCGATCGCGGCGGCGCTCCGTTGCACTTCTTCGTCGAGCACGTGACGCTCGCGGTTCCGGGCGGGATCGAAGGACTTCGGCTGCCCTCGCTCGCGTTCTTCCTCCTCGCGCTCGTCCTCGCCGCCTTCTTCGCGCGCGACCTGGCCGGAGAGGAGGTCGCGCTCCTCACTCCGCTCCTGCTCGCGGCTGCACCGCTCGGCGTGTCGCTCGCGACCTTCGCCCGGATGTACTCGCTCTTCGTCGCCGCGGTGCTCGGGGCGACGCTCCTCGCGCTCCTCGCCGGCCGCAGCGGCAAGCGAGGCGACTGGATCGTCGCCGGAGTGGTCATCGGCGCGCTCGTCTACGTGCATCCGATCGCGCCGCTCTACTGCGCCCTTGCCGCCGGCACCGGCGCTGATCGTCGCGGATCGGCACCCTCGAGCGCTCTTCCACGAGAGCGTGGCCTGGAGCTGCCGCGGCCGTCCTGGTCGCAGCGCCGTACGCGTACGCGCTGGCGGTTCTCAGATCCCGCTACGACGTGGGGCTCGAGACCGGCCGCCTCAGGACGACGGCAGGCCGCTCCGTGCCCGAGGAAGCGCTCCACGCTCTGACTCCGGGCGGCACGCTGGGCGGCGGTCGTCCTGCTCGCGGCCGCGCTCGTGGGGCTCGCGTCGCTGGCGCACCGCCGGCCCCGGGTCGCGGTCGCGCTCGCGCTCTGGCTCGTCGTCCCGGTCCTCTTCTTCACCCTCGTGCCGGCTTCGACGCGCTTTTTCGGCCGCTACCTCGCCCCGGCCGAGCCTGCGTTCTACGTCCTCGTCGCTGCCGGGTGCCTCGCGATCACCGGACGCAGGCTCGTGGTGGCGACTGGGCTCGTGGCGGCAGTGGTCGCGCTCTCGATCTCCGAGCGGATCGACCGCCTGCGCACGATCCACGACCTCGGCCTCCGAGGGCTCGCCTCGGCGGTCGACGGCGAGACCGTCCTGTTCTCGTCGACCGGCACGCCCGTGTCCGACCGGCCGCCCGAGCTGCTGGACGACTACGTCGACCTCGAGACGGGCGCGCGGCGGGTCGAGGAGCTGCCCGGGATCGACCTGCGCTTCGAGCCGAACCTCGAGCAGCGGGGCCGGGCGAACCTCGCCGCGTTCGTCGCGGAGGGCAAGGGAGGTCGTGGGCTCTGGGTCTTCCGCGGCCCGGAACGGCGAGTGACCCGAGCGATCCGGCGTCTCGCCGGCGACCGGCAGCTGGCGGCCGAGCGGCTGTCGCCGACGCTGCTCGTGGTGCGCTCCCGCACGCCCGCCGCACCGCCGCGCTGATCGCCCAGGGCGTCCGCGCCCGCACCGCCTGGACGCTCGCCTCGCCTGCAGACCGCTGGACGACCCTGCTGCTCGCGATCGATCGCGCGACGCTAGCGGCGGCGCTACACGTGTCGCCGGGCTCGCCGGCGACCGGCTCGGGCAGCTCCTCCGCGAACGGTGCGAGCCCGCCGCCTTCGTCGGCTGTCAGGCAGAGATGGGAGAAGAAGCGCGTCATCAGGACTCCGGCCCGGAAATCACCCAGCCGCGGCTCCGGCCGCTCGCCGTTCGCGAGCTGCAGCGCGAGCTCCGGGTAGCGGCTTCCCGCGGCAAGGGGCAGCGGAAAGGCGCCGCCGAAGCGCGGGTTCACGTCGGTGACCTCGTGGCGCCCGTCGGCCTCGCGGAAGCACTGGATCGTGCCGGGCCCGACGAGGCCGAGCGCCTCGGCCACCTCGGCGCCGAACTCGATCAGATCACGATCCTGGATCGTCATCCCCTTGATCGACTCGCCACCCTTGGACTGGATCATCGTGCGCGGGATCGCGTTCAAGCAGCGGGCGTCGAGGTCGCAGAAGACGTCGATCGAGAACTCCTCGCCCCGGCAGGCGGTCTGGACGAACGAGTCGACCGGCGTGTAGCGGAGGAAGAAGTCGAGCTCGGCCCGATCGGCGGCGCGGAAGATGTTGCGCGAGCCGAAGCCCTCGCGCACCTTGACGAGCAGCGGGTAGCGCGCGTCGTCCGGCACCTCCTCGGGGAGCCAGCTCGGCGGCGACGGGATCCCGCGCTCCTCGAAGAAGAGATGCGCCGTGTACTTGTCGCCGACGCGGCGAACGACCTCCTCGGAGGGCAGCAGCACGAGCGCCCCGAGCTCGTCCCTTGCCCGCGACGAGCTTCACGTGGTCGAGGTCGGTGAGCGGGACGATCAGCCGGACGTCGTGCTCCTCGACGAGCTCGCGCAGGAACGCGACGTAGCCGCGTCGTCGATCCGCGGCGCGATCGCGTGGTGGTCGGCGTGCCAGAGAGCCGGCGCCAGCGGGTCGAGGTCGGTCGCGATCGTCGTCGCGCCCGCGCGCGCGAACGCCGAGACGATGTCCACGCGCTGCCCCGCGCAGGTGAAGAGGACCGCAGTCACCGGGCCGAGGTTAGCCCTTCCACCCACCGGTTTCGCCTTTGTACGTGCCGCCGAAGAGCGCAAGCGGCGTGCGCAGGAGGATCAGCAGCATCGGTCCGGGGCGAGCGGTGCTCGACGTACCAGACGTCCAGCTCGATCCGCTCGTCCCAGGAGAGCGAGGCCCGGCCGTGGATCTGCGCCCAGCCCGTGATCCCGGGCAGGACGTCGAGCCGCTTCCGCTGGCGCTCGGAGTACTTGTCGACCTGATAGCGGAGCGTCGGCCGCGGGCCGATCACGCTCATCTCGCCGCGCACCACGTTCCACAGCTGCGGCAACTCGTCGAGCGAGGTGCGGCGGAGAAAGCGGCCGACGCGCGTGATCCGGCTGTCGCCGCGGTCGACCGCGTAGCCCGCGCCTTTCGTCTCCGCCCCGACGACCATCGTCCGCAGCTTCAGCAGCTCGAAGTCCTGGCCGTCCTTGCCGACGCGGGTCTGCTTGAAGAGCACGGGGCCGCCGTCGCCGAGCTTGACCGCAAGCGCCGCGAGCGCGAGCACAGGGCTCGCGAGCGCGAGGCCGGTGCCGGCGATCGCCACGTCGAGGCCCCGGTTCAGCGGGTGCCCTCCGCCGCCTCCCACGTCGCGGGCACGCCGCGGCGAAGGTAGTTCCAGAGCGCGACGACGGTCGCCCAGGTGACGAGCGTGTAGTAGCGGGCGATCCCCACGCCGACGAGCGCGGCCACGATCAGCGCGAGCTGCGCGCCGAGCACGACCTGGTAGACGAGCCCCTCGCCCACGAGCGCGAGCGAGCTCGCGAGCAGGACGATGTGGAGGACGCCGCTGCCGTAGCGGAGGATCCGGTGGGAGAACACCTCCACCAGGTAGCCGAACGGAAGGCGCTTCAGCATCGAGCCGCGCAGGGTGATCTCCCAGCAGTGCTCGAACATGCGCACCTTGCGCCGGTACTCGCTCTCGTTCGACGGCGTGGGCTTCTCGGACGCCCGCGCCGCCGGCTCGTAGACCGCGCGGCGGCCCGCCTGCACCATGCGGTAGGGGAACGCGAGGTCGTGGCCCCACTTCGGGTCGACCTCGACGTAGTCGGAGCGCCGCACCGCGTAGATCGAGCCGTTGCCGCCCGTGACCGACCCGAGCCGCGACTCCGCCTCGCGCTGCACCATCTCGTAACGCCAGTAGAGGCCCTCGCGGTTGGAGCCGTCGGCCGCCTCGAGCACCAGCTGCCCGCAGACGTACGCCACCTCGGCGTCGGCGAAGTTCGCCACGAGCTGTCGAAGCGCATCCGGCGCCCACGTTGCGTTCGCGTCCGAGAACGCGACGATCTCGCCCGAGGTCTCGCGCACGGCCCGGTTCTGCGCCGCCACCTTGCCCCCGCGCGGGTTGACGATCAGGCGCACGCGGTCTCCGAACCGCTCGACCAGCTCGTGCGTCCGGTCGGTCGACGCGTCGGAGGTGACGACGAGCTCGAGCTTGTCGGCGGGGTAGTCGAGCGCGAGCAGGTTCTCGAGCCGTCGCTCGATCACCGGCTCCTCGTTGTACGCGGCGACGATCACGGTCACCGTCGGCTCGATCCCCGCCTTGCGCACCGCGCGCGTGCGCACGCGGGCGAGCGCGGCGGCGCCGAGCGGGTAGAGCACGTGTGTCCAGAGGAGCGCGACCAGCGTCAGCCAGAACAGCGCTTTGAGAGCGAGCACGGAAGCGAGTCTAGCCCCGGCTCTCTGTACGCTCCCGCGATGCCGGCGGGCGCCCGACACATCACGTTCGTCGTCGGCGCGCGCCCGAACTTCATGAAGGCGGCGCCCGTCCACCGCGCGCTCCAGGAGGCCGGAGCCGAGGTCACGCTCGTCCACACCGGCCAGCACTACGACGCCGACATGTCCGAGGTCTTCCTCAACCAGCTCGGCCTGCCCAAGCCCGACGTGTTCCTCGGCGTCGGCTCCGGCACGCACGGCCAGCAGACCGCGAAGGCGCTCGTCGGCGATCGAGGAGGTGCTGATCGAGCGGCGCCCGGACCTGGTCGTCGTCGCCGGGCGACGTCAACTCGACGCTCGCGGGCGCGCTCGCCGCCGTCAAGCTCGACATCCCGATCGCGCACCTCGAAGCCGGCCTGCGCAGCTTCGACAACGATGCCGGAGGAGCACAACCGGCTGCTCACAGACCACCTGAGCAGCGTCCTCCTCGTCCACTCCGAGAGCGCGCTCGACAACCTCGCGCGGGAGGGGATCGACCTCGAGCTTGCGCACTTCGTCGGCAACACGATGATCGACTCGCTGTCTTCGCCCACGTCGACGCGGCCCGCGCCGAGAAGCCGTGGGAGGCGCTCGGCGTGCAGCCCGGCGAGTACGGCCTCGTGACGCTCCACCGGCCTGCGCTCGTGGACGATCCGGCGCTCCTGACCGCAACAGTCGAAGGCCTTAAGGGCCTTGCCGCCGACGTATCCGATCGTCTTCCCGGTGCACCCGCGCACGCGGCAGCACCTCGTCGAGCTGGGCTCGAGGCCGGCCTGCCGCGAGGCGGGAGTCCTGCTGAGCCCGCCGCTCGGCTACCTCGACTTCCTCGGCCTGCAGGCCGAGGCCCGCTTCCTCGCTCACCGACTCGGGCGGCGTGCAGGAGGAGACCTCCGCGCTCGGCGTCCGCTGCTTCACGCTGCGCGACTCGACCGAGCGGCCCGTCACGGTCGAGCTCGGCACGAACACCGTGCTCGGCGCGCGGCCGGACGGATCGCCGAGATTCCGTCGCTGCTGGAGCAGGAGCAGCCGGCGCAGCGAGATCCCGCTCTGGGACGGCGCGGCCGGCGCCCGTGCGGCCGAGACGCTGCTGCCGATGCGCTCGGCTAGGCGATCGCTCCTGCTGGAAGGGCTCGCCCTCGGCGGCCTCGTCGTCGGCCAGGCGCTCCTCTTCGGGCGGCTCGTCGGCACGGACACCGACTACGACGAGGGCGTCTACCTCGACGAGCGTCGACGCGCTCGAGCACGGGCAGAGGCTCGGCGAGGACGTCTTCGCGCCGCAGCCGCCGGGCTTCTACCTCCTGCTGCGCCTGATCTCGCTCGCCGGCGCGGACTCCGTGCGCGGCTTCCACATGGGGGATGGTCGTCGTCGCGATCGCGACCTGCCTCGCGGCGTACCTGCTCGGCCGCGCGCTCGCCGGCCCGCTCGCCGGGCCTCCGCGGCGGCGCTCCTGACGATCGCGCCGCCGTTCACGCTCTTCGCGCACCAGGTGCTGGCCGACGTCCCGCCGCTCGCCCTCTCGCTGCTCGCCTTCTGGCTCGCCTGGGAGGCGCAGCGGCGCCGCTCGCGCCGCGCTGGCAGCGGGCGGGGGCCGCGATCGCGCTCGCCGTCGCGGTGAAGCCGAACGCTGCGCTCGCGCTGCCGACGTTCCTCCTCCTGCTCCTCTGGCAGCGCTCGGCGCGACGGCGCGCGCTCTCTGCGGCGGCGCTCGGAGGCGCCGCCGCGGTCGCGGCCGTTCCTCGCTCGCGTACCGCGACGTGCTCGGCGAGCTCTGGGAGAGCGTCGTCGTCTACCACCGGACGCGCGCGACACGCCTGCTGTCGTCGACCGCTCCCACGAGCTTGTCGACGTTCCTCAACTGGCGGACGCCGTTCGCTTGGCTCGTCGTCGCCGGGCTCGCCGCCTCGATCCTCCTGCGGCGGCGGCGCTCCGAGCCGGTCTGGGCGCTCTGGCTCTGGGCCGCGCTCTCGTTCGTCTTCGTCGCCTACCACCACCCGCTCCACCACAACCACCTCGCTCGTGCTCCCGGTCGCGCTCGCCGTGCCCGCCGCGATCGGGCTCGGCGCGCTCGCGCGCCGGCGCGCGCGGCAGCGGCCGCCGTGGGCGTGCTCGCGCTCGTGCTCGCCGCCGGCTACGTGCAGCAGCACCGCCGCCTCGCGCTCGCAGACGTCCCCGAACAGCCGGAGCTCGTCGCGGCCGCCGAGACGCTCCGCCGCGTCACGGCCCGGACGACCTCGTCGTCTCCGACCAGCCGATCGTCCCGTTCCTCGCCGACCGCCGCGTCTGGGGGCCGCTCGTCGACACCGCCAATCTGCGCTTCCAGACCGGCTCGCTGACATCGGCGCCAGGTGCTGCGCGAGCTCGACGCGGGTGACGTCGCCGCTGTCGTCGTCGGCCGCTCGTTCCTCCAACAGCCAGCCGTGCTGGCCGGGATCCGCGCGCGCTACCGCAAGGCCGACGCCACGACGGCGTCTCGGTCTGGATGCGCCGATAGGTGAGTACGCTGCCGCCCGTGGCGACGAAGGAGGCAACGGGCTCGACGGGCGCACAGATGCCCGGCGTGCAAGCCGGCGCGATCGTGTTGGTCGGCGTCCTCGCCCTCAACCTCGGTAACTACATCTTCCACCTGATCGCCGCTCGCTCGCTCGGGCCCGGAGCTGTACGGGGACCTCGCGACGCTGATCGCGATCTCGGGGCTGATCGCGCTGCCGCTCGCCGGCATCCAGGTCTGGGTTGCTCGCTACGTCGCGCACTACACGGCCGTCGGCGACGACCAGCCGCCCACTGGTTCGTCCGCCGGGCGATGACATACACCGCGGTCGGCGGTGTCGCTCACGACCGTCGCGCTGCTCGCGATCGCCTGGCCCCTGAGGGATGCCCTCGGGATCGCGAGCATCGCCGCGGTCGCACTGACGGCCCTGACGGCGTTTCCCGCCGCGACGTCGCCGATCACGTGGGGGCCTCGCTCAGGGGCTGCAGCGGTTCACGCTGATCGCCGTCACATACGCGAGCGGCGCGGTTGCGCGTGTCGCGCTGACCGTGCTCGCTTTCGGCGCCGGGCTGAAGGTCGGCGGCGCCATGCTCGCGACGCTCTGGCGATGCTCGTCGCGCTCGCCGTACCGCTGTGGGTGCTTCGCGGCGTGGTTGCGGCCGGCGGCGCCGAGCGCCGGCGAGTGACCCGATGCGAGGCGGCCCGCTCGCTTGCTCCTGTGCTCCTTGGGCTTGCTCGCGATGGCGGCGCTCACGAGCATCGACGTCGTCGTCGCGAAGCTCGCGCTTACCGATCACGATGCCGGGATCTACGGCAGCGCCTCGCTCGTCGGCCGCGTGATCCTCTACCTGCCGGCCGCGATCATCACCGTTCTGCTGCCGCGTGTCGCGACGCGCGCGGCGGACGCAGATGGAGACGACCGACATCCTGCGCCGGAGCGTCGTCGTCACGCTCGGGTTCTGCTCAGTTTCGACCGTCGTCTATGCCGCCGCCGGCACGCAGATCGTGCGGATCGCCTTCGGCTCCGGACTACGCCGACGCGGCGGGTCTGCTCTGGCTCTTCGGGGTGGCGATGACCGGCTACGCGCTCCTGAACGTCCTGCTCGTCTACCACCTCGGGCTCGACCGCAGTCGGCGTTCGCATGGCTCCTCGTCCTCGGGCGCCGGGCGCAGATCGGGCTCTTCGTCGCCTTTCACGAGACCGCACGGCAGCTGGTCGTCGTCGACATCATGGTCGCCGCCGGGTTACTCGTCAGCCACGAGCTGCTGACGCGCGGTCTACTGGTACGCACCTTGCGGAGCGGTTGATCAGCGAAGGCGAGGCTTCGTCACTTTCACGCGCGAGAGGCAGCGTGCTGCCGTCGACGCCGGTCCGCGGTGGTTCGTGCCATAGCATCGGCTAATTGGACTTCACGGCCTACAGTCGCGCCCACCGCCATGTGCTAGCGGACGAATGCCACTGCTCCTCCATCCGGTCGCCCGTCCGGGTGTGATCGCGGATCTTGGTTGCGGAGACGGCCCCGTGATCTGGGCTTTGCAGCGGGAGGGCCGACTGGGTGAGCGGACGTACGCGGTTGATCTGTCTCCCGATCGGGTGCGCGCGGCGGAGAAGGTCGCCCCGGGAGTGGAGGGCGTTGTTGCCGACGCGACCGAGACGACACTTGCCGACGCGAGCGTTGACGGGGTGATCGTCTCCCAGGTGATCGAGCACCTTGCCGACGACGATCTACTCGCCCGGAGGTCGCTCGGATCCTGAAGCCTGATGGCTGGTGGTACATCGGAAGCGTGCTCCGCGCCCCTCGCGCATTCTGGATCTACAAGGGCCCGCACGGGAGGCTGCTTGCATCCGACCCACGTACGTGAGTACCGATCCGCACCGAGTTCCTGACAGCGATCGCGCATCCCGATCTGACCGTCACAGCAACCGGCGCGACGCCGTTCCGATTCCCTGTCGTCGACCTTGCGACGCGCGCCTGCGCGATCGCTGGGCTGGTCAGCCGCGACGCCATCTCCCGCGTGTACGCCGACCACCCTCGCCTGCTTCTCGCCCGAAAAGTGCGGGTGCGGGCACCTGGATACGCGCTGATCGAAAGCCTGCGGCTCACCGCCGATCCATAAAGACGGATTCTTGTTTTGTTGGCTCGCCGAACGTAGTTCACCTCGAAGTTGTCTGCTAGCGTCGATCGTCTCGGTGCGGGCGAGCCGTTGTTGCCCGGGAAGCACCGCGAAGACGCTAGCGGGCAGGCGTGCGCATTGCCCCGGCTACCATGCGCCGGTGCAGCG
Organism: uncultured Gaiellaceae bacterium; assembly: GCA_963820225.1. GTDB lineage: Bacteria > Actinomycetota > Thermoleophilia > Gaiellales > Gaiellaceae > Gaiellasilicea. The sequence continues at coordinate 107,663 of CAWFYY010000004.1, read as the reverse complement.
ATCGCTCGCGTGGAACCAGGAGGCGTTCGTGTCCGCTCGACGATCGATTCGTTGCGGCTGACGCGTCGCGACCTGTTCGCGTTCGCTGTTTTTCGTCGGGATCACGATGCTGTGGTTCCACGAGATCTTCAAGGACATCGGCAACTCGGTGCTGGTGGGACCGAACGACGCGTCGTATGGGATCCGCGCGTATTGGGGCGCATCCTATGTCGGCGAAAATCCCTTCACGCTCGAACGAGATCCGCTGAACGGCGCGCCCGAGGGTATGCCGTGGTCGCGCGCCGTCCAGTACGCCAACGCGCTGATCCCTGGCTCGATCTGGCTGCTCCACTATCTCGTCGGCTTCGGGGCAGCGGCGAACCTCTACCTGCTGATCGGGTTCGTCCTGACGGCTTCTCCGCCTACCTGCTGCTCGACCGACTCGGCTTTCATCCAGTCGGGAGCCTCTTCGCCGGCTTCGCCGTCGCGTTCAACCCGTGGATGATCGAACGTGCCTACGCCGGCCACGCCGGCTTCATGCACGCGTGGGTCTTCCCGCTCCTGATCGGAGCCCTGCTGTACCAGTACCGGCGGCGGACGATCTGGTCCGGCGTGGTCGTCGGCCTCGCGACCGGTGACAACGCTCTATCAGAATTCCTACTACGGCCTGCTCGGCGTGCTGGTCGTGGGCGTCTTCTGGGCGGTGGACTTTGTGCGGGCACGGTCGTGGCACGAGCGGCTCTGGTTGTTCACGCTCGCCGACGTCGCCATCGTGACCGCGCTTGTCGCGTTCCTACCAGCGCTCATCGCGTGGCACTACGATCGCCAGGCCGTGGCGACGATCATCAGCAACGGAGTCGCGCAACTCCAGAGCCTCGGCGCGGCACCCCAGTCCTACGTGCTCCCCTCGGTACGGCACCCGATCCTCGAGCCAATCACACGGGCCTTCGACCCCCGCAGGCCGACGACCACTGGTCGGAGAACACGCTCTACCTTGGCTGGACGCTGATCGCACTTGGACTTCGCCGGAATCGTCCTCGTCGTTCGGCGGCACCGCGACTCGCTCGCGACACCGCTCACCCGATTCTTCCTCGTCTGCATGGTCGTTCTCGCTCCCGCGGCATTCATGTGCTCGCTGAAGCGGGAGACGAGCGTCCTCGGCGTCGACATCCCGATGCCGTCGTACCTGCTCGGCGAGATCACCACCTTCTGGCGGGTTTTCGCGCGCTTCGGGCTACTCGTGACCTTCGCGCTCGCGGCACTCGCCGCCTTCACGCTAACCGTGCTGATCCGCCGGTTCCGCTATGGGCTCGCGGTCGCGGGCGCAGCCTGCAGCTTGCTCGTGTTCGAGTACTTCTCGGGCTTTGCACCCGCGTACTCATTCTCGCACCCCGATCCGTGGGTGGGCTGGCTCAAGCAGCAGCCACACGGCATCGTCGCGCACTATCCGCTTCCCGACCGACCAAGCACCAGCCCTACACATGATGGCGCGGACGTACTACCTCCAGCGGCAATACGAGCAGCCCATGTTCTCGATCTTCGGCTCCGGATCCGGCGGCACACGAGAGGAGGCGATCCGGCTCCTCAGCCGCTACATCGATGATCCGCTGACGCCTGGCGTTCTGAAAGCGGAGGGCGTCAAGTACATCCTGCTCCACGACGACGTCTACCGCGAGGAAGGAAAGGCGCCGCCGGCCGTGCCACCCGGCTTCGACCTGGTCGCGACGTTCGGAAAGGTGCGTGCGCTCAAGCTCGCGGACAACGTCCAGGCGGCGGACCTACCAAACGACTCTCGAACAGAACGCCGCGGCGCTCGCCCTCACCGAAGGCCTGGCCCCACCCGAGTTGGAGCTCACGGGTCCAGGAGCTGCGGCTGGCATGGCCAGACGGGCAGCCTCCCGACGCATCAACCTAGGCCTCGTCGCCTGGAGCCCAGCGGGGCCGTCAACGCTCGAGGTCGTGGGCGAGGATGGCGCCGTCGTTGCAAGCGCACCCATCGGCCCCGAGCCGACCCAGCTGACGCTCGGCCCCGTTCGCATCGACGATGGCACAGAGCGGCTCATGTTCCGCACCGCCGACGGGAGCGAGCTCAGGCTGGATCAAGCGACGAGTCAACCACTCGCCGACTTCTCCCGCAGCCTCCGCGGCTGACCCCGACGACTATGCTCGCCCGCGTGCGACTCAGCGTGGTCATCCCTGCGTACAACGAGGCCGCGTCCGCTGCCGAGACAATCCGCTCCGCCACAGCAGCGATCAGCCGCAGCGCTCACTTCGCTAGCCCGCCGAGATCGTGGTCGCCGACGACGGCTCGACGGACGGAACGGGCGACGTTGCGCTCGCTGCGGCAGCACGGCGTCCCCGTGCGGATCGAGCGGTTGCCGGAGAACAGCGGCCGATTCGTCGCCCGCCGGGCGGGGCTCGAGGCCGCGGCCGGAGACTACGTGCTGTTTCTCGATGCCGGCGTCACCGTGAACCGGGATGGGTTGCGCTTCGTCGGAGACGCACTAGAGGCGCAGGGTGCGGATGTGTGGAATGCACACACGCTCATGATCACCACGGGCAACCCCCTCGGGCTCTTCTGGGGTGTCGTCAGCGCACTGGCGTTCCCCGACTACATCGCGCGCCCGCGTACCACCTCATTCGACGCACCGACATTCGATCGGTTTCCGAAGGTGACGACGTGCTTCTTCGCGCCGCGAGCCGCTCCTCTCGGGAGCTGCCGAAACGTTTCGCTCGCGCTACTCCGATTCACGGAATGCAAACGACGACACGCCGCTGCTCCGCCGAGCCGTCGCTGAACGGCGGCCGATCAACATCTCGCCGAGCTTCGCGTGTACGTATACGCCTCGCGAACGCCCTGGGCGCGTTCGTGCGCCACGCCGATACACCGCGGCGTCGTCTTCCTCGACGGGCATGGCCGGCGGGAGTCACGTTTCTTCCCGGTCGTGCGTCGCAGCCTTCTATCCGCTAAGCACTCGCGGTCATCGTCGCCGTTATGCGAAAGCCGGCGCTGGCGCCGCTGTTCGTGGCCGCGACCATTGTGACGGCTGGGGCCGCCGCGGCCAGGACGACACGGAAGACGGGAGGAGATCCTCTCGTTCGCCGCTCTTGCCCCGGTCTACGCAGTCGCGCACGGAGCAGGGATGTGGAAGGGCGTCGCCCTTGCCGCGCGCGACCGGCTCAGGGTTGTGCTGTGATCTGCGTCGATCTACGGCACGACGGGCGAGCTCATCAAGCTCGCACCGGTTCTCGTGCGCCTTCGCGACCGCGGCGGCACCGTACGTGAGCGCAACGACCGGGCAGCAGGTGCAGCAGATCCCGGCGCTGCTCGACCAACTCGCCCTGCCGCAGCCGGACGTCTGGCTCGGCCGCGGTTCTGGCGGGCGAGACCTGCACACGAACTCCGACATCCCCGGCTGGCTCATGCGCGTCGCAGCCGCGTTTGCGAGAGAGCGAGCTCACTCGCGGGACTGGCGCAGGACGGTGCGGGGAAGCCGCTTGTGCTGGTGCACGGGGATACGATGACCACGGTGCTCGGCACTCTGATGGGCCGCGCGATGCGAGTCCCCGTCGCCCACATCGAGGCCGGCGTGCGCACCTGGGACGTCTTCCACCCGTTCCCCGAGGAGTTGAACCGCCGGTTGGTGTCTCGGATCGCCCACGTTCCACTATGCGCCCGGCCCCGGAGCGGCCGCGAACCTACGTCGCGGAGCGGTCGTCGACACGGGCACGAACACGATCCGCGACAGCGTCGCATCTCGCGCCCGCGGACTCGCCGATCCCCGGCGGTCGTGGAGGGACGGCGATACGGCGTGGTCAGCCTGCACCGCTATGAGCTCCTGAAGGAGCGCGAACTGCTGCGCGACACGCTCCAGACGCTCTGTCGCCACGCGAGGCAGACTCCGTTGCTCTTCGTCGACCACCCGGTGACGATCGCTGCAATCGATCGGTTCGGCCTCGGTGAGCTCTTCGATGAGGAGCACTTCATCCGGATGGAGCGGTTCAGCTTCTTCGGTTTCGTCGAACTGCTTCGCCGTAGTGCCTTCCTCGTCACGGACAGCGGCGGCAGCCAGGTGGAGTCGTTCGAGCTCGATGTGCCGTGCCTCGTGCACCGCAAGAAGGTCGAGCAGCCGGAGGGTGTGGGCGAGAACGTCGTCGTGTCGGGGTTCTCGACTGCAGCGCTCGACCGCTTCCTCGAGGACCCCGACCGGCACCGTCGCACCTCCCCCCGGTCTGAGCTCTCGCCCTCCGACGTGATCGTCGGCGACCTCCGGCGGCGCGAGTACCTTCGCATTCCGTGAGCGCCACAAAGATCAGGGTTGCCCTGGTGGGTGCGGGCCAGATGGGCCGTCACCACGCGCGAGTCGTCGCCGAGTCGGATTTGGCGGAACTAGTCAGCATCGTCGACCCGCACGAATCAGCCGGTCGGGTCGCAGCGCTCCGCAACGCGCCGCTCCTCGGCACGCTCGACGAGCTGCTCGGTGGCGAGCTCCCGGAGCTCGCGATCGTTGCGAGCCCGACGCAGGCCCACGCCGAAACCGCCTCACGGCTGCTCGAAGCCGGTGTGCACGTGCTCGTCGAGAAGCCGATCTCGGACACCGTCGAGGAGTGCCAAGCGCCTGATCGAGCTCGCCGCCGAGCGGGAGCTGATCCTTGCCGTCGGACACGTCGAGCGCTTCAACCCGGCGGTCAGGGCGCTACGCGACAAGTTGCTAACGAACGACCTCGGCCGTGTCTTCCAGGTGCACGCTCGCCGGCTGAGCCCGTTCCCGGCGCGAATCGGCGACACGGGAGTCGCATTCGACCTTGCCACGCACGACCTTGACTTGATGTGTGAGCTCGCCGGCGCACCGATACGCCTTTCGGCGGAGGCGGACATGAAGGCCCACCGCTTACACGAGGACCTGCTCGCGGTGATCCTGCGGTTTGACAGCGGAGTGATCGGGTTGCTCGAGGTGAACTGGCTCACGCCGACCAAGGTTCGTCAGCTGACCGTCACCGGCGAGCGCGGCACGTTTGTCGTCGACTACCTGAACCAGCACCTGACGCTGTACGAGAACGCGCACGAGAGCGAGTCGGGTCGGCGCTGGACATCTTCGACGGCGTCACCGAGGGCAACGTCGTGCGTTTCGCGATCCCGCGCGTCGAGCCCCTGCGAGCGCAGCTCGAGTCCGTGATCGCAGCGATCCGCGGCGAGAATGTCGAGTACGTGGACGGTACGGCGGGTTGCGGGCACTCCGTCTGGCGCTCGCCGCGGTCGAAGCCGGCACCTCGGGATCGTCGGTCGACTCGACGCGAACTAGCGTCCGCGAATCAGGCCGACCAGGTAGGCGAAGTGCGTGGCTACCAGCGCCGGCGGGGTGACGAACGCGACACTGAGCGACCGAAACTTGAGTCCGGCAACGACACCTGCGCCACCAGCATCAACAAGTAGACCGCGACGGACACTGCCCATACCTGCAGCACACCCAAAACACGAGCCCCGGCAGCCAGCCGACCAAGAGCCAGGGCAGGCCCAGTCCGAGGATGATCGTTCCCGGCCGTGCCGCGGCGAAACGACGTCGGCGCAGGGCGACGGCGGTCGCTCCCCCATACGCCGCTACCGAACGAAGGTGCGGAATGATGAGTGGCGGGGCGGGCGACGCGACCACAGACTCGGGCGTGTACAGCACATCGAGGCCCCGCGCCGTCAGCTCGCTCACGACGCGATCGAGCGGAGTCTCGGGCTCGAAGCTCGAGAGAACCTCGCGTCGCGCAATGAGCGCGTCGGCAGGGAAATCCTTCACGACCCGCAGGTTGCCCGGCGTGAAGCGGAAGTACTGCGATCCGCCGCCGAGTCTCGACTCACCACTCCCGCGGCCGCGCGTTCCCGAACGAGCCTGCTGGAGGCGCGACGCGGGCGTGACGACGGCGGCGACCTCGGGCCGAGCCAGAAACTCACCGTCGCCCCGAGCCAGTTCCCGGCCGGCTGCTCGCCTGGTCGAGGAAGGCGACCACGCTCCCCGAGGCGGCGCCGACCGCGTCGCTCGCCGGCTGCCGCGGCAACCTCGATCTCGATCACCTCGAGGTTGGATAGTCGAGATCGGAGACCGCAGCAGCGTCCGGCGTCACCGGACCGAGACGAGCGGCTCGTAGCCGCGGGGCCGTGTCCAGCCGATACGCGCCCGACGAGGCGCCGCTTGCGCTGGTAGTAGCGAGGATCCGCAGCCGGTAGAAGATGGCGGCGGTGTCGACGAGCGCGCGCAGGACGGCGACGAGCGCACGCCGGAGCCCGTGAAGCGGTAGTCGAGACGGATCGGCAGCTCCGCGGATCCGGCCGAAGCCGAGCGCGCGCGAGACCGCGAGCAGCTCGAGGTCGAACGCAAAGCGCTTGACGAGCAGCAGCGGCAGCACCTGTTCGGCCACCTCGCGGCGGAACACCTTGAGGCCCGACCTGCGTGTCGCGCACGTCGAGCCGGAAGAGAACGCGCACGAGCTGCTGGTAGAGCCAGCTCGCGACGCGGCGCGACGCCGGGTAGTGGACGTCGGAGTCGGGATGCCGCTTCGAGCCGATCGCGAAGTCGAGATTCTCCCGCTCCGCGGCGCCGACGAAGAGCGGCAGCCAGCGCGGGATCGAGATCCAGGTCGGCGTCGATGTAGGCGATGTAGCGACCCCGGCCCTCGAGCGCTCCGACCTTGATCGCATAGCCCTTGCCCAGATTCCGGTCGTAGTGGATGACGCCGTGACGCCGCCGCCTGCAGCATCCAGCGCCCGCTCAGCGGTGCCGTCGATCGAGCCGTCGGAGACAACGATCAGCTCGAACGGCTCGTCGAGACCCGCTGCGATCGCCGTCCTGGATCGTGACGATGTTCTCGACGATCGCCGCCTCCTGGTTGAAGACCGGGACGACGACGCTCAGCAGGACGTCTTGTCGAGACGCGGCGCTTTCGTCCGAAGCTGCGGACGAGGACGTCCGTTCACTCACCGCGTCTGCTCATCCTGCTCGACATTCTGTCGGTACACCTCCAGCAAGGACGCGGCAGCCGCCGCCGGTCCGAACAGCGTCGAGGCGCGGGTACGGGCCGCGGCGCCGAGCCGAGAGCGAAGCTCTGCGCTCGCCAAGAGGCTGTTCAGCGCGTTCCCGAGCGCAGCGACGTCCCGTGGCGGGACGAGCAGACCCGACTCACCGTCCTCGATCGCGTCCACGAGGCCGCCGACCGCCGTCGCGACCACGGGACGGCCGTAGGCCATCGCCTCGTGGGCGACGAAGCCGTAGCCCTCCCGCCGCGACGGGACGCAGACGACCGCCGCCCGCTCGTAGTACGGCCCGAGCTGCGTGTGCGGGACGAACCCGACCGCCTCGGGAACACGGATCGGGCCCCGCTCCGACGATCACGCGCGGCATCCCTGCCGTGGCCGCCAGGAACTCGTAGATCCCCTTCTCGGGCGAGAGGCGACCGACGAAGAGCACGTGCGGCGGGTCCTCCGGCTCGCCGACCGACTCGGGAATCTCGACGCCGCTCGGGATCAATCGCACCTCGCGCGCGCCGAGCTCGCGCGCGGCGGCCGCGAGGAACTGCGACGCAGCGATCGTGAGGCGCGCCCGGCGCAGGAGCGGCCGGAAGAGCCAGGGCGCCCGCCGCGCGATCTCGACGTCGGTCCCCCAGAGCTGGACGACGTACGGCTTGCCGGTCGCAAGCGCGGCGAAGCCAGAGGGGAGCCAGTGTGCGTGGACGAGATCCGCATCCCGCGCGGCCCGCCGCGCCGCACGCGCGAAGGACACGAGGAAGGCGGGCAGCAGCAGCGCCAGCCACGGTCTCCGGCGCAGGTTCCCCACGACCCCGTGCCCGTAGGCGATGCCGAAGTGGCGGAAGGACGCCGGCGAGACCACCTCGACCTCCACGCCCTCCGACCGCACCGCCTCGACCGCGTCATGGACGAAGAGCCCCGCCACGTCGCGCTCGTGCCGCGGGTACGACGTCGTCAGGACGACGACCTTCATTGCAGGCGACGGGCGAAGACGATCGGCGCCGCGAGCGCGAGCATCGCGAACGCGAAGAAGTAGTAGAACGACATCGTCAGGTAGAAGGCGTTCGAGGCGATCGTGCCCACGAGCGCCGCGGTCATCCCCCACGCGAGCGGCCGGATCCGCCGCGAGCCCAGCGTCCGCCCGATCGCCCGCAGCCGCTTCAGGCGCCGGAAGAGGTAGAGGAGGAAGGCGACGAACAACGCCGTGCCGACGATGCCCGTCTCGACGAGGGTCGCGACGTAGAACGAGTGCGGGCCGAAGTTCGTCCGGCCCGGTGACGAACTCGTAGTAGACGGAGAAGTTGTTCAGCCCCAGCCCGAAGAGCGGGTGCGACGAGAGCACGTCGGGGATGAAGCCGTAGACGTCGAAGTGCGTCGACGTCCCGTTCGCCGACGTGTCGATGCGCGTCCGCAGCACCTGCTCGAAGAAGTCCCAGCGTGCGGCGAGTACGAGCGCGAGAACGGCCGCCACAGCGCCGAGCGGGAGAAGGAACTCCGGCGTGAGCAGCTTCCGGCGGTAGGGCACCACGAGCACGAGGAGCCCCGCGCCGAGACCGAGGAGGCCGGAACGCGAGAGCGTGGCCAGCTCGACGAGGAGCAGGAACGCGAGCACCAGTGCGAGCGGGACCTTCAGCCGGTGCCCCTTCTCGAGCCTGAGGTAGATCGGAGTCAGCACGAGCAGCGGGATCACGAGCTCGATCCCCAGGTGGTTCGGGTCACCGGTGAGGGCATTGGGCCGAAAGACGCTCTCGCCGCCGATCGCGCCGTAGATGTTGATCTGGCTCGCGCCGCCGGTGATCGGCGACAGCAGGGACTGGTCGAGGTTGATGCCGAGCACCTCGGCCGAGCCGAGCTGGACGATCCCGTAGATCGCGTTCGCGACGAAGCCGGCGATGAACACCGCGAACGCCGTCCAGTAGAACCGCTCGCTCCGCCGGACGAGGTAGGCGATCCCGACGACGAGGAACAGGAAGTGGAGCACGAACTTGAACATCCCTTTCGCCCATTGGGCGAGCGCCTGGTCGGTCTCCAGGTTGAAGAACCCGAACAGGTAGACGGTCAGGAACCCGAGGAAGAAGAGGGCCGCGACCGCGGCTCCCCACGCGAGCCTTCGGTCGCCCGTGCCGAGCCTCGTGCCGGCGAACGCGATCAGGAAGACCGCGGTCAGGACGTCCGAGAGGCTGAGCGTGTCGCCCAGACTCCACTGCAGCTTCGCGAACGTGACCGTGAACACGGTCGCGAAGAACAGCGCGTCGACGACCGGACCGGGCCTCGAGCTCGTCACAGCGAACGGACGAGCTCCGCAAGCTCCTCGGCGCGGGCGCGGCGCGAGAGGCGGTGGCGCGTCGCCTCCGGAATCTCGGTCCCGGGCAGCCCGCCGTTCGCGAACCGCTCGTGCAGCGCCGCGAGTGCCTCCTTCAGCGCCTCGACGTCGTCGGGCGGCGCGATCACGCCGGCGCCGGTCTCGCGAATCAGGGCGGCGGCAGCACCATCCGGGGGCACCGCGGCGAGGATCGGCCGCTCAGCGGCGAGGTACTCGAAGACCTTTCCGGAGAGAACGCCCTTGCCGCGCCCGCCCGCGTCGGGGATCAGGAGCAGCAGCGCTTCGGAGTCGCGCTGGAGCTCGAGCGCTGCCTGACGCGGCGCGTACGGGATCAGCTCGAGCCGGTCGCCGAGCCCACGCTCATCCGCCCACGCGCGGTCGGAGGAACGGAAGTCGCCGAGGAAGCGCGCCTGCACGTCGAGGCCCGACTCGTCGAGCGCGGTGAGGAACGGGCGGGGGTCGCGCTTGCCGAAGAAGCTGCCGGTGTGCGTGATCCGGAAGCGCCCGGTCGGCGTGTAGTCCAGGCCGGCGAAGTCGTCGAAGTCGCAGCCGTTCGAGATCGTCACGACCTCGCCGCGCGGTGAGAAGCCCCGTGCCTCCTCGGCGATCGCGTCCGAGACGCAGGTGATCGCGTCGGCGGAGTGGGCGACGAGCCGGGCCACTCCCTCGTCGACCTTCTCCTTCGCGCGGACCGCCATGTTCTCGGCTCGCCGGTGCGGGTGGGCAACGAGCGAGTCCCGGAGATCGGCGACCCACTTCGCGCCCGTGGCCTTCTTCACCGCCGCCCCGACCAGGTGCACCGAGTTCGGCGGCGAGGTGGTCACGACGACGTCGATCTTCTCCTTGCGCGCGATCCGGATCGCCGCGGGAATGGCGGTCAGGTTCCAGCTCACGTTCTCGTCCGGCACGAGCAGCCGGCGCGACGCCAGCCGGGCGTGGACGAGCGCGCGCTCGAGTCCCTCCGTGCCGTACAGCTCCTCTGCCGGCTTCCGGCCTCTGGGGCCGATGTATCGCGCCCGATGCACCCAGGCCTGCGTCGGAACGCGGAGATCGGCGTCCTCGTGGATCCACTTCGGGTTGTCGGGCGCGAGGACGTGCGTTTCGATCCCGAGCGCCGGGAGATACTGGGCGAACTTGAGCGGCCGCTGGACGCCGCCGCCGCCGGCCGGCGGGAAGTAGAGCGAGACGAGCAGGAGCTTCATGCCCGGCGATGGTACTGTCGGGACGGGCGGAACCCGGAGTGAGGAGTTTCGCATGCCGTCTCGCCCCACGATTGCGTCAGCTCGCCGCGCTGCCGAACACGTCCTGTCCGGCCCTCGCGGCTACGCGCTCTTTCCCCGTCGCCGACTCGAGTCGGACTGGCCCGGATTCGTCGATTCGCTGGCCGACGCACAGCAGGAGCTCGGTCCGGCCTACGAGAGGTACGTCCAGAATGTCTCGGCGAAGCAACACGCGATGTCGCTCGAGCTCGCAGCGTTCTTGCTGGAGCTGTGCAGGCGAGTCGACGCGGAGTCGGTCATCGACCTCGGGTCTGGATTCAGCTCGTACGTCTTGCGTCGATACGCGAGCGAACGGCCGGGCACGACCGTGCGGTCGGTCGACTCGTCGCCGGAATGGCTGGAACGGAGCCGCCGCTTCGTGAGCGATCACGGTCTTGCAGCCGACGACTTCATCCTGTGGAGTGATTTCGATCCGCAGGACGAGATCGATTCGTACGACGTCGTGCTGCACGACCTCGGAGACATGACGCTGCGCTCCGCCACGCTTCCTCAGGCTCTCGTGCTCGCACGGCGAGGCGCCTACGTCGTTCTCGACGACGTTCACAAGCCGGGCTACCGCGCCTACGCCCGCCAGCTCGTGTCGGCGTCCTCCGCCTGGAGCATCGACATCCGAGCCGTCACGCGGGACTCGATCGGACGCTACTCACTGCTGATTCGCCGCTACTGAGGCACGACGTAGAGCGTGTAGCGGCCGTCGCGGTAGACGGAGTCGAGCTGCGGAGCGATGTCGAAGCGATTCCGGTCGAGCACCAGCCAGCCGGCTCCGGCCCGGCGCGGGATCGCCAGGTCGCCGGTGCGGAAGAAGCGGATGTTCTGGGCGCGCCGCGCGTACGGCCGGTTCTTCTCGGTGTCCGCGACGTGGCTCGGCGGCGCGGCTGCGATGTAGACGGGCGCCTCGGCCGCGATCCGGTAGCTCGTCTCGAGGTCGGAGAAGACGACGGCGCCCTTGGGCACGTCCTCACGCAGTGCGCTCCACGAGGCCGGGCGTCAGCGGGCTCGCGCTCCGCGCCTCGGACGGGCTCCAGTTGGCGGCAGCGTGGACGGCCACCGGCAGCACGAAGAGGCACGCGGCGATGCCCACGACGGCGCCGGGCAGCTCGATCGCGGGACGCCGCCAGAGGCCGAGCGCGAGCGCAACGACGCCGCCGACGACCGCGATCCACGTCACGAGCGCCGGCCCGCCCTCGTGGAGGGCGTAGTCGAACTCGCCCGGATAGACGCAGCTGGAGCACGATCCCGGCCGCCAGGGCGAACGGCAGGACCAGTCCCCGTAGCAGCGCGGACAGCACGACGAAGCCCCCCGCGAAGGCGAAGGAGAGCGGCCAGAACCCTGCTGCGCGGCGGGACTGCGAGATCGAGACGAGGTCGGAGAAGGAGACGAAGAGCGGCGCGATGAGCATCACCGCCGCGACTGCGAGGAAGCCGCCGAGCACGTAGGCGGCCCAGCGCCTGCGAAGCGCGAGCCCGGCGAGCGGCACGGACAGGAGCGCGAAGACCGCGATCGCGCCCGCCCGGCCGAAGACCTCGGGTGCGAGCCGGTAGCTCGTGTCGGACGAGACGTCGAGCTGCCCCGCGTACTGGACGAACGCTCGGTGCAGCTCGGTCTTCGCCGGGGCGCGTGGGAGGCCGTGTCGCGAACGACCGGCAGCAGCCAGGCGAAGAACGCGGCCGCGGGAAGCACGAGTGCCGCGAGCGCGACGGCGATCCGCCGGAACTCCTCCCGCGCTGCGAGCGAGCGAACGACGAGGAAGCCGGCGAACGGCAGCCAGAGGAAGATCGCGTAGGTCGGGTGGATCGACCGCCAGGACGAGGCCCGCGGCGGCGACCGATGCGAGCACGCCGCCGGTTCGGCCGCTCGACGTAGGCGAAGGCGAGGGCGATCGCCGCGGGAACGAGCAGCTGGCGCGACGCCGTCGCGGGCAGGGCCAGCGCCGTGTAGGCGCCGCCGTGAGCGGGCGCAAGCGCCGTCACGCCCACCTGGGCGCACACGACCGCGACCGCCGGCCCGACGCGCCGGAAGAGCGCGTAGCCGGCCTCGTAGGCGACGAGAAGCGCGAGCGGCGCGAGCACGGAGGCCTCGTGCAGGACGACCTCGGACGGATCGAGGAAGGCGACGCGGGCGACGAGCGCCAGAAAGCCGTGCCAGAGCGGGAAGGCGTAGCCCGGGTGCAGGCCGCCGTCTGCGAACTCCTCGACCGCCTCGAGCGAGAGGGAGTCGAACGCCTCCAGCTTGCGGACGCGCGCCAGGTGGAAGAGGCCGTCGCCGCCGATCTCTCCCGCGACGTGCCAGAGCAGCACGCCGAGCACCGACACCCGGCGCCGAGCACCCACCACCACCCGGGATCCGCTCCGGCCGAGGCGCGCGCCGGGCGAACGGGAGCGCCACGACCCCGGCTCCGAGCAAGCAGGACGAGCGCCAGCGTGAGCGACGTCGCCGACGGCGAAGGTGACGGCCAGCGCCCCGAAGAGAAGCGCGAGCGACCAGGCGAGGGTGACCGATGCGCCCCGCAGCCCGAGCGCGCGGGCGACCACCGCCCCCGGCCAGAGCAGAATGCCGGTCGCGAGCGCGAGACGCAGCAGGGTCATCGCTCGAGCAGCTCCGGCACGCGACCCGACGCAAGCCAGTCGGCGGCGTCGCGATACATCCGCGCCGCGCTCGTCGCGGAACAGCCGCGCACGCAGCCGCAGCGACCAGCCGAGCAGCCGCCGCGCGCGCTCGGCGTAGCGGAACGCCACGGTGCTTCGCGAGGAATCGCAGGTGGCCGCGGACGTTCTCACGGAACATCCGCCCGCCGTGCGACGCACCGCCGACGTGCACGCACTCGGCGCCGGGGAAGAACAGCACCTTCCAGCCGGCCTGCTCGAAGCGGTAGCACCAGTCCGTCTCCTCGCTGAAGAGGAAGAACGCATCGTCCAGAGGGCCGACCTGCTCCACGGCCTCTCGCCGCACGAGCATGCAGGCGCCCATCACGACCTCGACCTCGCGCTCCTCGTCGTGCTCGAACCCGCCGGCATAGAACGCGTTGAACAGCTGCGATCCCGGCGCGAGCTTGCGGAGGAAGAAGTATTCGGTCGCGAGGCGCCACAGCGTCGGGAAGCCGCGCACCGAGCGCTGCAGCGTCCCATCGGTGTTCAGGAGCCTGGGGCCGACTACCGCGGCCTCCGGGTGCGCGTCGGCGAACTCCACGAGTCGCGCGAGCGAGCCATCGGTCAGCCAGGCGTCGGCGTTCAGGAGCAGGAAGTAGCGGCCGGTCACGACCGCCATGCCGGCGTTCCAGCCCGAGGCGAGGCCGAGGTTCTCGCGCTCGATCAGGCGCGTCCGCGGAAACAGCTCGCGGACGACCTCGACCGTGCCGTCGGTCGAGCCGTTGTCGACGACCACGACCTCCTCGTCCTGGACGCTCTCGATGCTCTGCTCGATCCACGGCAGCGCGTTGTAGGTGACGACGACGACGCTCGCGTCACGCATTGGTCACGCTCGGCCTGCCGTGCAGCCCTTCCCAGAGCAGGATCCCGCCGCCCGGCAGGGCCATCGCGACCGTGACGAGGAAGAAGAGGAAGCCGGCGGCGAACGCCTGGTCGGCGTCGACGCCGACATTGCCGAGGAAGCTGACGAAGAACGCCTCGCGCACCGCGAACCCGTTCAGCGTGAACGGGACGAGCAGGACGAGGAAGAAGAGCGGGCCCATCACGTAGTAGATCCGCGGCGAGAGCTCGATCCCCACGGCCTGCGCGGTCGCCCAGATCGCGAGCACGCGCACGGCCTGGATCGCGACGGTGAAGACGAACAGCCCGACGAGCAGGCCGGTGTGGTCCCGGAAGACGTGGATGCCGTCGTACACCGCGCGCACGGGGCGTTCGAGCTTCAGCCGCCTCAGCAGCGGCGCGGTCGTCCGCAGGATCGGCCGCGCCGAGCGGGAGAACATCATGAAGGCGAGCACGAAGGTCAGGAGGACGAACGCGCCCTCGATCCAGAGGTAGGCGCCGACGTCGTAGCGGCCGATTGCAAGCAGGAAGCCGACAGCGCCGAGGAGCACCGTCGCCGCACCGCCGAGCGCCCGCTCGAGGAGGACGATCGCGGAGATCGCGCCGAGCCGCTCGCGGTGGCGACGCGAGGTCTCGAGGATCCGGACGGCGTCGCCGCCGATCGAGGTCGGCAGGATCTGGCCGGCCGTGTAGGAGACGAAGTACGCCCGGGTCAGCCACGGCAACCGCTCGTGCATGCCCTGCGACCTGAGCAGGCGGCGCCAGCGCTCGGCCATCGGCACGACGGTGAGCGTCATGATCGCGACCGCGAGCAGGAACCACCACGGGCTCGCGTCGGCGATGACGTCGACGGTCTGGCGGAGATTGATCTTCCAGACGAGGTAGGCGATCGCGAGGCCGGTGAGCGCAAGCGTCGCGAGGACGCGGACTCCGCGCTTCATGCGCCGCGGTCGCGGATCCGTCCGAGCGCCTCGATCACATCCGCGATGTCGTCGTCGGAGTGGGCGGGCGACAGCGGCAGCGACAGGATCTCGTCGCCGGCCCGCTCGGCGACCGGCAGCGAGGGCTGGCCTGGATAGCGCTCGCGGTACCAGCTGAGCCGGTGCACCGGCAGGAAGTGGATCGACGTCGAGATGCGCTCTGCGGTGAGCGCACGCTGCAGCTCGTCACGGGTCATGCCGAAACGACCGGCATCGACGCGGACGACGTACAGGTGCAGCGCGTGCGTGTCGCGTGGGTCGCGAGCGAGCGGCTCGATCCCGTCGATGGCGGCGAGCCCGTCGTCGTAGAGAGCGAACTGCCGCTCTCTGACGACCGTGTGCTCGGCCAGCTTGTCGAGCTGGACCAGCGCGATCGCCGCGAGGACGTCGGAGAGGTTCGCCTTGTAGCCGGGAACGGTCAGGTCGTAGAGCGAGCCGTCGCCGCGGCGCATCAGCCGGAGATTTCGAATCGCCTCGGCGATGTCGTCGTCGGTTCGTCGAGACGAGGCCACCCTCGCCCGCCGCGATGTTCTTGGTCGCGTAGAGCGAGAAGCACGTCGCCTCGGAGAGCCCTCCCAGCTTGCGGCCGCGGTAGGCGCTCTCGGCCGCGTGCGCAGCATCCTCGATCACCGGGATCCCGAGCTCCCAGATCGGATCCATGTCGCACGGCTGCCCGGCGAGGTGGACGGGCATGATCGCCTTCGTCCGCTCGGTGACCGCCGCCCCGATCAGCTCTGGATCGATGTTCAGGTCGCCGTCTCGCACGTCGACGAAGACGGGCGTCGCACCGGTGTGGACGATCACGT
Organism: uncultured Gaiellaceae bacterium; assembly: GCA_963820225.1. Classification (GTDB taxonomy): domain Bacteria; phylum Actinomycetota; class Thermoleophilia; order Gaiellales; family Gaiellaceae; genus Gaiellasilicea. The sequence goes on along the minus strand of CAWFYY010000004.1, from coordinate 91,800 downwards.
TCGCCGTCGCCGGCCAGGTGATCGGCGTCGTGATCACCTCGTCTCCCTCCCCGATCCCGAGCGCGACGAGCGCGAGGTGCATCGCCGCGGTGCCGGACGCGACCGCGAGCACGTGCTTCGCGTCGAGGTACTCGGCCATCCGCTCCTCGAGCAGCGCGGCACGCGGCCCGGTCGTCAGCCAGCCGGAGCGGAGCGCGTCTGCGACGGCCTCGATCTCCTCCTCGCCGATCGAGGGCGGCTGAAAGCCCAGTTGCGTCTCTCTCGTCATTCGACGATGAAGCGTATTTCGTTCGGCGGCGGTGCGAGCGCGCGCGAGCGCGTCGTCGCGGCTGTCGCCGACCGCGATCACCGCGCCGGCGCGGTCGGCGCCGCGCAGCAGCGGCCCGATCCGGAACCCCGGCTCGCGGTAGATCCGCACGTCGAGCACCCCCTCGACAGCGTGCGCCGCCTCCCGTCCCTCGACCGCGCGCAGCACCCCTTCGGGCGCGACGAGAAAGAGAACGCACGCGCCGCCGTGGAGACTTTGTGTTTCTGAAACACAAGCCTCGTTTCCGAGCGCGAAGTCGAGCGCGAGGTCGTTCAGCTTCACCCCCGTCGCGGCCTCGGTGAGCTCCGCGTCGTGACCGCCGCCGAGCCGCGCAGCCAGCTCAACCACGCGGGATCCGTCCGCCCCGATCCGGATCTGCGTGTACGTCGGCCCGTTCCGGACCCCGAGCGCCTCGGCCGCGGCGCGGGCCGCCTCGATCGGACTTTGTGTTTCAGAAACACAAGGCCAGGCGTGCGCCAGCGCGACCCCGAACGCGGGCGGGTCGGCGGTGAGGCGATCGGCGACGAGCAGCGGGTGGAAGACGCCGTCGATCGAGACCGCCTGGACGGTCACCTCGGGGCCGTCGACGTACTCCTCGACGATGTAGACGCCGTTCCGCGAGGCGTCGATCGCCGCCTCGATCGCGGCCGGGAGCTCCTCCTCGGTGCGCACGAAGGTCAGCCCGCGCTGGCCCTGGCGGTCGGGAGCCTTGACGACGCACGGCGCCACCGGCTCTTCGAGCGGTCGCGGCTGCGGGACTCCGGCGGCGGCGAAGCGCTCCCGCTGCCTCGACTTGGTCGTCACGAGCGCCGCGGTCGCCGCGTCGATCGGATGGGGCAAGCCCGAGCCGCGCCGCCACCCGCGCCGCCACGCCCACCGGCCAGTCGGCGCCCGGCGAGATGATCCCGTCGACGCTCTCGGCACGGGCGAGGCGGTCGACGCCGGGCTCGTCCTCGGTCGAGACGAGCGCCCGCTTGTCCGCGTAGGCGAAGCCTGGTGCCGAAGGATCGCGATCGACCGCGATCACGAAGAGGTCGCGCTCGCGCGCAGCGCGCAGGAGCCCGATCTGCGCCGGCCCCGCTCCTAGGACGAGGAGACGCTGTCGCGCGGCTCAGAGCCCTCCACCACACCTCGTTCTCGCGATACCAGGCGACCGTCTGCTCGAGCCCCTGCTCGAAGCTCGTTCGCGCCCGCCAGCCGGTCAGCCGCTCGAGCTTGTCGGTCGAGCCGATGTGACGGTCGACCTGGCCCGAGCCGCTCGTCGACGAAGACCTTTCGACATCCGCGCCGACCGCTGCCAGCACCGCGTCCGCGACGTCGCGAACCGAGATGTCGATCCCGGTCGCGACGTTCACGACCTCGCCCGCAAGCGTGTCGATGTCCGCGGCGATGATCGCCTCGATCGCCTCGGCGTCGTCGTCGACGTAGAGCCAGTCGCGGCTCGCGTGACCGTCGCCGTGGATCGTCAGCGGCTCACCCGAGAGCGCCTGCGTGATGAAACGCGGGATCACCTTCTCCGCGTGCTGGCGCGGGCCGTAGTTGTTGAAGGGGCGGACGATCACGATCGGCAGCCCGTACGTGACGTAGTACGAGTACGCGAGCCGGTCGCCGCCGGCCTTCGTCGCTGCGTACGGCGAGCGCGGGTTGAGCGGGTGCAGCTCGTCCATCGGCGCGTACTCCGCCGTCCCGTACACCTCGCTCGAGGAGATGAGGATGAAGCGCTCGACCGGAGTGCGCCGGATCGCGTCGAGCAGGATCTGCGTCCCCTCCACGTTCGTGGTCACGAACTCGGACGCGCCCTCCTCGATCGACTTCTCGACGTGCGACTCGGCCGCGGCGTTCACGATCACGTCGACGTCCGCGACCATGCGGGCCACGAGATCGGCGTCGCGGATGTCGCCGTGCACGAACGAGAGCCGCTCGTGGCGCGATCACGTCTGCGAGGTTCTCGAGGTTCCCCGCGTAGGTCAGCGCGTCGAGCGAGATCACCTCGTGCTCGGTGTTCGCCAGCAGGTGCCGGATGAAGTTCGACGAGATGAACCCGGCGCCGCCGGTGACCAGAACGCGCTTTTTCAAAGCTCCTCCGAGATCGTGTAGAGAGGCCGTCCTTCGACCTCCCGCTGGATTCTGCCTAGGTACTCCCCGACGAGCGCGAGGATGAAGCCCTGGATGCCCAGCACGAAGAGGACCGCGACCCCGCCGAGCAGCGGGCCGGGGAAGTCCGAGCGGTCGATCCAGTACCAGACGCCGTAGACCCCGAGCGCAACCGCAAGCACGGTGCAGAGGACGCCGAGCGCGACGCCGATCCACTGGATGGGCTGCGGCCAGAAGCCGGCGAGGACGTGGAGGGCAAGCCGCGTCAGGCGCAGAGGCGAGTAGCGCGAGCTGCCCGAGCGAGCGGTGTGGCCGACGTCCACCTCCACGACCGAGGCGCCGCCGGAGAGGATCAGCGCCTTCGTGAACTTCTGCTTCCCGATCGCGGGCAGCATCGGGATCACGACGCTCTTGCGGTAGGCGTTGAAGGCGCAGCCGAAGTCGGCGATGTCGACGCCCGTGAAGCGGCGGAGCATGCCGTTGATCATTCGCGAGGGCAGCGTGCGCCCCCACGAGTCGTTGCGGGCGGCGCGCCGGCCGCTCGCGACGTCGGCGCCCCCTTCCACGGCCGCGACCAGGCGCGGGATGTCCTCGGGCTGGTTCTGGAGGTCGCCGTCCATGGTCACGACGATGTCGCCGCGGGCACGCGCGAGCCCGGCGTGCATGGCCGGGTGCTGGCCGAAGTTCCGCTTGAAGCGCACAGCGTGCACGCGCGGATCGGCAGCGTGGAGCCGCTCCACCTCGGCCCACGTCCCGTCGGTCGAGCCGTCGTCGACCAGGATCAGCTCGAACGGCTTGCCGTCGAGGGCCGATACGGTGCGCCGATAGAGCTCCTCGAGCGACGCCTGCTCGTTCAGGAGCGTGACGACGACAGAGAGATCGGGAGAATCGGCCATCGGCGGCAAGGAGCCTACCCACGCAGTCTGGCGCGACGTGCATCGCGGCCGTGTGTGGCGCGCTCAGGCCTGCCGGATCGTCGAGGAGTCGCGCGGAGCTGATCGCGCTCTGGATGCCGCGCGGGACTCCGGCCCTGCTTCCCATGGACGAGCACGGCAAGCGCATCCGGATCCCGACGGAGCATTGGACGCTCGAGCCGGTCGAGAGCTGGACCCGCGACGCCCTCATTCTCGCCCGCCCCGGTCGTCCGCACTCGATCTACGTCTTCTGGCGCGAAGGAGCGTTCGAGCACTGGTACGTGAACTTCGAGGAGCCCATGCGCCGGACGCCGGTCGGCTTCGACACCTTTGACCAGAAGCTCGACCTGATCGTGATGCCGGACGGGACCTACCGCTGGAAGGACGAGGACGAGCTCGAGCAGGCCGCGGCGCTCGGGTTGCTCGACCCCGAGGCAGTGCGGGCGGAGGGGGCACGGGTGCTGGAGGAATGGCCGTTCCCGACCGGCTGGGAGGACTGGCAGCCCGACCCGACCTGGCCGACCCCGCGGCTGCCCGAGGGCTGGAACAGCGTGTGAGGCGCCGCGGCTCATCGTCGCGACGCCCCACCTCGGCCTGACCAGGAAGTCCGCCTAGGCCGCCGCCTCGAGCGACACCTCGCGTGTGACCCGCCGCTTGCCGGGGACGGCGAGCGCGATCACTGCACCGATCGCGACGACGATCGCGCCGACCCACGTCGCGGCCACGAGGCCGTCGTTGAAGGCGGCTGCCGACTCATATCCGCCGGTGCGGGCGAAGATCGCGGCCAGCACGGCGACGCCGAAGACGCCACCGACCTCGCGAATCGCGTTGGAGGCGCCGGAGGCCTTGCCCTCGTCGCGGGGATTGACAGCGGAGAGGACGATGTTCGCGACCGGGGCGAAGAACATCCCCATCCCGATGCCCGAGACGATGAACGGGCCGACGAGCGACGAGTAGCTGACGTCGGCGGACGAAACGGCCGCGATCCAGCCGAGCCCGATCGCCTGCAGCGCGAGCCCGCCGGCGAGGAAGGGCCGACCGCCGATCCGGTCGGACAACCCACCGGCGATCGGGGCGACGATCATCGGCATCGCAGTCCACGGCAGCACGCGCAAGCCCGACTCGAGCGGCGAGTAGCCCTGCGCCGTCTGGAAGAACTGCGAGAGCAGGAAGATCGAGCCGAACATGCCGAAGTACATCGCGAGCGAGGCGCCGTTGGCGGCGGAGAACGCCCGGTCCTTGAAGAACCGCAGCGGCAGCATCGGCTCGCGCGCCCGCGCCTCCCACGCCACGAACGCAGCGAGGAGTGCGGCACCGATCGCAAGAGATCCGACGATCTGAGGACTGCCCCAGCCGTCGCCGTTCCCGTGGATCAGACCCCAGACGAGGCCGAACAGGCCGGTACTCACGAGCGCGAGACCGGGCAGGTCGAGCCCCTTGTCGGGCCCGCGGCTCTCGGTCAACAGCCGCGTGAGCGGGAGCACGGCGATCCCGATCGGGACGTTCAACCAGAAGATCCACTGCCACGCGATCCCGTCGACGACCGCGCCGCCCACGAGAGGGCCGGCGGCAACCGCAAGGCCGGCGATCCCGGACCAGGCGCCGAGCGCGACCCCGCGCCGCTCTGCCGGGAATGCGCCCGAGAGGATGGTCAGCGTCAGCGGTGTCACGATCGCGCCGCCGATGCCTTGCACCGCGCGGGCTGCGATCAGGGCCTCCATCGAGGGAGCGAGCGCTGCGGCCGCGGACGCGCCGGTGAAGATGACCAGGCCGACGATGAACATCCGGCGGCGTCCGAAGCGGTCGCCGAGCGCAGCACCGGTCAGGAGGAACACGGCGAAGGTCAGCGTGTACGCGTTGACCGTCCACTCGAGCTCCTCGATCGTCGCGCCGAGATCGGTGCGGATCACCGGCAGCGCGGTCGAGACGACGAGGTTGTCGAGAACGACCATGAAGAGCGCGACCGACGTGATCGCGAACGTCCACAGCGTCCTGGTCTTGCTGGTCATTCCAACTCCTCTCACTAGTAACTGATCACTTTCATTCGATTCCAAAAAAAGACGGTTAGTCGGTGCGGCAGCCGGCGATCAGCCGGTCGCCCCACGGAGTCGGGTCCTCGAAGAGCTGCATCGCGTTCAGCACGTTCAGCAGCATCCCCTTGGCGAAGAAGGCGCTGACGACCTCGGGCGGCTCGCCCGAGACTCGTTCCGCCAGTTCCACGAGGTCCGACCAGACACGCCGCACGCCCTCACGCACGTCGGGGTCGTCGCAGCCGGCGAAGCACTGCAGCATCAGCTGCAGCCGCTCCCTGTTCTCGATCAGACCGGTGTACGCCTCGCCCATCGCCTCCAGCGCCTCGATGCCGCTCTTGCCGCGCGAGGCCCGCTCGAAGACCTGGTACGTCTCCTCCATCCTGCGTGCGGTCGTGGCGAGATAGAGCTCCTTCTTCGTGCCGAAGAGGCGGAAGAGGTACGGCTGCGAGATGCCGGCTTCCCGGGCGATCGCGTCGGTGGAGGCGCCGTGGAGGCCCCTGCGGGCGAACTCCCGCGCAGCCGCCTCGAGCACGGCTTCGCGGCGCTCGTCCGCGGTCTGCCTGGTCGTGGTGGTCGACATAGGTAGTAAGTATTCACTACCAACGCGGAGCTTGTCAAGCGAAGCGCAAGACTCCTGCCGCGACCCGGTCGAGGTCGTCGTCGGTCAGGCGCGAGTGGAGCGGCAGCGCGAGTGCGCGATCGAAGGCTGCGTCGGCGCCGGGGAAAGGGCCCTGGTCGCGGTACGCGGACAGCCTGTGCAGCGCGTAGGTCCCGATCTGGACCTCGATCCCTTCCGCGCCGCAGCGTCTCGAGCGCCTCGTCCTTCCGATCCAGCCGGATCACGTACGCCTGCCAGCCGTGCGTGTCGCCCTCGTCCGCGTCGGGGACGTCGACCCTCCCCGCGAGCCGCTGCGAGTAGCCCTCGGCGATTCGCGCGCGGTCGGCGTGCAGCTCGTCGAGCCGGCGCAGCTGGGGAATCCCGATCGCGCAGAGGATGTCCGCGAGCCGGTAGTTCGTGGAGGGCTGAACGATGTCGGCTGCGGGATCGAGTCCGTGGTTGCGCAAGCGCCGGACCGACGCGGCGAGCTCCGCGTCCTGCGTCGTCACGGCCCCGCCCTCCCCGGTGGTGACGACCTTCCGGGGGTGGAACGAGAGGCAGCCCATCGTCCCGAGCCCGCCGCAGGGCATGCCGCGCCAGCGAGCGCCGAGCGCGCCGGCAGCGTCCTCGATCAGCACCACCTCCGGCGGCACCGCGTTCTGCAACTCCTCCCAGTCGAGCGGCCGCCCGAAGAGGTGCACGGCGAGCACGGCCTTCGTGCGCGGCGTCACCGCGTCGTACGACCGCGGCGAGGTCGAGGTTGAAGGTCGCAGGATCGATGTCGACGAGCACGGGCGTCGCCCCGGCGAGGCGGACGACGCTCGCGGTCGCCGGGAACGTGTACGCGGGCACCAGGACCTCGTCTCCCTCGCCGATTCCGAGCGCCAGGACCGCGAGGTGGAGCGCAGCCGTGCCGTTCGAGACCGCGACGGCGTGCTCGACCCCGCACGCCTCCGCAACGAGCTGCTCGAACTCCTGCACCTTCGGCCCCATCGTCAGCGCACCCGACTCGAAGACCTCGCGAACGGCCTCCAGCTCGGCCTCGCCGAGCTCCGGGAACGCTAGGCGGACGGGCTCAGTGCCTTCTCTCGAAACCACGCGATCGTCTTCTCGAGGCCCTCGTCGAGGTCGACCTCGGCGGCGAAGCCGAGCACCTCTCGGGCCTTCTCGACGTTCGGGATCCGCAGCTCGACGTCGGCGTAGTGCAGCGGCTGGAACGTGATGTCGACGTCGGCGCCGGTGAGCCGCTTGATCCGCAGGGCGAGGTCGTAGATCGTCACCGTCGCGCGGGGGTTGCCGATGTTGAAGGCCTGGCCGACGGCGTCCGGGTGCTCCAGGCACGCGAGCGTGCCGGCGACCATGTCGTCGACGTAGCACCAGGCGCGGATCTGAGAGCCGTCGCCGTGGATGACGAGGTCGCGTCCCGCGAGAGCGTTCTCGATGAAGGCGCGAATCGCGCCGCCGCCGATCTGGCCCGGCCCGAAGACGTTGAACGGGTGGACCGTCACCGCGGGCAGGCCGAGCTCGTCGTGGTAGGCGTGCGCCATGTGCTCTCCGGCGAGCTTGGAGACGGCGTACGTCCAGCGCGCCTCGCCGACGGAGCCGATCGTCGACACCTGACCCTCCTCGACGCGGAAGGCGTGCGTGCCGAAGACCTCGCTCGTCGAGAAGTCGATGAACCGCTCGACGCTGTCGAGCGTCGCGACCGCCGCCTCCAGCATGTTGTAGGTGCCGATGACGTTCACGCGCATCGTCCGGACGGGGCTCTCGAGCACGGTGTCCACGCCGGCGATCGCGGCGCAGTGGACGATGTGCGTCGAGCCACGAGCTAGCTCGTGCATCGCCTCGAGGTCGAGCACGTCGGCCTGCTGGAACGTGAAGTTCGGATGATCGGCGAGATCGGTGCCGGTGAGCGCGTCCCGGTGGAGGTTGTCAGCGGCGACGACCTCGTTCTCGCCGACGAGGCGGCGCGCGAGCGTCGTTCCGATGAATCCGGCCCCGCCGGTGATGAAGATTCGCTTGCCCTGAAGCACGACGGCGAGTGTATCGACGCGCTACCCTATGGCCCGAAATGCGGATTGCAATCGCTATTGCCGCTCTGATCGCCGTCGTCGGCTGCGGCGCTGGGTCGGCCGCACAGTCGGCTGCGCCCGCCGCCACCGACCTCAAGATCACCGTCTGGCCAGATGGACGCTCGGAGGGTGACGCGAAGACCTACACGCTGCGCTGCGGCCCCGCGGCGGGCACGCTGCCGAAAGTCGCAACCGCCTGCAGCAGGCTCGGACCGCTGCCGCGCCCGTTCGGGCCGGTGGCCCGCAATGCGGTCTGCACGGAGCAGTACGGCGGCCCGCAGCAGGCGCTCGTCACCGGAAAGCACGAGGGCCATTCCGTCTGGGCGATGTTCTCGGCGACGAACGGCTGCCAGATCTCGCGCGCAAAGCGGCTCGCGTTCCTGCTTCCGGGCTTCGCCACCAGCAGCAACGCGTGACCGCAGCGGCGCAGGTCTTTCACACCGGGCTCTAACCGCCCGGATAGCATCGCGCGCGACGTGAAGACGGTTCTCTTCGTGGGCGCGGGACGCCACCAACGCCGCGCCATCCTGCGCGCGAAGGAGCTCGGCCTCCGGGCCGTCGCGGTCGACAGGAACCCGGAGGCGCCGGGCCTCGCCGTCGCGGACGCGGGAGAAGCGGTCGACTTCACCGACGTCGCAGCGGTCACGGCCGTCGCCCGGAGTCACGGCGTCGACGGAGTGCTGACCGTCTCGGCAGACAGGGCCGTGCCGATCGTCGCGGCGGTCGCCGAGGCGCTGGGCCTGCCCGGGATCGGGATCGATACCGCTCATCTGATGACGCACAAGATCGCGATGAGGCGCACGCTCGCCGACGCCGGCGTGCCGCAGCCCCGCTTCGCGGGTGCACGCGACATGCTGAGCGCGCGGGCCGCTCTCGACTCCGTCGGGCTGCCGGCGGTGCTGAAGCCCGCCGACTCGGGCGGCCAGCGTGGGATCTTCTACGTCGAGTCGCAGGACGAGCTCGACGCGCACGTCCACGCCGCACTCGCCGAGTCGCCGACGGAGGAGGCGATCGTCGAAGGCTTCCACGACGGCCTCGAGCTGAACGGGATCGTCATCGCCCGCGGCGGCGAGGTCTTCCCGCTGACGCTGTCCGACCGGCTCCGCCCGCCCGGCATCGGCTTCGGCGTCGGCTGGATCCACGTCTACCCCGCGTCGATCTACGCGGACGTGCTCGCCGAGGCGGAGCGAGTCGCGGTGCACTCCGTGCACGCCCTCGGGCTCCGCGACGGCATCGCCTTCCCGCAGCTGATCGTCTCGGACGACGGCTCGGTGCGCGTGGTCGAGGTCGCGGCGCGCATCCCGGGCGGTCAGATGGCCGACCTCGTTCGCCATGCGGTCGGTGTCGACCTCGTCGAGGTCGCGCTCCGCCAGGCGCTCGGGGAAGCGATCCCGGACGATCTCGTTCTGCCTCGCTTCAAGCAGCCGCTCGCGATCCGGTTCCTGACCGCCCAACCCGGCCCGCTGCCGACGGGCAAGGTGCTCTCGGTCGGATCGCTGGAGCCGGTGCTCGCGGCGCCGGGAGTCGTGCAGGCGGACACGTACCTGCAGGTCGGCGAGACGATCCGGCCGGTGCGGCTCGACGGCGACCGGCGCGGCTACGTGATCGCGACGGCCGACACGTCGGTCGAAGCGCTGCAGCGGGCCGAGGACGCCGCGCGGCTGCTCGAGGTGGAAGTCGAGTGAGGGACGAGGAGCGACGATGAGCTGCGCCTTCGATCTCGACCACTACCGCGAGCTGCTCGACGCGGCGAAGGCCGGGGGCTACCGGTTCGCGTTCTTCGAAGGCGAGCCGCGCGAGGGCGACCTGATCCTCCGGCACGACGTCGACCTCTCGCTCGACGCGGCGCTGCGGCTGGCGCGAGCTCGAAGCGGAGGCCGGCGCGGCCGCGACCTACTTCCTGATGACCGGCTCGGTCTTCTACAACCTCGGCTCGGAGGAAGGGGAGCGCGCGCTCGCCCGGCTGCGCGAGCTCGGCCACCGCGTCGGGCTGCACGCCGTCTATCCGCGCCTCGAGCTCGATGACCGGTTCGACCCCGTGATCGCCTGGCACAACCCCGATCCGGAGTACATGCGCGCGCCGGTCGAGGGCGCGATCAACGTCATGGAGGCGCCGTGGTTCGACCCCGAGACGTACCGCTCCGACTCCAACCAGCACTGGCGCTCGGGCTGCCCGCACGAGGAGCTGCGCGCCGGCGCGTTTCCCTGGCTGCAGCTGCTCACGCACCCCGAGATCTGGGTCTACCCCGGCACGCGCATGGGCGAGACGATGCGCGCGATGCTCGAGGAGGAGAAGGAGCGCCGCCTCGAGCAGCTCGCCGCCGACCGGATCGACCTCTCGTGAAGGACGTCACCGTCCTCGTCTCCGCCTCGGGCGCGCCGGGCACCGCCGCGCTCCTGAAGGGGCTGCGCGCGAACGGGGAGCGGCACGGTGCGCCTCGTCGGCACCGACATGAGCGAGCGGTCGGTCGGCCGCCATCTCTGCGACGCGTTCCACACCGTCCCCGCCGGGTCCGACCCGGGCTTCGCCGACGCGGTGCTCGACGTCGTCGAGCGCGAGGGCGTCGACGTCGTCCTGCCGCAGTCGTCGTTCGACCTCGAAGGCCTGGCGGCGCACCGCGACCGCTTCCCGGTGCCGGTGCTCGTCTCCTCGCCCGACACGATCCACCGCTCGAACGACAAGGCCGAGACCTACGCGCTGCTGCAGCGGCTGGGCGTGAGAGGCCCCGACTTTCGCCGCGTGAACGGCGCCCGTGAGGTCGAGGCCGCCGCGCGCGAGCTCGGCTACCCCGACCGCCCGGTCTGCTTCAAGCCCGTCTTCTCGTCCGGCTCACGCGGCTTCCGCGTCCTCGATCCAACCGTCGACCGCTCGCACCAGCTGCTGCACGAGCGGCCGGGCGCCGTCGCGATGCGCCTCGAGGAGGCGGTCGAGCTCCTGCCGGACGAAGGCGGCCCCGACCTGCTCGTGATGGAGCTCGCGACCGGCGGCGAGCGCACGATCGACGGGATCGCCGACGGCAAGCGCGTCGTCCTCGGCCATCCCAAGACGCGGGAGGCGATGCGCGCCGGCCTCGCCATGTACTTCGTCACGCTCGAGGACGAGGAGCTGATGGCGACGGCGGACAAGCTCGTCGAGGAGCTCGCGATCGAGTGGTTCTTCAACATCCAGCTCGTCGGCGAGCACGTGATCGAGATCAACCCGCGGATCTCGACGATCGTCTACCAGGACGATCTGAACCTCCCGTACCTCGGGGTGAAGCGCGCGCTCGGCGAGATCTCGGACGAGGAGCTCGCTGCCCTCCGCTCGCGCATCCGGCCCGGCCGCGCCAGCCTGCGGTACTTCGACCAGGTCGACTTCGACGGCCCGGTCGTCGACTCGCGCGCGCACGCGGGTGGCTGAGCGCCCGCTTCGCGTCACCCTCTGCCCGGTCAACACGGCCGGCGTCCCGTGGACGAACGCGCAGGCACTGCGGCGCCGCGGCATCGACGCCCGGCTCGTGGTCTTCGAGCGCTACAAGCTCCACCCCGAGGCCGACGAGTCGCTCGAGATCCCAAGTAACAGTCTGTTACTAGGCCGGCAGGCGCGGCAGTGGGCGGCGCTCGCCCGGTTGCTGCCCCGCACCGACATCTTCCACTTCCATTTCGGGCTGACGCTCGTGCCGCAATCGCGTCCAGTTCCCGATCCTGCGCGCGGCACGGAAGAAGTCGGTGATGCACTACCTCGGCTCGGACATCCGCGGCAAGACGCCCGAGCAGCTCGCCTACGGCAAGAAGGCGGACGCGGAGATCGTCGGCAGCTACGACGCGATCCGCTGGGTTCCCGAGGCGGAGGTGATCCCGCCGGGCATCGACCTCGCCGCGATCGCGCCCGCGCCCCCGTCCGAGCGTGAGCGCCCGCTGATCGTGCACGCACCCTCCTCCCGCCGGCGGAAGGGCAGCGAGCACGTGATCGCCGCCGTGGACGGGCTCGACGCCGACCTCGAGCTCGTCGAGGGCCTCCACCACGACGAGGCGTTCGAGCGCTACCGCGCCGCCGACATCGTCGTCGACCAGCTGAACGCCGGCTGGTACGGGCTCTTCGCGATCGAGGCGATGGCGCTCGGGAAGCCGGTCGTCACCTTCCTGCACGACGAGGCGGTTCGCCGCACCGAGGAGGCGTTCGGGACCCGCGTGCCGATCGTCTCGGCGACCGCCGAGACGCTGCGCGAGGCCTTGCGGCCACTCGTCGCAGACGCAACGCGACGGCGCGAGCTCGGTGCCGCGTCACGCGCCTACGTCGAGCAGGTGCACGACCTCGAGACGGTCACCGACCGCCTGCTCGCACTCTACGCTCGTCTCTAGATGACCTCGCTCGCAGTGCAGATGCGCCGCCTGGGCAAGCACTCGGCGGTCTACGGGCTCGGCGGAATCATCTCGCGCGTGATCGCGGTGTTCCTGCTGCCGATCTACACGCGCTACCTGACCCGCGAGGACCTCGGCGCCGTCGGGCTCCTCGTCGCCCTCTCGGCCGTGCTCGTCACGATCCTCCGGTTCGGCATCTCCTCGGCCTTCTTCCGCTTCTACTTCGACTCCAAGGACGTGGCGCACCGGCTCCTCGTCGTCCGCACCTCGTTCTGGTTCACGATGGCGAGCGCGACGTTCGGGCTCATTGCGGGCGTTCTGCTCGCCGCAGCCGATCGCCGACCTGCTCGGGCTGGACGACGCGAACCTCGTCCGCGCCGGCTTCGTCGGCATCTGGGCGCAGATGAACTACGAGCAGCTGACGTCGCTGTTCCGCGCCGAGGAGCGCTCGACGGCGTTCGTGCTCGCCAGCCTGGCGAACATCGCGGTCACGGTCGCCGCGACGCTGCTGCTCATCGTCGTCTGGGAGCAAGGCGCGCTCGGGCTGATCGTCGGCAACTTCGCCGGCACGCTCGACGGTCTATCTGGCCCTCCTCGCCGTGCATCGCTCCCAGCTCGGCCTCCAGTTCTCGCGCCCGCTGCTGCGCGAGATGAACCGCTTCGGCGTTCCGCTCGTCCCGGCGGCGCTCGCGCTGATCGTCGTCAACCTCAGCGACCGCTTCTTCCTCGTCCACCTCGCGGGATCGAGGAGGTGGGGCTCTACGAGATCGGCGTGCGGATCGCATCGGCGATGGTGCTCCTGATCACGGCCTTCCGGATGGCGTGGCCCGCGTTCGCGTACTCGATCGAGGACGACGGCGAGGCGAAGCGCACTACGCGTACGTGCTCACGTATCTCGTCCTCGTCGCCTCCTGGCTCGCGCTGGCGCTGGGTCTGCTCGCCCCCTGGCTCGTGCGGCTGCTGACGCACGCCCGACTTCTACGAGGGCGAGCAGGTCGTCGCGCCGCTCGCGTTCGGCGGCGTCGCCTACGCCGCCTACATCGTGATGGCGATCGGCGTCGGACGCGCGAAGCGGACGCAGTTCAACTGGGTGATCACCGGCGTCGCCGCCGCTCGTCAACGTCGGCCTGAACCTCATCGCTGATCCCGCCCTACGGGATGATGGGCGCCGCGGTCGCCGCGGTCGTCGGCGTACATCGTCATGTTCCTCGGCATGACCTGGTACGCGCAACGCGTCTTCCCGACGCCGTACCAGTGGCGCCGCGTGCTCACGGCCGTCGGCGCCGCGGTCGGCCTGCTGCTGATCGGCAAGGCGCTCGACGGTCTCACGCGCCGCGATCGCACTCATCGCCGCCTACCCGCTCGCGCTGCTCCTCCTCGGCTTCTTCCTTCCGGAGGAGCGCTCTAGGCTGCGAGCAGCCCTGTCACGTACATGATCGCGATCCCGGCGAGGAAGCCGCCGATCGCGTAGCCCGAACGGAGCCCGGCAGGGTCGCGCCGCGCGATGTAGCGGACGACCTCCGCGACGACCTCGAACGCCGCGCCGGCCGCAGCGCCGAAGAAGAGCACCGCGAGCACGTCGTTCGCGACGAAACCGCCGGTCCAGGCGCCGAGGATCGCCGGGCCGCCGGCGATCAGCGCCAGCGCGACGAGGCGCGGCAAGGAGAGCGTGGCGCCACTCGTCGGCCGCGGGCGCGGCGATCCCGAGGCCCTCGGTGACGTTGTGGATCATGAAGCCGACGATCAGGAACGAGCCGAGCGTGAGCTGTCCGAACGCGAACGAGGTTCCGATCGCCAGCCCCTCGCCGAAGTTGTGCAGCCCGATCCCGATCGCGACCAGAGTGGCGAGCGCGACGCCGCCGAGCATCCCGTTCGCGTTCGCCGAGAAGCGGCCGGAGATGAACGTCATCGTCAGGAAGCTCGCCGCCACACCGAGCAGCACGAGGCCCGGGCCTCCGAACGCACCCGGGAGCGCGCGCCTGCAGCTCGAACGCCTCGAAGAGCGCCTCGACGCCGAGAAACGAGAGCAAGCCCGCCGGTCAGGGCCATGAACGCGGTCAGCCACTGCTGCTCGACGCGTCGCAGCGACGGCAGCCAGAGCAGGCCGAGCGCAACGGGCAGCACGCCGACGAGGAAGCCGATGATCGCGTAGCCGAGAAAGCCGCCGCCGCTGACGCCGGGCGTCTCGACCGCGGCGGGGATCTCCTCGACCGTCTCGATCCCGGTGGAGCTCGTGACGCCGACCGTCGATCGGGTCCTCCGGCGACCAGTCGGTAGGGGATCACGATCGTGCTCGAGCGCAGCCGGCCGAGCGTCTGCGGGCCGTCGAGCTAGAAGGGGACGATCGCGTCGTCGACGGTCACGGAGGCGATCGTCAGGTCGTCCTGCTGCGGGTTCGTCACCCGAACGCGGATCTCGCCGGGCTTGAACTCGACACGGCGGACGTCGAACTCGTCAGGCTGCGGCGGGTTCGATCCGATCAGGCTCGACGAGCGAAGACCCGGACGCCACGTAGCCGCCGACCGCGACCGCCAGCAGGAGGACCGGAACCAGCGCCCACAGCCGCCAGGAGAAGTCGCCTCGCCGCTCGGCGCTTCGGCCTCCATCAGTCGATCACGTTGAAGAAGCCCATCCAGCCGAGGTCGGTGAACTCCGACTGGTGCGCGTGGAACATGAACCTGCCGGTGTTGTGGAAGTCGATCTCGATCACGCCGCGCTGTCCCTGGCACTGCATGACCGTGTCCGTGTACTCCCAGTGGTCGCCGGTCCCGGTCGGCTGGTGGCGGAAGAACTCCCCGTGCAGGTGGAGCGAGTTGATCAGGTCGAACTCGGTCAGGTTGGCGAGATAGATCCGCACCGTCTCGGAGCGCCGCACCGTGATCGGGTACTTCGCGTAGTAGAAGCTCCGCCCGTTGACGGTGTAGAAGTTGTTGCCGCCGTCGCCGTCGGTGTCGTAGCCGTTCATCACCATGCACGAGCTCGTGCGCCGGCGGGCGAGGCTCCTTCGGATCGATGATGAACGCGCCGTAGAGGCCCTTGTGGATGTGCTTCTTCAGCGGCGTCGTGTGACAGTGGTAGAGGTGCATCCCCGCCGGCTTCGCCGGGAACTCGTAGACGAACTCGCCGCCCGGGGACACGACTTCGAAGACGCCGTCCATGTTGGCCGGGTGGATGCCGTGGAAGTGGATCGAGTGCGGATGCGAGCCCGCATTGACGAAGCGGACGCGCAGGATGTCGTCCTCGGTCGCCCGGATCACCGGGCCCGGGACGGTGCCGTTGTACGTCCACGCGGGGAAGAAGACACCCGGCGCGATCTCGATCTCCTTGTCGAATGCCCGCAGCTCGTACTCACGCACCCGTCCAGGCTGGTACGGCAGCGCCGGGGGCGGGAAGAGGAGGCCGTCCAGGTCGGTCGGTCCGCCGACGGCGGGCGCACCGCCGCCGATCATCGCCGCGTGCCCCATCGCCG
Source organism: uncultured Gaiellaceae bacterium (assembly GCA_963820225.1). Taxonomy (GTDB): domain Bacteria; phylum Actinomycetota; class Thermoleophilia; order Gaiellales; family Gaiellaceae; genus Gaiellasilicea. The sequence continues at coordinate 75,972 of CAWFYY010000004.1, read as the reverse complement.
GGTCGCCGTGCACGTGGGCGTGCAGCGTGCGCTGCGCCGCCTCCGCGTCGCCGTCGAACGCCATCTTGGCGAGAACGGGAGCGGCGACGATCGGAGCGGCACCGGCGAGGAGGCGCCTACGAGTAAATTTAGGCACGACTAAACCTTAGCGAACGCTGCGGCTTTATGGTCCCCGGCATGAAGCCGTCGCTCTTTCCCTCCCGCTCGCTCGGAGCGCAGGAGGTGCGGGCACTCGCTCACCCGCTGCGGCTGCGAATGCTGGAGTCGCTTCACGACGGCCCGGCCACGGCGTCGATGCTCGCGCGGGAGCTGGGCGAGTCGAGCGGCGCCACGAGCTACCACCTGAGGGCACTGGCAGCGGCGGGCCTGATCGTCGAGGACCTCGAGCGCCGGAAGGGTCGCGAGCGCTGGTGGAAACGCGAGCCCAGCCGCGTCGGGCTGATCTCCTCGGCGCCGGCCGAGGATCCGGAGTACGACGCTGCGGTCGCCCAGCTCGAGAGCACGATGCTCGGACGGGACGAGGACGCGATCCGCCGCTACATCCACGCTCGCGGCGAGGACGAGCACAGCGACGAGTGGCGCGAGACGGCGTTCATCGGCGGCTGGATGGTCTACGCATCGCGTGAGGAGGTCGACGAGCTCTCGGAGCTCGTCGTCCAGTGGCTGCGCGACCGCCGCAAGCCGGAGGACGAGCGTGAGCCCGGCACCCCGCTCGTCTACATCACCTACAGGGCGCTGCCGCAGACACCGACCGCGGAGGACGGCGTAGACGCTGCTCCCGGCCTTCGCTGGACATGACGAAGATCTCGAACTCTCCCGCGCGCGCGGTCTGGAAGGCGATTCTGCTCCGTCGGGGCTCCAGGTTGGGTACTCGTTCAGCCCACCGTCGTTCGTCAGCCGGCGCTTGCCGGTCCCGTCGCGTCTCATCGTCCAGATCTCCCCACCGCCGGAGCGAGCCGAGAAGAATGCGATCGACTGACCGTCCGGAGACCACGCCGGCGACCAGTCCGCAATCGCCGGGGCTCCTGGTGAGATTGCGTGGCTTCCCCCCGCGTCGCCGGCACGACCATGATGTCGCTCTCGTCTCCCCGGACCGGGTTGAGCCGGTAGGCGATCTGCGCTCCGTCAGGCGACCAGGCGGGGCTGAAGTCGTCCCGGCCGGCGACACCCGGCCAGCAGCCGCGGACGGCCTTCCGGCACCACCGCGACGTAGACGTCGAGCCCGCGCCGGCCCTCGGCTCTCAGAGGCGTAGACGAGCCGGAGCTTCGGCGGTGCAGGCGCCGGTTGAGGCACCCACCGCCAGTGACACGGCAGCGACGATTGCCAGCGAAAGGACGCGCATGCTCACATTACATCCGCGCCGACGCTGCGGTTCCCTGTCGTCAGTCCAGGAAGCGACCGACGACATCGAAGTACTCGTCGGGCTGCTCGGCCCAGGGGCGGTGCGCGCTGCGTTCGAAGACGTGTAGCCGGCGCCGCTCCGGTGCGAGCCCGTCGAAGATCGCCTGCGCCACGCTCGGCGGTGTCACTCGGTCGTACCGGCCGCTGATCACCAGCGTGGGTGCGCGGATCTCGTGGAGCCGAGGCAATCGGGTCGTACCCTCGGAGCGTCCCGTCCACGACCCACTCCGGATCTGCGCCGATCACCGAGCTGTAGACCCGCTCCTCGAACCCACCTTCATCCGGCTGCTCCAGCGGCGGGTGACCCCAAGGGTCGACCCACTCCAGATCGGGCAGCACCTGCGCGATCAGCCCCTGGTACTCGGGATCGAGCGACCGCACGCCTTCAGCACGCAGCCGGAGAATCCGCCGCCACTCCTCGGGGAAGAGCCTCTGCAGCTCCAGATTCACGCCGTCGATGTTCGTTCGCTGCCAGCTCGCCGCGGAGATCTGAGCGTTGCTCAGCACGAGCCGGCGCACGCGGCCAGGATGCTCGAGCGCGAACTCGACGGCCGGGAGCCCACCGAATGAGAGGCCGATGACGTCGATCGATTCGCAGACCGAGGTAGCGCCGCACTGCCTCCAGGTTCTCCGCGAAGAGCGCGACCGAGTACTCGCGATCATCGGCGAGGCGGTCCGATCGACCGCACGCCGCTGTAGTCGAAGTAGACGACCGCCGATTGTGCGGCCAGCCGTGAGAACCACGGGTGGTAGTGGTCGTGACCCACACCCGGCCCCCCAGCGGCGAGGACGACCGCCCCGCCGGACAGGTCGCCTTCGCACTCGACGTAGATCCGGCCGTGAGGTGTTCGACGAGCCCTTCCACGGACCTCGCGGCGGCTAGGCGACGAGCCGGTAGACCTGGAAGACCTCTGCGTACTCGCGGTTCACGTTGATCCCGTGCACCCGGGCGAGGTTCCAGACGTACTCTGGATTGGCGTACCGGCGGTGCTGCTGCGAGGCGTACTTCGCGAGCGCGGCGACCTTGCGCTCGACGTGGCGCTGCTCGAGCGCGAAGTACGCGGCGTACGAGAACTCGAAGTTGTTCCACGGAATCTCGTACCCGAGCACGGTCGTGCGCTTGAACGCGCGCAGGCCTTCCTGGGCAATCGTCTGGTGATCCTGGTGGACGTCGTGGTGTGACGGCTGGAAGACGGCGTCCGGCCTCAAGTCCTCCCAGAGCGAGACCAGTAGCTCGAGGATGTCCTGCCGCCGCTCCGGGAACGTGCGCACGTCGAAGTCGTGGACGGCGAGCTGCGACTCCGGGATTCCGAGCTCGCCCGTCGCCTCGCGCACCTCTCGCGCGAGCGTGTCCGGCGCAAACCCCTCGGGCAGCGACCGGGTCGCGATCGAGAACGCGTGATAGTGGACTTCGACGCCCGCCTCGACGAGACGGGCCATCGTGCCCCCGCAGCCGAATTCACCGTCGTCCGTGTGGGGGGCGAGCACGAGCACGCGCTTCCAGGCCTCGATCATCGCGGGGAGTGGTATCACGGTTAGGCTCCCCCACGTACCGCACCCTTTCGATGGATCATGCTGACACCGCTCAACTTGCGGCCGTGCTCGGGGCACTCGGCGCCGCGCTCGTGCTGCTGGCGCGGACTCGGTCCATGCTCCTCGGCGGATTCGCGCTCCTGGCCTGTGCCGAAGCCGGGCTGATCTGGTCGCTCTCCGGTGACGGAGGGTCGAGCCTGACGGTAGGGCCCTTCAAGGTCGCGGCCGGTGCCGCGGGCATCGTCGCGGTCGCGCTGGCGACCGCCGCGCTCGTGCGCTGGCCCGAGATCACCACGCCGCTCGTACTCGCAGCGGCTCCGTTTCGGCTTCCCCTCGACGTCGACCCGGACGCCCGCTTCTTCCTCCGGGTGGGGGACAGCGGCGAGCTCGGGCGGCTGCTCCCGCTCTACTGCGTGCTCGGGGCGGCCTGTCTCGCGCTGATCGTCCGCGTAGTGCGTGAAAGGAACGTCGCGGCCCTGCCGATGCTCGCGGCCGTCCCCGCGGCGGCGTTCACGGCCTTCGCGGCCCTGTCGCTCCTCTGGACGAGCGATCTCGAGGCCGGAACCACGACGCTTGCGTTCTTCCTGCTCCCGTTCACCGCGCTGGTCGCCGTCGTCGCGCGCGCTCCCTTCCCGCCGTGGATGACGCGCGTGCTCGCGATCATCGCGGTCGCGCAGGCCACGTTGTTCGCGGTGATCGGCATCTGGCAGGCGGTGACACACGAGCTTCTGTTCTTCGCCCCGAACCTGGAGGTGGCGAACACCTACGCACCGATCTTCCGCGTCACCTCGCTCTTCCGCGATCCCAGCCTCTACGGACGGCACGTCGTGCTCGGGATCGTCGTGCTGGTTGTGGCGGTGTGGCTCCGCCGCATCCCGACGCTGCCGGCAGTTGCCCTGATCGCGTGCTCTGGACCGGTCTCTACTACTCCTACTCGCAGTCCAGTCTCGCCGCGCTGTTCGTCGCCGTGCTCGCCATCAGCGCCATCGCGGGCAGCCGAGGCGTGCGGATGGCGGTCGCGGCGGTCACGGCCGTGCTTCTCCTCGTCGGCACCGCCCTGGTCGTTCACGAGGCGCTCGACACCTCGGTGCGGAGAGCGACGAGCGACCGGTCGCGCCGTGTGGAGCTCACCGCTCGTGTCTTCGCGGAGCATCCGATCGCGGGCGTCGGCATCGGCTCACAGCCGCTCGCCAGCCAGCAGCTGTCGGAGCGCTCCGGGCCGAAGCCCAACTTCGTCTCGCACGCGACCCCCGTCACCGTTGCGGCCGAACTTGGTGTGATCGGCCTCCTCGCCTATGTCGCTCTGCTCGTCTCCACCGCGTTCCTGGTCGAAGCCGTGCGCCGGCGAGACACCGCGCTCGGGCTGACCCTCGAAGCGTCGCTGCTCGCGCTGTTCGTGCACTCGCTCTTCTACAGCGGCTTCTTCGAGGATCCGATCACCTGGTTCGCGATCGCACTCGCAGCCGGCTACCTCGTCTCGCATGACGAACCGGCCGAGGAGGTTGCGACAATCGCGCCGTCTCCCGAACCGGCCCTCACCTGATGACGATCGCTCGCCCGGCCGTCTGGGCGCTGCTCGGGGCGCTCGGCGCGCTCACGATCGTCGCGTTGCCCGACCTGGGCTCGGGCGCGTGGCCCTTCACTCCGGGCGAGGTCGATCCCCGCGGCGTGCTCGGACCGCTCGTCCGCGCCGCAGACAGGGACTGGGATCCCGATGTCCCGCGCACCGCCGCCATGATCGCCGCGCTTCTCGTCGCAGCTGCGGGCGCCGTCGCCTGGCGCGCGGATCGCTGGCGCCGCGGCTGGGCGGTCGCGCTCTGCGCCGTCGTCGCCTCGCTGCTCGTCGTCCCCGCGGTTCTCCTGCAGGTCGGGCTCCGCGACGCCACGGCTCCCTGGTACCACGTCAACGACTCCACGTACCAGATCGAGATCGCAGGCGACCTCGTCCTCGACGGCGAGACTCCGTACGGGCACGACTACCGGGACACCGGGCTCGAACGCTGGTACCCGGCGGCCGGAGAGGGCGGGCGCCGGCAGGTCGCCCTCGATCACTTCCCCTACTTCCCCGGCACCGTGCTCACCGCCGCCGCGTGGCGACTGCTGCCCGCTCCGTTCGACGACTACCGCCTGCTCGTGCTGCTCGCCACGCTCGCGCTGCTCCCGGCCGCGCTGCTCTTCCCCGCCCCGTTCGCATGGCGGCTCGCGCTCGGCACGGCGCTGGCCGCAAACCCGCTCGCGATCAAGGCGGTGTGGTTCGGGACGGCCGACGCGCCGAGCGTTCTCTGTCTCGTCCTCGCCTTCGCACTCGCCGTGCGCTCGCGCTGGGTCTGGGCCGCAGTCCTCCTCGGCCTGGCGGTGCTGCTCAAGCAGTTCGCGCTCGTAGCGCTGCCCTTCCTGGCGGTGATGTTCATCGTCCGCGGCGGGTCGCGCACGACCGCCGTTCGCGCGGGTGCGGCGTTCGGAGGCGTTCTGCTCGCCGCAGTGCTCCCGTTCCTCATCGCCGACCCGGGCGCGCTCTGGGACGACACGATCGCCTACGGGGCGGGCACCTACCGGATCGTCGGGTACGGGCTCTCGGCTCTCCTCGTCCGGGCGGGCGTGATCGACGGCCGTTTCGATCCCTATCCGTTCGCACTCCTCGCGTTGCTCGTCTGGGCCCCGGTGACGGCCTGGCTGCTCTGGGGCCAGCTGCGCTCTCGCGAGCTGTGGATGGCGGCGGCCGGCTTCTCCATCTCGATGTTCGTGCTGCTCTTCCTCGGTCGGGTCTTCCAGACGTCCTATCTGGTCTGGCCGCTCACGGGCATCGCGGTCGCCTACCTTCTCGCAGCAGACGAACGCGAAGCGGGCTGACGCGGACGCACGACCACGCGCGCGCGGGCTCCGTGCCCGTTCGCCTCGACGAAGAGGAGATAGCGGCCCTGGCGAGGCGCTCGGAGGATGAGCAGTCCCGGCTTGCCGACGCCCGTCCGGCCTGCGAACCGCCAGCGGAAGCTCTTCGCGTCGGTGGTCACGCGGACACCGAAGCGCGTGCGAGCCAGCACCGGAATGGTGGTTCGGGCGAGCTCGATGTAGCGAATGGTCACGAAGATCGGCCTGGGCGCCTTGCCCACGTTCCCGGCGTCGTCCACGGCCGCTGCGACGAGCCGGTGGACGCCCGCGGGGAGTGAACGGCCGCCCCTCCGCTTCCCGGTCCACGCCATTGCGCCCTCGAGTGGCTGGAAGCGCGTGTAGACACGGCGCACCCCGTCGACCCGGAGAATGCCGTGCGCGGGCTCGTCGACCCTGTACCGCACGATCACTTGATCGTTCCGGCCGTCGCCGTCCGGTGAGAAGACCTTGGGCGACACGCGGGTGACGGTCATCTTCGGCGCACGAGTGTCCAGCTGGATCGGGTTGCGAAGCACGAAGCTGCGCGCGCCGCTCTCGAGCGTGAGCCGCGGCCGGTACGAGCCGTCCGGAACGATCCGGCCGTCGTCGTCACGGCCGTCCCACTCGACGTTCACCGCGCTTCGCGCCCGGTACCGCTCGCCGTCGACGAGCGTGCGTACCGGCGTGCCCGCGCTGGAGACGAGATCGAGCGTCACGGTGTCCGTCCGCCTGAGCCCGATGAGGATCCTCGCGGTCCTCGTGTCGCACCTGCAGACAGGGGACAGGACGGGGTCGACCGCAATCCGGCCGACCGGGCTCGGCTCGAGCTTCTGGCGCTGGGTGGTGACAAAGGCGACCGCAGTCGCTGCGAGCAGCGCGAGGACGATCACGGTCGGCGCGTAGCGCTGCACCTCGCGGACGCTATCGCTTCGTGGTCTTGGGAGCGTTCTTCTCCTCGAGGCCGTAAACGCGCGTCCGGCCGACGAGGTAGACCCGGTCGCGGTCGGCCACGACGGGCGAGTAGGCGCCGTCGGGGAAGCGCCAGACGCGCTTCCCGTTGCGCGCATCGAGGGCGAAGGTCTCGTTCCGGCCGGGCTCGACGCGGCGCTGGTGCCTACCTCCGAACGCTCCGAGCGTCGCGTAGTAGAGCAGCCCGTCCATCACGGTCGGCGCGCCGGAAACACCGCCGGGTGAGTCGTGGCGCCACCGAGTGCTGCCGGTTGCAGCGTCGTAGGCTACGACCCAGCCGTCCCAAGTCCCGACGTAGACCGTCTTGCGCCAGACCGCTGCGGCTGTGTAGACGTACGTGCCCGCGCGTTGCGCCCAGATGAGCTTGCCGCTCTTCGCGCCGTAGGAGTAGACGTACCCGTCCGCGTTTCCGATGAAGACGCGGCCGTACGCGACGGTGGGCGTCGCGTAGAAGTACTCGCGGCGCCCGAAGCGCGAGAACGACGAGGCGCGCCAGCGCTCCTTTCCCGTCGAGGCGTTGATCGCATAGAGATGACCGCTGCTCGACGGCACGTAGATCGTCCCGTGCGAGTACGCGGGGCCGGCGACGACCTGGTCGTCGGTCCGGAAGCGCCACTTGACCTTCTTCGTCCGGACGTCAATGGCGTAGACGTAGTGATCCCACGAGCCGAAGAAGATGACGCCGTCCACGACCAGCGGCGAGGACTCGATCGCACCGGGCCGGAAGCTCCAGAGCTCGCGGCCGGTGCGCGCGTTCATCGCGATCAACAAACCGGTCGCGCCCGCCTGATGCTTCCGGCAGGGGAGCTCGTGCATCAACACCTGGTAGACCACGCCCCGCCAGACCGTGGGCGACGCGGCTGCGCAGCGGCCGAAGTTCTTGGTCCAGAGCTGCTTCCCCGTCTCGGCGTCGAGCGCGTAGAAGCGCCCTCGCTGCTGGGCGACGAAGATCTTGTCGTACGCGACGACGGGCGGAAACTCTATGTAGTGCCTCGCCCTGTGCATCCAGAGCCGGCGGTACGGCGGGCGATGCTTCGCCGGCGACACATGGGTTCGCTGGACGTCACGGCCGTACGTCGGCCATTGCGCCTCGAGGGCCGGCTTGGGCGGAGCGGTGGTCGTCGCCGCCGTGGTCGTGTCAGCGGGGTTCTCCTCCGGGAGGAACTCCTCCGTCGAAGAGCCGGTGACCTCGCGGGAGCGCCCCTCGTAGAAGTAGTAGCTGACCGCGGCGCCGAGAGCCGCGAGGAGAAGTACGAGGACGCCGAGCACGAGTGCGCGCCGTCTGGGAATGAACCGTGCGATGCGCCCCAGGGTAGCGAGCGAGTGCGCGAGCTCGAACGGCTCGGGTAGCCTCGACGCATGAAGCGCACCGCGGATCCCTATCGCGAGACCTCCGTGATCGACGCGCGGGCGCCGCGCTTCAGCCAGGCCGTGATCGGGATCCTGGCGCTCGTCGCGGTAGCCGTCGGGCCGTGGTGGCTCCTTGCGCTACTCGCCGTTCAGCTGATCGTCGGTCTGACGCTCGGCCGCCGCTGGTGCCTGCAGTGCGTCGCGTACTTCGAGCTCGTCCAGCCGCGTTTCGGCGAGGGGCCGCTCGAGGACGCCCGGCCGCCCCGCTTCGCGAATCTCGTCGGCGCGGTCTTCCTGAGCGCGGCAAGCCTGGCGTTCGTCGCCGGCTGGGAGACAATCGGCACGGCGCTCGGCGCCATCGTCGCGGCGCTCGCACTGCTCGCATCGGCCACGGGCTTCTGCGCCGGCTGCGAGGCCTACAAGCTCGGCTACCGGCTCACCGGGCGGCGGTTCCTGGCGTGCCCGCTTCCGCCGCAGTCGGAACCGGCTTCGCGGAGCCTCTGAGCAGCAGCTTCCGGACTCCCGCGGCGATGAGCGCGAGTGCCGTGAGCGAGACGACGACGAGGATGAGGATGTCGGCGCCCGGCACCTCCGCGAGCCTGAGGCCGGCGAGCGTCAGCGTCGTCGCGAGGGCGAGGCGCAGACTGCGCTCCGGGAGGTTGACCGACACCTGACTGCCGATCAGGACGCCGGGAATCGAGCCGACGAGAAGCCAAGCGGTCGCATGGAGATCGACGTTGCCGGCAACCAGATGGCCCGCGCCGGCGACCCAGAGGAGCGCCGCCGCGTGGAAGATGTCGGTGCCGACGACCTTCGACGCGGTAAGCGGGAACACGAGCAGCATCACGAGCCCGAAGAAGGTGCCGCTGCCCACCGACGTCAGGCCGACCACGAAGCCGCCGGCGACGCCGAGGAAGAAGGCGATCCACTTGTCGGCCGCCGTCAGCACGAACGGCGCGTCGCTCTTCTCGCGGCCGGTCAGGAATGTCTTGGCTGCGAAGCCGACGCCGCCGGCGATCAGCGCGATGCCGAGGATGATCCCTGCCGCGTCCTCGAAGCCGTCGCCGTAACGGTGCTGGAGCCACGTCGAGAACGCCACGCCGACGAGAGAGAACGGCGCTGACCCGAGCAGCATCCAGAGCGTCAGATGCGCATGAACCGTGCCGAGCTGGCGGTGCCGGACCGCCCCGAAGCTCTTGAAGATCGCACCGTGCAGGATGTCCGTGCCGATCGCGACCGTCGGCTTGAAGCCGAAGAGGAAGACGAGCATCGGCGTCATCAGCGAGCCGCCGCCCATCCCTGTCATGCCCACGAGCACGCCGATGAACAGCCCCGCAATCGAGAGCTTCCAGTCCACCGTGGCACGGTACACCATTCCTACTAATACTGTTGATTAGCTCGTGTTATGAACGGTGATAAGCTCCGCGCGTGACCGGAACCGCTCACGAGGACGTCGTCGCGCTCGCTGCGCGGTCGGAGAACCTCACCGCGCACGAGCTCGTTGCCGCGGTGAGCGAGCGCTTCGGCGACCGCGTCTCGCTCGCCTGCTCCTTCCAGAAGGAGGAGGCCGTTCTGCTCGACATGCTGTTCGACACCAACCCGAAGGGGCGCGTCTTCGCCATCGACACGCACTATCTCTTCCCGGAGACATATGAGCTCTGGCGCCAGGTCGAGCGGCGATACGACACGAAGATCGAGGTGTTCGAAGGCCCGAGCGCCGACGAGTTGACGGCGACTCACGGCGAGAAGCTCTGGGAGCGCAAGCCCGACCTCTACCTCGCGGTCGCCAAGGTCGGCCCGCTCGTCCGCGCGCTGGGTGACCTCGACTGCTGGATCACGGGCATCCGCCGCGACCAGTCGCCGACTCGCGCGGACGCGCCGAAGCTCGGCTGGGACGCCGTGCACGAGCTGTGGAAGGCGAACCCGCTCGCCGAGTGGAGCGACGACGACTGCTGGGCCTACATCCGGGAGCGCGGGCTCCCCTACAACGCGTTGCACGACCGCGGCTACGCGTCCATCGGCGACACGCACTCGACGCTACCTGGCGCCGGCCGCGAGGGCCGCTGGGCCGAGAGCGACCGGACCGAATGCGGCCTCCACACGTGATCGAGGCGCCGGTCCACGCTCTCCCACCTCGACGAGCTCGAGGCGGAGGCGATCCACATCATGCGCGAGCTCGCGGCCGAGCTCGAGCGGCCGGTGCTGCTCTTCTCCGGCGGCAAGGACTCGATCGTCCTCCTGCGCCTGGCGGAGAAGGCGTTCCGGCCGGGCAAGTTCCCGTTCCCGGTGATGCACGTCGACACCGGCCACAACTTCCCCGAGGTGATCGAGTACCGCGACCGCCGCGTCGCCGAGCTCGGCGAGACGCTGATCGTCGCCTCGGTGCAGGAGTCGATCGACAAGGGCCGCGTCGTCGAGGAGACGGGGCCGCGCGCGTCGAGGAATCAGCTCCAGACGACGACGCTGCTCGACGCGATCGAGGAGCACAAGTTCGACGCGGCGATCGGGGGTGCGCGCCGGGACGAAGAGCGCGCCCGCGCCAAGGAGCGGATCTTCAGCTTCCGCGACGACTTCGGACAGTGGAACCCGCGCGCGCAGCGGCCGGAGCTGTGGAATCTCTACAACGCGCGCGTCCGCCGCGGCGAGCACGTCCGGGTCTTTCCGATCTCGAACTGGACAGAGCTCGACGTGTGGCAGTACATCGCCCGCGAGGGTCTCGACCTGCCGCCGATCTACTTCGCCCACGAGCGCGAGGTGTTCCGGCGCGACGGGATGCTGTACGCAGTCAGCGAGTTCGTGGAGCGGATGGACGGCGAAGAGCCGTTCACCGTTTCCGTCCGCTTCCGCACCGTCGGCGACATGAGCTGCACCGGCGCGGTCGCGTCGGACGCGAAGTCGCTCGAGGACGTGGTGGCGGAGATCGCCGCCACACGAATCACGGAGCGCGGCGAGACCCGCGCCGACGACCGCGCCAGCGAGGCGGCCATGGAGGATCGGAAGCGCGTTGGCTATTTCTGAGCAGCTGATGGCCACCGACCTGCTCCGCCTCGTCACGGCGGGATCGGTCGACGACGGCAAGTCGACGCTGATCGGCCGGCTGCTCTACGACACGAAGCAGATTCTCGCCGACCAGCTCGAGCACATCGAGGAGACGTCGAAGCGCCGCGGCGACGGCTACGTCAACCTCGCTCTGCTCACCGACGGCCTCCGCGCCGAGCGCGAACAGGGGATCACGATCGATGTCGCCTACCGCTCCTTCGTCACCCCGCGGCGCCGCTTTCAGCTCGCGGATGCGCCGGGGCACGTCCAGTACACGCGCAACATGGTCACCGGCGCCTCGACCGCCGACGTCGCGATCATCCTGGTCGACGCGCGGAAGGGCGTGATCGAGCAAACGCGCCGCCACTCGTATCTGGCGGCGATCCTGGGTATCCCGCACGTTGTCGTCGCGGTGAACAAGATGGATCTCGCCGGGTTCTCGGAGCAGCGCTTCCGCGAGATCGAGCAGGAGCTGCGGGAGACGAGCGAGCGGCTCGGCCTCCGGGACGTGCACGTGATCCCGATGTCGGCGCTGCGAGGCGACAACGTCGTCGAGCGTGGCCCAGATGGCGGAGATGCCATGCCCTGGTACGACGGGCCGACTTTGCTCGAGCACCTCGAGACGGTCGAGATCGCCGGCGATCGCGACCTCGACCACCGCCGCTTCCCCGTCCAGTGGGTGATCCGGCCGATCTCCGACGAGCACCACGACTACCGCGGCTACGCCGGGCAGGTCGCGGGAGGAGTCTGGAGCGCCGGGGACGAGGTCGTCGTGCTCCCGTCCGGGCGGCGAACCTCCGTTGCGTCGGTCGAGACCGCGGACGGGCCGCTCGACGTGGCCGTCCCGGGCATGTCGATCACGATCAGGCTCGCCGACGACCTCGACGTCTCTCGCGGCGACATGCTCGCCGACCCCGAGCAGGCGCCCGCCGTCGCGCGCGAGCTCGACGCGACGGTCTGCTGGATGGCCGAGAAGCCGCTCGAGCCGCGCACGAAACTCGCGATCAAGCACACGACACGTACCGTCCGGGCCGTCGTCGACGAGCTCGTCTCGGTCGTGGACATCCACACGCTCGAGGACCAGCCTGCGCCGGCCCAGCTGGAGCTGAACGACGTCGCCCGCGTCCGTCTGCGCCTGAGCGAGCCGCTCGCCGCCGACCCGTACGCCGAGAACCGCACCACAGGCGCATTCATCCTGATCGACGAGGCGACGAACGACACCGTCGGCGCCGGGATGATCGTCTCCGTCTCCAGCTAGTCCCCCGCCTCAGATCAGAGCACACTCGCACAGCCGACAGCGGATCTCCGGCTTCTTCCGCGGATCAGCTCGGGTCTCGAGTCAGCGGCTTGTCGTCGAACGGGTCCTGGAGAAAGGGCGCGTCGAGATTCCCGGAGTGCCGCTGAAGCCGGGCGACGAACCGCTGCCGCTCCTCGAGAGCTTGCCGTTGCTGCTCGAGGATTTCGTGCTCCTCACCTTGCGGACCTGGGGCTGGCGTCGTCGTCGTGCCCCGGCGAAACAACCGACGAATTAGACGTCTCACAACGGCATCGCCGTCGTCAGGCGCGACGCTCGGCGCGGCGCTCGCGGATCTTGCGGCGACCGATCGCGTCGGCGAGTGCACTTGCGATCCAGATGATCACCGTCGCGATCACGTAGTTGCTCGCGCCGCGGATCTCGAGCCCGGGAACGGCGATGTTGACGATGATCAGCGAGACGATCGTCGAGGCGAGCGCAAGCAGCCCTGCCGTCGCGACCGACGGCTGACGGATCAGGATCCGCAGCGCGACGAAGTTCAGCACGAGGTACACGCCCCAGAAAAGCAGGGTCGAGACGACAATCGCCTTCGTCGTTGCCGAAAACCCGCTCAGGAGTGCCAACGAGACGATGAGCCCGATCAGGATGCCCACGAGCGAGGCGGCAACCCGGATCCCCATGCGCGCCAGCATGCGGCAATCCTAGTCACGCGGATCGCGCCTGGCCGCGCGGCCCGAAGCCGCTAACGAGGCGGCGTTCGCCTGAGTGCGATCCCGGCCTGGCGAAAGACATCTTCCAGCGTCGAGACCGCATCGGCGTCTATCTCGATCTCGCGCAGGCGCGCAATCCCCAGCATGCGTTCCTTCTGCAGCGACCGCAGCATGAGCGCCCACTCATCCTCGGCCGCCGGTTCCTCATCCGGGTTGTGGTAGACAGAGATCTCGAGGATCGGACCGTCCGCACGCTTCGCATGGGCTTGCCAACCCCAGTCCTCGTCGAAGAAAGAGGCATCGAGCCCGCGCTCGGACAGGCCGTCGGTGACGAACGACGCAACGTCCCGCCCGTAGAAGCGATTGCCGGCATTCGCCTCGGGCGGCAGCTCCGACGAATGGTCGAACCGATCCGAGGTGAACGCGAACCAGGCCGCATGCTCTCCGAAGCGCGCCATGCGGCGCCAATCCTACGGCGCGGAGCGCCGACAGCGGCCGGAAGCGCATTGGCTGGGCCCAGGGAGCAAGAGCACCGCTGCAACCAGCTCGACCATGCGGCGCAGGATAATGAGCGCATGGATGCGGTAAACATCTTCAGCGCCGAGAACCTCGAGGGCCGGGTCGACGTCGCTCGCGCCGTGGGGTCGACGGCGACCGTGATGTTCATCTACGACCTGGCGCCCGGTCAGAGCTCGTGCCCGTACCACTACGAGTACGAGGAGGAGTGGCTCCTCGTCGTCGACGGCACGATCGTCGTGCGTGCACCCGACGGAGAGCACACCCTGGAGCGCGGAAGCCTCGTCTGCTTCCCACCCGGTCCCGCTGGGGCGCACAAGCTGATGAACCGGAGCGATTCACCAGCGAGGACCTTGATGTTCTCCAGCTCGCGGCTGCCGGCCGTCTCGGTCTATCCGGACAGCGACAAGATCCTCGTGGGGCTCGGCGGCGATGCAGACGAACTGATCTTCAGACGCGGCACGGCGGTGCCGTGGTCGGATGGAGAGGAAGGCTGGGACAAAGCCACGTGATTCAGCAATCCGGATAGCCTCCTGTCCGTGCACCGGCTGACCAAGGCCCAGGCCCGGCGCATCGCGGTGCGCGCGCAGCTGCTCGAGGCACGCCGGCCGACCGATCTGGTCGCGGTCGTCCAGCAGCTGACCCTGCTGCAGATCGACCCGACCGCGGCGATCGCGCCCAGCGCCGATCTCGTCGCCTGGAGCCGCCTCGGCTCGACGTACCGGCCGGACGACCTCAAGCAGGCCCTGGAGCAGGACCGCACGCTGTTCGAGCACAACGCGCTCGTCCGGCCGATGAGCGACCTCGGCCTGCACCTCGCGGGCAGTCGGACGAGCCGCAGCCACGAGCGCACCGAGACGTGGATCCGCGACAACGACCGCTTCCGGCGCGACATCCTCGAGCTGCTCGGCAGCTCCGGTCCGCTGAGCTCGCGCGACATCCCGGACACATGCGTCGTGCCGTGGGCCTCGACCGGGTGGACGAACAACCGCAATGTCACCCAGATGCTGGAGTTCCTGATGATGCGCGGCGAGGTCGCGATCGCCGGGCGCGTCGGGCGCGAGCGGCTGTGGGATCTCGCCGAGCGGGTGTATCCGGCGGATGTCGTCGTCCCCTCTGCCGACGAAGCCCATCGGATCAGGAACGAGCGGCGGCTCGCCTCGCTGGGCATCGCCCGGCAGAAGACGACGGCGATGCCGATCGAGCCGGTCGACGTCGGCGACGCCGGCGAGCCGGCCGTGGTCGAGGACACCAAGGGCGAGTGGCGCGTCGACCCCGCCGCGCTCGATGCCGACTTCGAGGGACGTACGGCGCTGCTGTCGCCGTTCGACCGGCTCGTCTACGACCGCCGCCGCGCAGAGGAGTTGTTCGAGTTCGAGTACACCCTCGAGATGTACAAGCCCGCGGCCAAGCGGCGCTGGGGCTACTACGCCCTCCCGGTGCTCCACGACGACCGGCTGGTCGGGAAGGTCGACGCCACCGCCGATCACAAGGCCTCCGTCCTGCGGGTGCACGCGATCCACGAGGACGTGAAGTTCAGCCGCGCGATGACCAAGGCCGTGCAGGCGGAACTGGACGACCTGGCCTCGTGGCTCGGCCTGCTCCGGGCCTAGCTGGACGTCGCGTCGATTCGCTTCTCCATCCGCACGATCGGGACAGGCGCACCGCCCGTCGCGTCGACCAACCGTTCGAGCGGCCGGAACCCGTACGCGGTGTAGAGCGGCTCGCCGGAGAGCGTGGACATCAGCTCGAGCCGTGTGAAGCCCTCGGACGCAGCGGCCGCCTCGCAGAGCGACAGGATCAGGCGCCCGACGCCCCGCCGGGCATGGGCCGGATGCGTGTACATCGCCCGCACGCGTGCCGGATCCACCGCCGGATCGAGCAGGTTGCTGTCACGTCCGGGTGTCTGGTCGCCGCCGTAGAGCGTCGCCCGACGGCTCCAGCCACCGCAGCCGGCGATCTCGCCGCCCAACTCGACGACGAAGTACGTCCCGTCGTCGATCAGCTGCGTGTCGATGCCCATGATCGCCCTGCTGGACGAGATCTGGGCGTCGTCGAGAAAGCCGCGCTGCAGCTCGCCGATCGCGGCGTCCATCAGCAGCTTCAGCGTCGGGACATCCGCTGTGACTGCAAGCCGGCTCGTGAGCTCCGCCACGTCACCTCCTCGCTCTCGGTGCTCGCTTCCGGCACGCTAGGTGCATCAAGCGACCGTCAGGACTGGGTCCCGACCGAGGAAGGCGCCGATTCGCTCAGCCTCTGCGTCGAGGCCGGCTCTCTCGTCCGAGGTCAGCTTCCGCGCGGGCTGGACCGTCAACTCGACCTTCCTCGCACCTTTCTTCCGGCTCCAGATCCCGGCGCAGAGCCCGTCGATGACGAGGAACGGCGTGCCCGCCGGCCCCTCGAAGCGACCCTTGCCGTGGGCGGCGACCTGCTCCCGCACGGCCGGCGGCACCAACTGGTCCCTTTCGCGGAAGCCCATCACGTAGACGTCGTACTCGGGGAGCAGGCGAACCGACGATGCCGGCGGCGACGGCGCCTCGTCCTCCTCCAGGAGGTACGCGACGTGACCTTCCACGTCCACCTCGACGAGATCGATCTCGGCGAACACCGCCGCCGCGGCGTCAGCATCGAAGCTGCGCGAGGTGAACCATTCGCGGAACTGGCGGTGCGCCACCGGCCCGTACGCCGCGAGATAGCGCCGAGCGACCGCGCGCAACGCCTCCGCCGACTCGAAGGAGGGCTGCGATCCGAGCCAGTCGTCAGGGTGCACGAACGTCACCTTCTGGCCCTGCGGCGGGCCGAAGCAGAGCTGATCGGCGACTGCCGCGTCGCCGAGGAAGTAGCCCCAGCCCGATGCCAGCTGCTCGCGCGGCCCTTCGCCGACGGTCGCCGCGACGGCGTCCGCGAGCTCATCGCGCAACAGGCGCTTGCCGCGCAGCGCGTCGCCGATAGCGTCGACGACAGCCTCGACTTCTCGCGGGCGACTCGGCGTCGTAGTCTGCAAGCCCGACGACTGCGCGCCGCGCAGCGGTCCAGAGCCGGAGCTCGTCCGCCGGATGAAGGTGCAGCGTGCCCCGCAGCGTCCACGTCTTCGCCAGCTCGCGCCACATCCAGAGCGCCGCCCGCACGTGCTCCTGGGTGATCCCCGCGACGCGTGCCGAGAGCTGCAGCTCCGCGGACCCTGTCACCTGCGCGTGGATGCCGCCGACGTCCCGAACGACGTCGAGAAGCCGCTCCATCGGTGCCGGCTCGTGGAGGTGACTCCGGGCGAGCCGGCGCGAGCGAACCTCGTCCCAGGTGAGCGAGCGCACCCGGCCAGCGTAAGCTGTGGAGGTGGAGATCACGCCCTCAGTCGTCGAGTTGCTGACCTGGGTCACGGCGCGGGAGCGCACGTATGAGGACGTCGTCGAGGCGTGGAAGAGCAACTGCCCGCGCTACGCGGTGTGGGACGACGCGGTGACCGCAGGTCTCGTCACCGCGGGTCGCGACCGCGTCGCGCTCACCGAACGCGGCCTCGGGGCCCTTCGCTAGAGCAGGATTTCCTTGAGCGTGTCGCCGCGGAGGCCGAGGCGAAGCGTCTCGAGCGGGATCACTTCCTCCGGCGGGATGTTCCCGAGGTTGACCTCCGGGCCGAACTGCTTCACGAACCATGCCTGAGCGGCCTTCGAGGGCGCCTCGAAGATCACGTTGGCGACGCCGACGGCCTCCGCGATCTCGCCGATCAGCTCGGTGCGCATGCCGCCGCCTGCGTCGAAGATCCCGGCGGTGCCGCCCTCACGGGCCTCGGTGATCACCTTCCAGGCGCCGGCGTCGAGCTCCTCGAGCAGCCACTGCGTCCACTCCTCCGTGCCGTATTCGACGGACGAGTCCTTCGACCCGACCTCGGAGAGGACGGTGAAGTCGCGGGCGAAGTCGGCGACCAGCTCCAGCTTGCGCTCCCGCGGGATGTCCACGGTGCCGTCGGAGATCTCGACGTGGGTGAGCCCGAGCTCGGTGAGCCACTGCTTGTACTCGTCGAGCTGGTTCTTCACGTAGACGACCTCGAAGAACGTGCCGCCGATCACGACCGGCTTGTCCTTCAGCACGGCGAGCTTGCGCTCGAGGCTCTTCGTCACGTACGACGTGCCCCAGCCGAGCTTGACCACGTCGATCAAGTGCCCGGAGACCTCGAGCACGTCTTCCCAGCCCCGCGGGCCGAGGCCCTTGTCGATCACGTGCGTCAGCCCGGCTGTGCGCTGCGGCAAGCCCAGATCAAAGCCGGGCAAAGATCTCCTTGAGCTTGTCCTGCGCGCTCTCCTGGACGTCGTGGAAGAGCGAGTTGCCGTGGGCGTCGATCCCGACGATGAGCGGCCCGAAGTCCTTGACGCGGAACTTCCAGAGGCACTCGGGCATCAGCTCCTCCCACAGCACCTCCTCGATCTCCTCGATCTGGGTCGTCTCGAGCGCGGCTGCGCCGCCGACGATCGCGAAGTAGACCATCCCGAGCCGCTGCATCGGCTCGATCGCCTCGTCCGGGAGGCCTCCCTTGCCGCAGATCGCGCGCACGCCGTACTGGGCGCCGAGCGGCTCGGTGAAGCGCACCATGCGGGCGCTCGTCGTCGTGCCGATGCAGACCTTCTCGTAGCGCCCGTTGTCGAGCTTGCGGACGCCCGGAGCCGTGTGCAGGAGGAACGCGCCCGAGAGGTCCATCGGCGGCTCGACGCCCTGGTCGAAGATCCGGATCTGCGTCCGGTCGCGGATGCCGATGATGTGGCCCTGGACGGTGACCTCGTCGCCCGCGCGGAGCTTCAGGATCTCCTGCGGGTCGGTGACCGGGAACGTGACGGTGTGATGCGCCATCAGAACTCCCGATCGAATTCGACGGAGCCGTCGGCCGCGACGTGCACGGAGGCGCGGCGCGCCGCCCAGCACTGGTAGTTGACGGCGACCGGGTTCAGGGTCATGTGCGTGTCCGCGTGCTCGATGTGGCACTGGAGGACGGTGACGTCGCCCCCGAGCCCCATCGGGCCGATGCCGGTCTCGTTCAGGAGGCCGTAGAGCTCGTCCTCGAGCTCGGCGACGAGCGGGTCGGCGTTGCGCGTGCCCACCGGCCGTGTGATCGCCTCCTTGGCCAGGTACATCGCGTAGTCGGCGGTGCCGCCGATGCCGACGCCGACGATCCCGGGCGGGCACGGCTTGCCGCCGGCGCCGACGATCGACTCCAGCACGAACTGCTTGATCCCCTTCACACCGTCGGCGGGGACGCACATCTTCAGGAAGCTCATGTTCTCCGAGCCGGAGCCCTTCGGCACGCACTTGACGTCGAGGCCGTCCCAGTCGTCGATGAAATCCCAGTGCACGATCGGGAGGCGGTAGCCGATGTTCGGGCCGGTGTTCTCGCGTGTGATGGTGTGCACCGCGTTGGAGCGGAGCGGATGCTCGACGGTCGCGCGGGCGGTGCCGTCGCGCAGCGCCTCGTAGATCCGGGCCGGGTGGAGCGGGAAGTGCTCGCCGACACGGCACGTGTAGACGGCGATGCCCGTGTCCTGGCAGACGAGGTTCTTCTCGTCGTCGGCGATGTTCACGTTGCGGTCGATGGTCTGGAGCACGCGCCGGCCCGTGACCGACGTCTCACGCTCGAGCGCTGCGGCAAGGGCGTCGCGGAGGTCCTGCGGGATGTCCTTCAGCGCCCAGACGTAGAGGTGCGCCGCGGCGTCCTCGACGGCGTGCTGGAGATCGGTGGTCGTGACAGTGCTCATGCGCTCGCTTTCTCTGCGGCGGCCTTGCCTGCTCGGCGGCCGAACACACAGCATTCCAGAAGGGAGTTGCCCATCATTCGGTTGCGGCCGTGCGTGCCGCCCGCGATCTCGCCGCAGGCGTAGAGCCCTTCGATCGTCGTCTGCGAGTCGGTGTCGATCGTGAGGCCCCCGTTCTGGTAGTGGAGGACGGGGTAGGTGTAAGATCTTCTCCTGCAGGGGATCGATGCCTGCGCCCCGGTAACGCCGCAGCATGTACGGGAGCGACACCTCGGCGTCCGCCTGCGAGATCCGTGTCGTATCCAGGTAGACGGCCGGGCGGCCGTCCTCGGTCTCGACACCCTTGCCGTTCGCGACCTCGTCGAAGATCGCCTGGCTGACGACGTCCCGCGGCCCGAGCGAGTCCGTGAACTCCTCGCCGTCGGCGTTCAGGAGCACGGCGCCGTAGGCGCGCGTCGTCTCGGGGATCGAGTAACCCTGCATCGTCTGCGGCCAGGCGCCTCCGTTCGGGTGGTACTGGAGCTCGTCGAGGTCGCGCGCCTCCGCGCCCACCTCGAGCGCGATCCGCGTCACCTCACCGGTCGCATTCGGATGGTTCGTCGAGAGCTCGCCGCGCTCCTGCGCCACCTTGAAGCAGCGGCCGCCGGCAGCGAGGACGACGGTCGAGGCTTCGAGCTCGTGCTCGCCGCACGTCGCGCGCCAGCCGTTGACGCGCTGCTCGAGCGCGGTCAGCGGGCTGTTCGCGAAGAGCGTGCCGCTGCCGGCGTCGAAGGCGTCGCGAAGACCCTTCGTGATCGCGTGGCCGGTGCGGTCGCCGACCTGGAGCAGGCGCTTGGCGCTCGCGCCGCCGCAGCGCGCTAGGCGGTAGCCGCCGTTCTCGCGGGTGAACTCGACGCCGAGCTCCTCGAGCCAGTGGATCGCGCTCCGCGCGTCGCCGGTGAGGACCTCGACGAGCCGCATGTCTGCGCTGTCGTGGGAGCTCTTGAAGACGTCCGCGGCATGCTGCTCGGGCGAGTCGTCGTCCCCGAACGAGGCCTGGATCCCGCCCTGGGCCTTGGCCGAGTTGCAGGCCTGGATCGAGCCCTTCGTGGCCAAGCCGACACGGGCGCCGGCACTCTCGGCGGAGACGGCGGCGGCCAGGCCTGAGGCTCCACTGCCGATCACGAGCACGTCGAAAGAGTGCGGGCCGGACACGCTGCCAGGATACCGTAAACGCTAATGCGCTGCATTAGCTCTTCTTATTCCTAAAGCAACCGGCCGAGGCTGCCGATGTCCTGGGCGGTGGTTCTGCGGCTTCTCAGATTTGCCGTCGTCATGGCGGTGCTCGCGTTTTCCGGCTACACGTTCGTCGACAAGGCACGAACCGGCGAACTGAACCCCGCCGACGAGATCTCGGCAGCCGAGGCGCGGCTGGAGCTCAGAAGCGCCCAGTACGTGCTCACCATCGTCTCGGCCCAGCTGGCACGGGTGCACGTCATCACCGGGAGCTACGCCGACACACTCGAGGTCGACCAGTTCCCGCTCGTCCGGCTGGTATGGGCAAACGAGACCGCATACTGCCTCGAGTTCACGAAGACGCACACGTTCTTCCTCCGGGGCCCGGGCGGCACCGTGGCCCAGGGATCCTGCTGAGCATCCTGTCTATCGGCAACCGGCCAAGACTGCCGATATTGCGGATGGTGACCCGGTTCTTCGGACTCCTCTCCGATTCTCGCCGTCCTCGCGGCGTCCGGCTACGCGTTCCTCGGCCCGGAGCGCCTCGGCGGGCTGAACCCGATCGGCAAGGCCTCGGGCGCCGAGGCGGGGGCCGAGCTAGCGAGCGCGAAGTACACGCTGGCGATCGTCGCCGGCCAGCTGGACCAGGTCCACGTCGTCACCGGCACGTACGCGGACACGCTCGACTTCAACAGCTCGTTCGTCCGGCTCGTTCGTGCCGACGCAGACCTCGTACTGCCTCGAGTACAAGAAGACGCAGCAGACGTACTTCCTCGAAGGCCCAGGCGGCACCGTCGCCGCCGGGCACCTGCTGATCTCGCGATCAACGCCAGCGTGCGAGCGCCGCCTCGAGCATCTGCTCCGGCAGGCGCTGCCGCCCCTCCGACCAGACGCGATCGGCGTCCTCGGCGAGCGTCGCCCTCACTGCCGAAGTCGTTCGCGAGTGCAGCAGGCGCTCGTACGGCGCCAGCGCCGCGCCCATCCTCTCCAGCATCGTGTCGGCAGCCCCGAGAAGCGCACCGGCGCCGTGCACATCGCCGCCACGCTCCGCCACCGCGCGACACCGACCAGGCAGTACGCCAGGTGCTCGCGAAAGCCGCCGTCGAGGCAGAGCCGCGTGCTGTCTGCGAACGCGCGCCCGGCCAGCTGCGCCTCTCCGTTCTCCAGATGCGCGCACGCGAGGTTGAAGAGCGCAACCGCCTCCGTCTCGGCGTCTCCCTGTTCGGATGCCAGAGCCACCGCCTCGGCGCCGAGTCGTGCGGCGCGACGCGGCTCGCCTTCGAGCAGAGCGAGCGAGCTCAGGTTGATCATCGCGTTCGCGCGACCACGCTCGAAGCCGAGCCGAGGTCGCGACGTCCAGCAGCTCCTCGTAGATCGTGTGAGCGCGCTCGAGGTGCCCGGTCCAGCAGCTCACGTTGCCGGCCGTCGCGAGGGCGCCCGCCAGCGTGTGCGCGTCCTGCGTCGTTCGTGCGACCGCGAGCGCTTCGGCTGCGAGTCTCTCTGCCTCCGCCGCGTCGAGTTGCTGTCGGGCGAAGTTCGCCGCATGTCGTAACGCGTTGGCACGGACGATCGGCGGTGACGTGCCCGGCGCTGAGAGCCCGCAGGTGAGCCACTGTCTCGCCTCCTCGACGTAGCCGTTGGTGCGCCAGTAGCGCCAGAGCGCGGAGGCGAAGCGCAGGAGCCGAGGTCCGTCCCCGGCCTGTTCGAGCCACGTCAGCGCGGCGACCAGGTTGGCGTGATCGTCCTCCAGACGGCGGAGCCAGCCGACCTGCTGTGGACCGATCAATTCTGCTTCGGCGCGCTCCGCCCAGATCGAGATACCACGCTGCGTGGCGTCCGCGCACGCTCTCCGCCTCGCCGCTCGACTCGAGCAGCTCGACGGCGAACTCGCGCAGCGTCTCCAGCATCGCGATGCGGGTGGTCGAGCCTGCCTCTCGCCGCACGAGGCTGTGCCCGGCCAGTCCTTCCAGCGTCGCGAGCACATCTACGGAGTCACCGCATACCGCCTCGGCCGCCTCCAGCTCGCAGCCGCCGACGAACACTCCAAGCTGCGCAAACAGCCGCTGCTCGGCCGGTGAGAGCAGCTGATAGCTCCACTCGATCGTCGCCCTGAGCGTGCGGTGCCGGGCGGGCGCATCGCGAGGGCCGGCCACGAGCAGGTCGAGGCGCCGGCCGAGCCGGGCCAGGAGCGCCGAAGGAGCGAGGAACCTCGTGCGGGCGGCCGCGAGCTCGATCGAGAGCGGCAGGCCCTCGAGGCGCCGGCAGATCTCGGCCACGGCGGCGGCGCTCGTCTCCGTCCAGCGCCAGGCTCGGGCCGAACGGCGCGCGCACGTTCCAGGAACAGCTCGACCGCCGGCGCGCCGCGAGCGCCGCCGTGTCGCTCTCGCTGCGTGGCGGAACCGGAAGAGGCCCGAGGACGAGCTCGTGCTCGCACGACAAGCCGCAGGGAGACGCGGCTCGTGACGAGGAGCTTGAGCAGCGGTGCCGTCGCGACCAGCTCCGCGAGCAGCGTCGAGGCCTCCGTCAGATGCTCGAAGCTGTCGAGCACGAGCAGGATCGAGCGGCCGCTGAGGTGCTCGCGAAGCGCCGGCAGGTCGTCGCCGACACCCGTGGTCGCTCCACCGAGCGCGCGCCCGATCGCGCCGACGACGGCTGCCGGATCCGCGACGGCGTCGAGCGGCACGAATGTCGCCCCGTCGACAAGGTCCGGCGCCAGCCGCCGAGCCGCCTCGACCGCCACGCGAGTCTTTCCCGCACCTCCCGGGCCGGTGATGGTCAGCAGGCGGACGTCGTTGCGCCGGAGCGCGGCGCAGACGTGTTCGAGCTCCGGCTCACGGCCGATCAGTCGATTCGGCGGCGACGGGAGCTCGGCCCGGTGGACCTTCGTGCGCGGCCGGGTCCAGCGAGCCATCCTGTCTCAGGATCGCCCGCTCGAGCTGCTTCAGCTTGGGGCCGGGCTCGATCCCCGCCTGCTCCAGGAGCGCCTTGCGCGCCGCTCTGGTACACCTCGAGCGCCTCGGGCTGCCGCCCTGCTCGGTAGAGGGCGATCATCAGCTGAGCCCGCGGCCGCTCTCGCAGCGGCTCGGCGGCGACGAGGCCTTCCAGCTCTCCGATCAGCGCGTGCTCGCGTCCCAGTGCCAGCTCGGCATCGATCCGATCCTCGGTCGCCGCGAGCCGCGACGCTTCGAGATAGTTGCGCTCGGCGGCCACGAACGGCTCCTCGTCCAGATCGACCAGCGCCGGGCCACGCCAGAGCGCGAGCGCCAGACCCAGCTGGTCCGCTGCCGTCGCCGGGTCGCCACACGCGAGCGCTTCCCGGCCTCGGGTCACGAGCCGAGCCGAACCGCTGCAGGTCGATTGCCCATCGGATCCGCGACGAGCCGATAGCCATGGGCTTCGGTCACCAGCTGGTCGTCCCCCAGCAGGCGCCGGAGCTGGGAGATGGAGATCTGGACGATCTTCCGGCAGCTGGGCGGCGGCTCGCGCCAGAGCGCCGCGTAGAGATCCTCCATCCTCACGGAGCGGTTGGCGTGCAGCAGCAGGTACGCGAGGAGGCCACGCTGCCTGGAACCTCCGAGCCTGAGCGGAACACCGTCTCTGCGCACTTCGAGAGGCCCGAGCAGGCCGTATTCGAGCCCGTTGGCGTTACCCGCCATTTACCGCGCCGATTCCGCACGCTCGTTTAGAACGTGACTTCCTCGAGCCCTCAGGAGGAGGATCATGAAACGCATTCTCCAACACAGCGACCGGGACTTCCACTGCTGTCCCGTTCGGTCCATGGCCGTTTCGGCCGCCCTGGCGATCGCGCTGCTGGGAGGCGGGCGCCTCGCTTACATCTGCGCACGCTGCCGGTCCTTCGCTGCCGAGTGCGAGAACGGCGTCGACGACGACGGCGACGGCAAGATCGACTGGCCCGCCGACCCGGGCTGCTATCGAAGGCGCCGACAACGACGAGTACAACTCACCACCTCCACCCCCACCTCCGCCGCCGCCACCACCCCCGCCTCCGCCTCCTCCGCCACCCCCGCCTCCTCCTCCGCCGCTGCCGAAGTGCGAGAACGGCATCGATGACGACGGCGACGGCAAGATCGACTGGCCCGCCGACCCCGGCTGCGCGCACGGAGCCGACAACGACGAGTACAACTCACCACCTCCACCCCCGCCTCCGCCAGCACGAAGTGCAGCGACGGCGTCGACAACGACGGCGACGGCAAGATCGACTACCCGCACGACCCCGGCTGCGCGGCACCGGCCGACAACGACGAGTACAACGCACCTCCGCCTCCGCCGCCGCTGCCGAAGTGCGAGAACGGCTTCGACGACGACGGCGACGGCAAGATCGACTGGCCCGCCGACCCCGGCTGCACTCACGGAGCCGACAACGACGAGTACAACTCACCACCCCCTCCGCCGCCTCCACCCGCACCGTGCTACGACGGCTCCGACAACGACAGCGACGGCAAGGTCGACTACCCGAACGACCCCGGGCTGCACGGGCACAGCGACAACGACGAGTACAACGCCCCTCCGCCTCCGCCGCCGCTACCGAGTGCGAGAACGGCGCTCGACGACGACAGCGACGGCAAGATCGACTGGCCCGCCGACCCCGGCTGTCTGGACGGTGCCGACAACGACGAATACAACTCACCACCGCCTCCGCCCCCGACCGCTCAGTGCAGCGACGGCGTCGACAACGACAGCGACGGCAAGACCGACTACCTGGCCGATCCCGGCTGCACTGACTTGCTCGACCCGGACGAGGCGGACGCTGCACCGCCACCGTCTGAAGATCCGCCGCCTCCGAACCCCAAGTACTACGAGGGGACTCTGGAGCCCGAGCCTACGCCGGCGGGATCGCTCTTGATCACGGTGCCGAGGGTCGGTTGCGCATCGGTCAGCGACGGCCAGCATCGTCGTCGCCCATTCCGGACGATCTCGACGAACCTGATCAAGGTCAGCGAGTTCTGCTGGAACGGAAGCACGATCACGAGGCTGGACGGCGTCTTCAACTACGTCTACATGAACCAGCCGCCGTTTCCGTTCAGCACGTATCAGCAGATCCGGTACATCGAGGAAGTCGGGCTGATCCCCGGTTTCGCAGGTGGTGCGTTGACCGTGATCACCGTGACTGGAAGGTTCGAGTATTGCGGCTCGGCTTCGTTTGCCTGCCGATCGGCAATTCGCACATCCGGATGGTGCTCGACGCCAAGGGCGGGGCGACGTGCTACACGACCGGGCGGCCTCAAGCACATCCGTGTGTGCGGTCGACTCCGCAGTCGTGAACGGAGGCGGGATTACGAAGCGCCGGACACCGTGGGGATTCGTAACCGCGGCTCTACCAGATCGAACGTAGAGCTGCTCGTTCTTATTCCTAAAGCAACCGGCCGGGGCTGCCGATGTCCTGGTCGGTGTTTCTGCGGCTTCTCAGATTTGCCGTCGTCATGGCGGTGCTCGCGTTTTCCGGCTACACGTTCGTCGACAAGGCACGAACCGGCGAACTGAACCCCGCCGACGAGATCTCGGAAGCCGAGGCGCGGCTGGAGCTCAGAAGCGCCCAGTACGTGCTCACCATCGTCTCGGCCCAGCTGGCACGGGTGCACGTCATCACCGGGAGCTACGCCGACACGCTCGAGGTCGACCAGTTTCCGCTCGTCCGGCTGGTATGGGCGAACGAGACCGCATACTGCCTCGAGTTCACGAAGACGCAGACGTTCTTCCTCCGGGGCCCGGGCGGCACCGTGGCCCAGGGATCCTGCTGAGCATCCTGTCTATCGGCAACCGCCAAGACTGCCGATATTGCGGATGGTGACCCGGTTCTTCGGACTCCTCTCGATTCTCGCCGTCCTCGCGGCGTCCGGCTACGCGTTCCTCGGCCCGGAACGCCTCGGCGGGCTGAACCCGATCGGCAAGGCCTCGGGCGCCGAGGCGGGCGCCGAGCGAGCGAGCGCGAAGTACACGCTCGCGATCGTCGCGGGCCAGCTGGACCAGGTCCACGTCGTCACCGGCACGTACGCGGACACGCTCGACTTCAACGGCTCGTTCGTCCGGCTCGTTCGCGCCGACGAGACCTCGTACTGCCTGGAGTACAAGAAGACGCAGGAGACGTACTTCATCGAAGGCCCAGGCGGAACCGTCTCGCCGGGCACCTGCTGACTCTCGCCGATCACCGCCAGCGTGCGAGCGCAGTCTCGAGGATCTGCTCCGGGAGGCGCTGGCGCCCTTCCGACCAGACGCGATCGGCGTCCTCGGCGAGTGTGGCCCTGACGGCCGAGGTGGTTCGCGAGTGCAACGAGCGCTCGTAGGGCGCCAGCGCCGCACCCATCGTCTCCAGCATCGTGTCTGCTGCCCCTAGGAGCGCACCGGCGCCGCGCACATCACCACCCCGCTCTGCCACAGCCGCGACTCCGACCAGGCAGTACGCCAGGTGCTCGCGAAAGCCGCCGTCGAGGCACAGCCGAGTGCTGTCCGCAAACCCGCCCGCCGCCGCCTGCGCCTCTCCGGCCTCCAGGTGCGCACACGCAAGGTTGAAGAGCGCGACAGCTTTCGTCTCGGCGTCTCCCTGTTCGGATGCCAGAGCCACCGCCTCGGCACCGATGCGTGCCGCGCGGCGTGGCTCGCCTTCGAGCAGAGCGAGCGAGCTGAGGTTGATCATCGCGTTGGCGCGGCCACGCTCGAAGCCCGCCGAGGTCGCGATGTCCAAGAGCTCCTCGTAGACGGCGTTGGCACGTTCGAAGTCGCCGGTCCAGACAGCCAGGTTGCCGGCAGTCGCCAGGGTGCCGGCGAGAGTGGGTACGTCGTCTGTCGTCCGCGCGACCGCGAGAGCCTCGTCGGCGAGCCGCCCCGCCGCGGCGGGGTCGAGTTGCATTCGAGCGAAGTTCGCGGCGTGCCGCAACGCCTTTGCGCGAACGATCGGAGGTGAGCTGCCGGGCGCCGACAACCCGCAGGCAAGCCACTGCCTCGCCTCCTCGAGGTATCCGTTCGTGCGCCAGTAGTGCCAGAGCGCGGACGCGAGACGCAGGAGCCGTGGTCCGTCTCCAGCGAGCTCGAGCCACGTCAGCGCCGCGACGAGGTTCCCATGGTCTTCCTCCAAGCGCCGGAACCAGGCAGCCTGCTGTGGACCGATCAGTTCCGCCTCGGCGCCCTCCGCCCAATCGACGTACCAAGCGGCGTGGCGTGCGCGGACCTCGTCCGCTTCGCCGCTCGATTCGAGCACGTCGACGGAGAACTCGCGCAGCGTCTCCAGCATCGCAACCCGCGTGTGTGGGCCCGTGTCTCGCCGCACAAGGCTGTGGCCGGCAAGCCCTTCCAACGTCGCGAGCACATCCGCGGAGCCGCTGCACACGGTTTCGGCGGCTTCCAGCTCGCAGCCGCCGACGAATACTCCGAGCTCGGCGAACAACCGTTTCTCGGTCGTGGACAGCAGCTGGTAGCTCCACTCGACGGTCGCCTTCAGGGTCTGGTGCCTGGCAGGCGCATCGCGCGGGCCGGCGATGAGCAAGTCGAGCCGTCGGCCGAGCCTGGCCAGGAGCGCCGGAAGAGCGAGAAACCTGGTGCGCGCGGCAGCCAGTTCGATCGAGAGCGGCAGGCCGTCGAGGCGACGGCAAATCTCGGCGACGGCCGAGGTGCTCAACTCGTCGAGCTCGAGCTCGGGGCGAACCGCGCGGGCCCGCTCGAGGAACAGCTCGACCGCGGGCGCACGAGTGAGCGCCGCCGGGTCGCTCTCACTGCGCAGAGGAACGGGCAGAGGCGCAAGGACCAGCTCGTGCTCACAGGCCAGGTTGAGCGAGACACGGCTCGTGACGAGCAGCTTGAGCATCGGCGCACTCCCGACCAGCTCCGCAAACAGCGTCGAGGCCGCTGTCAGATGCTCGAAGCTGTCGAGCACGAGCACGGCCGAACGGCCTCTCAGGCGTTCGCGGATCGCGGACAAGTCTTCTCCGGCACCGGCCGGCTTGCCGAGGGCACGGTCGATCGCCCCGGCGACGAGCGCAGGATCCACGACGCCGTCGAGCGGAACGAACGTCGCGCCATCAGCGAAGTCGGGCGCCAGCCGCCGCGCCGCCTCGAGCGCCACTCGGGTCTTTCCCACACCTCCCGGACCGACGATCGTCAGCAGGCGAACGTCGTCGCGCCGGAGCGCGGCACAGACCTGCTGTAGCTCGGATTCCCGGCCGATCAGGCGATTCGGCGACGAGGGAAGCTCCACTCGCCGGTCACGTGTAGCGGGCCGCTCCAGCGAGGCGTCCTGTCGGAGGATCGCCCGCTCGAGCTCTTTCAGCTTGTGGCCGGGCTCGACTCCGGCCTGCTCGAGGAGGGCTCTGCGCACCCTCCGGTACACGTCGAGCGCCTCGGTCTGGCGGCCTGCTCGGTAGAGAGCGAGCATGAGCTGCGCCCGGGGCCTCTCTCGGAGCGGCTCAGCGGCGACGAGCACCTCCAGCTCGCCGATCAGCGCGTGTTCGCGTCCGAGCGCGAGCTCGGCATCGATTCGATCCTCAGTCGCGGCGAGGCGCAGGCCATCGAGGTGTCTGCGCTCGGCCGCGACGAAGGGCTCATCATCGAGGTCCGCGAAGGCTGGGCCACGCCAGAGCGCCAGCGCCTGACCCAGCTGCTCGGCGGCTGCCTCCGCGTCGCCGCGCACGAGCGCGTCGCGGCCGCCGGCGGCGAGCGACCCGAACCGATGCAGGTCGATCGCCATCGGATTCACAGCGAGGCGGTATCCGCGGACTTCTGTCGCCAACTGCTGGTCACCGAGCGCGCGCCGGAGGTGGGAAACGGAGATCTGCACGATCTTTCGGCAACTCGCAGGCGGATCTCGCCAGAGGCCGGTCACGAGATCGTCCGTTCTCACAGAACGGTTGGCGTGCAGCAACAAGTACGCAAGAAGGCCGCGCTGCCTGGAGCCCCTGATCGGAAGCGGAAGACCGTCTCTGCGGACCTCGAGGGGCCCAAGCACCCCGTACTCGACGGCTCCCGGCCGGGTATCGGCGCCGATCGAGTTACCGGCCATTTACCGCGCGCTTCCGGCGGCTCGTTAGGACGTGGTCCCTTCGAGCCCGAGAGAGGAGCGTCATGAAGCGCATTCTCCGCCACAAAGCGCAATCACTGCCAGTCCCGTGCCGTTTGGCCATAGCAGCGTTGGCCGCGTTGGCCATCGTCACGCTCGGGGCGGGCGCATCGCTCGCACCCGCGCACGCCGCCAGTCTCCCGAAATGTGAGAACGGCATCGACGACGACGGCGACGGCAAGACCGACTGGCCGGACGACCCGGGTTGCTTCGACGGCGCCGACAACGACGAGTACAACTCACCCCCGCCACCGCCTCCGCCGCCGCCTCCTCCTCCGCCCCCGCCGCCACCGCCACCACTGCCGAAGTGTGAGAACGGCTACGACGACGACGGCGACGGCAAGACCGACTGGCCCGCCGATCCGGGCTGCCTCGACGGCGCCGACAACGACGAGTACAACTCACCCCCGCCACCGCCCCCACCGCCTGCCCAGTGCAGCGACGGAGCCGACAACGACGGCGACGGCAAGACCGACTACCCGAACGACCCCGGCTGCTCGGGCACAGGAGACAACGACGAGTACAACGCTCCTCCGCCGCCTCCGCCGCTGCCGAAGTGTGAGAACGGCTACGACGACGACGGCGACGGCAAGACCGACTGGCCCGCCGATCCGGGCTGCCTCGACAGTGCCGACAACGACGAGTACAACTCACCCCCGCCACCACCGCCCGCCCAGTGCAGCGACGGGGCCGACAACGACGGCGACGGCAAGACCGACTATCCAAGCGATCCCGGCTGCTCGAGCACCGGCGACAACGACGAGTACAACGTGCCTTCCCCAACGCCGGACTCGGATGGGGATGGCCGACTAGACAACGCGGACAATTGCCCGGTCACGTACAACCCGAATCAGGCCGACTACGACGGAGATCTCGAGGGAGACCTCTGCGACATCACTCCCTACCCGGGCGAGCTCGTGGCCGGCTCGAACACCTTGACTTCGGGTCTTGGCGGCGTCTCAGGGTTCTCGTTCGACGGCGTCACCGCGACTGCTCTGCTGACGAGTCGCTGCAAGCTGCAGACCTTCACACAGAAGTTCGACCAGGCCGGTCTCCTCAACGTGATCAAGTACGAGGGGATATTTCGCGTCTGTTACGTGCCCGGCGGCGGGGGCATCGTGTCCTTCTCCGACGTGCGGGGGGATGCGAGCTACACGCTCCTCCCGTGGGAGTGGAAGGGCAATGACAACGGCTATCCGTACGGTGTGAAGCTCAATCCCCACTCTGTGCTATTCCACTACAGGGGCGGCGCACAGATCTGCGTCTGGAAAGGATGCGGGCCGCTCAAGCATCCGTGGGTCAAGATCGTCTTCTACGACAACAACACGATGACGGTGACCAACGGTGTCGCTTAGGAAGCTGCACTTCAGCGCTGGCTGACCCAACTCACAGAAGAGGGGCGGCTCCGGCCGCCCCTCTCACCAGATCGAGCGCAGGAGCCCTTCAACGTCGGCCGGGGTGACCGGGCGCGGATTCGCCTTCGCCGCCGGCCGCTCTGCGACAGCTTCGGCGACCTCGGCGGGCGCCTCGGCCGGGATGCCGAGATCCCGCAGGTGTTCGAAGCCACCGAGGCGCGCAAGCTCCTCGACCCGCGTCGGCGGGTCGTCGCTCCCGAGCGCGGCGCCGAAGCGTGCGATCGCGTCGGCCGCCACGGGCTCGTTGAAGCGAAGTGCCAGAGGGAGGGTCAGCGCGTTCAACGCACCGTGCGGCACGCCGTACCGTCCACCGAGCCCCTGCGCCAGGGCATGGCCGAGCGCCATGAAGGACTTGCCAAGTGCCGCCCCCGCATGGCAGGCGCCGCGTAGAAGCCCGGTGCGCGCCTCGAGGTCGCCGGGGCGCTCGACGACGAGCGGCAGCCACTCGGCGATCAGCCGCGCTCCCTCGAGCGCCTCGGTATCGGCCTCGGCGTTGTGTCCCTTCACGTAGAGCGCCTCGGCCGAGTGGGCGAGCGCGTTCAGCGCGGTGCCGACGGTCGCCGCGCGCGGCAGGTCGAGGGTCAGCTCCGGCTCGTAGACGATCGCGTGCAGCTGTGCTCCGGCGCCGCCGCCGCGCATCTTTCGGTCGGGATCGCGGACGCCGAAGAAGGTCGTCCACTCGGCTCCGGAGTACGTCGTCGGAACCGAGACGAGCGGCAAGCCGGCAGCCGCAGACGCCGCCTTCGCAGTGTCGATCGCGCTGCCGCCTCCGACCGCGACGATCGTGTCGACGCCGTCAGGGACCTGGATCCGATGCGACGGGACTTCCTCCCAGCGGTCCGCCGCGTCGAGAACGTGACGCCAGCGCGGGCTGGCAACGACGAACGGCCGGTCGCCCGCGAGCTCCGCCAGCTCGGCGAGGCCCCAGCGGACGATCACTTCTCCTTCGCCTTCGGCTCAGTCGCGCGGGGGAGACCCGGGTCTCCCCCGTGAGCCCCCTGCGCGTTGAGGCTGTTGCTGCGCATCAGCCCGTCCCTTCGGGGGAACCCGCCGGTTCCCCCGCACCCCCTCCTGGCGGCAGGACTGCGTCATGCCGCCGCAAGCTCGGCGCGCGCGAACTCGACAAACGCGTCGGCGGCGCGTGTGGCGGTGCGGCCGGCGGCGCGAACCAGCGAGATCTCACGCTTCGCATCGAGCCCTTCGACCTTCGCCGCCGTCAGCGTGCCGGCGGCGAGCTCGGACTCGACGGCCGAGCGCGAGATGAAGGCGACGCCGTAGCCGGCCTGCACGGCGCTCCGGACCGACTCCTGCAGGCCGAGCTCGAGCCGCACATCGAGATCGCGCAGGCGCAAACCAAGGCCTCGCAGCTCGTCCTCGACGATCTGGCGGACACCGGCGCCGTCCTGCATCACGATCACGTTCGCGCCGCGCAGCTCGTCGATCGTGACGGTGCGTCCGGCGAAGGCGTGGCCGGGCGGGCACGCGAGGATCACCTCGTCGTCGAAGAACGGCTCGAATCGGGCGGCGCGATGCCGGCGCGCCGCGCCGACGATCCCGAGCTCGAGCTCCCGTGCGGCGACGCGCTCGACCACCGACTGCGTGTCCGAGACGGTCAGCGAGATCTTGACGCCCGGATGGGCGAGCTGGAACTCGCAGAGCAGCACCGGCACGACGATCGCAGCAGGGCCGGTGGACGCACCCAGCTGAAGCTCGCCCCCGAGCTCACCCTCGCCCTCGCCGGCGAGCTCGTCGATCAGCTGCTCCTCGAGCGAGAGCAGGCGCTGCGCGCCCGCGGTAGAGCCGCATCCCCGCTTCGGTCGGCTCGACGCGCCGGCCCGAGCGGTCGAGCAGCTGCGTGCCGAGCCGCTTCTCGAGCGCGCGCACCTGGAGCGACACGGCCGGCTGCGTCACCCCGAGGCGCTCGGCGGCCTGAGAGAAGCTGCGGCGCTCGACGACAGCGACAGAACGCTGCGAGTTGACGCGTATCCATAAGCACATCTTATAGAGTCGCATCGCGATGCGGGTCTGGGTCGACATCACCAACTCGCCGCACGTGCTGTTCTTCCGCCCGCTGATCCGCTGCTGCAGGCCGACGGGCACGACGTCCGATCACGGCACGCGAGTACGCCCAGACGCTCGAGCTGCTCGAGCTGCACGGGCTCGCACACGAGGTCGTCGGGCCGCGGCACGGCGGCGCCGGCGTGCTCGGCAAGGCGCGCGCACTCGTCGGACGCCTCCCGGCGCTGCGACGCTTCGCGAAGACGCGCGGCTTCGACCTGGCGCTCGCACACGGCTCGCACGAGCTGACCCTCGCGGCGCGAAGCCTCGGCATCCCGAGCGCCACCGCCCACGACTACGAGTTCGCGACGCTCCAGCACCAGCTCGGGCTGCGCGCGGCGACGCGGGTCGTCTTCCCGGACGCGATCCCCGCCGACCGGCTCGCCCGCCTCGGTGCGAAGCCGCCGAAGCTCGTCCGCTATCCGGGGATCGAGGAGGAGTACTACCTCGCCGACTTCGAGCCGGATCCAGCGGTGCTCGACGGCATCGATCCCGGCGAAGGTGCTCGCGGTCGTGCGGACGCCGCCGGACGTCTCGCTCTACCACCGGCACGGAAACCCGCTCTTCGCCGGCGTGCTCGAGCGGCTCGGCCGCGACGAGTCCGTGCACGCCGTCGTGCTGCCTCGCACGGCCGAGCAGCGCGAGGCGATTCGCGGCCTCGGCCTCCCCTCGCTGCACGTCCCGGAGCACGCCGTTGACGCCCCGAGCCTCGTCGCGCTCGCAGATCTCACCGTCTCGGCCGGAGGCACGATGAACCGCGAGGCCGCGGCGCTCGGCACGCCTGCCTACACGACCTTCACGGGCCGTGTCGGGGCGGTCGACGAGCGGCTGATCGACGAGGGTCGACTGCGCCCGCTCGTCCGCCGACGAGCTCGACGTCCGCAAGCGCGATCCCGGCCGCCGAGCGCGTCCGGCGCGATCCGCGGCACCTGCTCGACCTTCTCGTCGGAGCCGGTTCCGATGTGTGAGGCGGCAAGACCCGGGCAACGTTCACCGTCAGAGACAATTCAGAGGATTTCTGCGGAGGAGGGGTAGGCATGAAGGCCTCACGCAGAGGACTGACGCTGCTCGCGCTTGCGGCCGCCGGCGCAGTGCTCACAGCCGGCGCGCTCGCCGGCGACAACCACCACAAGAACGGCGGCTTCAAGACGGCAAAGCCTCGATGCTGACGGCCGTGGCGCCGGGCTCGACGGTCACGCCGCTGATCACCGTGGGCGACACGCTCGCGGGCGGCTACCGTTCGAGTCGATCCCTGACGGGATTTCGTTCCAAGTGAAGGGCGGGAAGCACAAGGGCAAGGACAAGGGCCACGGCAAGAAGCACGGCGCGAAGAACGACCCGCGCACGGTCGATCTCTACGTCAACCACGAGACGTCGTTCGTTCCGTTCCCGTACACGCCGGCGCACCGACCGAGGCGAACTCGCAGAACGACTTCGACAACTCGCAGGAGAGCCACCTCGTGCTCAACGGCGAGACGGCCGGGATTCTCTCGGGCGAGATGGTGATCACGAGCGCCCAGAACTACCAGCGCTTCTGCTCGAACTTCCTCGCCACGAAGGCGAACGGCTTCGACAGGCCGCTCCTCTTCACGAACGAGGAGGGAATCGACTGGGTCAAGCGCGAAGGCAAGGCGTTCCCGGCCACGATCGGCGCGGACGACGCGCGGCAGATCGGCGCCGTCGTCGCCTACGACCCGAGGAAGGACAAGAGCAAGCCGATCTGGGGCATGGGCCGGCTCAACCACGAGAACAACGTCGCGGTGCCGGGCTACGGCCATCCGGTCCTCCTCTCGGGCGACGACGCGTTCGTGAACGTCCCGGCGCAGTCCCAGGTCTACAGCTACATCGCGAAGAACTCGAACGCGGTCTGGAAGGACAAGGGCGACCTCTGGGCGTTCGTCTCCGACACGCCCGGCTTCAACGACTACGACGACTTCGCGCCCGGCTCCACCCAGGTCAGTCCAGGGCCACTTCGTGAAGGTGCCGAAGAACATCGCGACCGGGCGGAACCCGGACGGCACCGAGATGATGGCGGCGGACGCCGGCTATCCGCCGCCCCCGAACGTCGGCTGGCAGACCGTCGAACGGCGTCGGCATCGACGGGCCGCAGTGGGTGCTCGAGCACTGGAGCGACCTGAACGACGTCGTTCCAGTTCGTCCGCATCGAGGACATGGCCTACGACAAGCGGCCGGGGATGCAGAACGTCGTCTACCTCGCGGACTCCGGCCGCGGCGCCGCACGGCGCGCCGCAGGCGGGCCGGCTCGACGAACGGCCGGATCTGGAAGATGGTGCTCGACCAGAGGATCCGACGAAGGTGACGTCGCTCTCGATCCTCGATCGACGGCGACACGAGCCCCGTCAAGAGCCCCGGCGCGATCCACCAGCCGGACAACCTCGAGTCGACCGTGAACGGGCTTCTGGTCACCGAGGATCCCGGCTCGAGCCAGCAGTTCAACCCCGGCGAGCCGGACGCGACCACCGCGCGGCTGATGCACTACCGCTTCGCGACCGACACGATCAGCGTCGCGGCGCGCGTCGACCAGTCCGCCGACGAAGGACCCACGGACGTCGACTCGGCGCCCGCGGGCAGGCTCGGTGCGTGGGAGACGACCGGTGTCGTCGACGTGTCGTCAGTCTTCGGCACGACCGTTCCTGATGAACATCCAGGCTCACACGCTCTGGATCGAAAAGGCCCCCGGCAACGACGATGTCGCGCCCGCAGGCCCGGACTACACGTTCAAGCGCGAGGGCGGACAGCTCGTTCTGATCCGCATCCCAGGCGCCTAGCGCGTAGCGGTCAGACGGTTTCGGAGGTGGGTGTCGCGGTCACCGCGGCGCCCACCTCGGCGGCTCCGAGGCGGTGCGGCTCGCGTGCAGATCGCGGCGAGGCGGCCGACGAGCTCGAGCGTCTCGCCTCCCTCGACCAGCCGCTCCAGCTCGTGCAGCTCGACCTCGAGCCAGGCCGAGTCGATCGGCGGACGGTCGAGCTGCATGATCGCGGGGTGTCCGCTCGGCGTGACGTGGTCGTCCGCCGTCCAGAGCTCCTCGTGGAGCTTCTCGCCCGGCCGGGCGCCGACGACCTCGATCGCGATGTCTCGCTCGGGCTCCCTGCCGGACAGGCGGATCATCTTCCGGGCGAGCTCGAGGATCGAAACCGGCTCGCCCATGTCGAGCACGAAGACGCGCCCACGGCCACCGATCGCGCCGGCCTGCACCACGAGCTGGACCGCTTCGGGGATCGTCATGAAGTAGCGGGTCATCTCCGGGTGGGTCAGCGTCAGCGGTCCGCCCTTCGCGATCTGGCGCCGGAAGATCGGGATCACCGACCCCGACGAGCCGAGCACGTTGCCGAACCGAACGGCGACGAAGCGGGTCGAGACGTCGTTGCGATGGCCGAACGCCTCGACGATCCACTCGCACAGCGCCTTCGACTGCCCCATGACGGTCTTCGGGTTGACGGCCTTGTCGGTCGAGATGAGGACGAAGCGGTCGGCGCCGAACTCGACTGCGATCTCGGCCACGGTGCGGGTGGCGAGAGTGTTGTTGCGCACGGCCTCGACGGGATTGGACTCGATCAGCGGCACGTGCTTGTACGCCGCGGCGTGGAAGACGACGGACGGACGGTAGGCCTCGAAGACCTGGCGCATCTTGGCCCGGTTCTTCACGTCCGCGAGCACCGGCAGCGCAGCAGGGAAGCCTCGCTCGTCCACGAGCTCGCGCTCGATCTCGAACAGCGCGGGCTCGGAGTGATCGACGAGCACGAGGCGCGCCGGGCCGACGCGAGAGATCTGGCGGCACAGCTCGGCCCCGATCGACCCTCCGGCGCCCGTGACGAGCACGGTCTCGCCCGACAGGTAGCCGGCGATCGCGTCGATATCGACCTCGACGGGCTCGCGTCCGAGGACGTCCTCGACCTCGACCGGGCGGATCTGACCGGCAAGGTCGAGGTCGCCTGCGATCAGCTCGTGCAGGCCCGGAAGCGTCTTCATCACGATGCCCGCCGCGCTCGCGATGTCGACGATCCGCTGGCGCGCCTCGCCCGACGCGGACGGGATCGCGATCAAAAGCTCGTCCGGACGGCGGTCGTGGAGGATGTGGGGCAGCTCGTCGGTCGTCCCGAGCACGCGGATGCCGTGCAGGCGCAGGTTCTTCTTGCGCGGGTCGTCGTCGATCAGCCCGATCGGCGTGTACCCGAGAGCGGGTGTGCGCAGCATTTCCTTCAGCATCAGCTGGGCCGCGTCGCCGGCACCGACTACGATGACCTCCTTGCCGCGCGCGACGATCGACCGGCTCTGCGGACGCTCGATGATCGTGCGCGCCAGCATGCGGGAGCCGGCGACGAACGCCAGGGTCAGCAGGCCGTCGATGATCCAGACAGTCCGCGGCACCGCGGCGACGTGCACCTCGAAGAAGCTGAAGACGAGGAAGGTGACGAGCGATGCTGCGACGACACCGCGGGCCGCGCCCCACATGTCACGCGTCGAGACGTAGCGCCACCAGCGGTTGTAGAACCCGGAGAGCGCGAAGACGCCGAGCTTGATCGCGGCGACGAGGCCGAGGATCTCCCAGCTCAGGTACCGCTCGTAGTAGACGGGCAGATCGGTGTCGAAGCGGAGCCGGAAGGCGAGGTACCAGGCGGCGACGACGATTGCGAGGTCCGCAGCGAGCTGCGGGAACCGATGCCGGTTGAACGGACTCCTCACCGGGCGGATGCCACGCCGACGGCCGCCCGAACGACGTCCACGACCCGCTCCTGCTGCTCGGCCGTGATGCCCGCCCACAGCGGCACGGAGAAGTTCTCGCGTGCGGCGCGCTCGGTTTCCGGCAGCGCGCCCTCCTCGTAGCCGAGGTATCGCAGCGCGGGTTGGAGGTGGAGCGGTGGCAAGTAGTACTCGGCGTTCCCGATCTCCGCTTCCGTAAGCGCCGCCCGGATCCGGTCGCGCTCGGGTGAGCGGCAGACGAAGAGGTGGTACACGTGGCCACTCTCGTCGACGGGGATCTCGCAGAGCTCGCCCAGACCCAGCTCGGCGTAGCGCGCGGCGGCCTCGCGGCGGGCCGCCGTCCAGCCGTCCAGCTCGCGGAGGAAGATGCGCAGCGCCGCGGCCTGGATCTCGTCGAGGCGGGAGTTGTAGCCGATGTACTCGAACGTCTTCTTCGCCTTCGAGCCGTGGAAGCGGAGCATCCGGATGCGCTCGGCGAGCTCGGCGTCCCGGACGGCGACGAGGCCCCCGTCGCCGAGGCCGAAGAGGTTCTTCGTCGGATAGAAGCTGAAGGTCGACGCGATCCCAGTGCCGGCGATGTCCGGCGAGCCGAATGCCTGCGCAGCGTCCTCGACGATCGGCAGACCGAACCCGGTGAGCTCGTCGAGCGGCGCCGGACGGCCGAAGAGGTGGACCGGGAGGATCGCCTTCGTGCGTGGGGTGAGCTTCCGCTCGACATCCGCCGGGTCGAGGTTCAGCGTGACCGGATCGATGTCGACGAAGACGGGCGTGGCCTCGCGGCGGGCGATCGCCTCGGCAGTCGCGTAGAACGTAAACGACGGGCAGATCACCTCGTCGCCGCGCCCTACTCCGAGGGCGTCGAGGACGATCACGATCGCGTCCGTCCCGTTGGCGACGCCGATCGTCTCGGGCACGCCGAGAAACTCGGCCGCCTCGCGCTCGAACCCCGCGACGTTCGGACCGAAGACGAACTGCCCGCTGTCGAGCACGTCGGCGAAGGCTTGCTTGAGTTGGGGGATGAGCGGCTCGTACTGAGCCTTGACATCGACGAGAGCGATCTTCACAGGACGCCAGTCTACCCGGCGCGAGCGGCGGTTCCCCGGCGGTAAAGCCTCCAGACGAGGTAGGCGACGCCCCCCGCGATCGACGCAACGATCAGGTAGTCGACGTACTTGAAGTAGTCGTGAAACTCCTCCCACTGGCTCCCGAGCGCCCAGCCGACGCCGGCGAGGGCGAAGCACCAGATCGCGGAGCCGAGCAGCGTCAGGACGGTGTAACGACGCAAGGGCGCGCGAAAGACACCCGCCGGAATCGACACGAACGAGCGGACGACGGGTGTGATCCGACCGAAGAACACCGCCTGGTCCTCCCAGCGCTCGAACCAGCGTTCGGCCTTGATCAGGTTCGCTTCCTTCAGATGGAACCAGCGCCCGTGGCGCTCGAGAAACGGACGGCCCCCGTGCACGCCGATCCACCAGCCTCCGATCGACCCGACCGTGTAGCCGATCGTGCCGGCCAGCGCGACCGCGAGGTACGCGGGGAACCCCGGCTCGAGCTCCCACCCGAAGATCACGATGCTCTGCCCCGCGAACGCGCCGGCGGCGACCGCACCGCCGTAGACCATCACGGCCTCGCTCGCCGCAGGCAGGACGGCATCGACCGCCATCAGCAAGAAGACCGCGTAGAAGCCGTAGTCGCCGACGACCGAGGTGAGGAGATCAGTGATCCCGCTCAGGATCGAAGCGACGGGCACGAGCCGGGACTCTACCCGGCTGAAGCAGGCGGTTTTGGCTTCTTGGGCGACAGCGGCGCCGCACGAGTCACGCGGAACGCCTGGGTCGTGAGCTCCACGACGCCGAGTTGGTTGGTCGCCCTGAACCGGATCCTGTAGAGCCCGCTGTAGACGAGGGAGCGGCCGCCGAGCGTCGTTCCCTTCCAGCGCGCGACGAAGCGGCCCGCCTCGAGGCGCCGCAGTGCGATCGAGGCAACGCGAACGCCCGTCACGGTCTCGACGGTGGCGAGCAACCGCGCGGGGCGCGTGAGCGTGACGCCCGCCTGCATCGTCTGCTTGCCGCCGACGCGCACGAGCAGCGAGCGGCGCGAGAGCTTCGCGAAGCCGAGCGTCGAGTTGACGGTGAACGACTGCCTCGTCGTCGAGGTCTGGCCGAGGTCGTCGGTCGCCGCCACGTCGAGCCGCCAGCGGCCCTCGGCGGGCGGCGCGGGCTTGGCGGTCGGATCGAGCGGCGTCGGCGGGAAGGCGACCGGATACGTGCCGGGCACGCGGTCGACCGTCTCCGTGAAGGCGGTCACGTTGCCCGGGCCGACGAGTGTCGCGGTCACGTTCGACGGGCGCACGACCTTGTACGAGAGCGCGCGCTGCTTCTCGGCGACGCCGTCTCCGTTCGGCGAGATGAACGGGTCGGGAGTCGGCGCGTAGACGCCGTAGTACATGAGTTGGAGCGCGGTCGACGTCGCCAGCTCGCCATTCGAGGGCCGGCTCAGGAGGGAGCCGTTGAAGGCCATCGCCGAGGATCCACCCCCGTCCAGGGCCGAGGCGTTGACGGCGCCCAGGCGGACGAGCGCCTGCGCGAGCTCGAAGTTCGTCATGCCGACGCTGTAGCCGGGGCGGCGGCCGTCGACGACCACCATCAGGATCCGCCCGTCGGCGAGCTGTCCGACGGCGGTTCGCGGGTGCCGTGGCGACAGCTGAGAGGTCGAGAAGGCTTCGTTGGCGCGGAAGACCGGGCCGCCGTCCCGCACGATCACGGGCCCGCCGCCGACGGCGTTGGGGATTCCGGCCCAGTCCGGCCGCAGGATCATGCGAATCGTGACGGCCGACCCGATCGGGGCCTCCTCCACGAGGCGCTGCGCGGCCGTGCCGCGCGCGACGAGCACGGCGCCGTCCCGCGGGATCGGCGAGCCGCCGACGCCCGAGAAGCCGACGACGGTCCCCGTCAGGTCGGTGTTCGGGATCGCCGCCGGGAACGGCTGCAGGATGATCTCCGAGACGCCTGCCTGAGCAGGCGTGGTGGCGCCGTAGCTGGGAGTGAAGAGCGAGATCGCGTTCTGCCTCGGCGCCTGGTTCATGTCGGTGAGCGTCCGGCGCTGCCCGAGGCCGCGCCAGGTGCCGAAGAACTGGACCCGCCGGATGTCGAGCGCCCCTTCGGGCGAGAGGCCGACGCTCGACCGGTCACCGGACGGAGGGCTGTCGACGACGCCGTCGCGCATCAGAACACCGCTCGGCCGGCCGGTGTCAGGAGCGTAGAAGTCGCCGTTGATCCCGACCATCGTGGCGCCGGCCGACAGCCGCTTCTGCATCGCCGTGACCTTCTCCAGGCCGAGGATCGACTCGTTCGAGAGCACCGGACGCAGGGCGTAGAGGCCGGTGGGACGCGGGCCGATCACGACGTGCATCGCGACTGGACCGTGTGGGGTGAACTGGACCGACGGTTCGTAGGTGACGCCGGGCATCAGCGTGGTCTTCTGCGCCGCCGCGGGCGCGGCGACGACCAGGGCGAGAAGCCCTCCGATGACGAATGTCCGCAACACGACCGCGAATGAGGCTAGCCGAAGCCCCGGCGCGCTCCCGAGGCTTTACGGAATCCGTACAGCCGGTCTAGGAAACGGGTCGAATGCGGCCAGAAAGGGCGAGCGTGCGCGCCTGGCCGGCATCCGGCGAGTAGACCTCGACGAGGCTGGGAACCCCGGGAAATGCGAGATAGACGCTCGTCGGACGCGTCTTGCTCCACACGGCGAGACCGCCGCCGGCAGCCTTCTCGGACGCCATCTGTGTTGCCTTCGCCCTGCCGACCGCAGTGGCGTAGGCGTTGCGCATCGGATACGTGCCGACCGTGACGGCTCGCGTGGAATCACCGATGGAGACGTTCAGGGGCAGATACCTGACGAACGTCCCCGCACTGTTCGACGTCAGCTCGAGCTTGCGAGCCGCCATCGGGCCGACCCAGTAGACCGGGGCGCCGTGCGAGCCCGCGAACGACGAAAGCGCATCGGGGGAGACGCCTCCCGGAGCTCCGGCCTGGGACGAGCCGTCTCCTCGCGTGAGAGCGAACGCTGCGCCCGCAGAGGCGGCGACGAGAACGACGAGCCCGGCAGCCGCCAGCCGGCGACGGCCGGAAGCGACTCGCGGCCGTGCCGACGCTTCCAGCGGGGCAACGGGATCCGTGGCGACCCGCGGCTTGGCCGGCGCACGCTTGCGCGGCGCAGCGGGCCTCGCAGCGACGGGCGCGGGCTTGCGGGTCTTCTCCACAAAGCTGGTTTCGGCAACGGCGCTCATCTTCATGAGTCCGGCGATCATCCGGTCACCGCCTCGTGCGTCACGGTGTCCACCTTGAGCGCGGTGATCTTCGTCATCTGCGCGTTGGCGGGGTCGGTGCTCTGGCACCGGACGACGATCGATCCCGTCGCTGCAAAGACCCGCGTGGTTTGCATGCTCAGCGTGGCGCGGTGCTCGACGTCCACGTCCACGTAATCAGCTTCCACGTCGAACTCGAATTCTGCGGTGTCGGTGTACCCGCCGCCCGCGTCGAGCGTGCACGTCACGATCCAGTTGGTATTGCCCAGGGTGGTGTCGATGACCGTCTTCGCCGAGATCGCGTAGGCGCCCGCCACGACGTTCGTCATCGTGGCCACTGTCGTATCGGTTACTGCGAGTGCGACGGCGCCGTCACGGTAGACCTGACGCGCACTGGACGGTCCGGCGGGTCCGGTCGCGCCCGCTGGCCCTGCTGGACCTTGCGGACCTGTCGCTCCGTTCGTGCCGTTTGTCCCGTTCGTGCCGGCCGGTCCCGCGGGTCCGGCCGGTCCTGCGACGCCTGCAGGCCCAGCCGGGCCTGCGGGACCCTGCGCACCCGCCGCGCCCTGTGCGCCTGTCGAACCCTGTGCGCCTGTCAATCCCTGCGGTCCTGCCGGGCCCTGCGGCCCCTGTGGGCCGGCGGCTCCTTGCGCGCCGGTGGCGCCCTGAGCGCCGGCCGCGCCGTTCGTTCCGTTCGCGCCGGCCGGTCCCTGCGCGCCCGTGAGCCCCTGCGGGCCCTGCGGGCCGACGGGGCCGACCGCGCCGGTCGCGCCTTGCGGGCCGGCTGCTCCTGTCGCTCCGGTCGCACCGGTCGCTCCGGTCGCGCCCTGAGCGCCAGCTGCGCCCGCAGGGCCCTGCGGGCCGACGAGGCCCTGCGGTCCCTGCAGGCCCTGCGGGCCCGTGAGTCCTTGCAATCCCTGTGAGCCGGTCGCGCCCTGCGGTCCGTCGATGCCCTGTGGGCCCTGCGGCCCGGTCAGTCCCTGCGGTCCCTGCAGGCCGATGAGGCCCTGCGAGCCCGGCTGCCCCGGCCACGCCCTGCGCTCCGACGGAGCCCTGGGGCCCGGCAGCGCCCTGGGGTCCCTGCGCACCGATTCCGCCCTGGAGACCCGTCAGCCCGCGCGGGCCGGCCGGTCCCTCCACTCCCGGCGCGCCTGTCTGCCCGGTGCCGCCCACCGAGCCGGTCTCGCCGCGCGCCCCGGGATCACCCTTGGAACCGTCCGCGCCGTTCGAGCCATCGAGTCCCTGCGGACCGATCGGGCCGGGGAGGCCGGCACGTCCGGGCACGCCCTGCGGGCCTGCAACACCTGAGGGCCCAACCGGACCGGCCGGGCCGCGCTCGCCGCGTGGGCCGCGCTCGCCGGCCGCATCGTGCTTGGGCCGCGGACGTGCCGTGTACTGGTGCGCCTTGACGAGCGCGACGCTCCGCGGCGCGCGCTCCGGGCCAGCGCCCGAGCTCGCAGCGCCTGCGAGGGTGACGCCACCGATCGCGAAGATCACCCCGACGACGAGGATTGCGCGCAGAGCGAGCGAGCGATTGATTTTCGGAACTGTCATCTGAGACCTCAGCCGCACGTGAGATCTCTCCTGGAACCGCAGTCCAAGAAGAGCTGAAGTCACAGTCACGGAGATAGGCGCCAGGCGCGCATC
The DNA here is from genome assembly GCA_963820225.1 of uncultured Gaiellaceae bacterium. Taxonomy (GTDB): domain Bacteria; phylum Actinomycetota; class Thermoleophilia; order Gaiellales; family Gaiellaceae; genus Gaiellasilicea. Next base: position 32,161 of record CAWFYY010000004.1, on the reverse strand, counting down.
CCCCTTCTGGGGGCACCGAGCACCCCAAAGAGAGGATCGACCTCACCGCCTACTGGGGACGCGCCGACAACCGTTCGGCGAGCGGAAGCCGTTGAGCCATGACGGCAATCACCCGGAAGGGGGGACGTATTCCTGCCGCTCGCGACGATATCCCCTTTAGCGGGGGACTCCGCGCCTGTGATGCAGACCAGTTTGGAGACGATGACGTCACCCTCAGATCCAGCCCTGCCCGGAACGCGCGGCAGGTGGCTTCTTCTCGGCCTGTCGTCCCTCTTTGCGGTCTATCTCGTCCTGCTCGTGGCTCAGCCGGCCGGAACGTCCGAGGTCGTCAGGTGGCTGTACAACATCCTGCTCGTCGGCGCCGCATTCGTGTGCGTGAGCTCGCCCAACCAGCGCGGCAAGGAGCGCGCCGCCTGGCGCTGCATCGGAGCAACGCTGTTGCTGTGGGCAGCGGGCGACTTCTACTACACGCTGTTCCTGCTGGAATCGACGGTGTCGCCACCGACCGTCACCGACTTGTTGTGGCTCGTCTCCTACCCCATCCTCTACGCCGGGATCGGCCTGCTGGTGCGGGCGCGAACGCCGCGGTTCGAGCGCAGCCTGTGGCTCGATGCAGCGCTCGCCGCACTCGCGGTCGCGGCCGTGGGCGCGGCTGTCCTCTTCGGGGCAGTCGTCGAGAGCACCGGCGGCTCCCCGCTGACCGCGGCGATGAACGTCGCCTACCCGCTTGCGGACGCACTGCTGCTCGGCATGGTCGTCGCCGTGCTGGCGATCACCGGCTGGCGGCTCGACCGGGCGTGGCTGTGCATCCTGGCCGGTACCGGCGCCCTCGCACTCGCCGACAGCGGTGCCCTCTATCAGGCGGCGATCGGCTCGACGGACAGCATCACGCTGCTCGACGCCGGCTGGCCGCTGGCGATGCTTCTGCTCGCTGCCGCTTCGTGGCAGCCTGCGGGCCGGCTGGGCGCCGTCCGCGCCGAGGGCGCTCGAGTCCTGGCGCTGCCGGCCGTCTTCGGCCTGACTTCGCTCACGATTCTCGTCTACGGCCAGTTCGAGCCGCTGAACAAGCCGGCGGCCATTCTCGCAGCGACCTCGATGCTCGCCGTGATCGCGCGGATGGCCTTCACCTTCCGCGAGAAGATGCAGCTGCTCGCGGCGACGCGGATCGAGGCCCAGACGGATGCGCTCACCGGCGTCGGAAACAGGCGCAAGCTGATGCTCGACCTCGGCGCCTCACTCGACGCCCGCACGACCGCAGTGCTGATGCTGCTCGACCTCGACGGGTTCAAGGCCTACAACGACACGTTCGGCCATCCCGCCGGCGACGCGCTGCTCGCAAGGATCGCGGAGAAGCTGAGCGCGGCCGTGGCGGGTGAGGGCGAGGTCTACCGCATCGGAGGCGACGAGTTCTGCGTCCTGGCCGGCGTGGGCCAGGAGCGCCGGGAGGCGTTCGCCGCCGCCGCCGCGATGTCACTCGAGGAGCAGGGAGAAGGCTTCAGGATCACGGCTGCGTACGGCACGGTCGCGCTGCCAGAGGAAGCCGGCGGCGTCGCCGAGGCGCTCCGCATCGTGGACTCGCGGATGTACGACGAGAAGGACGGGCGGCGCGCCTCAGCGGGTCGTCAAAGCCGCGACGTGCTGCTTCGCGTCCTCTACGAGCGAGACGCACGGCTCCAGGGCCACCTCAGCGGGCTCGTCGAGCTCGTACGTGCGGTCGGCACGGGCATGGGCCTCTCGGACGACGAGCTCGCGGACGTCACGCTTGCGGCCGAGCTGCACGAGGTCGGCAAGCTCGCGATCCCGGACTCGATCCTCCGCAAGCCCGGGCCTCTCAGCTCGGAGGAGTGGCAGTTCGTTCGCCGGCACCCACTCATCGGGGAACGCATCCTTTCGTCGGCGCCTGCCCTCGCCAAGGTATCGGGGATCGTGCGCTCGACCCACGAGCGCATGGACGGGGACGGCTATCCCGACCGGCTCGCCGGAGAGGACATCCCGCTCGGGTCGCGCATCATCGGCACGTGCGCGGCCTTCGTCGCGATGACGTCCGAGCTGCCCTACCGGTCGGCCCGCTCGCCCGAGCAAGCCATCGAGGAGCTCCGCCGCTGCGCGGGGACGCAGTTCGACGCCGAAGTGGTCGAGACCCTGATCACGGTCCGGGCCGAGCATGCGCTCGACCTCGCCGTCGTCGCCTAGAAGACCTTGACCTCGCGGTAGAGCGTGTCGCGCTGTACCGGCGTCTTCCCGAGCGACCGGATCAGGTGGACGAGCTCCTCGGTCGACGTGCGGTAGGTCGTGCCGGCCGCCGACACCACGTTCTCCTCGATCATCACGGACCCCATGTCGTCCGCTCCGAACCCGAGCGCGACCTGGCCGATCTTGAGGCCCTGCGTGACCCACGAGCTCTGGATGTGGTCGACGTTGTCGAGGTAGATCCGCGAGACCGCCTGCGTCAGCAGGTAGTCGAACGAGGTCGGCCGGTCCTCGTCGCGCACCACGTCGTCCAGCCTGTTGCCGTCACGCTGGAACGTCCAGGAGATGAAGGCGCGGAAGCCGCGCGTCTCGTCCTGCAGCTCACGGACCCGCCGCATGTGCTCGACCCGCTCCTCGACCGTCTCGACGTGCCCGTACATCATCGTCGCCGTCGTCGACATGCCGAGCTTGTGGGCGTGGCGCATCACGTCGAGCCATTCGGAGGACTTGGTCTTCTTCGGGGCGATGATGTCGCGCACGCGGTCGACGAGGATCTCGCCGCCGCCGCCGGGGACCGAGTCGAGCCCGGAGTCGCGCAGGCGCGAGAGCGTCTCCCAGACCGTCAGCTTCGACCGCCGTGCGATGTGCTGGATCTCCGGCGGCGAGAGCGCGTGCAGGTGGATCTTGTAGCGCTGCTTGATCGAGCTGAAGAGATCCTCGTAGTAGTCGACGCCGAGATCCGGGTGGTGCCCGCCCTGCATGAGCACGCCCGTGCCGCCGATCGCGAGCGTCTCCTCGATCTTCTTGAAGATCACCGGCTTCGGTAGCAGGTACCCCTCGTTGCGGTCGCCGGGGCTCCGGTAGAAGGCGCAGAAGTCGCAGTCGGTGACGCAGATGTTCGTGTAGTTCAGGTTCCGGTCGACGATGAACGTGATCCGGTCCGGGTCGACCTTCCGGTTGCGCAGCTCGTCGGCCACGCGCCCGACCGGGACGAGCTCGCGCGACCGAAGCAGCGCCACGGCTTCGTCGTCGGAGATGCGCTCCCCGTCGAGCGCCTTCTCCAGGATCTCGTCCACGGTGCGGGTCTCGACGGCGGTCATGCCTGGACGGGGTCCCGTCTGCCGACGAAGCGCAGCTCGGGCACATGCTCGAGCTCGCCCACGTCGCGGGCCATCTCGAGGAAGGTGTAGAGGCCGGCCCGCTCGCGGGGCCCGAACGAGTAGCGGAGCTTCTCGAAGTAGCGCGCGAGATAGCCGGCGGGATAGCCGTAGCGCTCGCTCGCCTCGTAGGCGAGCACGTCTGGCTCGGCGCGTGCGAGCCGCACGCTCGCGACGAGTGAATGCTCGAGCTCCGCCACTCCCTCGGCGACCGGCTCGGGCGCCGCCCAGACGGCGAAGACCATCGGCAGCCCCGTTCGCTCCAGCCACAGCCTGCCCAGGTCGTAGTGGGGGGTCGGATCCTCGAACGCGCTCTTCAGCGCCGCGTCACCGATCAGGAGCTTCGCGTCGGCCTCCTCCTCGAGCGGAACCTGAACGGCGTTCGGGAGCAGGACCTTCGAGAGCACGACCGACGTGGCGCTCTCCGGCGTCACCGCGATCGAGCGGATCGACGAGAACGGGATCCGCGAGACGATCTGGATCGAGTCGACGGCGCCCTCCGAGGAGACGCACATGCGCGGCAGGATCCGCAGCGACGCGGCGTGGCGCGCGTACTCGATCGACGAGATCGGCGCCAGGTCGAGCTGGCCGTCGAGCAGCAGGCCGTTCAACTCGGTCGGCACTCCCTGCACCTCGTCCACCTCGGCGTTCAGCCGGTGGAAGACCGGCGCCATGTTCACGTACGAGATGCGGCCAAGCCTCACCATCGGCGGAGCTCCTGATAGAGCGTGTCGCGCTGCACCGGGATCCGACCGGCGTCGCGTACGAAGCGGACGAGCTCGTCGATCTTCTGCTCCGTCTCGGTGACGGCGCCGGCCGCGTGGAAGATCTGCTCGCGCACCACCGTGCCCTGGACGTCGTTCGCGCCGAAATGCAGTGCAACGGCCGCGAGCGGCATCCCCATCATGATCCAGTAGGCCTTGATGTTCGCGATGTTGTCGAGCAGGAGCCGCGACACCGCGAGCATCTTCAGGTCGTCGGAGCCGGTCGTGTGCCGCCAGCCCCGCCGCTCGAAGACCGTGTTCTCGGGATGGAAGGCGAGCGGGATGAAGGCGAGAAAGCCGCCCGTCTCGTCCTGCTGGGCCCGCAGCCGGAGGAAGTGGTCGACCCGCTCCTCGTAGGTCTCGACGTGGCCGTAGAGCATCGTGCAGTGGGTGGGGATCCCGAGCCGGTGCGCAGCGTCGTGGGTGCGGAACCAGTAGTCGGGATGCTCTTTCCCGGGCGCGATGAGCTTGCGGACCCGCTCTGCGAAGACCTCGGCGCCGCCGCCGGGGAGCGAACCGAGCCCCGCCGCCTGCAGCTCCTGCAGCACTTCCTCGTGGGTCAGGCCCGAGAGCACGGTCATGTGGTGGATCTCGGAGGCCGTGTACATCTTCAGATGCACGTCCGGAAGTGCCTGCTTCAGCGACCGCACGGCGTCCACGTAGAACTCGAAATCGACGTGCGGGTTCTCGCCGTTGACCATGTGGATCTCGGTGAAGCCGGTGAGCTCGCGCTGGCGCACGGCGTCCTCGACGAGCTCCGACGTGGAGATCGTGTAGGCGTGCTCCTGCTTCTGCGTCGCGGCGAACGCACAGAACTTGCACTTCACGCGGCAGACGTTCGTCTGGTTCAAATAGAGGTTCTGGACGAAGTAGACCTCGTCCGTTCCGCCCCGGAGGCGGCGTGCCCGGTCGGCGAGCTCGCCGAGCCCGAGCAGGTCGTCGGTCTCGAGCAGCGCGAGCCCGTCCTCGAAGTCCAGGCGCTCGCCGGCCTCGATCTTCTCCCGGATCGGCTCGAGCGTGGATGTGCGGGCAAGGATGGCCATCAATGCTTTCGGTTCACAACGGCGTCCGCGAGGGACTCGAGCTCCTCCCGGTGGACCCCGCCGTTCAGGGTTTCCCGAGCTTCCCTAGCGTAGTCGAGCGCAACCTCCCGGGAGCGTTCGAGTGCTCCGGTCTCGGCGACGCGCACGAGAACGCCCTCGATCGGCCCGCCCGCCAGGGCCGCGCGCACCGAGTCGTCCTCGCGCGCGGCGAGCAGCAGCGGCAGCGTCGGCGTCCCCTCGCGCAGGTCGGTGCCCGCGACCTTGCCAGTCTCGATCGTGGTGCCCGAGCAGTCGAGGATGTCGTCGGCGATCTGGAAGGCGATTCCGAGATTGAGGCCGAAACGGCCGAGCGTGCCGCCCGAGCCGAGCGAGCACGCAGCCTCGAAGAGCTTCCCCGTCTTGAGCGCACAGCGTTCGAGGTACGCCTCCACCGGCGTGTCCGGATCGTTCTGCTGGCGGCGCTGCATCGCTTCGCCGCGGGCGAGGCAGAGCGATGCGTCCGCGAGGACGGCGACTTCCTTGACATCGCCCTCGGCAGCGAGCTCGGCGAATGCTCGCGCGAAGAGGTAGTCGCCCGTCGCCCGGGCGGCATCCGCCCCGTGCGCCGCCCACGCGGCCTGCTTGCCGCGGCGCACGGTTGCGCCGTCGATCAGATCGTCGTGGACGAGCGTGGCCATGTGGACGAGCTCCACCGCGACCCCCGCCGCGACGGGAGGCTGCCCACCCGGCGGCGCGCAGAGGAAGGCGAGCAGGGGACGCAACCGCTTGCCGCCGGCTGCGAGAGCGTCGGCGCCCACCTCTGCGGCTCGGCCCCCGTGCGCGGCCACGGCCCTCGTCAGCCGCGCCTCGATCTCCTCGAGGTACGAGTCGAGCCCGGGCAGCCGGCGAACGTCCTCGAGCGTGGTCAACCGGCCGCCCTACCGACGTGGAGAGCCACGATCCCGCCGCCGAGGCGCCGGAACGTGATCTCGCCGAAGCCGTGGCGCGCCATCAGCCCGGCCAGCTCCTCGGGCCCGGGAAAGCGGCGAACGCTTGCCGGAAGGTACGTGTAGGCCTTGCCACCAGGGAGAATCTTGCCTGCGAGCGGGATCAGGACCTCGAACCAGAGCCGGTAGAAGTGCCGGAGCAGGCCCCGCGGACGGGTGATCTCGAGGATCCCGACCCGGCCGCCCGGACGGACGACGCGCCGCAGCTCGACCAGCGCTTGCTCGAGATCGGCCACGTTGCGGACGCCGAAGCCGACCGTCGCCGCGTCGAAGGACGCGTCTTCGAACGGCAGCTCCAGCAGATCTCCCTGGATCCACTCGATCGCGGGATCCTTTGCCCGCGCGCGGTCGAGCATCCGCCCCGAGAAGTCGAGGCCGACCACGTCCGCGCCGGCTTTCCGCGCCGCGACCGCGAGATCGCCGGTGCCGCAGCAGGCATCGAGGACGCGGTCGCCGCGCGCAACGACGCTCTCGACCGTGAGCCGGCGCCAGCGCTGGTCGAGCCCGACGGTCATCACCCGGTTCATCAGGTCGTAGACCGGAGCGATCCGGTCGAACATCGAGCGGACGCCTTCGGCGGGGAGGGTGCCGGACTCGTGCGTCACGACTGCCCCCAGCGTGCGATGAGAGTGTTGTCGAGGCCAAGCTGATCGAGGATCCGCGCGACGATGAAGTCGACGAGGTCGTCGATGGTCTCGGCGCCGTGGTAGAAGCCGGGCGCCGCGAAGAGAATCGTCGCTCCCGCCTGCTGCAGTGTCGCGAGCCCGTTCAGGTGGATGAACGAAAGCGGCGTCTCGCGCGGCACGAGCACGAGCTTCCGGCGTTCCTTCAGCGCGACCGACGCCGCGCGGTGGATCAGATTCGCCATCGCGCCCGCCGCGAGCGTTCCTACCGTCGACATCGAGCAGGGACAGACGACATATGCGTCGACCTTCGCGGAGCCGGACGCGTACGGGCTCTTGTAGTCGTTCACCTCGTAGACCGTGACCCCGGCTGCGCCTTCGGTGAAGCGCTCGAGCACGTCGTCACGCGAGAGGGTTGCGTCGCCGTACAGCTCCGTCGCGAGCACCTCGACGCCCGCCGCCGACGCGGCGAGCCCAACCTCGCAGCCCGAGTCGGTCAAGGCACGCAGCAGCCTCGCGGCGTACGGAGCGCCGGACGCGCCCGTCACGCCGAGGAAGACGTTCATGAATTAGCCCTTCGGGCCCTTGGAGGCGTCGAGGAAGACCGCGATCCTGTGCAGGTTCTCCTGACCGAGGGCGGCGAACGGCGGCATCGCCAGGTTTCCGAACTGCGCCGGGTTCGTGATGTAACGCTCGAAGTAGGGGACGCCCTTGCCCGTCGAGCCGATGTCGCTTAGATCGGGTGCGCCGAGATTGGACGAGCCCGAGCCGAGGTACGTGTGGCACTGCAGACAACCGGCGACCGCGAAGAGCTCCGCACCCGCAACCGCCTCCTCGTTGTCCGCGAAGCCCTGTTCCTCGGCCCACTTCGGCACTTCCTGGATCGTCTCGGAGCCGAGGGACTCCTTCGCCGTCGCGCCCTTGTAGGTCAGCGTGCCCATCGCCAGCACGACGACGATCGCCGAGACCACTGCGACCGGGCGGCGCGAGAGCCGGCGCTCGCGCCGCACGTCGATGAACGGCAGCGCGATCATGATCCCCAGCAGGATGTTGGGGATGCCGACGGTGCCGATGACCACCGTTTCCGGCCATTTGAAGATCCGCAGCAGGTAGAAGAGGAAGTAGAAGTACCAGTCGGGGCGCGGCACGAAGTTGGTCGTGCCCGGGTCCGCCTCCTCGGTGTAGTACGGGCCGAGCCAGCCGGGATCCGTCGAGCCCTCCGCGGTGAAGTACCAGACGCACGCGAGCCCGACGATCACGCACACGACGACGAGGCTCATCACCGTGTCGTGGAACATCGCGTACGGGAAGAAGGGCTTCCCGGTCCGCTCGACGTCCTCCTTGTAGCGCTTGTGCTCCGCCCGCCGCTCCACGATCCGGCGGCTAGCCATCCACGGACCCTCCGCGCCGGCCCGGCCGGACGAGGCCTTCGCGCCCGTTGCTCACGACCACCTCGTCGGGCCGCTCGCGGCCGGCCGCCTCGTCCGACCAAGGCGGCGAGGTGACGCCGAGGCGAACCACGAGGTAGAGGTGGAGGAGGATCAGCCCGATGATCCCGCCGGGGAGCACGAGCATGTGCAGGGAGTAGAACTTGCTGAGCGCGTCCGACCCGATCTCTGCCCCCCCGGCGAGCCATTGCGCCAGAAACGGGCCGATCACGGGCATCGTCCCGTTGAGGTTGATGCCGACGACGGTCGCCCAGTAGGCCGTCTGATCCCACGGGAGCAGGTAGCCGGTGAACCCCTCGAGCATTCCCAGCGCGAGGATGAGGACGCCGACGATCCAGTTCAGCTCACGCGGGTACTTGTACGACCCGAACAGGAAGACACGGGCCATGTGTAGGAACATCAGGATGATGAAGACGCTCGCGCCCCAGCGGTGCATGCCGCGCACGAGCCAGCCGAGCGTGAGGTCGTTGGTGATGAACTGGATCGACGCGTAGGCCGAGTCGGGATCGGGCTTGTAGTACATCGCGAGGATCACACCGGTGATCGCCTGCACGAGGAAGGCGGTCAGTGACGCCGAGCCGAGCGTGTGGAACCAGCCGCTGTCACGCGGCACCTTGCGGAAGAGGAAGTACTTGATGCCGCCGACGAGCCCCGAGCGCTCTTCGAGCCAGTCGAGCGGATAGAGCGCCACCGCCGCCAGGTCCGCGTGCTTGGACTTCTTTCGTGGCGGCGCGGTTGCCATCTAGCGCGGCACCTCGAGCGGGTAGAGCCACGCCTCGGCCCCGTCGACGTGCACGCCCGGCGGCATCTTGCCGTACTTGTAGATCCGCGCCCGCGCGCCCTGCCCCTCGACCTTCGCAACGCTGTAGAACGTGCCGAGGATGAGGTTGCCGTCGACGATCGAGAACTCGGCGCGATCGAGCGCACGCACGGGCGGGCCGGCGGTGCGATTGCCCTCTGTGTCGTACTGGCCGCCGTGGCACGGGCAGCCGAAGCCGGCCGGCAGGGTCGGCGTCAGCACGACGCTACGATCGTACGTCGACTGCTGATCCTCGAAGATCGGTCCGTTCGGCTGCGTCGGGCAACCGAGGTGCACGCAGCGCGAATAGAGGAGCGTGAAGCTCGGCACTCCCTTGAGCTGGCCGTTGTTGCGGATGTACATCGTCCGCCGGCTCACCTCGCCGATCTCCGGGTTCTCGAGGAAGGTCGCGATCACGTACTCCCCCTCGGGGTACGAGTCGATCGGGCCGAGGTCGACCTCCGGCTCGTGCTGGTTTGTGAACGAGGGCAGGACGGCGAAGCCGAGCACCGGGAGCGTGATCACACCGCCGATGACGGCGCCAAGGCCGAGCGTGGCCCCGGCGAGGAACGTGTTGCGGCCGTACGTCGCCTCCCCGTCTTCTTCTTCGCCCGCGTCCGGCGCTCCGGCTGTCGTGAGAGCCGGGCGAGTCTCGGGCTCGACCTCGGGCGCCGGCGTGCGCACGGGCCGCGTCACGTCGCGGATCCAGAGGAAGCCGAAGACGAGCGCGATCACGCCGCCGACCACCGCGGCGACCGTGCTGACGACGAGCCCGGTGAGGACGACCGCGATGCCGATCGCGAAACCGATCGGCCAGAGGCTCGGCGGCGGCGTGTGCGGCGTCTCGTTGTCGTGCGAGCTCAAGTCAGATTCCCCTGGTGATTCAACCGGCGTGCGCTCATGCCTGTCAACGACGTAACAGCTGCCGCAACCCGCGACGAGAGCCATTCTCTACGAGTTGGTCGACATCGTGCGCCGGTATGCCGTACTCCTCCCACCGGCGATCGACCAGCTCCCTGATCTCGTCGGTCATCGCGATCTCCTCCGGCCACTCCCGCGTCCCCTCGTCCGGCCCCTTCGCGGTCGCATCGATCCCCATCTTGCCGCCGACGAATTGCAGCGTCGGCGCGTGGTCGAGATGGTCGAGCGGCCCCTCGGCGATGACGACGTCACGCTTCGGGTCGACGTTCGCGCCGACGTAGAAGAAGACCTCGCCGTAGTCGTGCACGTTCACGTGGGCGTCGACCACGACGACCGACTTCGAGAGGCTCAGCATCCCGAGCCCCCAGATGGCGTGCATGACCTTGTGCGCATGACCCGGAAACGACTTGCGGATCGAGACGATCACGCAGTTGTGGAAGGCGCCGGCGACCGGCAGGTCGTAGTCGACGATCTCCGGCACCGTCATCTTGATCGCCGGCAGGAAGATCCGTTCGGTCGCCTTGCCGAGCCACGCGTCCTCCTGCACCGGCTTGCCGACGACGATCGACGGATAGACCGCGTCGCGGCGCATCGTGATCGCCGAGAGGCGGAAAACCGGGAAGGGCTCCGCCGGCGTGTAGTAGCCGGTGTGGTCGCCGAACGGGCCCTCGAGGCCGACCTCGCCGTTCTCGATCGACCCTTCCAGGATGATCTCGGCGTTCGCGGGGACGTCGAGGTCGACGGTCTTCGCCTTGACCAGCTCGACCGGCTCGCCGCGAAGGAAGCCGGCGAGCATGAACTCGTCGATGTGCTTCGGCAGCGGCGCGCTGGCGGAGTACGCGGTAACGGGATCGAGTCCGAGCGCGACGGCGACCGGGATCGACCCGTCCGTGGCGAGATAGTCGGCACGGCCGTCCTTGTGGATCTGCCAGTGCATGTAGGTCGAGCGCGAATCGATCTTCTGCATCCGGTACATGCCGACGTTGCGGACGCCCGTGTGCGGGTCCTTCGTGATCACCGCCGGGAGCGTGATGAACGGCGCCGGGTCGCCGGGCCAGCACCGCTGGATCGGGAGCAGGTCGAGGTTCACCTCGTCGCCGGTGAGCACGATCTCCTGGCTCGCGCCGCGCGACACTGTCTTCGGCAGCGAGTCGGCGATCGACTTCAGCTTCTTCAACCCGCGCACCTTGTCGGCGAGCCCTTGCGGCGGCTGCATCTCGAGCACGTCCTCGAGCTTCGTCGCGACGTCGTCGAGTCGTTCGACCCCGAACGCCATGCACATCCGCCGCTCGGTCCCGAACTGATTGATCAGGAGCGGATGCTTCGAGCCCTTCGGCCGCTCGAACAGGAGCGCAGGCCCGCCCGCCTTGACCGTCCGGTCGACGATCTCGGTGATCTCGAGGTCGGGATCGACCTCGGCGGAGACGCGAACGAGCTCGCCCTCGTCCTCGAGCAGGCGAATCCACTCGCGCAGGTCGGAGGGCGGAGCCATCAGCGCGAGTCTAATGGCGAGTGTCGGCATGGCAGGATGGACGTCGTGAGCGAGCGCGAGGGCTGGGTCGAGTGGGGCGGCTACCGGACGTGGTTCCGGGTCGCCGGTGAGCTGGACTCAGGCCTGGATCCGCTCCTCTGCCTCCACGGCGGCCCCGGCTCGACGCACCACTACTTCGCGCCACTCGAGCGGCTGACCGCCGAAGGTCGCGCCGTCGTCCTCTACGACCAGCTCGGCTGCGGCCGCTCCGACCGGCCCGACTCGATCGACTGGAGCCTGCAGGTCTTCCTCGACGAGCTGGCGGCTCTGCGGGAACGGCTCGAGCTCGAGCGCGTTCATCTGCTCGGCACCTCGTGGGGCGGGATGCTGGCGCTCGAGCACGCCCTCTCCGGCTTCGGTGGTTTGACGAGCCTCGTTCTGAGCTCGACGCTGGCGAGCGCCGAGGAATGGGTGGCCGAGGTGAGCAGGCTCCGCGACGAGCTCCCGCCGGAGGTCATTGCGGTGCTCGACGAGCACGAGCGCGCCGGCACCTACGACAGCCCGGAGTACGAGGCGGCCGACGCCGCCTTCAGCGACCGCCACTTCTACCGCGGCGCGACGCGGCCGCCGGAGATCGACCGGATGCTGCCCGAACGCGGTCGTGAGACCTACCGCGCGATGTGGGGCCCGAACGAGTGGACCTTGACCGGCGCATTGCAGGGTTGGGACGTCCGCCCTCGACTCGGCGAGCTCGACCTGCCGGCGCTCGTCATCCGCGGCCGCTACGACCTCTCCACGGAGTCGATCGCCGCCACGCTCCTGAGCGCCCTACCGCGGGCACGCGAGGTCGTGTTCGAGGAGAGCTCTCACACCCCGGTGCTCGAGGAGACGGAGCGTTACCTCGACGTCGTCGGGAGCTTCCTCCGAGAGGCCGAGTCTTGAGCGTTGCCGGGAGTTAGTGCCCGCGGCGCTTGCGGTGGCGCAGCGCGTGTGTGGTCTCGCCGATGGCGATCACCGCCACGAAGATCAGACCGGTGACGAGCATGCCGAGGATGACGTTCTTCCCCTCCGAGGCAGCGTCGGCGAGCAACCAGGCGATCACGGGGCGAGCTTACCCAACCGCGACGCATGTGTCGCAAGAGCGTGTGTGATCGTGGTCGCATCCGGATCGCCCCCGAGCCGGCGCACTGCGTCGACCCAGGCCTCCCCGTCGCCCTCCGCCTCCTCCGCCCGGAGATGGGCGCACGTCGAGATCAGCTCGGCGAGCGTCGCCACGGCGTCGATCTCGCCGGTGTCCGCGATCCGGACGAGGCCGTGCGCGTACAGATAGTCGCCGAGCAGCAGCGCGACGTCTCGCTCCGCCGGGGAGAACAGGCGCGGGCGGCCGTAGTGGACGAGGTAGCCCTCGTAGATGGTCTCGAGCCCGAGCGCGAAGCGCTCCGGCGCAAGCGCCCCAAAGACACTCTCGCGCTCCGGCTCGGCGCGCAGCTGCTCCCCCCAGAGCGGGCTCTCGGCCGCCGCCTCGGCGACGATGACGTCGAAGACGTCAGTAGAGGTAGCTCCGCCGGCCAAGTCAGCGCCCCCCTCTGCCTCGACCAGCGGAACTACCGGAAGAAGTCGCCAACTGCCTCGGCGGTGCGGTCGATGTCCTCGTCGGAGTGCGCGAGCGAGACGAACAGGCATTCGAATTGCGACGGCGCCACGTAGATCCCGCGGTCGAGCAGGTGCCGGAACAGGGCGCCGTAGCGCTCGACGTCACTCTTCTTCGCGTCTTCGAAGTTCCGGATCGCCTCGTCGGCGAGGAAGAGCGTCGCCATCGCACCGACTCGTTGGACGCGACCGTAGGGAGCCAACCCGGACTCGAGCCGCTCACCCTTCCGCTCCAGCTCCCCGTAGACAGCGGGCTCCCGCAGGCGCCGGAGCACCGAGATTCCTGCCGCGGTCGCAAGCGGATTCCCTGACAGCGTTCCCGCCTGGTAGACGTCGCCGGCCGGCGCGAGCCTCTCCATCACATCTGCGCGGCCGCCGAAAGCCGCTGCCGGGAGACCACCGCCGACGATCTTCCCGAGCACGGTGAGGTCCGGGAGGACGCCGTAGCGCTCCTGCGCGCCTCCACGCGCGACGCGGAACCCGGTGATCACCTCGTCGAAGATCAGCAATGCGCCCGACGCGTCGCAGAGCGCGCGCAGCGCCTCGAGGAAGCCGGGTGCGGGCGGCACGACGCCCATGTTCCCCGCCACGGGCTCGACGATGATCGCCGCCAGTCCCTCGCCGTAGCGCTCGACCGCGGCGGCGGTCGCGTCGAGGTCGTTGTAGGACGTCACGACGGTGTCTCCGGTCGTGCCCGTCGGCACGCCGGGGCTGGACGGGATCCCGAGCGTCGCCAGGCCGGAGCCGGCGCTCGCCAGGAGGCCGTCCGAGTGGCCGTGGTAGCAGCCCGCGAACTTGATGATCCGGTCGCGCCTGGTGAAGCCGCGCGCCAGCCGGATGGCGCTCATCGCCGCCTCGGTGCCGGAGGAGACGAGGCGCACCATCTCGACCGACGGCACGGCGTCGACGATCTCCGCGGCCAGCTCCACCTCGGCCTCGGTCGGGGCGCCGAACGTCGTTCCGAGCTGTGCAGCCTCGGCGATCGCCGCGAGCGTCTCCTCGTCGGCGTGGCCGAACACGAGCGGCCCCCAGCTCATCACCCAGTCCACGTAGCGGTTTCCGTCGACGTCCTCGATCGTGGAGCCGCTGCCGCTGCGCATGAAGAGCGGCTCGTCGAGCCCCACCGACCGCATCGCGCGGACCGGTGAGTTGACGCCTCCCGGGATCAGCCTCTCGGCGCGCCGGGCGAGATCCGAGAGCTGCCTCAGAGCCACGTCGCGAGATCCTTCGTCCAGTACGAGAAGACGAGGTCGGCGCCGGCTCGCTTGATCGCGGTCAGCGACTCGATCGCCGCCGCACGCTCGTCGAGGTGGCCCGCCGCGGCCGCAGCCTTCACCATCGCGTACTCGCCCGAGACGTTGTACGCAGCGACCGGGCAGTCGAAGCGCTCCCGCACGGCGCGGATCACGTCGAGATACGGCAGCGCAGGCTTCACCATCAGGACGTCCGCACCCTCGGCCAGGTCGAGCTCGCATTCGCGCAATGCCTCTCGCCCGTTCGCGGGATCCATCTGATAGCCGCGCCGGTCGCCGAAGGACGGTGCCGAGTCGGCGACGTCACGGAACGGGCCGTAGAACGCCGAGGCGTACTTCGCCGAGTAGGCCACGATCGGCGTCGCGGGCAACTCCTCGCGAATGGCGCCGACCCGCCCGTCCATCATGTCGCTCGGAGCGATTGCGTCCGCACCGGCCTCGACGTGGCTGACCGCCGTGCGCGCGAGCAGCTCGAGCGTCTCGTCGTTCGCGACCTCCCCGTCCCGGATCACGCCGCAGTGGCCGTGCGACGTGTACTCGCACAGGCAGACATCGGTGATGAGGACGAGCTCCGGATGCTCGGCGCGGAGCGCTCGGAGCGCGCGCTGAACGATCCCGTCCTCGATCCACGCACCGGAGCCCTCGTCGTCCTTTTCCTCGGGAACGCCGAAGAGGAGGACCGCCTTGCCTCCCAGCGCGACGAGCTCGGCCGCCTCGGCGACGAGATCCTCGACCGAGTAGCGGCTCATGCCGGGCAGCTCCTCGTTCACGACGGTCGAGGGGCCTGCGAAGTACGGCATCACGAAGTCGTCGAGGTGGAGCCGTGTCTCGCGCACCAGCGAACGCACCGTGTCGGTGCGCCGCAGGCGGCGAAGGCGCGTGGCGGGGAAAGCGCTCACGCACACAATCTACGCGGCGGCGTGGGGGGTCGCCGCTGGAGAGAGTCTGAGCCGGTGCTACGCGTTCGTGAGCGAGATCCTCGTCTGCAGGGACGCAAACGGGGAGTTGCGGATCTTCGCCTTGAGTTGTGCCGCAGTCATTCTCGTTCCGCCTTTCGGCCGCAGGAACCAGTCCTGCCCAGCTTCGTCGCCGGCGGCGGTACGTCCATCACCCCAAGGGGGCATTCGGTCGTTCCGTCCAGGGTCGGCCGTATCGTGGAATCCCAATGGCCATCGCCGACGGCGACCGTGACGAGTGGATCGATTGGGAAGGGTCGGCTATGGTGCCGCCCATGGCTTCGGCCCGAAACCGGCAGACGGTGCGGCCGCGTGCGCCCAGAGAACTCCAGCGCATGCGAGCACGCCGGCGAAAACCGGAGCGTCACGCCACTCGTTTTGTCCTGACCGCTCTCTTTTCGGCGGTCCTCTTGCTGACCCTGCTCCTGACCGCATTCGGCACGTGGAGCGCCAATCCGGTCACGACCAGCCCGCTCGCCGAGGCCAACGTGCTCCCGGGCGGTCAGCCGCTGCCGCAGATCGTGGCCACCGTGGGCAGCGTGCAGTTGCAGCTGCCGGTCGCCCAGACGGCCGTGACGGCGATCGGGTACCACCAGGAGGGCAACGGCTCGCTGGCGCTCGATCCGGTCGGGCGTCAGGGCAACGCCGGCATCTTCGCCCGCATCTGGCACCGCCTTGCGGGGGCGAAGGAGAACCGGCTCGTCTGGTACCAGCTTCGCGGTGACCGCGGCCCGGGCACATCGGCGTTGGCGGTCGGCGCCGCGCCGGGCACCGACGTCTATGCGCCCGTTGACGGGACGGTCGTCGGGATCACCGACTTCGTGCTCGCGAACCGCACGTACGGCGCCCGGATCGACATCCAGCCACACACCGCGCCTTCGGTCGTCGTCTCGCTCACACACCTGCGGGCGGACCCGGCGCTGACCGTCGGCTCCGCCGTCACGAAGGCACGCTCGAAGATGGGCGTCGTGGTCGACCTGACAGCCGTCGAGCGCCAGGCACTCGCGCGCTACACGCAGGACGCGGGCAACAACGTGTCGCTGTCGGTGCGCCCCGCGGCCGTGCTCTCGGTTCGCTGAAGCTTCTCTTCATCGGCGACGTGGTGGGTGCGCCCGGCCGCAGGGCGGTCGAGGAGCGCCTGCGCAGCCTGCGAGAGGAGCTCGGCGCCTCGTTCTGCGTCGTCAACGGAGAGAACCTCGCCGACGGCGTCGGGATCACGCCGAAGCTCGCCGCGCGCGTGCTGGCCGCAGGCGCGGACGTGATCACGCTCGGCAACCACACCTGGCGGCGCTCCGAGATCAACAGCTACCTGGAGAGCTCCGAGCGGGTGATCCGGCCGGCGAACTTCTCGAAGTTCGCACCGGGCCGCGGGCTGACGGTCGCCGCTGCCGAGGACGGGACCAAGGTGGCCGTCATCAACGTCATGGGCTCGCTCTATCTCTCGCCGGCCGTCGCGATGTTCGAGGTGATCGACGAGCTCGTCGAGGAGGCACGCGCGCAGACGCCGGTGATCCTGGTCGACGTCCACGCCGAGGCGACGAGCGAGAAGGTCGCGCTCTCGCGCTGGCTGGACGGCCGCGTCACAGTGGTCGTCGGCACCCACACGCACGTGCAGACCTCCGACGCCCGCGTCCAGCCTGGCGGCACGGCGGCGATCACGGACGCCGGCATGACCGGACCGCACGACTCGGTGATCGGGGTCAAGGGCGATCAGGCCATCTACCGCATGCGAACCGGCTTGCCGGTCCGCTTCGAGACGGCGGAGGGCGGCGTCCGAATCGAAGGAGCGCTCGTCGAGTGCGACGAGTCGGGGCGGGCTACGGCGATCGAGCCGGTTCGCGTCTCCTATCCATGAGCAGGACGACGAGTAGCGCGACGAGCACGACGTCGCGCACCAGCACGAGCGTGGACGGGAGCGGATCGAGCTCGCGGGCGAGGTCCCAGTAGCGCGAGGGGAACCAGAGCTGCGTCAGGACGAGCGCCGCCACGAGCAGCATCGACGCGCGGAGCCCGCGGAGGCCGGCGACGAGCGGCACCGCCGGCACGAGCCAGATCAGAAACTGGGGCGAGAGCACCTTTCCGAGGGCGACGAACGCAACGAGCGCCGCGGCGCTCCAGCGGATGAGCTCCTCGGCCGTCCCGGGCCGGCGTGACCAGATCCAGACCAGCGACGCCGATCTGGACGAGACTGAAGAGCACCGCCGCGACGCCGGTCCCGGTTGCATGCAGGTTCTGCGAGCCGTGCCCCGAGCGCATCTCGACGTCCAGCCCGACCAGGTGGTGCGCTGCGAGGAAGAGCGCCGAGCCGAGGCTCTCGATCTGGAGCGGCCGCGAGAGCTGGCGGCCGATGCTGTGCGCGACGCCCTCGGGTGCGACGACGAGGAACGGCAGGAAGACGAGCGCGACGACGGCCGCGAGTACGCCGAGGCAGACGATCGCCTCGCGGCGGCCGCGACGGCGCCAGACGTACGCAACGGCGACCGGAACCAGCACCGCGGGATAGAGCTTGACCGCGATCGCCGCGCCGAGCACGGCGAAGCCGAGGCGGTTGCGCCCGTGCACGAGTGCTGCGAACCCGCCGGCCACGAGCGCGGCGGGCCAGAGGTCGAAGCGGGTGAGCACGACCGAGCCGAGCAGGAGCGGGAAACAGGCGACGAGCAAGAGCACCCAGACGGTGCGCGGCCGCGAGGCCCGCAAGCCGGCGAGGGCGACGCCGGTGAGGAGCACCATCGCCGCCCCGCAGGCGGCCATCAGCCACTCGAAGGCAGCTCGAAACCCTTCCTCGTCGTCGCTGACGAGCGCCGGCAGCACGAAGACCGGGAGCGCGCCGGGCGGGTACTCGGGACGGATGTCGCGGTAGGGCACCTCGCCGTCCGCGATCGCCTCGCCGTAACCCAGGTAGACCGGGATGTCGACGATCTCGGCGTCGTCGTACCACGCCGTGTGCAGGACACCCCACGACGCCAGAAAGAGGGCCGCCGCAGCGACCGCCGCGAGCTCAGTGAACCGTCGCGGACTGGTCACGTCGGTAGAGCAACGCGAAGGCGACGAAGGGGAAGAACCACGGGATGTAGAGATAGAACCAGTGCGTCAGCACGATTTCGAAGCCGATCAGGACGGCGGCGGTGAGCGCAGCGAGCTGCAGGATCGACTTGCGCCGCGGGACGAAGCCGACGAGCACGGCGCCCCCGACCAGGAGCACCTGCAGCACCTGCTGGACGATGTGCAGGTCAGGGACGCCTTTCGCGTGGTACTGGCCCCAGCCCCAGATCGAGAACGGCGACTCGCGATCGAGCTGGAACCCGACCGTGCGGTCGACGAACACGCGCGCGGCGTGCAGCGGGTCGGGCTCCAGCAGCAGGATGAGGAACGCCGCAACGGTGGCGCCCGCGAAGGCGAGCACGAACCGCTTCGCCGGGGCTCGCCAGCCGTTCGGATACGACAGCCAGAGCGGCGCCAGCAGGAGGGCGGCGAACTTCGTCCAGCCGGCGAGCGCGACGGCCGCACCGCGCGCCCAGGCGGACGAGGCCAGCCAGAAGCCCCAGATCAGGAACGCGGGCATGATCGCGTCGTTCGTGTCCGAGTTGGAGACGTACAGCGTGAAGGGGTAGGCGGCCCACGCGAAGGCGAGGACGGCCGCGAGCCGTGGTCCACCGAACCGCCGCCCGACGAGCGCGAGCCCGAGGATGCAGAGCGCATCGAAGAGCAGCGAGGTCGCATGCGCAGCCCAGAGCTCGTCCCACTTCCCGGTCCAGCCGAAGACCGCATAGCCGGGCAGGTATGCGAGGTACGACACGGGGCCGTACGTGTCGCCGCGCGGGTTCGAGGCCTCGCAGCGCCCGTTCGTCTGGATCCGCTCCCGGATTTCGCCCTCGGCGTCTGCGATGCCGCAGGGCTCCTGGTTGTCCTGCACCGGCATGTGGCCGTACGGCATCTCCCCGTTCGCGATCCGGTTCGCGCCCACGACACCCGCGAAGCCGACGTCGATCACGCTCCGTTGCGCCTCCACGTTCAACCCGACCCGGAACCCGGCGAGGAAGACCGCCGCGCCGGCGAGCAGCCAGACCGGCCAGACCGGCGCGCGGGTCCGCGGCGCCCGGTCGCGGCGCGCGATCCAGAGGCAGCGGCCGAGCAGGTACACGAGCGGCGGATACGCGAGCGGGGCGCTCCAGAAGATCTCGCCGTCGTTGAAGAGGCGGAGGGAGATCGAGAACGACAGGAGCGCGAGGAGGTCGAGGTTCCGCAGCGAGCGAAGCCTCCGCAGGTCCGCGAGCCCGATCAGGAAGATGGCGCAGAACGCGAGCCACAGCCACATGCCGTTGATCGTCTTGCCGCCGAACGCCCCCGCCCCGCCTCTGGCCATCGACCACGCAACCTGCGGGCCGGTCCAGGCCTCGTTCACACGGCCCGTGTCGTCGTCCACCTTGCCGAGGACGATCTGTCCCGCGTCTCCCGACCAGGCCTTGACGATCCACTCGTCGGTCGCGGCGCGATACTCGGCGTCGGTCTGCGGCTTGGGCGGGTATCGATCGAGCCAGCCGGCGACCTTCGGGTAGCGCAGCAGGATGTCGGTCGCTCGCGTCTCCGTCAGCCGGGCGGCGGCGTTGGACGGCACGAACGGCGTTTGGATCAGCCGGCCGTCCTTGTCGTAGACCGGCTCGCTGAGCGTGCCGCCGGGAGTCGTCGCGGCTGCTGCGGGCGCCGCGAGCGCGAGCCCTGCGACGAGCGCCGCTAGCGCAGCCCGAACGACCAGAGCTTGTTCCCGACGAAGTTCAACGGGGTGACCAGCACGATCGCGATCGCCTGCGGGAGCACCTCCCGATCCATTGCCTGGACGAGCACGTGGAGGATGACGAGGTTGGCGCAGAGGGAGACAGCGGAGACGACGAGGAACCGAAGGCCCTGGTAGGCGACGTGGCCGCGCTGGCCGCGGAACGTCCACAGACGGTTCCAGATGTAGTTGTTGGTGACCGCGACCAGGAACGAGCCTGTGGCCGCGAGCAGGTAGTGGAGCCCGGCGCCGACGAGGATCGCGAACACGACCAGATTGACGAGGTAGCCGCTCGCTCCGACTGCGCAGAACTTGGCCAGCTGGAGCCAGTTGTGGCGTCGGCCGAGTGCACGCCGTGCGCGCTCGATCGTGCTTTGGTCAGCGAAAGCGGAGGAGCGCTGCATCGACGCGGGCGAGCCTAGCAGCGAAGGTCTACCGGGCCGGGTGCTCGGCGAACCCGGCCGCGCCGACGAGAGGCACGAACCGGCATGGCACGGACGTCCTCTCCTCGCGCCCGTGCGGTCCCCGGATCACGATCTCGAGCTGCTGATCGCGCCGGCTCCCGACCGGAATCACAACCCGTCCGCCGGGAGCGAGCTGGGCGTACAGCGCCTCCGGCACGGATGGGGCCGCAGCCGCGACCGCGATCCCGTCGAACGGGGCACGCTCGGGCACACCGAGCGTGCCGTCGCCGATCTGGACCTCGACGCGCTCGTAGCCGGCGGCCGCCAGGGCCTGTTGAGCCTGCTCGGCGAGCGCCGGCACGCGCTCGATCGTGACGACCTCGGTCGCGAGCTCGGCCAGGACCGCCGCCTGATAGCCCGATCCGGTCCCGACGTCGAGCACGACGCTCGTCGCCGTCCAGGTCGAGCGCGGCGCAGATCGCGGCGACCATGTAGGGCTGCGAGATCGTCTGCCCATGGCCGATCGGGAGCGCGCGGTCGTCGTAGGCCCGCCCACGCAGCTCGGCTGGGACGAACAGCTCGCGCGGCACGCGACCGATCGCCTCCAGGACCCGCACGTCGTTGATCCCCCGGCGGCGGAGGTACACCGCGAGATCCCGGCTCGATCTCACGAGCGGACGAGTGCGCGTGCGTACGCAGGAGGCGCAACGCCGAAGTGGTCGAGCACGGCCGGCATCACCTCGACGATCGAGCCTGGCTGTGTGTCGAGGCCGACCGTGAGCATCGGGATCTCCGAATCGCCGGTCAGAAGGGATCCGTGCGAGCCGCCGCCCGCGTGGTGGCGGCCGCCGAGGTCGGCGAACTCCCACCCGGCTGCCGCCGAGAGGATCAACTCGCCCGCATTCGGGTTCGCGAGCGCAGCCCAGGCTCGCTCGCGCCCCTCCGGATGGTCGAGGATCGCAGGGTCGCCGCTCGAGCCGTCCGGGGTGAAGCGGAGCTCGGCGCCGTCACGGCGGGCGACAGCCTCGTCACCCTCGCGCCAGAGGACGACATCGACGGCGTCGTTCCCGTCGAGCCGACGCGCGAGCACCGCCGGGTCGTCTTCGGTGTAGACCATCCCCGCACGATTCGAGGCCGTGACGAGGTCATCGGGGAAGACATCCTGGAGCCGGGCGACATCGCTCACGGTCGTCTGGCCGTGATCGGAACAGAGAATGACGGCGTAGCGCTCGAGGAACTCGTCCGGACCGCCGGCCGCTTCGATCAGGGTGCCGACGGCCACATCGCAGCGGGCGAGCGCGGCGTGCGCCGCATCCGGCCCCTGGGCATGCGACGCGTAGTCGTAGTCCGAAAGGTAGTAGACGAGAAAGTCGAAGCCGTCCCGCGTCACGAGCCAGCGTCCGACGGCGACGGTGTACGCGTCGATCGATCCGCGCGGCCGGTTGCGGACCGACAAGGGCGCGCCGGTCGCGTCCGACTCGAACAGGTTGTAGAAGAAAAACCGGCTCGGGCCGTGCGCCGGACGAGTCAGGAATGGGACCGTCGGGCTGTGGTCGTGGCGGCCGCGGTAGCACGTGATGTTCACGGCCGCGGCGGTCAGCCCGGCATCCTCGAGCGCCTCGTAGAAGGTCACGGCGTTCTTGCCGAGGTGACTGTCGTTGAGCCCGTAGATCGTGTCGATCAACGACTGCTTCGTCCCCGCCGCCCGCACGGCGCCGAACGATGACCCGTACTCGACGAGCCGCTGCTCGCCGCGGTGGTACCAGACGAGATGCGGGATCTCGTGCACGTTCGGGTGCGCTCCCGTCGCGAGCGCCGAAAGGCACACGGGCGTCAGGGACGGGAAGGTCGAGATCGCGCGGCGGTAGCGGCCGTGCTCGGCGAGCAGCGCCAGCGAGGGCGCCGCCTTGCGCTCGAGAGTGTCCTCGAGCATGGACGGCGTGAGGCCGTCGATGACAACGAGGATCAGCTTCTTCCGGATGGTCAGTCCTTGGCGAGCGTGCGCAGCCCGGCGTAGCGCTCGGACTGGGTGCGACGGAGCCGCAGGGCGATGACCGGGACCGCCACCGCCACGAGATAGCCGGCAACGGGCACGAACGAGAGTCCCGCCAGGCCGACGGCGATGGCTGCGACGATCAACGCGAGACCACCGCGCGTCCCGCCGCGCCGGAGCGCGCCCGAGACGACGACTGCCGCGGCAACCGCGCCGACCAGTCCGCCGATCACCCCGCCGGCGACCTCCGTCCAGTCCTCGATCAGGGCGCCCGTCAGAGCGCCGGCCGCGCCCGCGAGCACGACGGCCGCGGCGCGTCCAAGCGGTGTCGCGGTGAGCAGGCCCGCGAAGAGCACGCCGAGCGCGGTGCCGAGCCCGAGCGCGAGGCCGATCGTGTACCAGTCGCCCATCGCCGGTCAGTGTAGTTTCGACGCGCTGTTTTCTGGACATACAACACGCGACTGGATCACTCGTATCGCCAGGAGGAACTTTCAGTGACAGAAGACGAACGACCGTTGCTCGTGTTCTTCTGGTCCGAACGCTCGGGACCGGCGCGCCGAATGGAGAGCCTGCTCGCCCATCTCGAGCGGAAAGAGCGCCAGCGCCTGCGCGTCCGCCGTGTGGATGTGGACGCGAGCCCGGAGCTCGCCGAGCGCTTCAAGGTCGACGTCGTGCCGACGCTCGTGCTCGTCAAAGACCGGAAGGCCGTGTCCCGGCTGGACGGTCGCACCAGCGCGCCGCGAATCGAAGCGATGCTCGAACCGCACCTACCGCACGAGCTCGCAGTCGCCTAAAACCGGTCCTTCCTGGCGTGCGTAGGGTCGAAGTGACGGCTCGAACGGGTCCGTCCAACAACGATCGCGACAAGGAGGTCGAGTATGCGGAAGCTCGCACTTAGGGGACTCGTACTTGCGGTGGTGATCGGAGTGCTCGGGGTGGGCTCATACGCCATCGCGGGCGGTGGATCCAAGACCTTCAAGGGAAGTCCGCTGAACGGCTACGAGGAGAATCCGGACCTCTCGACCCTCGGCACCGGCTCCTTCGAGGCAAAGCTCTCGAAGGACGGGACGTCGCTCCACTACAAGCTCAGCTACTCCGGGCTCGAGGGCAACATCACGCAGTCACACGTCCACTTTGGGAAGCCGGCGATCAACGGCGGCATCTCGTTCTTCCTGTGCAGCAACCTGGCCAATCCACCGGCCGGCACTCCGGCCTGTCCGGGAACGACATCCGGCACCGTCGAGGGTGACATCGAGGCGGCGGATGTGATCGGACCGGGGCCGACCCCCGCGACACCAACGACACCAGCGACAGCGGGTCAGGGCATCGAGCCCGGCAACCTTCCCGAGATTCTCGCGGCGATGCGGGCTGGACATGCCTACGCGAACGTCCATACCACGAAGTGGCCCGGCGGCGAGATCCGCGCGCAGCTGAACAACCGGAGCTTCAGGCATGGCGATCACAAGAAGGATGACGACGATCACAAGAAGGGGGACGACCACTAGGAGGGGAGGCCGGACTCGAGGCGCGCGATCACGTCCAGCGTGAACGCCGCCGCCCGCGCCCCGTCGACGACGCGATGGTCGAAGGTGACCGAGACGTTGCCGATGTGGCGAACAACGATCTCTCCGTCGACAACGACGGGGCGCGGGACGATCCGGTGGACGCCGAGGATGCCGACCTCGGGGTGGTTGACGAGCGGGGTCACGAGGAGACCGCCGAGCTTTCCGGCGCTCGTGACCGTGAACGTCCCGTCGCGTAGCTCCTCGGGTTTCAGCGATCCTCCGCGGGCGGCCTCTGCGAGCCTCGCCACCTCGGCGGCCAGCTCCTCCAGCGAGGCCGTGTTGCAGTCACGGACGACCGGGACGACGAGGCCCTGGTCGGTCTGGACGGCGACGCCGATGTCGTAACGCTCGAGGTAGACGATCTCGTCTCCTTCGAGCCGAGCGTTCAACTCGGGGAACTCCTGCAGCGAGGCCGCGGTCGCCTGCAGCGTCAGCGGGAGCAGCTGCGTGAGATCGAAGCCGGTGAAGTCGCACTCCTCGACGAACGTCACCGCCGCGACCTCGCGGTGGGCCTTCGTCAGGTGCTCGACGATCTGCCGCCGCACCCCGCGCACCGGCTCTCGCCGCCCCTCCGAGACTTTGTGATCCTGTACCACTAAGTCGCCGCCTGCGGCGCTGCGAACGTCCTGCTCGGTGACGCGCCCGTTCGGTCCCGTGCCGCTCAGCGAAGCCAGATCGACGCCCAGTTCCTGCGCGATCCGGCGCACGATCGGGGTGGCCTGAACGCGACTTTGTGTTACAGGAACACTTTCTCTCCTGGCGGGCGGCGGCGCGGGCTCGGCGGACGCTGCCGGCGCGGTCGGTGCGGTGGGCTCGGTGGCCTCGCCGCCGATGACGACGAGGACGGTCCCGACCGGCACCACCTCGCCCTCGCCAACGAGAATCCTCGTGACCGTGCCCGCGGCCGGCGACGGGATCTCGACCGTCGTCTTGTCGGTCTGGATCTCGACGAGCGGGTCGTCCTCGGCGAGCTCCTGGCCTTCGGTGACGAGCCAGCGGGCGATCTCGCCCTCGGTGAGGCCCTCGCCGAGGTCGGGCAGCTTGAACTCGTACGCCATCGGCGCGCCAGCCTACCGGGGGAGTCCGATCCAGGCGTCGGCTGGGGCGAGCAGGACGCGCAGGCCGCCGTCGACCCGCCAGAGCGAGACCGCCTGCTCGTCGCCTGCGAGCTCCGGGGCGATCGCCGCGGGGACGTAGCCGACCTTGAGCGTGCGGCCGGCGTTCCAGATCCCGATCGCGTTCGGGTCGTGCTCGTTCGCCGGCTCGGCGACGAGCTCGAGCCGAAGACCGGGCTCGAACGACGGATCCTCGAGCGACTCGGGCCGGAAGGTGACGCCGGCTGCGGCAATCACGCGGATCCGGGGATCCTCCCAGCGAACGGGCTCACCGGTCGCCGCGTCTCGCAGGCGGTAGCCGCGCTCGGCTCGTTCGAGCCAGAGACGCAGCCGTTCGCTCACAGGAACGCGTCGTCGCGGAGCACCGCGTGCACGCCGAGCACCTGATTCACGACCTGCGTCACGCGCAGGTCGACGACGACCGAGGCGAGGCCGAGCGCATCGGGCCGGGAGAGGCCGTGCTCGCGCTCCATCAGGTCGAGCATCCCGTCGACGGCGATCCGCGCCGCAAGTCCGAGATGCTGGTCGAAGCCGAAGGTGAGCCACGCGCCGTCCGCCCGCGCGAACGGCCACTCGAGCGCCAGGTCGTCTCGCACCTCGAGCGTCAGCGTCGCCTCCACCGGGGCTTCGATCGCCGTCCCGGACACCTCGCCGTCGCCCTGGGCGGCGTGACCGTCACCGGCGGAGAAGAGCGCGCCGTCGACCGGGATCGGGAGGTAGAGCGTCGTTCCCCCGACGAGCTCCTTGCAGTCGATGTTCCCGCCACAGCGGCGCGGCGGAATCGTCGAGTGCACGCCCGGCTCGTCAGGCGGCATCCCGAGCACGCCGAGGAACGGGGCGAGCCGAATCGCCCGTCCCGCCCCACGACCCACGTCCCCCTCGAGCTCCCAGTCGATCCGGTGGGGCGGCGACGTGAAGGTGGCGCCCCACGGCCCCGGCACCACCTCGTCGATCGCGACCGCCAGCACCTGGCCGGCCTTGGCGCCCCGAACCTCGATCGGCCCGGCGAGCGCATGACCCGTATCGACGTCGGGTCGTCGGGAGGTCACGAGCTCTTCTCGGCCACTCCGCCACCCCGAGTTCGGGACCGAGATCTGAACCGAGTCGCCCGGATCGACGGTGAGCACCGGCTCGAGGTCGCGCGAGAAGTGTCCGTGCAGGAAGGCTGGATCGAGTGGGAGCTCGTGGCTCGCCATCAGAACTCGAGCAGCTTGCAAGCTGCGTCGACGACCCGCGCGACGGACGGCATGTAGGCGTCCTCGATCGTCCAGTACGGGTACGGGACGTCGTAGCCCGTCACCCGGAGAATCGGCGCCCGCAGGTCGAGCAGAGCTTTCTCGGCGAGGATCGCTGCCAGCTCGGCCGCGTACCCGCACGTCCGCGGCGCCTCCTGCACGAGGACGACGCGGCCGGTCTTCGCAGCCGAGGCGAGCAGCGCTTCCTCGTCCAGCGGTTTCAGCGACCGAAGGTCGAGCACCTCGACCGAGGCATCGAGCTGCTCGGCGGCGCGCTCGCAGACCGGCACCATCGCGCCGTAGGCGACAAGCGTCAGGTCGCTCCCCTTCCGCGCGAGCCGCGCCTTGCCGAGGGGGACGACGTGCTCGCCGTCGGGCACCTCGCCACGCTCGGTCCGGTAGACGAGCTTCGGCTCGAGGATCACGACCGGATCGGGATCACGGATCGCAGCGGCGAGGAGACCCTTCGCGTCCGCAGGTGTCGACGGGATCGCGACCTTGATCCCCGGGGTGTGGACGTAGTAGGTCTCGGGCGAGTCGTCGTGCAGCTCGGGTGCGCGAACGCCGCCGCCGTAGGGCATCCGGATCGTGATCGGAAACGTCATCTTTCCGCCCGTACGCCACCGGTAGCGGCCGACGTGGGTGATCAGCTGGTCGAGACACGGATAGGAGAACGCGTCGTACTGCATCTCGCAGACCGGCCGGAAGCCGGCCATGCAGAGCCCGACGGCCGACCCGAGGATCCCGGCCTCCGCGAGCGGCGTGTCCACACAGCGATCCGCGCCGAAACGGTCGCGAAGGCCCGCAGTCGCACGAAAGACGCCGCCGGAGCGGCCGACGTCCTCGCCGAGCACCAGCACGTCTCCGTCCCGCTCCATCTCGACGTGCAGCGCGTCGTTGACAGCCTCGACGAGCAGCAGGTCACTCATCGAGGATCCTCCGCAGCTCGGCGAGATCGTGCGCGAAGGACGCGGGCGGGTCCGCCAGCGCGTGCTCGAAGATCAACCCGACGTCGGCGGGCGGCTCAGCCTCAGCGGCAGCGATGCCGGCGCGCATCGCGTCGGCAGCCCCGGTCTTGATCTCCTGCTCGAGCTCGTCTCCGAGCACCCCCAGCCGGCGGAGGTAGCGCTCGTAGCGGCCGAGACACTCGTTCGCGCGCTCCTCCTCGACTCGCTCCAGGTCGATGTACGCCTTCGGATCGTCCGCCGTCGCATGGGGTGCGATGCGGTATGTGACCGCCTCGATGAAGGTCGGCCCCTCTCCCGCCCGCGCGCGCGCAACCGCCTCTCGCGTCGCCTCGTAGACCGCGAGCACATCGCCGCCGTCGACACGCTTTCCTGGAATCCCGTAGCCCACGGCCTTGTCCACGAGCGCCTCGGCGCGCGTCTGGGCCGACAGGGGAGTCGAAATGGCCCACTGGTTGTTGTTGCAGAGGAGGACGACCGGCGCCTGCATCACGGCTGCGAAGTTGGCCCCCTCGTGGAACGCGCCCTCGGACGTCGCCCCGTCGCCGAAGAACGTCAGCGCGCAGGCGCTCTCGCCCCGGAGCCGCTTCCCCCACGCGAGCCCGACCGCGTGTGGCACCTGCGTGGCAATCGGGACGCAGATCGAGGCGAGGTTGTAGTCGGCCGGATTCCACCAGCCGGCCGGATGCCCACGCCACCAGGAGAGGATCGTGGCCGGCGGCATCCCGCGGAGAAGCCCGATCGCCGACTCGCGGTAGCTGGGAAAGATCCAGTCGTCATCCTCGAGCGCGTGGACCGCGCCGGCCTGGATGGCCTCGTGGCCCCAGTAGATCGCGTAGGTGCCGATGCGGCCCTGGCTGTGGTAGACGACCGACCGTTCGTCGTAGGTGCGCAGCAGCACCATCGACCGGTAGAGATCGAGCAGATCCTGCTCGCCGAGCCCTTCGACTTCCCCGTCGGGTACCGACTCGCCGTCGCCGATCACACGGCGGAGATCGCGCTCCGCGGGGACGGTGCTCGCCATCGCGGCGCGCACTCTATCTCAGGCCGAGCCGCTCACTGACGGATTCAGACGAGGACGGAGACGGCGTCCCGCTCCGCCTCGAAGACGACCTCCGTGACGTCGCCGATGTCCTCTCCGTCGAGCTGCAGCGGCGTCGGCCGATCGCACCGGATCTCGATCCTGTCGGCGTCGTGAACGTGCACCAGCGGGAGCCGGGTGCGGCCGGTGAGGATGTAGCTGGCGGCTCCGGGGAGCGAGCGCGCCCGGAAGGAGCGCGGCGCCAGCAGATCGAGTCCCCCGTCGATCGCGGCACCACGCGGCAGCCGAAGCGGAAGCTTGCCGACATAGGTGTAGGGATCCGCATTGGCGACGAGGGCGAACGCGGCTCGCCCGTGGCCCGCGATCTCGAGCACCGGCGGGAAGCGGAGCCTGTTCTCGGCGAGCGTCTTCACCGCTGTCCAGGCGAAGACGAGGTCCCCGGGGCGGCGACCGCTCTCGTCGCGGCCCCGCGCGTCCATGCGCCGCACCAGCTCGGCATCGAGCCCGACTCCACCGGCGAAGCCGAAACGGCGTCCGTTGGCGCGGCCGAGCGAGATTCGCCGCGTGTTCCCGGCCGCCAGCTTGCGCGCCGCCTGGATGGGGTCGCTCGGGAGCCCGAGCGCGCGTGGAAGCACGCTCGTGCCGCCACCGGGGACGAAGCCGAGCGGAACACGGCCGTCGCTGCCGTTCAGCGCCTCGTTGAAGCCGCCGTCACCCGAGAAGACGTAGATCCGCTCGGCGTCGACGAGCCCTGCGACGAGATCGGTGGCGTGGCGCGCGCGCTCGGTACGCAGTACCTCCGCGACGCCCAGGGTGCTCGCGACCTGCTCGACCAGCGGTTCCGTCACTTTGCTGGCGCGCGGGTTGACGATCAGAACGCTATGCACGCGGCGAGCGTATGCATTTCTCCCCCCGCTGTCGGCGACAGGTCAGCTTCTGTCGACAGTGGCGTACCCGCGCATACCGTCGACCAGAATTGCCGCGAACGAGTCGGCGACCGCATCGGTGTCGCGCCCGGGCGTCAGCCACGTGTAGGCCCAGTTGACGGCGGAGAGGACGAGCAGCGCCGCAGCGCTCTCGTCGAGGTCGGTCCGCAGCTCGCCGTGCTCACGTCCGTCCCGGAAGATGCCGCGCAAGCGCTCCTCGTAGCGACGGCGCTCCGCGACGATCTGCTCGCGCCGCTCACCCTCGAGATAGCGCCACTCGCGGATGAAGACGGTCGCCAGGTCGAGCTGCTCGGCGACGACGCGGAGGTGCGCTCGCAGCGCCAGGCGGATCCGCTCGGTCGCGCCGGCGTCCTCGGGGATCGCGTCCAGCCCGGCGTGGAACGCGGCTGCTCCCTCGCGCATCGTCTCGTAGAGCAGCTCCTGCTTCGACTCGGTGAGCGAGTAGAGGGAGCCCTTCTGCACGCCCATCGCCTGGGCGAGGTCGCCCATCGACGTGCCGTGATAGCCCTTCTGCGCGAAGAGGCGGGCGGCCTGCCTGGTGAGCTCGTTCCGGCGAGTGGGGATACACTGCATGCTAACGACCGTTCGGCAGGGAGGCGACACCGTGGAACCGCGTGAGCAGGCATTTCTCGAGTACGTCCAGGGCGGCGGGCTCGTCGAGACCGACGACTGGATGCCGGACGAGTACCGCGCCCGGCTGATCAAGTTCATCGAGATGCATGGCAACTCGGAGCTGATGGGCGTGCTCCCGGAGCGGGACTGGATCCTGCGCGCACCCACGCTGCAGCGGAAGCTAGCCCTGACGGCGAAGATCCAGGACGAGGTCGGCCACTGCCAGTTGATCTACCGCGTCGTCGAGGATCTCGGCAAGCCGCGGACGCAGTGCCTCGACGATCTGATCTCCGGCAAGTCCAAGTTCCACAACGTCTTCCACTACCCGACGACGAGCTGGGGCGACGTCGGCGTGATCGCATGGCTCGTCGATGCGGCGGCGATCATCAGCCAGAAGGCTCTCCTCAAGTGCTCGTACGCGCCCTACGCGCGGGTGATGAAGAAGGTGTGCTGGGAGGAGTCGTTCCACATCCTCCACGGCCGCGACACAGTGCTCGCGATGGTGACGGGCACGCCGGAGCAGCGCGAGCTGGTGCAGGAGGCGGTCAACCGCTGGTGGGAGCCGCTGATGCACTTCCACGGGACGCCGATCCCCGCCGCAGAGGACCCGATGGTGATCTGGCGGATCAAGAGCCAGGGGAACGAGGAGGCTCGCCAGCAGTTCCTCGAGGGGTACGTGCCGCAGATCCTCGAGCTCGGCCTCGAGATCCCCGACCCAAAGCTGCGGCGCAACGACAAGGGCGTCTGGGAGTACACGGAGCCGGACTGGGACAAGCTGCTGGCAGTCGTCACCGGCCACGGGCCCGCGTCGCAGGAGCGGCTCGCGTTCCGCGCCACATCGCGCGCCGAGGTCGACTGGGTCTCGCGGGTCGTGCTCGCGGAGGCGGCGTGATCTGGGAGGTCTTCAGGCAGGAGCGGAAGGGTCAGCCGTTCGTCCATGGCGGCTCGTTCCACGCTCCCAACCAGGAGTTCGCGGACGCGTACGCGCGCGAGTTCTACGCGCGGCGCGGTGAGTCGGTGGCGCTGTGGGTGGTGCCGCGGGAGGCGATCGTGGAGATCGACGAGTTCCCGGACGAGTTCGACCTCAAGTACCGCCGCGTCGACGGCTACTCGATCAAGGCACGGCTGAAGGAGGCGCGTGAGAACGCGGGTACAGCTGCTCCTTGAGCTCGCCGACGACGAGCTGATCCTCGGGTGGCGCAACTCGGAGTGGACGGGGATCGCCCCGTTCCTCGAGGAGGACGTCGCCTTCTCCTCGATCGCGCAGAACGAGATCGGCCACGCGCGAGCCCTGTACGAGCTCGCAGCTCGTGACCTCGACACGGATGCCGACGCGCTCGCGTTCGACCGCTCACCCGAGGAGTACCGCTGCGCGCCGCTGATCCAGCTGCGTCTCGTACCCGACTGGGCGCGCACGATCGCCCGGCACGTGCTCTACGAGACCGCGGACGCGATCCGGATCGAGCGGCTGAAAGAGCACGAGGATGAAGAGCTCGCCGGAATCGCGGCGAAGATCGAGCGCGAGGAGGTCTATCACCGCTTGCACGCCGAGATGTGGCTCGGACGGCTGCGCGACGAGCAGCGCTACCGGGAGGCGGTCGAGGAGCTGTGGCCGTACGCGCTCGGCGTGCTCGAGCCCGAACTGCGGCCGGCGCTCGCAGAGCGTGTCGGCCGCGAGGAGGTCGAGGCGGTCGAGCGGTCTGCGCCCGGTGCCGAGTTCGCCGAGCTCTGGAACGAGATGACCATGGTGCGGCGCTCCGCGCCGGTGGGTGCGCAATGGTGACCGCCGAGACTGTCTGGGAGGCGCTCGGCCGGATCCCGGATCCGGAGATTCCGGTCATCTCGCTCGTCGATCTCGGGGTCGTGAAGACGGTCGCGGTCGACGGCGAACGCGTCCGCATCGGCTTCACGCCGACCTTCATGGGCTGTCCCGCACTGGACGCGATGCGACGCCAGATGGAGGACGCGGTGACCGCGCTGGGAGGCGAGCCGCAGGTCGATGTCCTCCTGGACGACTCGTGGTCGACCGACAAGATCACCGCCGCCGGCCGCGAGAAGCTGCGCGAGGCCGGCTTCGCCCCACCGGCCGCGCGCACCGCTGAGACGCCGACGCTCCTCCAGTTGCAGAAGGCGGTGCACCGCTGCCCGTACTGCGGCTCCACCGAGACGCGCCTGGAGAACATCTTCGGCCCGACCCCCTGCCGCTCGCTGCGCTACTGCAACAGCTGCCGGCAGCCGTTCGAGCAGTTCA
>CAWFYY010000003.1:0-213742 GCA_963820225.1 uncultured Gaiellaceae bacterium | reverse complement strand
GGCCGCTGCGCTCCAGCCAGATCACCGCCGCAACAATGATCAGCATCGCAATCGCGATCTGGGCGGCACCGCCGAGGCTGTTGCGGTTGAGCCAGGTCGTGAACACCGAAAGCGTCAGCGTCTGCACGCCGAGATATTCGCTTGCGCCGATGTCGTTGAGCACCGAGCAGGGCGAGCGAGATGCCGACTGCGAGCGCGGGGCGCGCCATCGGCAGGACGATGTCGCGCAGTAACGGCCAGGGCCGGGCTCCGAGCGTCCGCGCTGCATCGATAAACGCGGCGCCTTGCGTCTGGAACATCGCGCGCGCCGAAAGATACACATACGGATAGAGCACGAAGCTCATGATCAGGATGGCGCCGGGTAGCGAGCGCACCGGCGGAAACCAGTATTCCCGCGCGGTCTGCCAGCCGAAGAGATGCCGCAACGCCCCCTGCACCGGCCCCGCCGCGTCGAGCAGATCGACATAGACATAGGACGCGATGTAGGCGGGAAACGCCAGCGGCAGCGGCAGCAGCCAGATGAGTGCCGTACGGCCCGGAAAGCGAAACGCCGTAACCAGCCATGCGCTAACTGTTCCTGCCTCCCCGCCACGATGGCAACGCCCGACAGCAGCGCAATTGTTTGCAGCGAGGCGACCGGCAGGACGTTCGATGCGAGATGCGGCCAGTTCTGCCCATCGCCATCCAGCGCAAGCCGCGCCAGACTGATCAACGGCAGCGCAACGAAACTGGCGGCGAAGAGTGCAAGCAGAAAGGCGCCGGACGATGTCCGGCGCCAGAAGAAAACCCCGCGCATCGCAGGGCCCGCAATGGTAGCCGCGCTCAATTGTCGAAGCCGACCTTGTCGACGAGCGTCGACGCCGCCTTCTTGTGCTTGGCGATCTCGGCGACCGGCAGGCTCATCGGGCTTCAACGCACCGTAGGCCGCGATGGTCGGATTGATCTTCCACTTCGGAGAGCAGCGGATACTCGTAGTTCATGTCCGAATACATGTGCTGCGCCTTTTCGCCGACGCAGCCACTCCATCAGCTTGATGGCGTTCGCCTCGTTCGGCGCGCGCTTCGCCAGCACCACGCCGGAGAGGTTCACGTGGGTGCCGCCGCCCTGGAAGGTCGGCAGGATCACCTTGGTGGCCTCGGCCCAGGGCTTACGCTCGGTTTCCTTGTCCCTGCATCAGCGCCCAGTAATAGGTGTTGGCGATGCCGATGTCGCACTTGCCCCCGCGATGTCGCGCGCCGTCGTCGCGGTCGCCGCCAGAAGGGCTTCTGCGCGAGATTGGCCTTGAGGCCCTTGAGCCATTCTTCGGTCTTCGCCCTCGCCATGCTTTGCGATGTAAGCGGCGAACAGCGCGTTGTTGTACATGTGTTGGCCGGAGCGGATGCAGATCTTGCCCTTCCACTTCGGGTCCGCGAGTTCCTCGTAAGTACCGCGTCCTGCTTCACGCGATCCTTCGAGACATAGACGACGCGCGCGCGCATCGAGATGCCGTACCAGGCGCCATCCGGGCCGTGATACGCCTTCGGCACCGCCTTCTCGAGCATGGCCGACTGGATCGGCTGCGTGATGCCGTTGTCGATCGCGTCCTGCAGCCGCGCCGACGTCGACCGTGAGCAGCACGTCCGCGGGCGAGTTCGCGCCTTCGGTCTTGATGCGCTGTTCGAGGCCGGAGCTCGCCGAGATAACGTTGACCTTGATGCCGGTGTCCTTGGTGAACTCGTCGAACAGCGGCTGGATCAGCTTGTTCTCGGATAGGAATAGACGTTCACCTCACCCTGCGCGAACGCCGGCGACGCTGCAGCGGCTATTGCAACGGCGAGGCATGCTGATCGACGGCAGGCCAAGGCGCATCGGAAATCCCCCTGCAATGTAGCTGTTTCCATGCCCTCTCCTGACCTTTGTGGTCAACCAAAAGCGCTCCATGTTTTCAATATCTTATAATGATCTTAGTCTGCGCGAGGACACTTTCCGGTTTTCGAAACACGATGCAGGGCACGGACATAGATACGTCGCGACGCGCAGACGCCCGCACCCATGAGCCACCACTCTTGCGACAATCTGCCCCCGGTCGCTCTTGACGCCGCGCGCACCCGCCTCCATTGCGCCGATGTCCGACACCACGCTCGACCTGCGCGGCTTGCGCTGTCCCCTGCCCGCGCTGAAGACCCGCAAGGCGCTGACCCGGCTTGCGGCCGGCGACCGGCTCGTGGTCGAGTGCACTGATCCGCTTTCGACCCTCGATATCCCGAACCTGATCACCCAGACCGGCGACGTGCTCGAGGTTCTCGAAAATCAACCGGGCCTGTTCGTGTTCCGCATCAAGAAAGCCTGACCCAGGCTGACCAATGCCGCACCGCTGCGCGATCCTCGACGACTATCAGAACGTCGCCACGAAGCTCGCCGACTGGTCGATCCCCGACGTCGAGGTCAAGGTCTTCAACGAGCCGTTCGCGACCGGAAGGCCGCGGTCGCGGCGCTGAAGGGCTTCTCGATCATCTGCATGATGCGCGAGCGCACGCCGTTCCTCAAACCGACGCTGGAGCAATTGCCCGACCTGAAGCTGCTGCTCACCTCGGGCATGCGCAACGCCTCGATCGATCTCGAATATGCAGCCGAGCGCGGCATCACGGTGTGCGGCACCGAGGCCGCCGGCCAGCCGACCGCGGAGCTTGCGATCGGCATCATGCTCGAGCTCGCGCGCAAGATCGGCTACGAGAACAACCGCATGAAGTCGGGCGTGCCGTGGCAATCGACGCTCGGCATCGAGCTCGCCGGCAAGACGCTCGGCCTGCTCGGCTTCGGCAAGCTCGGCACGAAGGTCGGCGAGATCGGCAAGGCGATCGGCATGAAGCTGATCGCCTGGAGCGAGAACCTCACCGAGGAGAAGGCGAAGGCCGGCGGCGCCGCGCTGGTGTCGAAGCAGGACCTGTTCCGGCAGGCGGATTTTCTCTCGATCCATCTTCAGCTCAGCCGCGCACGCGCGGCCTTGTCACCGGCAAAGACCTCGCGCTGATGAAGCCGACCGCGTTCCTGATCAACACCTCGCGCGGGCCGATCGTCGACGAGCCGTCGCTGATGGCCGCACTCGGAGCCGCAAGATCGCGGGCGCGGGGCTCGATACTTTCGACATCGAGCCGCTGCCGGTCAATCACCCGCTGCGCAAGCTCGACAATGTCGTGATCACGCCGCACCTCGGCTATGTCAGCCAGGAAGGCTACAAGGTCTACTACACGCAGATGGTGGACGACATTAAGCAGTGGCTCGCGGGAAGCCCGGTGCGGGTGTTGAAGAAGTAACGCGTCAAGCCTGCGCCATCGCCGCGGACCAGGGCGAAATCGCGTCGCTGATGCCGGTGCGCACGCCGTCCGCCTGCAGGATCAGGTTCGGGCAGGCGAAGTTGATCGGCATCACGGCGTGCTCGACGATCTGCAGCGGCCCGTCGGCCTCGAGCGCGCGCATGATCTCCGGCGCGAGCCGCCGGTCCGCTGTGACCAGATCGGGACCGGACACATCGATGCGCGGCTGATGCGCGGCGGCTTCCGGGCGTCATGCCGAATTCCGCGACGAACGACCCGATCTGCAGCACCGCCGCCATGATGCGGCGTCCGCCGGAGGCGCCGGCCGCAATCCAGGGCGCGGCACCGTCGCGCAGGATCACCGGGAACATGTTGGTGAGCGGGCCGCTTGCCCGGCCCGATCGAATTCGGCTGGCCCGGGCTGCGGATCGAACCACATCACGCCGTTGTTCATGAGAATGCCGGTCGCGGGCAGCACGGTGCGGCTGCCCATCGAGGAGAGCAGCGTCGTGGTCATCGCCACCATCGTGCCGTCGGCATCGCAACGGTGATGTGCGTGGTGCAGCTTTCCGCCGCCTGCGGCTCGGCATCGCCGAGCGAGGAGAGCCGCTGCGCGTACGCGGCCTTCAGCGCACGCGCGAGCGCGGCATACCAGGCGGCGTCAGGCCCCGCACCGAAGCGCACGTCCGCCATCCGGCGCAACACATCGGCCGCAGTCGGCGCCGCCGTGAGCGGACCGGCGAGCTGCAGCGTGCGCCCGCGCCACGCAACCTCTGTCGCGGGCGAGACGCGCGCCTTGCAATTGCGCAGATCCTCGGCCGACAGCACGCCGCCAAGCGCCTTCACGTCGCCGACGATCGCCTCTGCGATCTCGCCCTCGTAGAAATCGCGCCAACCCGCCCGCGCGACCTGCTCCAGCGTGTCGGGCAATTCCCGAGCCGGAAATAATTGAGCCCGCCCTGATAGGGCGGCATCGGCGGCAGCCATCGCGCAAATAGATGCGCGCGCTCTCGGGATATTTCCTCAGGATCGGCGCCGATACGCCGACCTTGAGCGATCGTGTACCAGTCCTCCGGCAACCCGCGTTTGGCGAGCGCAATCGCAGGCGCGGCGATCTCGGCGAGCGGCAGCTTGCCCCAGCGCCGGTGCATCTCCTCATAGCCCGCGACCGCCGACGGGATCACGAACGAGAGCGGCCCGTGAATATTGACGTCGCCCTCGACCCCGGGCCAGCCGAACAGGTCGGCGGCGACCCGACCGGTGAGCTTGAACAATTGGGATTGAGCGCGGCGGGCGCGGTCGGCCCGAAGTCGACCGTCTCGGCGCGCGCCTCACCGGCCCGGTGAATGACCGCGTGACCAATGCCGCCGAGCCCGGAATTCCACGGCTCGACCGCCGCGAGCGCAAGCGCGGTCGCAACTGCCGCATCGATCGCGTTGCCGCCGGCATCGAGCACCGCAACGCCGGCCTCGGCGGCATCCTTGCATTGCGACACCACCATGCCGCGCCTGCCCGAGGCCGCGGGTTTGGTGAGTTGCCAGTGCTGCGTGATGTGGGGCGCGGGCGTGAACTGCATGGCGGAATGATATCCATCCGCGCCCGCCCGCACCACCCCCTATCCGGCGCAGCCCCTATGCGGCTAAATCGCTGCCATGGACGCGAAGACCGAAGCCTTCGACCCCGCCGCGCATGGCTGGGAAACCTATGCCGATGAGGGCTTCATCGGCCATGTCGGCCCGTTCTGGATGAAGAAGGACGGCGAGAGCTACCGGTACGCCTTCGTGGCGCAGAAGAAGCACCACAACCGCCGCGGCGTCGTGCAGGGCGGCATGATCATGACCTTCGCGGACCGCTCGCTCGGCATGACCGCCTGGTACGCCAACAACAAGCAGCCGCAGGCGACCGTTCACCTCGACGTGCATTTCGTCGACGCGGTGCAGATCGGCGAATTCGTCGAGGCGAAGTGCCGGGTCGTGCGCCGCACCCGCTCGCTCATCTTCATGAGCGGCGAGATCACGGTCGGCGACCGCGTGGTCGCGACCGCGAACGGCGTGTGGAAGACGCTTGGGCAAGTCATAGGGCCGCCATGTCCTCCGCACCTGCGTCGCAAATCCCTTTGGAGAAGACGATCGTTCTGATCGTGCCGGCCAAAGGCATGGACGACGAGGCGGGCTTGCGCGCGACTTTGATCACGCCGGGCGAGAGCAGTTCGCGTTCTCCTTTGTATCCCGGAGGGTATCGATCCCTCGCTCGCCGCTTCCGTTGCGAAGTCGCTGGCGGCAATCGGCATGGAAACGCAAATCCTGCTTCACGCGCAAGCTCAGACTCTGGGCACCGGCGCTTTCGAGCTCCACGCTCCCGCGGACATGTCGCGCAACGACCAGATCGAATTTGCGCTCGCGCTCTCCGACGTTGTTCTGAGCACTCGATGCCTCCGAACCGCAGCTGGAGCAGAGCGGCAGAGATTCTACAGAAACCGGTTGTTCGGCTCGGCGAGCCGCTCCCTCGCTCTTTCCCGAGCCGCAGCATCACCAGCGGACTCGATCCCGAGCAGCCCGGCTGGCTTTCAAACAGACAATCGCTATTTGGGCGGCTCGAGCAGGCGATTATCGAGCTATTCGCTTTCGGGTGGCGCGGCTGGGACAAGGAAGGAAGAGCCGAAAGCACGAAGCGCCTGAAGCAATGTTTTCAGAGCGAATGGAAAGTCAGCTCCTATTTCGCCCCCGACGAATGGCGACAGATCGCGCCAGATCGAGCCACGCTCGAGGCGCCCTCGCCGATCGTCACGCATTTCGAGGCAATGGACCGGAGCGCGCTTGTATGGCTCTTACATACACCGCGATCTTATTTGGGCGACGCACTTCGCTGCCGCGTTCGCGGTGTTCGCTGCGGTCGCGGGCATTGCTCTGGAAATCCTGGTCGTGTTGCTGGGGTGGCTTGAGTTCATCGCTCTCGTTTTCGTGCTCAGCCTGATCTTCGCTTCGCGCCACTTCGCGCTGCGGGACCGCTGGACCGCCTGCCGTCTCGGCGCCGAACAACTGCGCATCGCCCGCATGTCGCTGCCGCTGCTGGTGTTGCCATCGGCGCTGGCAACAACGAACACGACTTCGGCTGCCGGGAGTCACGGCAGCAAGGAAGCCGAATTCGGCGCGCTGCGCTTGAAGAAGTGAAGCGCGCCGTACGCGACCATGGCCTGCCCCGTCTCGCGGCGCCTCCCAAGGCACCGGACGCCGCAGCCTGGGTGCACTGCATTGTCGCCGACCAGATCGAGTATCATCGGCGCAACCACGGAAAGTTGGAGCACGTTGAAAGCTGGGTCGGTTATGCGACCGCAGGCTTCTTTGTCATCGCGCTCTTTGCCGTCGTCATGCATCCTTTCGACGCATTGGGATTCGCTCCTGCTCCTTCACGGCCGCCGGACCGGCATTCGCCGCGGCCTTGCATGGAGCGGGAACGCGGCTCGGCATCGTGCACCGCGCGGCACTCAGCCTGGAAATGGAACAGACACTGCACCAGATCGACGCCAATCTCATCAAGCTGATGGACGGCACGCATTCCGCTGAGGACCCAGAGCGCGAGGTGCGGCGCCTTGCCTTCGCGGCGGCAGAAGCGATGGGAAGCGAAAACCGTCGTGGCATGGGCTGGTCCGGCGCTATAGAGATGAACTGCCGTGACCGACAACCTTCCCGACCTTGCCGCCGACCCGCGCGCGCTTCGCGTCTGCAAGAAGCCGATCCCCGTGCAGGTCGAGTTCGCGGCTACCGACGGAACCTGTGAGACCCTGGAAGGCCCGGTGCGCTTCCGCGCGGGCGACGCGATCTTGACCGGCGTTCAGGGCGAGCGCTGGCCCGTCAGCCGCGAGGCTTTCCTGTCGAGCTACCAGGCCGTGCCGCCGACACAGGCAGGCCACAACGGAGCCTATCGCAAGGACGCGGCACCGGCCTATGCGATGCGGCTCGACCAGCGGCGGGATGTGCCGGTCGGCTGGCAGAACGACCCGCTTCACGGCGAGCCCGGCGACTGGTTGCTGCAATATGCCGACGGCACCCGCGGCGTGCTGCGCGACCAAATCTTCCGCGAGACCTACGATCCCGCTCCCGGCGAAGCGCGCTGGCCGCCGCCGGTTTGAGCGGCTCAGCCTAGGCAACCAAGATTCCCCGCCGTGAGCCGACGGGCGCGCGAGACAATTCCAGCGGAGCATCATAGATCTGGGACGACAGCTACTTCGCCGGTCCCCAGCCGTCGAAAAACGTGCGAGGGAGATCGGGAAGTGCCCGCAGCATTGCCGCCTTGGGATCCTTGCTGAACAGGATGGTGTTGTCGGGATGCTGCTCGAGCCAGCCGAACAGCTCGTTCTCGCGTGCCAGAAGCGTGGCGAGGCCTTGCTGAACGCGTTGCGCACGCCGCGGATCCGCGGCCGCGACGTTGGCCAGGATACTGTTATTGGCCGCTGTCGGCGGGTCGGCCGGATCGGCGGCGATATAGGTGACCTTGTGCGGGTGTTGCACCTCAGCGCCCAGATGTAGACGCACGAAGCGCCGGTCCGGATAGTCGGCCATGATGCTCCTCACTCGGTGATGGAGATGAACGGGTCCCAGGTGTAGTAGCCGAGCGGATTGTTGTGCCGGTCGAGGATCGCGAACTGGAACGCGTAGGTAGTCTTGCCCGGCTGCAGGATCGTGGCGGCCCAGAAGTAGGATTTGATCTCCTGGGTGCGCGGCACCAGCGGATTGTCCGGATCAGGAAGCGGCGTCTTCACGGTCGCGACCAGTGCCTCCGGCGCCGAGAGCAACTCGGCGCCGCGCAAGGTGAAGAACTTGTACATCAGCCCGAAGTAGACGCTGTTGAGCGTGGTCGTGGTCTCGCGCCAGCGGAGCTGATCCTCGGTCTGGGCCCGAATCTTCAGCTCCTTGGTGCCTTCGCCGAATACCCCGTTGTCCTGCCGCACCATCATGTAGATGAGCGGCTGGTCGACGCTCATCGGGTTGGCGGGCGTGCCACCCGGATAGTCGGCGATCAGCGTGTCGGCGTCGATCACGATCAGCACGTCGATGATCGAGGGCGTTGAAGACATCGGATTCGCTCCCTGGCTCGCGCCCGCCTAAAACATGATCCCGAATACCCGGTGCCGGATCTTGGACACGATCATGCTTCCAAAAGACGCAAGAGTGCGATGACGGTTCGAAGAAGCGTCATCCCGCTCTAGTCGGTGATGGTGATGAAGGGGTCCCACCAGTAATAACCCACGATCTTGCCGCTGCGGTCCGCGATCATGAACATGAAATGATAGGTGACCTGGCCGGGATTGAGCACGTTCGCCTCCCAGAAATAGGACTCGATCTCCTGGGTGGTCGGCTGCAGCGGGTTGCTCATGTTCGGCAGCGGCGTCTTGACCTTGGCAAGCAGCGGCCGCGGTGTGTCGATCAGGCTCTGATCGCCGGCGGTCTGCACGAACTTGTAGAGGATCGGCACGTGATCGCTGTTGAGCGACAACGAGGTCTCGCGCCAGCGGATCACGTCGAGCGTCTCCGCCTTGATGTTCAGCTCATTGCCGGCGTTGCCGCTCACCGCCTCACCCTGTTTGGTGATCATGTAGATCAGGGCCGCGTTGGTGACCTGCACGGGATTGTTCGAATCGGAATTGGGGCCGACTTCTCGATGATGGTCTGGGCATCGACCGCGATCAGTACTTCGATGATTTCTTCCTGGTCATTCGCCATGATGGTTCTCCCTTTCTGGTTCACACGAAAAGCGGGTCGCCGCCGAGCTGCAGCGACGCGTTGAGGCTGCCGTAAGTGAGCTTGAAGTCCTTGCTGTCGCTCCATTTGATCGGATCGACCGAGTTGATCAGCATCAGGTCGATCGAGGGCGAGTTGTCCTTGTTGACCAGCTTGATCAATGTCGGGGTCATCGCGTCCGCGCCCATCACGAGGCCGATGATCAGGCCGCCGACGACCAGCGCGGCGCCGCCGGTCAGGATGCCCAGGATAACGAGCGCGACCGCCGCCACGATCATGATGATGAGCTGAGTGAGCTGCGAGCCGGGCGACTGGGTAATGCCATGTATGATCGAGGCGGGCGCCGCCTCGCTGAACATGAGCGTCTGC
Source organism: uncultured Gaiellaceae bacterium (assembly GCA_963820225.1). GTDB lineage: Bacteria > Actinomycetota > Thermoleophilia > Gaiellales > Gaiellaceae > Gaiellasilicea. The sequence goes on along the minus strand of CAWFYY010000003.1, from coordinate 204,342 downwards.
CCGTTGCTCCCGCTGCCGAGCCCGATCGTGTACTGGTGCGTGGTCTGGCACCAGGCCGTGATGCCGGACACGATCTCGGTCTCGGTGTAGCTGACCAGCGTGAAGATCTGCCCGAGCGACTTCACCGATAGTTGGGTCAGGTAGGGCTGGTAGGTGCTCCCCGCATGCTCGACCGTCGGCAGCGCTACGCTGGTGCCCTTGGTGAGATAAAGCTCGGACTTGTCGTCATTCATCAGGAAGTTGCTGTCGGTCAGCCCCGGGTAGGCCAGCATGATGGCGGGCTTGACCAGATCGGCGAGCGTGCGCGTCGCCGAGATCAGAAATCCAGCGATCGAGCCTGACGGGATCGACGCCTCGTTGATTTGCTCCGACAGGCTCCCGCCGGTTCGGTTGGCGGTCATGCACAACACGCCGAAGATGCTGGTGTCGAGCGTGCCGCCGTCGAGATACGCATAACTGGTGTAGTTCGGCGTCACGAACCCCCATTGCCCCTGGTCGACCATCCGGTTCAGGTTGACGACCGAGAACACGTGGGCGAAGTCGGCCAGATTGGCATTGGCCCAGTCGTTGAGTCCTTCCTGGATCAACGCGCCCGTGACGGTCCCGGGCACCGGATCGAGCGTCATGGTGATGACGGTGAACACTGGCGCCGTCGGATCGTTCGAGGTCGGCTTAACCACCAGCTTGAAAGGCTTGCCGCCGTTCGCGTCGGCCGTCAGGCCGTCATGCGGGATGAAGTGCAGCTCCAGCTCGCCCACCGCGTGGCCGTTGAAGTTGAAGGACTTGCCGGTCTTGGTGTAGGTGAACACCAGGTTCTTCAGCGGCAGCAGCATGCGCACGTCCTTGCCGTCGCCGCCCATGGTGATCTGCCAATCGCCGAAGTCCGCCGTCAGCGTGAAGTACTGCTCCTTTTACGAGAAGCTCGGCGGCGAGGATTTCGAGCGAATGGTTGTGTCGTTTCTTGGTTCGGTTGGTCTGTGTTGCCTGTCGTGCTGGCCGACGGCGTGCGGGCGGAGATTCGCGCGCTCGAGCCTCTGGCACCGCTTCACAACGCGCCTTCCCTCGCCGAGATCGAGACCGCGATGGCGTCGCTCCCCGACGTGCCGCACGTCGCCGTCTTCGACACCGCGTTTCACGCCACGATGCCCGCCGAGGCGACCGTCTACGCCGTTCCCGAGCGCTGGCGACGAGCTGGGGCGTCCGCCGCTACGGCTTTCACGGCCTCTCGGTCGCCTGGAGCGCCGAGCGGGCAGCCGCCCTGCTCGGCCGCGCCGCCGAGGGGCTGAGACTCGTCGTCTGCCACCTGGGCGGCGGCTGTTCGGTGACGGCCGTGCGCTCAGGGCGCTCGCTCGACACGACGATGGGGTTCTCGCCCCTCGAGGGCGTCCCGATGACGACGCGCTCGGGCTCGGTCGACCCCGGCGCACTCCTCTACGTGCTCCGGGAGGGCGGGCTCGACGCCGAGGCCCTCGACCACGCTCTCAATCTCGAGGCGGGGCTGAAGGCGCTCTCGGGGCGCGAAGGGATGCGCGAGATCGAGGCGGGGGCCGCCGCCGGGGACGGGGCGGCGGAGCTCGCGCTGACCGTCTTCGTCCATCGCGTCGCGGGCGCCGTGGCGGCGATGGCGGCGGCGGCCGGAGGTCTGGATGCGCTCGTCTTCACTGCGGGCATCGGCGAGAACTCGGCGCTCGTGCGCGCGCGGCTCTGCGCCCGGCTCGGCTTTCTCGGCGTCGAGCTCGACGACCCTACGAATGCAGCCGCCGTGCCCGATTGCGACGTCGCCGCGCCCTCCTCCCCGGTCCGGGTCCTCGTGATCCGCGCCCGTGAAGACCTGATCGCGGCACGCGAGGCCCGCCGCGTGCTCAGCAGGCCCGGCTAGCGAAGCCGCGGGCAGCGGCGACCTCACTCACCCCAATCTTCGGACCATTCATCGCCGGCCTGCCAGTAGTAGGTCTCACGCGCGATCTTGGGCATCCCCTCGATGATCGGATCCCAGTCTCGAAGCGCGCCCGCGCTGGACGGGTCTCTGACCACGCCCTGAAGCGTCCGGTCGAGCCTTCCGCCCTCGAAGACGAACACGGCGTGGTCGCCGCCGAGGAAAACGGAATGGCGTTCGAAGCCGACGTGCTTCGGTTGAACGGTGGCCCTTTGGCGATGAGTTCCTTCGCGCGAGCCTCGGCATCGGGCTTGAGCTTCGCAATGACCGCCAGGCGCTGCATCCTCGGTCTCCCTTCTTCGCTTCCTGGGTCCATCATCGGTAACACCTGGAGGAGCGCATCGGGAACGCTGCCGATTTCGACTGCGGACAACTACGCAGGCGGTAGGCTCCCTCACCCGCGCAGCGCGCGCAGGGCGTTGAGGATGACGGCCACGTCGATGGCCTCCTGCAGGAGGGCGCCCGCGACGGGTGCGATGTAGCCGAAGGCCGCGAACCCCATCGCCACGAAGCTCAGCCCCATGCCCGGCCAGCACGCTCTGACGCGCGATTGCGAGCGAGCGCGCGGCCGATGCTGATCGCATCGGCCACCCGGTCGACCCGGTCGACGACGATGACCGCGTCGGCGGTCTCCGAGGCGACCGTCGCGCCGGCGGCGCCCATGGCGATGCCGACGTCGGCGATCGCCAGGGCGGGCGCGTCGTTGACCCCGTCGCCGACCATCACGACGGAGCCGAGCGCCGGGGGCGTCTGCGGGCGTCCCGCACGACCTCGATCTTCTCCTCGGGCGACCGCTCGGCGTAGACCCGGTCGACGCCCGACGCCGCGGCCGACCGCCTCGGCGACCGCGCGCCGGTCCCCGGTCGACGATCGCGATCGTGCTCGCACCCCGGCGGCGCGCAGGCCCTTCGGTCAGCTCGCCCGCGTCCTCGCGCAGCCGGTCTGCCATCAGCGACGACGCCGGCCGAGGCGCCGTCGATTCCGATCATCACCCGCGCCCGTGCCGGGCTCGTGCGGCCGTCGATCAGAGGCGCGACGCCTCCGGCGCCGAGTAGCCGCGATCGCGCAGCCAATCGCCGCTGCCGACCGCGATGCGCTGGCCGTCGACGCTGCCCTCGATGCCCCTGCCCGGGATCCTCGACCACGTCCTCGGGGAAGGCCGAGCTCGAAGCCCGTCGTGCCTCGGCGCGCGTGGACGAGCGCCTCCGCGAGCACGTGCGCGGAGAGCTGATCGACCGAGGCCGCCAGCCGCAGCAGCTCGCTCCGCGTCGAGGCCGTCGAGCGCGTCGCACCGCGCTCGATCTCGGGCGCGCCGAGCGTCAGCGTGCCGGTCTTGTCGAGGAGCAGGCCGTGCGGGCGCCGGCCGAGCTTCTCGATCGCCGCCGCCGCCCTTGACGATCACCCCCGCGCCGGGCCGCGCGCGAGACGCCGGAGATCGATCGCGATCGGCGCCGCCAGGATCAGCGGGCAGGGAGTGGCGACGACGAGCACCGCCAGGCCCGCACCGGGTCGCCGCTCAGCGCCCAGGCGAAGCCCGCCAGGACGAGCGTGACGGGCAGAAAGAAGGCGGCGTAGCGTCGGCCATGCGGACGAACGGCGCCGCTGGCGCTCGGCCTCCCGCACGAGCCGCACGATGCCGGCGTAGGCGCTCTCGGCGGCCGGCTCGCGTGGCGCGCAGGTCGAATGCCTCGCCGGCGTTGACCGTGCCGCTCGACACCGGGTCGCCGCGCGGTGCGCGTGACCGGCAGGGCCTCGCCGGTCAGCGCGGACTCGTCCACCACCGCGCCGTCGCTCGCTCGCGACGGCTCCGTCGACCGGCACGCACGTCGCCCGGCCCGCACGAGGAGACGGTCGCCGACCTCGACCTCCTCCACGGCGATCTCCTCGAGCTTCCCGCTCGCGGCGCCGGTGCGCGATCCGCGGGGCGCGCTCGAGCGAGCGCCGTCAGCTCCGTGCGGGCGCGGCGCCCGGCCGCCGCCTCGAGCGCGTTGCCGCCGGCTCAGCATCAGCGCGATGACCGCGCCGGCCAGGTACTCGCCCAGGGCCAGCGCCCCGGCCATCGCGATGCAGCGCGATCGCGTCGACCCCGACGTCGCCGCGGGCCAGCGTGCGAGCGACCGACCAGCTCAGCGGCACCAGCGCGAGCGCCGTCGAGCCGCCGCCCAGACCGCGTCGCCCGCCAGCCGGCGGGGACGAGCAGCTCGAGCAGCCCGCCGAGGCCGATCGCGAGCAGGGCGCCGAGCGCCACCAGGCGCTGGCTCACCGCGGGCGGACGACGAGGACCGAGCAGCGAGCCTGGTGCGCGACTCGCTCGCTCACGCTCCCGAGCGCCTTGACGCCGTGGAGCCCGCGGCTGCCGACGACGAGCAGGTCGGCTTCGCTTGCGGCCCTGGCGAGCAAGTCCACCGGGCGGCCGTCCTCCACGAGAACTCCCGAGGCGATCGCCTCCACGGCGTCGACGTCGAGCTTCTCGCCGCCCTGGGCGGCCACCGGCCAGACCTCGACGCCGAAGCGGCCGCCGAGCTCGAAGGCGACCGCGGCAGCGACCGCGGATTGAGGTGACCCGTCGATGCCGACGACGATCGAGCGCGGAACCTCCGCCTCCGTCAGCGGCGGGCGGGCAATCAGCACCGGGCAGGGCGCCTCGTGGAGCATCGTCGTGGCGACGCCGCCGAGCGCGATCCCAACCGAGCGCCGGAAGCCGTGGCTCCCCACCGCGAGCAACGTGGTTCCCAGGCGCCTTGCCTCGGACAGCAGGACCGAGTCCGGTCGGCCCTCGAGCAGGCGGACGGTCGCTTCGGGCGCCTGTGCCCGGGCGTCGTCGAGCGCCTTCTGGCCTTCCGCTTCGAGCTGGGCGGCAACGGGAGTCGGCGGCCCACCCGGCCTGCGCGGCGGCACCGACGTCGACCGCGTTCACGACCGTGAGGCTGTTTTTCGCCGCTCGCAGACGCGCTCCCTGGCGGACCGCCTCCAGGCCCTGCGGCGTCCCGTCCACACCGCAGAGGATCCGGTCGAAGACCCCCCTCGCAGCCTCCGGGGCAACCAGGCACTCGCGGTGGATGAGGTGGTGGGCGTTCATGGAACGACCAGGACGTCGCAGGGGGCGTGGCGCAGGACCTTCTCGCCCACCGAGCCCGAGGACGAGCCGCTCGGCGACGTTCTTGTGACCGGTCCCCGACGACGACGAGACCGGCTCTGGCCTCTCGAGCAACCGCCAGAATGACGTCGGCCGGAAGACCCGGCGTACCCACCGTCACAGCGTGCACGCCCCGGCCCGCTAGGAATTCAGAGGCCGCGGCGAGCAGAGCCCGGTGGCGGGCGAGCGCCTCCTCCCGGGCGAAATGGGGCCGACCGACGTGAACGTGACGGGAGGAACGCTTACCACCGTCACCGGTGTCCCGTTCTGGGCCAGCTCGGCAGCACGCTCGAGTGCCCGTTGCGCCGAGTCCGAGCCGTCGAGTCCAACCACGATGTTGCGCATGGCAGCCTCCTCGATTCTCCGGGTAAAAGTCTGGCCGCGGACGACGGTGGCGCCATCGGGGCGCGCGCTGAAGGAGTGTGCGGAAAAGCCGCAGCGTCAGCGATCACGGCGGCTCTCGATTGCCCCGTCAGTCCGCCCTGGTACCAGACCAGGGTCCGCGTCGGGGAATCCGCGGATCCTCCGCTGGTGAAAGGGTGGGGCCCGACGCGTGCCGGGCCCCTGCGGCGACTCGGCGGCGGCTTTACTTCACCGCCGGTACGGGCTCGGCAGACGCCGCAGCCGGAGCAACCCGGCGCAACGCGCCGCCGAGCGCGAGGACGATGAAGCCGATGCCGGCGAGGATCAGGGCGATCGCGACCACGATGCCGAAGAGCGCGAGCCGCTCGGCCATGTAGGAGAGGTTGAGCGCGGTCGAGAGCGACGTCTCCGTCACCCACGTGTTGCGGCTGGCATTCGGGACGGGTTGCCCTCGTCGTCCTTCAAGGCCGCCTCCTCGTCACTGGTGCCCGCCGGGTTCTCTGGATCGTCCGCCGCCAGGAAGCGGCCCATCTCGGCGTAGGTCAGGCCGCCCGAGGACTCGAGCGCATGGATGCGCATGTACTGCGAGAAGCAGCGCGCATCCGTTCCGGTATCGATCGGCTGCTCCGGCGACGTCGCAGGACGGGACGTCGACGCCCGTCAGCCCGGCCTCCTCGATCCCCGCTCGAATCCCCTCCGGGCTCATGTCCTCCGAGCCCACGATCTTCTCCCGCTGGAGCTCGTCCTGCGTCGTCGAGCGCGCGTCCATGCTCATCCAGAGCGCGCCGATACCGAAGCCGATCAGGATCACACCTGCGATCACGCCGCCGTACTCCAAGAGCTTCCTCGTGCTCATCCTCCACTCCTCCCGTTCGTCGACGTACGAAGGGTCGCCCCGGCCGAGCGGAACGCCATCGGTGGCCGCGCCGATCCGCGCGGGGAGGAACCCTGACCCGGCCTGCGGCTTTTCCGCAGTCGGCGATGGAGGCCCGCAGCCGCCGCTCGAAGGTGCGGGTTTCCCGAAGCCTGGTCAGGTCGAACCCCGATGTGAGCGCGGCCGCCCTCGAGGATGCTTCCGGCCGTGACACGGACGATTCCCGCGAAGCACCGGGTACCCGCGTCTTGATCGTCGGTGGGGGCGTTGCCGGCCTCGAGGCAACGCTCGCGTTGCGCACGCTGGCCGCCGACTTCGTGGAGACCGAGGTCCTCGCGCCCGAGCGTCACTTCTTCTACCGCGCGCTCGCAGTCGCGGAGCCGTTCGGTGTGGGACGCGTGCATCGTTGGGAGCTCGCCGATCTTGCGCGCGCGGCGGGCGCGGCGTTCACGCCCGGCGAGCTCCATGCGCTCGAGCCCGACCGGCACGTGGCCCATCTGAAGCAGGGCCCGGACATCGACTATGACTCGGTCGTCCTCGCGTGTGGCGCCGGGCCACGGGTCGCGGTGCCAGGAGCGCTCACGTTCCGCGGCCCAGCCGACACCGAGCGATTCAGTGGTCTGCTCGACGAGGCGAGACGCGGCGAGTTGGAAGGCATCGCCTTCGCCGTCCCGTCGGGAATCGTCTGGCCGCTCCCGCTGTACGAGCTCGCGCTCCTCACCGCAAAGAAGCTCGAGCAGGAGGGCGTCGACGTCGAGCTCACGCTCGTCACCTCGGAGCCCGCCCCGCTCGCCCTCTTCGGAGCCCGGGCGAGCGAAGCGGTGGGGAACCTGCTTGCGGAAGCGGGGATCGTTGTGCGTACGAGTACCTACGCAGTCGAGGCGACGGAGAGCGGGCTCTCCTGCACTCCCGGCACGATCATCCCAGCCGACCGCGTCGTCGCCCTGCCCCGGCTCGCCGGCCCGCCGATCGACGGCGTCCCTCGAGACCGCGACGGATTCGTGTCGACCGACGCCCACGGCCGCGTCCGCGGGACGGCGGACGTCTACGCTGCGGGCGACCTGACGACCTTCCCCATCAAGCAGGGAGGCCTGGCCGCCCAGCAGGCCGACGCAGCGGCCGAGGCGATCGCCGCCCGCGCAGGCGCCGATCTCGAGCCGACGCCCTTCCGGCCGGTTCTGCGCGCCCTTCTGCTCACCGGCGGGACGCCGGCCTTCCTCCGAATCGAGCTCGGCGGTGGGCGAGGAGACACGTCCATTGCGTCCGCCGAGCCGCTCTGGTGGCCGGCGGGCAAGATCGTGGGGCGCTACCTCGCACCCTTCCTCGCCGACCTCGGCGTCGTGGACGTGCCCTCGGCCGACAGTGAGGAGGACGCGCTGCGCGTGGAGATCGATGCCTCAGCGGCACACGAGCTCGCCTGGCCCCGATGATTCAGCGAGAATCAAGCATCATGAAAGGAGGATCTGGCGGAGTGAAGATCTTGCTCGCATACGACGGATTCGAGCACTCGAGGCATGCGCTCGAAGAAACGGCCAAGCTTGCAGCCGACGGCCGCGGGGAGGTGACCGTCATGAGCGTCGTTCCCGAGGCCGACGCCCGGCCAGCAAGGCGGGCGGCCACCGGTTCCTGGCACCCCATGCCCATCAGGACGTTGCCGTCGCCCATGATTTCCTGAAGGAGCGGGGAATCGAGCCGGAGTTCAAGATCGCGCATGGAGAGCCCGCAGCGGAGATCGTCGCCGAGGCGACGCAGGGCGCCTACGACCTCCTCGTCGTCGGGTCGCGAGGGCTCGGGCCGGTCGGGCGGTTGCTGCTCGGCAGCGTGAGCGAAGAGCTCGCCCGCGAGGCTCCCTGCCCCGTCCTCGTCGCCGGAGCGGACCTCACCGAACGGATCGAACCGGCGGGCACGGCGTAGCGCCCTTCGCGCCGGGCGCCCCGCGCGGCGACAAACGGCAAGCCTCTTCCCGACTTCGCTAGCCTCTCCCGTCATGTGGAAGGCGCTCGTGATCGCCCTCCTCCTCCTCGCCGTCCTGGCTGGTGCGGGTGCCGCAGGTCTGCAGCGATACGACAGCGGTCGCGCGGACCTGATCGCGGAAGGCATCACGATCGGCGGCGTCGACGTCGGCGGCCTCCGTGTGGCCGAGGCGCGGGCGAAGCTCCAGCGGCGCATCGTGCGCTCCGTCGAGCGTCCGCTCCGGCTTCGTTATGGCAAGCGGCGATTCGTCGTCGATGCGGGGCTCGTCGACGTGGGCGTGAACCTGGAGCCTGCGCTCTCGCAGGCGCTCGCCGACAGCCGGGAGGGGAACTTTCTCACCCGCTCCATCCGCGATCTCAGGGGCGAGGGCGTGAGCGCCGACATCGCGCTCCCGGTCCAGTACTCGAAGGAAGCCGTCACGCGCATCGTCATCGGCGTCAAGCGCGCCCTCGACCAGCACGTCCGCGAAGCTACGAGCAGCGTGTCGCTCGCGGGCGTCTACATCGAGCCGTCCAGGGAAGGCAAGGCCGTCCGCACTCGTGCGCTTCGGCGGGGCATCGTGAACCACCTCGTCCGGCTCGACGAGCCAAGGACAGTGTCCGTGCCAGTCAGGCGAGTGCGCCCGAAGATGACCACGCGCGAGCTCGAGCGCAGGTTCCACACGCTCATCACGGTCAACCGGGGTGGACGGGAGCTTCGCTGGTTCGTCGACCAGCAGCTCGTCAAGATCTACCGCGTCAGCATCGGTCAATTGGCTTCGAGACGCCTGCGGGCCTCTACAAGATCAAGACGAAGGCGATCGATCCCGCCTGGTACGTGCCGAACAAGCCGTGGGCCGGCAGCCTGGCAGGGAAGATCATCCCGGGAAACGACCCGCGAAACCCGATCAAGGCCCGCTGGATGGGCTTCTACTCCGGCGCGGGGATCCACGGGACCTACGAGGTGTCCTCGATCGGCACCGCGGCCTCGCACGGCTGCGTCCGCATGACGATCCCTGACGTCGAGGACCTGTACGACCGGGTCCCGATCGGCACGCCGCTCTACATCGCGTAGCGAACTCGGAGCTCGGCTAGCGGCTCAGGCGGTTGAGCGCCAGCATCTTGTTCATCGCGTCGAGCGCCGCGACCTTGTAGGACTCCGCCAGCGTCGGGTAGTTGAAGACGGTGTCGACGAGGTAGTCGACGGTGCCGCCGAAGCCCATGACGGCCTGGCCGATGTGGACGATCTCGGTCGCGCCGGTGCCGAGCACGTGCACGCCCAGCAGCCTGCCGGTCGTCCGGCGAGACGAGCAGCTTGAGGATGCCGTACTAGTCGCCCACGATCTGGCCGCGGGCGAGCTCGCGCTAGCGCGAGATGCCGACCTCGTAGGGGACCGCCGCCTCGGTCAGCTCCTCCTCGGTCCTGCCGACGAAGCTGATCTCGGGGATGGTGTAGATGCCGATCGGGCAGCAGCTCGCTCATCGAGCGGCCGCCGATCGCCGAACGCGGCGCAGGCGGCGAGCCGTCCCTGCTCCATCGACGTGGCGGCCAGGCTCGGGAAGCCGATGACGTCGCCGACGGCGAAGATGTGCTCGACCGCGGTCCGGTAGTCCGGCCCGACCTCGATGCGGCCGCGCTCGTCCGCGGCGAGGCCCGGCGTTCTCCAGGCCGAGCTCCTCGGTCGCGCCCTGGCGGCCGGCGGCGTAGAGCACGACGTCCGCGACGACCCGCTTGCCGCTCGCGAGCTGCGTGAGCGTCCCGCCGCCTCGCCGCTCGACGCCGACGACCGACTCCCCGAAGCGGAAGACGACGCCGAGGTCGCGCAGGTGGTACTGCAGCGCCTTCGCTGATCTGCGCGTCGCAGAAGTCGAGCAGCCGCTGGCGCTGCTCGACGACCGTCACCTTCGCGCCCGAGCGCGGCGAACATCGACGCGTACTCGATGCCGATCACGCCGGCGCCGACCACGACCATCGAGGCCGGGAATGCGGTCGAGCTGCAGGATGCCGTCCGAGTCGAGGATCGTGCGCTCGTCGAACTCGACCTCGGGCGGCCGGCGGGCGTGTGCCGGTTGCGATCACGATCGTTCGGCAGCTCAGCAAGCGCTCCTGCGGTCCCGTCGGACGCCGCGACCGTGTGCGGGTCGAGGAAGCGAGCCCTCGCCCGGGACGACGTGGACGTGGTTGCGCGCGAGCTGGTCGCGGACGATGTCGATCTCGCGGTCGATCACGTGCTCGTGCTCGCGGAGAGCTCGTCGATCGTGATCTCCTCCTTGACCCGGTAGCCCGCGCCGTACGCAGCTCGCGCTGGGCCATGCCGGTCAGGTAGACGACGGCCTCGCGCAGGGTCTTCGACGGGATCGTGCCCGTGTCGACGCACACGCCGCCGAGCATGTGCCGCGCTCGACCATGCGCGACGCGCCGGCCGAGCTTCGCCGCCTGGATGGCCGCCTTCTGGCCGGCGGGGCCGGAGCCGATGACGACGAGGTCGTAGTCGTGTTCCATCGACTTGGGGGACGGCGATTTCGGGCAACCGTATCGTCGGCAGCGGGAGTGCTGCGGGCAGCGGGCCCCTGTTTCCGCCCGCCGGGACCTGGGGTATCCTGCCGGTGAACATGGACGGCGCGCCCTTCGGGTACCTGGATCCCGGATCCGGGAGCATGATCGTGCAGGCCGTGGTCGGCGGCGTCGCCGCCGCGGCTGTCGTCGGCAAGATCTACTGGCGCCGCTTCCTCGAGCTGATCGGCGTCCGGAAGAAGGACGAGCCGCGGTAGCGTCCGCATCCGGCCTCCGACTCGAGCCAGGCTCGTTTCGGGACCCGGACAGCCGTGTGTTCTACGCCGGCGACGCGGTTCTCCGCGGACTCTCCGAGCAGGGCGTCGCCGACTGGGAGGCGCTGGAGGCGAGCGACCTCTTCGAGCGCGCGGTCGCGGACGGCTCCCTGATCGCAACCGAGGCCCTCGTCGCCGAGGAGCTTCCGGCCGAGCTGGCGCACCGCGTATGCCGGCGTCCTCCGCCACGCGCGCATCCCGGTCGTCTCCTACCCCTACGAGTGGACGTTCGGGATGCTCAAGGACGCGGCCCTCCTCCAGCTCGAGCTCCTGCTCGGCGCGCTCGACGAGGGCCTGACCCTCAAGGACGCAACGCCCTACAACGTCCAGTGGCGCGGCGCGCACCCCGTGTTCGTGGACATCGGCTCGTTCGAGCGCCTGCGCGAGGGTGAGCCGTGGGCCGGCTACCGGCAGTTCTGCATGCTGTACCTCTACCCGCTCATGCTCCAGGCGTGGAAGGACGTCCCCTTCCAGCCGTGGCTGCGCGGCTCGCTCGACGGAATCGAGCCGGCGGCCGCCCGCAACCTCCTCTCGGCGCGGGATCGCTTCCGCCGGGGCGTGCTCGGCCACGTCGTCCTGCACAGCCGCCTGGAACGGCGCTACGGCGATCGCCGCCGCGACGTCAAGCGGGAGCTCGAGTCGGCCGGCTTCCACACGGGCCTGATCCGGGCGAACGTCGAGGGCCTGCGCCGGCTGGTCCGCCGGCTCTCCTGGGATCCCGGGGCCGACCGAGTGGTCCGGGTACGGCGAGGACAACCCCTACTCGGAGGCGGACGCGCGGGCGAAGGAGGAGTTCGTCCGCGCCGCCACCGGCGGTCGCCGCTGGCCGCTCGCCTGGGATCTCGGCTGCAACGACGGCCGCTACACGCGCGTGGCGGCCGAGAGCGTGCGACTACGTGGTCGCCGTCGACGGTGACGCCGGCGTCGCCGAGCTGCTCTACCGCGCGCTCGGGAGGAAGGCTCACGCTCGATCCTCCCCCTCACGATGGACGTGGCCGACCCCTCTCCCAACCTGGGCTGGCGGGGGCTCGAGCGCCTCGCGCTCGACGGGCCGCGGCCGCCCCGAGCTCGTGCTCTGCCTGGCGCTCGTCCATCATGTCGCCATCACGGGCAACGTGCCGCTCGTCGAGCTTCCTCGAATGGCTGGCCGGCCTCGAGCCGGTGCTCGTCATCGAGTTCCCGACCCGCGACGACCCGATGGTGCAGCGGCTGCTCGCCGCCAAGGGGCCGACGGCGAATCCGGACTACGACGACGACGCCTTCGAGCGCGCGCTCGCGCGGCACTGGCGGATCGAGCGGCGCGAGACGCTGCCCTCGGGCACGAGGATTCTCTACCGTGCCGTTCCGGGCGCCTGACCCACCCGGCTCCTTCCTGCGGGCCGGGCTGCACCTCGCCGGGCTCTCGGCGTTCGCCCTCGCCCAGCCGCTCTTCGACCTCCTCTCGCACAACGTGGAGTTCTTCGCCGTGCGCGGGTCGACGCGCTGGGAGATCGTCGTCTTCGCTCTCGGCGTCACGTTCGTGCCGCCGCTCGCCCTGCTGGCGTCGAGGCGCTGGCCGGTCTGGTCGACGGCGCGCCGCCACGGCGCTCCACCTCGTCTTCGTCGCGACCTCGGCGGACTGTTCGTTCTGCAGGCGGTGCACACGGCGGACGCCGTCCACGACCGCTCCTCCTCGCCGCTTCGGCGGCCGCCGGAGCCGCCCTCGCCCTTCTCTACGCTTTCGCCCGGCCTGCGCGCATGCTCCTCACCGTGCTCGGCGCAGCACCGCGCGGTCTTCCTCGCGCTCTTCCTGCTCGCCTCGCCCGTCGAGCGGCTCGTCTTCGCCCCGACGCCCGAGCCGCGGCTCGAGACCGTCCCGGCGCAGGCGCCGGTCGTCATGGTCGTCTTCGACGAGCTGCCCGACGGTCTCGCTCCTCGACCGAAACGGAGGAGATCGACGCCGTCCGCTACCCCAATTTCGCGCGGCTCGCAGCGACGCCACCTGGTATCCGCAACGCCACGACCGTGCACGAGTGGACGTCGGCGGCCGTGCCGTCGATCCTCACGGGCCGCTTCCCCGAGGACGACGAGCTTCCCGCTCTACCTCGACCACCCCGACAACCTCTTCACGCTCCTGGGCGGCGAGCTACCTGCTCCGCGTCCTCGAATCGCAGACGCACCTCTGCCCCCAGGAGCTCTGTGCGGAGCGCCGGGAGCCCTTCGCCGAGCGGGTCGGCTCGCTGCTCTCCGACCTGTCGGTCGTTTCCGGCCACCTCGTCCTGCCCGAGGACCTCGCCGCGCGGCTGCCGAGCATCTCCGGCGCCTGGCGCAACTTCAGGGGCGCTGACGAGCCGAGCGTCCGCCTGCAGGCGGGCCCGTCCTCGCCGGGCGGGCGCCTCGCGGCCTACGCCGAGCGCGATCTCGAGGTGGCCGCGTTCGTGCGCGCGCTCCGGCCCTCGCGGCAGCCCACGCTGTCCTTCCTCCACGTCCTCCTCCCCCACCATCCCTGGGAGTACGTGCCCGACGGCAGGCGCTACGCCGTCAACCTGCCCACGCAGCCCGGCATGGTGGACGAGCGCTGGGTCGGCGACTCCTACTTCGCGCTCCAGGCGCAGCAGCGCCACCTGCTCCAGGTCGGCTACGTCGACACGGTCGTCGGCGCAGATCCTCGACCGGCTCGAGAAGACCGGCGTCTACGACGACGCCCTGGTCGTCTTCGTCGCCGACCACGGCGTCAGCTTCCGGCCGCACGGCGAGCGGCGGCGCGTCAACGAGGGCAATCTCGAGGAGATCGCGTTCATGCCGCTGTTCATCAAGGCGCCGGGGCAACGCGAGCGGCCGCACCGAGGACGCCCCCGTGCGCACGATCGACGTCCTGCCGACGATCGCCGACCTGCTCGGGGTCCGCATCCCGTGGAAGATCGGACGGAGAGTCCGCCGTCGGCGTCGCCCCGGCGACCACCCGCAGGTGATCGTGCACAAGTCGAACGGCGAGCGCGTCGTCGGGGAACGCGGACGAGCTCATCGAGCGCCGGCGCCGCGTCCTCGAGCGCCAGGTACGCCTGTTCGGGGACGGCGACGACCCGTCCCGGGCTCTTCGCGATCGGGCCGCACCCCGAGCTCGTCGGGCGCGAGGTGGGCGGGCTCGCCTCGGCCGCTCCGCCGGCGCAACGTTCGACCTCTACGGCAGCACCTGGTACGACCCCGACGCGCCTGTCCTTCCGACGCGCATCGCCGGCGAGCTCCACGGCGTGGACGGCGGCGAGGACGTCGCGATCGCCGTGAACGGGCGCATCGCGGCGTTCACCCGTTCGCTTCTCGTTCTCGGGGACACGCTCGTCTCGGCGCTCCTTCCGGAAAGCGCCTTCCGCCCGGGCGCGAACAGCGTCCGCCTCTACCTCGTGCGCGAGACGACCGCGGCGTTCACCTGGAGGAGGTCGGCCGGCAGGTTGACGCCGTATCGCAGGACTGCCTCGGCCCACTCCTCACGGGCGTCACGGCGGGCACCTGGACAGTGACGGCGATGGCGGTCGCCGTCGGCGCTTGCAGTAGCCGAGCGGTGCTGCGTTCCCTCGCCTGGCTGCTTCCGTTCCTCAGGCCTCCGATCGCCTTGGCCGCGACGCTCGCGCTCTGGTTCGTCTTTCCCTCCCTGGCCGCCGAGTAATAGGTCGTCGCCGGGCGCGGGCGGCGCTATCGTCAGAGCGTGGACGACGTCAGGGCGTTCCTGGACGCCTCGGAGGCGTTCTTCGAGGCACTCGCGGCCGTCGGATGGGGAGCCCTCGGCCTCGCGGTCGCCTGTCACGTCCTCCGCCTCGTGCTCCGGGGCCGCGGCCTGGCAGAACATCCTCCGGGCCTCCTACCCGGGCGCGCACATCCGGTTCTGGCCCGACGCTCGGCGCGTACTTCGCCGGGCGTGGGCGTGAACGCCGTCGTGCCCGCACGCGGCGGCGACGTGGTGAAGCTCTACCTCGCCAAGCACCGGGCAGTGAAGGAGTCCTCCTACCCGACGCTGGCCTCGACGCTCGTGGTCGAGACCCTCTTCGACTTCGTCTTCGCGACGGTGCTCTTCCTCTGGGCCCTCCAGGCGGGGCTGCTTCCGGGAACGCCCGATCTGCCCTCCCTCCGCGCGTTCGACTGGTCGTTCGTCGTCGAGCATCCCGCAGGTCTCGGCGTTCGTGGGCAGCATCCTCCTCGGCGGCGCGATCCTCCTCGTGGCGTGGGCGAGCCGACAGGTGACCGCGTTCAAGGAGAAGGTGGCCCGCGGGTTCGCGATCCTCGGCGACTGGCGCGACGTACCTGCGCGCAGGTCGTGTCCTGGCAGGCGGCGAGCTGGGTGGCACGGATCGGGTCGACGTTCTTCTTCCTGCGCGCCTTCCACGTCGACGCGACCGTGGAGACGACGATGGCGGTGCTCGTCGTCCAGGGGCTCTCGACGGTGCTTCCCTTCACGCCCGGCGGCGCCGGCACGCAGCAGGCGGTGCTCGTCTTCTCCCTCGGCGGCGCGGCCGTCGCGCAGCACGATTCTCGCCTTCGCCTTCGGCCAGCAGCTCGTGATCACGATCGTGAACGTCGCGCTCGGGTTCGGCGCCATCCTGCTCATGCTCCGCACCCTGCGCTGGCGGCGGCACGTGGCCGGAGTCGAGGAGGAGCTCGGCGAGCTACCGACCCGGACGGGGAGGCTGAACGGCGAGCCAGCCGGTGCACAGTCTCGATCAGCTCTTCCAGGGTGAACGGCTTCGCGATCGACGGCGTCGCGAGACGGCCGTCAGTCGGCTCTCCGAACGGGGCGCTGCCGGACAGGAAGGCGATCCGGACGTCCGGGCGCTCCTCCCGCAGCACGGCGAGCGATCTCGATCCCGTCATCGCTGCCCGAACCGGATGTCGAGCAGGACGAGCGCCACGTCCTCCGACTCGAGCACCTGCTCCAGCTCGGCGGCGCTCCCGGCCTCGGCGACCCGATAGCCCTCGAGCTCGAGGTTGACCCGACAGAGGAGGCGCAGGGAGTCGTCGTCGTCCGCCACGACGACCAGGCGCTGGTCCTCGCCCGCCATCGGCGGCGCAGTGTACGCGAGTATGATGGCGGTCGGATGGAGCGCACCGCTCGGAGGGGTGAGCCCTATGCGCAGGCCGTCACCGACCTGTGGGAGAGCCTCGGCGCGGCTCTCGTTCGGCTGGAGCGTTTAGCCGAGGCGCCGTCGGCCGCGCTGAGCGCCGATTTCGCCGAGGAGCTGCCGTCGCTCCAGTACACGCTCCATTGCGGCGCCGAGCTCGCCGTGGGGATCGAGCCGCCGGCCGGAGCCGAAGCGCTCCACGAGGAGCTCGTTGCCTCGCTTGCCGAGGCACGCGACGCGACTGCCGAGGTCGCGCTACGCGCTCGAGGCCGGCGACGCCGAGCTCGTCGAGCCGCTCCTGCCCGAGTGGCGCGGAATCCTCTTCCGGGTCCGCCTGGCGCGCTTGCGGGCGCTCGAGGGAACGACGGTCAACGTCGGCTCGGACGGCTCGGTCGAGCCGGAGCGGCCGAAGCCCGCAGGCGCGAGCGCACGTCCGTCTCGGCGATCGTCGCCACCGTGCTCGTCGCCGGCGGCGCGTTCCTCTTCACGGCCGGGGCCGTCCTGGCCGCCTGGCCCGTGTGGGCGGCCGGCCTCGCGCTGTTTGCGGGCGGCTTCGTCCTCTACCGGCCTAGGGCTGAGTAGCCCGCGCGGGCTCCGCCGCCTGAGCGCAGCGTCGAGCCGGGCGAGCGACTGCTCTCGGCCCAGGAGCTCGAGGCTCTCGAAGAGGCCGGGCGAGACCTTCGAGCCGGTGACGGCGACGCGGATCGGCTGGAACGCCTGGCGCGGCTTGAGCCCGAGGCGCTCGCAGAGCGCCCGTAGCTCCTCCTCGATCCGCTCGCGCGAGAACGGCTCGGTGCGGGCGAGCGCCTCGCGCGCCTCGCGCAGCACCGGAGCCGAGCCGTCGAGGAGCTCTGCGGCCGGCTGCACGTCCTCGAAGAGGAAGCCGGCGAACCGCGGGAACTCGCCGAGCGTCGTGATCTTCTCCTGCACGAGCGGCGCCGCCCTGCGAACGAGCGCCGGATCCCAGCTCGAGCCCTGCTCCTCCAGGTAGCTCGACGAGCGCAGTCCGCGTACTCGTCGGGCGGCAGGGCGCGCAGGTAGACGCCGTTCATCCACTCGAGCTTGTCGTAGTCGAACATGGCCGGGCTCGCGCCCACGCGGTCGAGCCTGAACCGCTCGACGAGCTCGTCCCGGGACATGATCGTCGTCCGGTCGTCGTAGCTCCAGCCGAGGAGCGCGAGGTAGTTCATGAGCGCGGGCGCGACGTAGCCCTGCGGCGCGGAACTCCTCCACCGAGACGGCGCCGTGCCGCTTGGAGAGCTTGCGCCCGTCGGTGCCGAAGACGTTGGGCACGTGCGCGTAGCGCGGGAGCTCGGCCCCGAGCGCCTCGAGCAGCAGGATCTGCTTGGGCGTGTTCGACACGTGGTCCTCGCCGCGGACGACGTGCGTGATGCCCGAGTCGGCGTCGTCGAGCGGGGCGGCGAAGTTGTACGTCGGCGTGCGGTCGCTGCGCAGGAGCACGAAGTCCTCGACGCTCTCGTTCGCCACCTCGATCCGCCCCTTCACCGACGTCGTCCCAGGCGGTCGTCCCCTCGTCGGGCGCACGCAGGCGAACGGCGCCCTCGTCCTCGTAGGCCTTCCCCTCGGCAACGAGCCGCGTCCGCGACGCTCGCGATGCCGCTCGAGGCGGTCGAGCTGGAAGGCGACGTCCCCGTCCCAGTCGAGGCCGAGCCAGCGGAGCGAGCGCTGGATCTGCTCGACGGACTCGGCCACCTCCCGGCTCGCGTCCGTGTTCTCGACCCGCAGGAGGAACTCCCCGCCCTCGTGTCGGGCGAAGAGCCAGTTGAAGAGCGCGGTGCGAACGCCGCCGATGTGGAGGAAGCCCGTGGGGCTGGGCGCGAAGCGGACGCGGACGGGCACGCGACTACGGTAGCCGCTGCGGGTCGAAGAGCACGGCGCCGAGTTCGGCGCGCGGGCGAGGCTAGGGCTCTAACCGACGGTGCAGTTCTCGGTTCGCGGCTCGGCCGCCGAGCACGGCAAGGGCTTCTTCTGCGACTTGCCGCGCGGGGAGGTGAACCCTTCGTAGGTGGCGAGCGCCATGGCCGCGAGGAACACGACGACGATCACCACCAGCAGGATCATCGGTCGCCGCATGAGCAGAACCGTACAACCCGAGGGGTCGCCGCGAAATACCCATTCGGCCAGGACACGGAAGTCCAAGCAGGCAGGGCTTCCGAAGAACAGCCGCGCTCGGGCTGGACGAGACCGCGACTACGATAGCCCGGTGCTGGCCGGCGCCCACGTCTCCACCTCAGGTGGGATCCACACGGCGCTCGACCGGGCCGAGGCGCTCGGCGTCGACGCCGTCCAGATCTTCACCCAGAGCCCGCGCGCCTGGCGGCCGACCAACCACGACCCTGCCAACTTCGAGCGCTTCAAGGAGCGGCGCGCCGAGGTCGGGCATCGGCGGGGTCTTCTGCCACGCGCTCTACCTCATCAACCTCGCCGCGCCCGACGACACCGTCTACGAGAAGTCGCGGGCGGCGCTCGAGAACACCCTCGACGTCGCCTGCGCGATCGAAGCGGACGGAGTCGTCGTGCACGTCGGCTCGCACCTGGGCGCGGGCCTCGAGGCCGGGCTCGAGCGCGCCGTTCCCGGCGCTCGAGGAGGCGCTCGAACGCTGCTCGGACGTCACCTGGCTCCTGCTCGAGAACTCGGCCGGCGCGGGCGGGACGATCGGCCGCTCCGTGGACGAGCTCGCGGTCCTCTTCGAGCGCCTCGGCGCCCACCCCCGCCTCGGCCTCTGCCTCGACTCCTGCCATCTCTGGGTCTCGGGCACCGACGTGACCGACCGGAAGGCGCTCGACGCCGTGCTCGAGGACGTCGACGCAGCGCATCGGGCTCGACCGCCTTCGCTGCCTCCACGTGAACGACGCCGAGGCGGGCCTCGGCTCGAACCGCGACCGGCACGCCAACGTCGGCGAGGGCGAGCTCGGGGAGAAGCTGGGCGTCTTCCTCGCCCATCCGCGGCTGCAGGAGCACTACGATGATCCTCGAGGTGCCCGGCCCGGACGGGCACGGCCCGGACGCGGACGAAGTGCGCAAGCTCAGGGAGCTTCACGCCCGCTGGACCGAGCGAAGGCTACTCTAAGCGGCGTCGTTCCGGTCGACGACCCGGAAGGACGGCTTCCCGCGGGGGAGCTCGGAGAACTCGGGGTTGACGCAGCCGATCTCGTCGGCGCGGCTCGCGTAGCAGCTCGCCACCTCGGCCTTGCACATCGGCAGCGGCTGGCGGACTGCCCGCACCGCGCCGAAGCCTCCCTTGTGCCCCTGGGCCTCGCCGAGGAGGTCGAGGTCGATCTCGACCTCGAGACACTTCTGCATGCACCCGACGTAGGTTCGACCGTGCTCCGTGTACGCGTACAGGAACGGGCAGGAGCGCTCGACGCAGGCCCCCGGGTACACGACCTTGTCGCAGTGGACGCGACAGCGGCGACACTCGGTCTCCTCCTGAGGCCGCAGAGGGAGCTCGGTCGCAATGAATTACAGGCGCTGCACCCAGCTGGATTCTTGGCCCCCCTCCGGCCGCCCGCAAGGCTTGACAAGGGGCCGAGACGGGTGTAGGGCGCCCGGCTCGAGCTCCGCTCTACAGCTCGCCGGTGAGGCGGCGGACGATGTTGAGCACGTCCATCTGGGTGAACGCCTCGTAGTCCGGCTCGAGCCCCCGCTCGTCCTCGTCGGCCCGGAACCAGAGCGCAAGCACGGTCGTCATGCCGAGCTCCTTGGCCCCGCGGATGTCCTCGTAGCGCCGGTCGCCGACGAAGAGGGCGCGCTCGGGCTCCACCTCGAGGCGTCGAGCGCGGTCTCGAAGATCGCCGGATGCGGCTTCCGCTTGCCGACCTCCGAGGAGAAGACGGCGGTGTCGAGCCGCTCGGTCGAGCCCCATGTCGGCCAGGTCTCTCGCGCAGGAGCCAGCCCGGGTCGAACACGTTCGAGACGAGGCCGAGCTTGAGGCCCGCGTTCGCGCAGGGAGTCGAGCAGCGCGTGCGTGTGCGCGCCGGGTCGCCGCGCCGGGTCCCAGGCGGCGTGCTCCGCGGCGAGAAACGATCGAGCTCCTCGTCGTCGAGCTCGACGGCGAAGCTCGGCGAGGAGCTCCCGCACCATGCCCGGGTACTCGATCTCCTCGACCGAGCCCGGCACCCACAGCAAGGGCAGGTAGCGCTCGCGGAACCGCGCCGCGGTCTCGTCGTGGCCGGGCAGCCCGTCGCGCCCTCGAGCGTCGCCAGGCCGGCTTCCCACCCCGCTTCGAGCAGCGACTCGTCGTAGGCGAAGTGAAAGAGGGTGTCGCCCCAGTCGAAGAGGACCGCGTCGAGCATGACGTCCCAGGGTATTCGCTCGCGGATAGGGTGCGCCGCGGCTTGGTCAGGAAGATCCTCTACGCGCTGCTCGCGCTCGGCCCCCTCACGATCGCTCGTCGACCGGTTCACCGATGTCGGCGACATCGGGCTCTTCGTGCTGGCGGCCGTCGTCGCTGATCCCGCTCGCCTGGCTGATCGGCGAGGCGACCGAGCACGCCGGGCACCACACCGGCCCCGGAATCGGCGGCTTCCTGAACGCCACCTTCGGGAACGCGCCCGAGCTCATCATCGCCCTCCTCGCGGTCAACGAAGGGCTGACGGAGGTCGTCCGCGGCTCGCTGACGGGCTCCGTCGTCGGCAACCTCCTGCTCGTCCTCGGCTTCTCGCTCCTCTTCGGCGGCCGCGGGCCTGCTCGACCGCGAGTCGAGCCTCACTTCGCTCGGCCTCGTCGCCGTTGCCGTGCTCGCTCTTCCTCATCCCGTCGATCCCGGGCTGGGAGGGCGACCCCGACCGCCGCTCCCTCGCCGAGCTCTCGCTCCCGTCTCGATCGTGCTCCTGCTCGTCTACGTCGGCGTGACCTGGTACTCGCTGCGCCGGCACCGTGAGCTGCACGTCGCCGACGAAGCGCAGGCGATGGCGGCCTGGTCGCTGCGCTTCTCCCTGGCGGTGCTCGCCGCCGCCACCGTCGTGACCGCGTTCGTCGCGGAGGTTCTCGTCCACACCCTCGATGACGTTCGCCGAGGAGGTCGGGCCTGTCGGACTTCTTCGTCGCCGCCATCATCGTCGCCATCGTCGGCAACGCGGCCGAGCACGGCGGCGCGGTGGTCGTCGCCTACGGGGGCAACATCAAGCTCGCCGCGGAGATCGCGCTCGCGTCGAGCGCGCAGGTGGCGGTCTTCCTCATCCCGGCGGTCGCCATCCTCTCCTGGGCGATCGAGCCGCTGGCGCTCTCGTTCCGCGTCGATCGAGCTCGCCGCGATGGGCGGCTCCGTCGTCTTCGTCTCGCTGCTCCTCTGGGGCGGGCGCTCGAGCCGGGGTCGAGGCGCCGTGCTCATCGCCGGCTACGTCGGCGTCGCGGTCAGCGTTCTTCATCGCCGGCGACCGCTCGCGGCGAAGCCGTGCCTAACGTAGCGCTTCCTCGAATTGCGGCAGACCGTCGGTGATCTCGAACCACGGGGCCTTGGAGCCGACGAAGATGTGCTTCGTCGGCCGCATGCTGGGAGCATCCACGAGCGAGCCCAGCGCGACGTGGACGAAGGCACCCTCCCGCACCACGGAGAAGAGGAGAGAACCGCACGCTGCGCACCGCGTGTCGTTCAGGCCTTCGTCCCCGTAGACCAGGAGCTCGTCCGGGCCGTCCGTGACCTCGAGCTTCTCCCGCTCGATGCCGGCAAAGGGCTTGAACGCCGAGCCGGTCGCCGCGCGACAGCGCGAGCAGTGGCAGTTCGACGCGTACACGAACGCGTCCGCGACCCGGTAACGAACTCTCCCGCACTCACAGCTCCCGACGAGCGAACGGTTGCCGGCATCGCTTCCGGCCGACGCGTCAGCGCGCATGTGCACTCCCTTCTCGTGGCTTCTCGATTCGTGGGACCGCTCGGAGCCGGCGAAATCATCGGAAGAGGCGGTGGTGGGGTGCGGTTAACCCCACGTTAGGAGTGGCACTGACCGCCTTGTGAGGGCTCCGCAGCGTCGGCAGCATGGGCTCCAACGCACCCACCAGGCCCGGAGGTCTTTACAGTGACGACCATGGAGAAAGAACTACAAGAAGCGCCTGTCGAGCCGGGCGCCGTCGTCACGGCCCGTGACGTGGCGCGTACCTACGGCGAGGGCGACACCGCCGTCCACGCCCTTCGCGGCGTCTCGCTCGACGTCGAGCGCGGAAAGCTCACGGGTGTCATGGGCCCGTCGGGCTCGGGCAAGTCGACCCTCATGCACATCCTCGCCGGGCCTCGACCAGCCCACCTCGGGCGAGGTGGATATCGACGGTACGCCCATCACCAACCTCGGCGACAACGAGCTCACGAAGCTCCGCCGCAAGCACATCGGCTTCGTCTTCCAGTTCTTCAACCTGCTGCCCATGCTGACGGCCGAGGAGAACATCGTGCTCCCGCTCGAGCTCGCGGGGGGAAGATCGACAAGGAGTGGGTCGACTCCGTCATCGAGAGTGTCGGGCTCTCCGACCGCCGCAAGCACCGCCCTTCAGAGCTCTCGGGCGGCCAGCAGCAGCGCGTCGCGATCGCGCGGGCGCTCATTTCCAAGCCGACCGTCGTCTTCGCCGACGAGCCGACCGGCAACCTCGACTCGACGACGAGCCGGAGATCCTCGAGCTCCTCCGCGAGTCGGTCGAGACGCTCGGGCAGACGTTCGTGATGGTCACGCACGACCCGAACGCCTCCGCGATCGCCGACCGGACGCTCTTCCTCGCCGACGGCTGATCGTCAAGGAGCTCGGCAAGGCGAGCCCGCACGAGGTGCTCGAGACGATGGAGGCGGTGAGCCGGCTCTGATCCGGGTCGCCCTCAAGGGCCTTCTAGGCCGCAAGCTCAGGGCAACCCTCACCGCCATCGCCGTCGTCCTCGGCGTCGCGATGGTCAGCGGGACCTACGTCCTCACCGACTCGATCGACCGCGCCTTCGACAACATCTTCACGGACAGCCGCCAGGGCTCGAACGCCGTCATCAGCGGCAAGTCGGCCTTCGACCTCAGCGAGGGAAGCGGCGCCACCGAGCCGTCGTTCGACCAGTCGCTCCTCCAAAGGTCCGGGACCTGCCCGACGTCGCCGAGGCCGAAGGGAGCGTCGACGGCGAGGCGCAGCTCATCGGCGACGACGGCAAGGCGATCGTGTACGGCGGAGCGCCGAACCTCGGCTTCTCGATCGCGAACGGCGACAGCCGCTTCAACCCGCTGCAGCTCGTCGAGGGCTCCTGGCCCGGGCAACGGCGACGTCGTCATCGACGGCGCGACCGCCGACAAGGAGGACTTCAAGGTCGGTGACATCGTCGGCGTCCAGGGCCGTCGGCCCGGTCCAGAACCTCCGCATCTCGGGGATCGTCAAGTTCGGCTCCGTGTCGACGATCGGCGGCGCGACCCTCGCCGGCTTCGACCTCCCGACCGCCCAGCGCATCTTCGACAAGCCGGGCAAGCTCGACGAGATCGCGGTCGCCGCGAAGCCAGGCGTCTCGGACCAGGCAGCTCGTCGGCGAGATCCGCGAGATCCTGCCCCCGAACACCCAGGTGCAGACCGTCGGAGCAGCAGGCCCGCTCCGACGCCGAGGACACCGACGAGTTCATCTCCTTCCTGCAGTCGTTCCTGCTCGCGTTCGGCGGCATCGCGCTCTTCGTCGGCGCGTTCGTGATCGCGAACTCGCTCTCGATCACGATCGCGCAGCGGACGCGCGAGTTCGCGACCCTGCGAACGGTCGGCGCGTCGCGCCGGCAGGTGCTCGGCTCGATCATCCTCGAGTCGCTCGTCGTCGGCGTCGTGGCCTCGGTCATCGGGCTCTTCCTCGGCCTCGGGCTCGCCAAGCTCCTCTTCTGGCTGTTCGACGCGGTCGGCTTCACGCTGCCGAACACGGGCCTGCTCTTCGAGACCCGCACCGATCGTCGTCGCGCTGCTCGTCGGCATCCTCGTCACCCTTCTTGCGAGCCTCCGCCCGCGTCCGCGCGACGCGCGTGCCGCCGATCGCCGCGGTGCGCGAGGGAGCGACGCTGCCCGCGTCCCGGTTCGCGCGCTTCCGCACGCTCGGGCGCGATCCTGATCGCCCTGCGCTCGGCTTTGCCTCGCTGATCTTCGGCCTCTTCGGCAGCGGCCTCGGAACGACGGAGATCCTGCTCTTCATGGGCCTCGGCGCGCTGCTCATCTTCTTCGGCGTCGCCCTCTTCGCGTCGAAGCTCGTCCCGGCGCTGGCGGCTGTCCTCGGCTGGCCGGCGGCCGAGATCGGCGGCGCTGCCGGGCAGCTCGCGCGCGGGAACGCCAAGCGGAACCCGCAGCGAACCGCCTCGACCGCGGCCGCGCTCATGATCGGGCTCGCGCTCGTCACGCTCGTCGCGGTGCTCGGGCAGGGGATCCGCTCCACGTTCACCGACGCCGTCGACAAGATCTTCGTCTCCGACTACGCGATCACGGCGCAGAACAACTTCTCCCCCATCCCGATCGACGCCGCCGAGGCAGCCGAGCAAGCGCCGGGCGTCGAGGCCGTCGCCGAGCGTGCGCACGGGCGAGGCGCTGGTGTTCGGCGACCCGTCCTTCGTGACCGCGGTGACGCCCAACAGCGGCGAGCGCGCTCAACTCGACTGGAAAGAAGGCTCGCAGGCGGTCTTCGGCGAGCTCGGCGCCAACGGGGCGTTCGTCGACGACGGCTTCGCCGACGACCACAACCTCACCGTCGGGTCGCCGATCAAGATCGAGACCCCGACGGGCAAGACCCTCAACCTGACCGTGAAGGGCATCTTCGACCCGCCCGCCGGAGGCTCGCCGTTCGGAAGCGTGACGTTCTCGAGCGAGACCTTCGACGCAGAACTACGACCAGCCGCAGAACCTCTACTCGTTCGTGAAGATGGACGGCGGCGTGACCGCCGGCGAACACCGCGAGCCTCGACACCGCGCTGGCCGACTTCCCCAACGCCAAGCCGCAGACGCGCCAGGAGTTCAAGGACAACCAGGTCAGCTTCCTCAACAACATCCTCAACATCCTCTACGTCCTGCTCGCGCTCTCCGTCGTCGTCAGCCTGTTCGGAATCGTCAACACGCTCGTCCTGACCGTCTTCGAGCGGACGCGCGAGCTCGGCATGCTGCGCGCGATCGGGATGACCCGGCGCCAGGTCCGGCGGATGATCCGCTACGAGAGCGTCATCACGGCGCTGATCGGAGCCGTGCTCGGGATCGTCCTGGGCGTCGTCCTCGCAGGCCTGCTCGTGTGGCGCGTCGACTTCATCGACTTCTCCGTCCCGGTCGGCCAGATCGTCATCTTCGCGATCGCGGCGGTCATCGTCGGCGTCCTCGCAGCCATCTTCCCGGCCCGGCGAGCGCCGCGGCTCAACCCGCTCCAGGCACTCCAGTACGAGTAGACGCGGGGAGGGGTCAACCGTGATCCGCGTTGCTCTCAAGGGTCTCGCAGGGCGCAAGCTCCGCGCCGCGCTGACCGCCATCGCGATCGTCCTCGGCGTCGCGATGATGAGCGGCACCTACGTCCTCACGGACACGATCGACAAGGCGTTCTCGCCAGATCTTCGACGAGTCCTACGCGGGCACGGATGTCGTCGTGTCCGGCAAGGGCGCCGACATCAGCTTCCAGGGCGACACGACCGAGGATCCGCCCGATCGACGCCTCGCTCGCTCGAGACGGTCGAGGGCTTCCCGGCGTCGAGGCGGCCGCGGGCGGGATCGTCAACGAGACGGACACGAAGATCATCGACAAGGACGGCAAGGCGATCAACACGCAGGGCGCGCCGAGCTTCGGGTTCGGCATCGACTCGAGCCCCGACGTCGAGCGCTTCAACCCGCTCAACCTCGTCGAGGGCCGCTACGCGACCGCTTCCGACGAGGTCGTGATCGACGCCGGCACCGCCGACCGCGAGGGCTTCGCGGTCGGCGACCGCGTCGAGATCTCGACGCTCCGGCCGAAGCGGGAGTTCGAGATCGTCGGAATCGCCAAGTACGGCGACGTCGACTCGCTCGGCACGGCGACCTTCGCCGTCTTCGACATCCCGACGGCCCAGAGCGCTGCTCGACCGCGAGGGCCAGCTCGACTTCATCTCCGTCGCCGGCAGAGCAGGGCACGACGCCCGAAGAGCTGATCGAGACGATCGGCCCGGTCCTCCCGGACGACGCGAGGGTGCGTACCGCGGCCACCGAGGCGCAGGAGGACAAGGACGAGATCAGCGAGTTCACGAGCTTCATCCGCTACTTCCTGCTCGCCTTCGCCGGCATCGCGCTCTTCGTCGGCGCCTTCGTCATCTTCAACACGCTCTCGATCACGGTCGCGCAGAGGACGCGCGAGTTCGCGACGCTCCGGACGGTCGGGGCCTCGCGTCGCCAGGTGCTCGGGCTCGGTGATCCTCGAGGCGCTCACGATCGGGATCATCGCCTCGGTGATCGGGCTGTTCGGCGGCCTCGGGCTCGCCTGGGCGCTGAACCGGCTCTTCGAGGCGCTCGAGCTCGACCTGCCGCAGGCGGACACCGTGTTCGCCACGCGCACGATCGTCGTCTCGCTCCTCGTCGGCGTGCTCGTCACGCTGCTCGCAGGCCTCTTCCCCGCGATCCGGGCGACCCGCGTGCCGCCGATCGCAGCCGTCCGCGAGGGAGCGACCCTGCCGAAGTCGCGCTTCTCGCGCTTCACGCCGTTCGTCGCGATCGGCGCGATCGTGCTCGCGCTCTTCCTGCTCGGCTTCTCCATGTTCAAGGACGAGCTCGCGACCGGCGACCGCCTCCTGTCGATCGCGGGCGGCGTGCTGCTCCTCTTCGTCGGCGTGGCGATGATCTCGTCGCGCCTCGTCCGGCCGATCGCGGCCGTCGTCGGCTGGCCCGCGCGGCAGACTGGGCGGCGCGGCAGGCAAGCTCGCGCGCGGGAACTCGGTGCGCAACCCGGGCCGCACGGCGGCGACCGCAGCGGCGCTCATGATCGGCATCGCGCTCGTCACGTTCGTGGCCGTCCTCGCAGAGGGGCTCAAGTCTTCGAACCGCGAGGCGATCGAGGACCAGATCGCCGCCGACTACGTCGTCACGTCCCAGGACGGCTTCACGCCCTTCGTGGCGGACGCGGGCGAGGCGATCAAGTCCGCCCCCGACGCCGCAGCTCGTCACGAGCGTCCGGTCCGACCTGGGCAAGATCGGAGACTCCGACGGGTACGTGACCGGCATCGAGCCGGGAGCGATCACGCAGGTCTACAACTTCGACTGGAAGGAGGGCTCGGACGAGGTCCTCGGACAGCTGGGCGAGAACGGCGCCATCGTCGACGCCGACTTCGCCGACGAGCACGATCTCGCGGTCGGCGACACGGTGCAGCTCACGTCGGCCTCGAACGAGCGGCTCCCGATCGTGATCAAGGCCATCTACGAGCCGCCGCCCTTCTATCCCCTCCTCGGCAGCGTCTCGATCCCCAAGTCCGACCTTCGACTCGATCTACGAGCGGCCGCGCAACCAGTTCACCTTCGTGAACGTGCCCGGCGATCCCTCGCCCTCCGCAGGCGAGCCAGCTCGAGGACGCCGTGGCCGACTAC
The DNA here is from genome assembly GCA_963820225.1 of uncultured Gaiellaceae bacterium. Lineage (GTDB taxonomy): Bacteria > Actinomycetota > Thermoleophilia > Gaiellales > Gaiellaceae > Gaiellasilicea. The sequence goes on along the minus strand of CAWFYY010000003.1, from coordinate 176,642 downwards.
CCCGACGCCAAGGTCCAGACCCGCGAGGAGTGGATCACGGCGCAGGACGAGGACTTCAACCAGTTCCTGCGTCATGCTCTACGTGCTCCTCGCCCTCTCGGTGATCGTGAGCATCTTCGGGATGGTGAACACGCTCGTGCTGTCGGTCTACGAGCGGACGCGCGAGCTGGGCATGCTCCGCGCCGTCGGCATGACCCGGCGGCAGGTGCGCCGCATGGTGCGCCACGAGAGCGTCATCACGGCGTTGATCGGCGCGGCGCTCGGCCTGCCGCTCGGGATCTTTCTCGCCGCGCTCGTGACACGGGCGCTCGGCGAGTTCGACGTGCGCTTCTCCATCCCGGTCGGCCAGCTGGTCGTGTTCGCGATCATCGCCGTGATCGTCGGGCATCATCGCCGCGATCATGCCGGCCCGGCGCGCAGCGAAGCTGAACGTCCTCCAAGCGCTCCAGTACGAGTAGCTCCGCCGGGCCGGCCGGGCCCGCGTCCGAGCCGTAACGCAACCGTTACCGGGGCGAGGAAGGGGCGTTGCACGCCGGCGCGAACATGACGCGCATGGAGCGCAAGGAGCTCGCCTACCGGCAGCAACGACGGACTGGAGGTTTCGCTCCTCTGGAATCCGCGCGACGACGCCCTCGCCGTCCTCGTCGTCGACGAGCGCCTGGGCGTCGCGCTCGAGCTCCCCGTCCGCGGTGACGACCCGCTCGAGGCCTTCTACCACCCCTTCGCGGTCGCCTCGCGCCGCGGCACGCGCCGTCGCGGCCTGAGCGCCTTCGAAGGGGCGGCGGGGGCGGAAACGCCCGTGCGCATCCTTCCGCCTCGTCTGTTAGGCTGCTGCGCTTCTTGCGGGCCAGGTGCCCGCCGAGACCGCGATGGCCCTGCCGAAGCGCCTCGGAATCTGTCTCCTCCTCGCCCTGACGGGTGCGCTCGCGATGGTCGGATCGACCGCCGCCCAGACCGCCGAGATCGACTCGAAGCAGGCCGAGGCACAGAGCGTCCTCGAGCAGATCGACGTCATCGACATGCAGCTCGACCGGGCCGTGGACGCCTACAACGGGGCCACGGTCCGGCTCCAGGAGATCGAGCAGTCGCTCGCCCAGAACACGCACTACCTGCATCTGGCGAAGGCGAACCTCCGCGGAGGCCGAGGCGAGCATGGAGGAGCGGATCGTCCAGCTCTACACCGATGGTGAGCCGAACACGGTCGAGGTGATCCTCGGGGCGACGAGCTTCGAGGACCTGCTCGACCGCCTGGACACCGCCGGCCGTGTCGCCGACGAGGACGCGGCGGTCGCCCGCGAAGTGAAGCGGTACAAGGCCGAGGTCGCGCGCCGCCAGAAGCAACTCGAGAACGCCCGGGCCGAGCAGAAAGAGCTCGTGGCGAAGCGGGCCGAGCAGCGCGAGGCGATCGAGGACCAGCTCGCGGAGCGCCAGCAGCTCTACGCCTCGATCCAGGACGAGATCATCGCGTCTCCAGGCAGAAGAGCGAGAGCGGCAGGCCCGGCTCGCCGCCCAGGCCCGGGCGCGCGCGGCTGCGGCCGCCCGCGCAGAGGAACAACAGGCGCCGGCCGCCGGGCAGGACTCGTCGGCGCCGTCCCAGCAGAGCTCGGGCGGAGGAAGCACCGCAGCGTCGCCTCCTCCCGCGCCGGAGCCCGCGGCGTCCCCGCCACCCCCGCCGTCACCGCCTCCCGCGCCCACGAGCTCGGGCGTCGTCGGGATCGCGCTCAGCTTCCTCGGCACTCCCTACGTCTGGGGCGGAGCGTCCCCGTCGGGCTTCGACTGCTCGGGCTTCACCATGTACGTCTACGCGCAGGTCGGGATCTCGCTTCCGCACCACGCGGCCTCTCAGTACAGCATGGGCACCGCGGTGTCGCGCTCCAGCCTGGCTCCCGGCGACCTCGTCTTCTTCAACGGCCTCTCCCACGTGGGCCTCTACATCGGCGGCGGGCAGTTCGTCCACTCGCCGCACACGGGCGACGTCGTGAAGATCTCGAGCATCTACGACTCGTGGTACGCGTCGACCTGGGTCGGCGCGCGGCGCCTCTAGCGCCTCTCGCGGCTCAGACGGCTTCAGCGGGCGCAGTCAGCCCTGCCCGCTCGGCGGGAGTCACGGCCTCCACCCGGACGACGTACACGCCGGCGGGCTCACCCGTCCCCGCTCGTCGCGGCGATCCCAGGCGACGGAGACGACCCCGGCGCTCTCGGCTCGTCCTCGACGAGGCGGCGGACGACCCGCCCGGACTCGGCGGCGACCGTGATCGTGAGGCGGCTTCCTGCTCGAGCGTCACCGTGATCGAGAGCGTGTCGGCGAAGGGACGCGGCCAGAGGCTGAGATCGGAGACGAGCGGGCGTGCTGCCTCGGGCTTCTGCGGCCGTAACGCCTCCCGCTCGAGCCGCTCCGGCCCCTGGAAACGGCGCGCGTCTCGAAACGCGCTGAACGCGGCGGCATCGAAGCGGGAGCAGACTGCCAGATGCGTCCATGCCGTCAGGGCGATGCGGTCTCCCAGCCCTGCGAGCGGCGCCACGATGATCCCGTCCGGATCCGAGCGGTACCAGCCGGCTATGCGCGCGACGTCGGCCGGCGGCACCTCGTCCCCGTACTGCACGACGACGCCCCCGTGGGAAAGGTTGTGCACGAGGCGCGCCTGGGCTCGCGGTGTGTCGTAGAGGCTCCAGGGGACCGGTTCGGAAGCGGACGGCCCGCTCGTGGGCGGGTACGAGTTGTACTGGAAGCCGGGCTCCTCCTCGGAGACGTGCGCCTCCCCTTGCGAGGGGAGCTCGCTGACCTCGCAAGGGCCCGCGGCCGAGTCATTTCCGTCACGCGCCGCGAGAACGCCGACCACCGCGGCCGGGACGCCGAGTGCGGCCACCGCCGCGGCGACGAGCGCCGAGCGGCGCGCACCTGCGCCCATCTAGTACGGCGTCGGCGCGTCGGCCCGCAGCTCGACCGGCTCCGCCGTCGCAGCGAGGGCGCGCGGAATCCGCTCCACCGCCTCGTGGACGTTGCTTTCGGAGATGCCGAGATGCGTGACGGCGCGAAGCGTGTTTCGGCGCGAGGCGAAAGAGAGAAGAACGCCGCCCTGGCGCAGGCGGGCGACCGCCTCGTCGGCCCCGAGCCCGAGGCGCCCGACGTCGACGAGCACGAAGTTCGTCTCCACCTGCTCGAGATCGACCGGGAGCCCCGCTTCCGCGAGCCCCTCGCCGAGCCGGCGGGCGTTCGCGTGGTCATCCGCAAGCCGCTCGACGTGATGATCGAGCGCGTAGAGGCCCGCGGCGGCAACGATGCCCGCCTGGCGCATCGCGCCCCCGAAGAGGTGCTTCATGCGCCGCGCCTTCGCCATCCGCTTGCGCGAGCCGGCCACGAGCGCGCCCAGCGGGCACCCGAGGCCCTTGGAGAGGCAGAGCGTGACGGTGTCGAACTCGCGCCCGTACTCGGCTGCCGGCACTCCGCTCGCCACGGCCGCGTTCATCAGCCGCGCGCCGTCGAGATGGACGGAGAGATCGTGTCCGCGGGCCTCGGCGACGACCGCGCGCACCTGTTCGAGCGGCCAGACGCGACCGCCGCCGCCGTTGTGCGTGTTCTCGAGGCACACCACCGTGGTCGGCGCCGCATGCAGGTCGCCGCGGGGGCTGACGGCGTCGCGCACCTGCTCCGGCGTGAAGCGCCCGGCCTCCGTATGGATGGCCTTCATGGCGAGGCCGGAGTGCACGGCCGGCCCGCCCAGCTCGTAGAGGAAGACGTGCGCCATGGCCTCGGCCAGCACCTCGTCCCCGGGCTGGTCGAGAGGATCGCGCAAGGAGATCTGGTTGGCCATCGTCGCGGTCGGCACGAACACCGCCTCTTCCTGCCCGAGCAGATCGGCTCCGCGCTCCTCGAGCGCGAGCACGGTGGGGTCTTCCCGCTTCTGCTCGTCGCCGACGACGGCCTCGGCGATGGCCCGGCGCATGGCCGCGCTCGGCTGGGTCAGGGTGTCGGAGCGGAGGTCGATCACGGCCCTCAGGCTACCGTGTGCCCGACCATGGACCTCGGCGCTCCTCCAGGAGCAAGCTTCGCGACCGCGGGCAGCCGCCCTACCGCGCCCGCCAGGTCTGGGAGTGGGCTGCGCGCGGCGCGCGGCGGCTATGCGGAGATGACCAGCCTGCCGGCCGCGCTGCGCGCCGAGCTCGACGCCGAGGCCCCGTTCTCGACGCTCCCGCTCGAACAGCAGGCCGAAGCGCGCGACGGCACGGTCAAGGCTCTCTTCTCCACCGCCGACGGCCATCCCGTCGAGACCGTGCTGATGCGCTACCGCGACGGCCGCCGCTCGCTCTGCCTCTCCGCCCAGTCGGGCTGCCCGCTCACGTGCACCTTCTGCGCGACCGGTGCGATGCGCTTCGGACGCAACCTGACCGACTGGGAGATCCTCGACCAGGCGCTCCACTTTCGGCGGGCCGAGCCGATGAACCACGCCGTCTTCATGGGCATGGGAGAGCCGATGCTCAACCTCGACAACGTGGTCGCCGCCGCGCGCCGTCTGCCCGATCTCGGCATCACCCACCGGCGGACGACCGTCTCCACGGTTGGCTGGCTCCCCGGCCTGCGCCGCTTCATAGACGAGGTCGACGAGCCGATCAGGCTCGCCCTCTCCCTTCACGCGGCCGACGACGCCCTCCGCTCCCGGCTCATGCCGGTGAACGAGCGCTACCCGCTGGCCGACATCCTCGGCGAGTGCCGCCGCTACGTCGAGCTGCGGCGGCGCAAGGTGTTCGTCGAGTACGTGATGCTCGCGGGGGTGAACGACCGCGTCGAGCAGGCGGAGGCGCTCGCGCAGCTGCTCGACCGCCGACTCTTCAAGGTGAACCTCATCCCGTACAACCCCACCGGGAGCTTACGAGGGCTCGTCGCGGAGGGCGATCTCCGCCTTCAAGGCGGTGCTCGACCGTGCCCGGCTGCCCGCGACCGTCCGCCTCACGCGCGGCCGCGACATCGCGGCCGCCTGCGGCCAGCTGGCGGCCGAGGCGTCACTCGGCTACTAGCGGGCGAGCCGGGCCGCGACGTCGTCGCGGCCGGCTTCGCGCGCGAAGTCGGCCGCCGTGCGGCCGTCGTCCGCAGCGACGCCCGCATCGGCGCCCTGCCGGAGCAGGAGGTCCACGAGGTCAGCGTCTCCGAGTTGCGCGGCGGCGTGGAGCGGAGTAAAGCCGCCCCGCTGGCGGACGTTGGGGTCGGCCCCGTGCTCGAGCAGAAACGCCGCTGCCTCCCCCTCGCCGGCAGCGACCGCGCTCTGGAGCGGCGTCACGCGAGCTCCTCGTTCGAGGCAACGGCGTCCACGGGCGCCCCGAGCTGCACCAGCATCCGCGCCGTCTCCGGATTGCGGAAGAACGAGGCCAGGTGCAGCGGCGTGAAGCCGTCCTCCGCCCGCGCGGAGACGAGCGAGGGGTCGGCTTCCAGCTGAGCCCGCAGAAGCTCGGTCCGGCCCGAGAGCAGCCGCCTCGAAGACGCTCAGCTCGGGATCTTCGGCAAGCAGCGCCGCGACACGCGCCTCGTCCCCTGCGTACACCGCTTCGAGCAGCTCGCTCACCCGGCTAGCCGTCCCACGCCTGCACGAGCGACTCACGCGCGATCTTCCCACCGGCGAGCTCGAGCGTGTGTGCCGCGAGGACGCGCGTCCCGTCCGGGTAGAGACAGGCAACCTGGAACGCGATCACGTCCTCGCCGGCGACGAGGTTCTGGACCGTGTCGGACTTGTCGCGGCTCATGACCTCCTGCCAGAACTCGCGAATCTGCGCCTGCCCACGGATCGTCCTCGGCCGGCTCGGCGGGTTGTTGCGGTCGACCGTGAGCGACTCCGCGTCCTCCGCGTACAAGCTCGCAAGCAGCTCCCAGTCGTGACCTTCGTGCGCTCGTCGAAGCGCCTCGGTGTCGAGCGCCGGCATGGTCATCCCTCCTCGAAGTAGGTGTCCTCGTCGCGATAGGCGGGCGCGCAGCAGCAGAGGAAGCGGAGCTCGCCTCCTGCGCCGCGCGGATCTGGTGCCAGGCGCGAGGCGGGATCAGAATCGCGTCACCGGGGCGAACAGCGGTCCGCTCGCCGTCGACGTCCATCTCGCCCTCTCCCTCGAGGATCACGTAGATCTCCTCCGTGACGCCGTGGTAGTGGCGCCGGGTCGTCTGCCCGGAAGCGAGGGTCGCCTCCGCAAGGCTCTGCTTGAACGCGCCTCCGGCCCGCCCGTCGAGGAGCACCCGGATCGTGCTCCCGTCGAGAGTGGTGAACGCCTCTGCGTCGGTGCGGTTCCGCACGGTCACGACGAGCGCTCCTGCAGCCGCTCGAGCTCGACCGCACAGGCCCGGCGGCACTCGTCGTCGGGCGCAGTCGCGGCGCACTCCTCGAGAGCCGAGCGCGCCGCCTCGGTCCCCAGGACCCGCGCCGCCGTCGCGAGCCAGGGCATTCGCCCGTGGTCGTGCGCTCGCAGGCCTTGCACGATCTCGCCCTCGTGGCCCTCGAGCACCAGGCAGACGACCTCGGCCACATGCGCCTGGAACGGATAGTCGAGGCTTTCCGACTGCGGCAATTCGGCGGATGGCGGGCAGCGAGCCGGTGTCTCCCAGCTCCGCCAGGGCCCACATCGCCGACACCGGCTCGTGGGCCTCGCGCGAGCGCAGCCGGCGCCGGAGGACCGGCACGAGGCGGCGGGCCGCGTCCGGGTCGAGCGCCACGAGCTCCTCGATGGCGGCGTCGCGAACGTCTCGATCGCGGTCGCGTGTCATTCCCATGAGCACGTAGACGCCGCCCTCGCCGAGCACCTCGGGCGTCGCCCAGGCCACCCACGCGCGAACGTCCACGTTCTCGTGGCGGGTGAGCTCGTCGAGGATCCGCGCAGCCCGCCCGCGGTCGGCGCGCAGCCCGTCGAGCACGGCCTCGACCTCCTGGGCGTCCACGTCCTCCCTCCCGACGACTTCGGCGACGTTCTGCGCCACCTCGCTCACGTCGCCGCGCCCGCCCACGTCCTCGAGCCGCCGCAGCGTGCGCTTGAACCAGCCGCGCTCGCGCGCGCGGCGGTGGACGGCCTCCTGGAAGGCATGCTCCTCCTCCGCACGCTCGAGCAGGATATCGCCCAGGAGCTCGCGCTCGGCCGGCCCGAGCTCCTCGTCCGAGAACCGGGAGACCGCCTGCACGAAGTCCTCGCCTTCGTGGACGCTCGCGAGCGCTTCGATCCGCTCTTCGAGCTGGTCGCGCGTCCAGCCGCCGGTGCCGCGCGAGCTCACGCGGCCCCTCGAGCACGCATCGGTCTAGGCGCCCTTTTGCGCCTCGAGCGCCGCGCCCTGGGCCGGATCGCCTCGCAGGTCGGGGTGCTCGTCGAACCCGTACTTCACGATCGCCCGCTTGGCCGCCTTGACCTCGTCCAGCCTCCGCACAGGCCGGTTGTGCGGCGCTTCCTTCAGCATCTGCGGGTCGGAGGCGGCCTCGGCGGCGATCTCCACGAGCGCGTCGGCGAACGCGTCCAGCGTCTCCTTCGCCTCGGTTTCCGTCGGCTCGATCATCAGCGCCTCCGGGACGATCAGGGGGAAGTAGATCGTCGGCGGATGGAAGCCGAAGTCCATCAGGCGCTTGGCGACGTCGAGCGCCGTGATCCCGTGCTCGCGCTTGAGAGTGCGGGCGGAGAGCACGAACTCGTGCATGCAGAGCCGGTCGAACGGCAGGTCGTACGTGTCCTTCAGGCGGGCGAGGAGGTAGTTCGCGTTCAGGACTGCAACCTCGGACATCTGCCGGAGCGCGGGCCCGTAGGTGCGCATGAAGGCGTAGGAGCGCACGAAGACGCCGAACGGCCCGGCGAAGCCGCGCACCTTGCCGATCGAGCGCGGCCGGTCGTAGTCGAGCCGGTACTCCTCACCCTCGCGCACGACGGCGGGAACGGGCAGGAAGGGCTCGAGCATGTCGCGGACGACGATCGGGCCGCCGCCGGGGCCGCCGCCCCCGTGCGGCTGCGAGAAGGTCTTGTGCAGGTTGATGTGGACGATGTCGAAGCCCATGTCCCCGGGGCGCGAGATGCCGCAGACGGCGTTCAGGTTGGCGCCGTCGTAGTAGAGGAGCGCGCCGCGCGTCGTGGAAGATCGCCGACGACCTCCTCGATGTGCTCGTCGAAGAGCCCGAGCGTCGAAGGGTTGGTGAGCATGAGCCCGGCGGTCTCCTCGTTCACCTTCGCCCGCAGGTCGTCGAGGTCGAGATTCCCGCGCGCGTCCGTTTCGACCTTTTGGAGCTTGAACCCGGCCATGGTCACGCTGGCCGGATTCGTCCCGTGCGCCGTGTCCGCCGTGACGACGGTCGTGCGGCGGTCGGCTTCCCCGCGGTCTGCGAAGTACGCGCGCATGAGCATGAGCCCCGTCAGCTCGCCCTGCGAGCCGGCCGCCGGCTGCAGCGAGACGGCGTGCAGCCCACACACCTCGGCGAGGATCTCCTGCAGGCGCCACATCAGCTCGAGCGCGCCCTGGGCGCCCTCCTCGTCCTGGTACGGATGGAGGTCGCGAAAGCCCGGGAGCATGGCGAGCCGCTCGTTGACGCGCGGGTTGTACTTCATCGTGCAGGAGCCCAGCGGGTAGAAGCCCGTGTCGACGCCGAAGTTCCGGTCCGCGAGAGCGGTGAAGTGGCGCAGCACCTCCGGCTCGGCGAGCTCGGGCAGCCGCGGCGGCCGTCTGCCGGCGGAGCTCCTCCGGAACCTCCGGCACGGGCAGATCCGGCCGCGGCGAGGGTGGAGGCGCGCCGGCCGGCGCGCGACTTCTCGAAGATCAGCTTCATGACACCACCCTGTCTGCGGCTCGTCGCGCGGGGGTACCATGTTCGCCCGCGGGCCCCTTCCTCGTTACGCCTCGACGCGGCGCGTCGAGCATGGAGTAGGGAAGCCTCTTCCACGCGGCGGCTCACGCCGCCACCTCCTCGAGCACCTCGGCCAGGCGGTCGATGTCCTCGGGCGTCCGCTTCTCGGTGACCGCAACGAGGAGCGCGTCGTCAAGCCCCTCGTAGTCGCGCCCGAGCGCGTAGCCGGGGTGCACGCCGCGTTCCCGCGCCGCCCGCACGACGTCCGGGGCGCTCCGTCCGACGCGCACGGCAAACTCCTTGAACGTTGTCTGTTCAGGAAACACCACCTCGCGCCCGAGCGCTCCTTCGCGTACTCGCCGAGGGCCATGCAGGTCTCCCCCACCTCCCGCAGCCCCTGCGGACCCAGCCACGAGAGGTAGACGAGCCCGGCCAGAGCCAGCAGCGTCTGGTTCGTCGTGATGTTCGAGGTCGCCTTCTCGCGCCGGATGTGCTGCTCGCGGGTCTGCAGGGTCAGGACATAGCCGCGCTTGCCCTCGGTGTCCGTGGTCTCCCCGACGATCCTCCCGGGCATGCGTCGGATGAAGTCCGAGCGCGCGGCGATGAAGCCGTAGTGCGGGCCGCCGTACGACATGTAGTTGCCGGCGCCCTGGCCCTCTCCGATCGCGAGCGCGCAGCCGTAGGCGCCCGGGGCCTCGAGGACGCCGAGGGAGAGCGGGTCGACGTGCGCAACCGGGAGCGCCTCGGCCTCGTTCGCGGCCGCGGCGAGGTCGGGCGCCGACTCCAGGCAGCCGAAGAAGTTCGGCTGCTGGAAGAGCACGCAGGCGGCATCCGCGGCCGCCTCGCGCAGCTCGTCCGGATCGGTCACCCCACCGCGGTGCGGCACCTCGACCACCTCGAGCCCGAAGCCGGGCGCGTACGTCTTGACGACCTGCCGCACCTGCGGATGGAGCGTCTCGCAGAGCGACGACCTTGGAGCGCCCGGTGATGTGCTTGGCCACGAAGCACGCGTCGGCGGCCACCGTCGTGCCGTCGTAGCCGGAGGCGTTGGAGACGTCCATGCCGGTGAGCTCGCAGATCGCCGTCTGGTACTCGAAGATGGCCTGGAGCACCCCCTGGCTCATCTCCGGCTGGTACGGCGTGTAGGCCGTCAGGAACTCGCCGCGCGAGAGGACGGCGTCGACGATGGCCGGCACGTAGTGGTCGTAGATTCCCGCGCCGAGAAAGGAGAGCTCCCGCCCGACGGGAACGTTCCGCTCCGCGAGCTCGGCCAGGTGCGCTACGAGCTCCGGCTCGGACAGCGCCGGCTCGAGCGCGAGCCCCCCCTGGAAGCGGACGCCCTCGGGAATGTCCCCGAACAGCTCCTCCACCGAGGAGACGCCGACGGCAGCGAGCATCGCCTCGCGATCGGCGTCCGTCAGCGAGAGGTAGGGCAGGCTCACCGGTCGACCTCCGCCCGGCAGGTTTCCCTGTGGAGCGACCCGAAGCGAGTGACGCTCACTGCTCGTCGAGCAGCTGCCGGTACGCGGTCGACGTCGAGGAGGCCGTCCGCCTCGCTCGGATCGGAGAGCCGGATCTTGACGAGCCAGCCCTCGCCGTATGGATCCTCGTTGATCGTCTCGGGCTCGTCGACCAGCTTCTGGTTGACCTCGATCACCTCGCCCGAGAGCGGCGCGACGATGTCCGAGACCGCCTTCACCGACTCCACCTCGCCGTAGCTCTCGTCCTTGGCGAGCGTCGTTCCCCCGTCGGGCGGCTCGTAGTGGACGATCTCACCGAGCGCATCCTGTGCGTACCACGTCACGCCGAGCGTCGCGGTGTCGCCTTCGATGCGGGCCCAGTCGTGCTCGCGGTGGTACTTGAGGTCGTCGGGATAGCTCTCTTCCGCGGCCATGACTAGGCCTCCTCACGCTTGTAGAAGGGCTTCTTGACGATACGCGCTCCGCGAGGCCGGCCGCGCATGTCGACGGTGAGCTCCGTGCCCGGGCTCCGAGCGGGTGGCCGCGACGTATGCGAGCCCGATGCTGGTGCCGAGCGTGGGCGAGCGCGTCCCCGACGTCACCTCGCCCCCTTCCTCGATCCGCATGCCCTGCCGCGGGATGCCCGGGTCTTCCATGACGAACGCGATGAGCTTCTCGGCCGGCCCCTCCTCCTTCTGCCGGCGGAGGACGTCGACGCCCGGTGAACTCCTTGTCGAGCGCGCAGGCCCACCCGAGCCCGGCCTCGATCGGCGTCCGCTCGGGCGTGATGTCGTTTCCATGCAGCGGATAGCAGACCTCGAGCCGCAGCGTGTCCCTGGCTGCCGAGCCCGCATGGGGTCACTCCCCGCCCGACGATCGCGTCCCAGAGCCGCGGTGCCTCGTCGGGGGCGCAGCCGAGCTCGCAGCCGCGCTCGCCCGTGTAGCCGGTGCCGGCGACGAGGCAGCGGACTCCGAGGACGTCCAGGTCCTCGCGGAACGTGAACGGCTCGATCTCGACGCCGATCCGCTCGAGCGCGTCGGGGCCCTGGACGGCGAGCAAGGCCCACTCTTCGGAGACGTCCGCCGTCTCGGCCAGGGCAGCGTGGTCGGCCTCGACGTTGGCGGCGTTGACGATCAGCAGGTAGTCGTCGTCCCCTCGCCGGTAGACGATCAGGTCGTCGACGATTCCACCCTGCTCGTTCGTCAGCAGCGTGTACTGGGCCTGCCCGGCGCCGACCCGGTCGAGATCGTTGGAGAGCCGCTCCTGGAAGTAGGCCCGCGCTCCCTCGCCCGCAAGCCGGAGCTGGCCCATGTGGGAGACGTCGAAGACGCCCGCGCTCGTTCGGACAGCGCGGTGCTCCTCGCCGACGGACGTGTACTGGACCGGCATCTCCCAGCCCGCGAAGGGAACGAGACGCGCGCCGAGAGCGGCGTGGCGCTCGAAGAGAGGCGTGCGCCGGAGCGTTTGCACCGGGGCGGAATCCTAGCGACGCGCTCGTCGGCGAGCGGCGCCTGGCGTCCGGTCGCGCCGGAGGCTGCCTCCCTCAGGGGGTGCGCAGGAAGGAGGGCACCTCGAGGACTTCGGAGGGGACGTCGAAGCCCTCCTGCTGCCCGGCTTCCGCTCGCCGGCCTCGCGCTCGCGTGGCGCGCGCCGGAGCGCCTTGTCGAAGCCGGTGGCGATCACCGTCACCCGCACAGTCTCGCCGAGGCTCTCGTCGATGACGGCGCCGAAGATCACGTTGGCGTTCAGGTCGGAGGCGCCCGTGACGACCTCGGCGGCCTCGTTGACCTCGAAGAGGCCGAGGTCGGGCCCGCCCGTGATGTTGAGCAGGATGCCGGTCGCGCCGGTGACGGACGCCTCGAGCAGCGGCGAGGAGACCGCGCCGCGAGCGGCCTCGGCGGCGCGGTTCTCGCCCTCGGCCTCCCCGATGCCCATGAGGGCCGACCCGGCCTCGGTCATGATCGTGCGCACGTCGGCGAAGTCGAGGTTGACGAGACCGGGGATCGTGATCAGGTCGGTGATTCCCTGGACGCCCTGGCGCAGCACCTCGTCGGCCATGCGGAACGCGTCGCCGAGCGGCGTTCGCTTCTCGACCACCTGGAGCAGGCGGTCGTTGGGGATGATGATGAGCGTGTCGACGTGGCCGCTCAGGTTGTCGATGCCCGTCTGCGCCGTCTGCGCGCGCCTGCTGCCCTCGAACCCGAACGGGCGCGTGACGACGCCGACGGTGAGCGCCCGGAGCTCCTGCGCGATCTCGGCGATGACCGGCGCCGCGCCCGTACCGGTGCCGCCGCCCTCGCCGGCGGTGACGAAGATCATGTCCGCGCCCTTGAGCGCGTCTTTCAGCTCGTCCCGGCTCTCCATCGCGGCCTCGTACCCCTTCTCGGGGTCGCGCGCCTGCGCCCGAGCCCGCGCTGGTCGCGCTCGCCCCGATGTGGATCTTCTGGTCGGCCTCGACCATGAGGAGGGCCTGAGCGTCCGTGTTGACGGCGATGAACTCGCAGCCCTTGATGCCGGCCTCGACCATGCGGTTCACGGCGTTCGAGCCGCCGCCCCCGACGCCGACGACCTTGATGACGGCCAGGTAGTTGCCCGCTTGATCTCTCATCTCCGCATCCTCTCCGCAGCGCCTGGACTGAAGCTCAGCTTGAGCGTTCGGCCCAGCCTACGCCGGAGCGTTCATGTTGTCAAACGAGGTTTGCAGGGAACTTGTGGTGCAAATCTCGACGGCTCTCGGCCCGCGACTACACGTTGCGCGGCGTCAACCTGCGCGTGCGCGAGGTCGACGTCCACCTGCTTGCAGACGTGGACACGCCCGCAGCGCTCTCAGCGGTCGAAGAGCACCTCGCCGCTCTCGACGAGCACCGGGCCTGACTCCGTCTCGACCACGAGCCGTCCGTCCCGCGCGATCATCTGCGCCGACCCGGCGACTCCGTCGACCGTCACGCGGCGGCCGCGGAGGAAATCGCGCGCACCGAGATCGTCGTAGACCGCGTCGATGCCGCCCTCCCGCCAGGCGTGGTAGCGAAGCTCGAGCTCGAGCAGCAGGTCGGCGAGGATCGGGGCTCGCTCGTAGTCGCGGCCGGTCACAGACCGGAGCGAGCCGGCGGTCAGCTTCGTCTCGGCCGGCAGCTCGTCGGGCCCCTGATTCACGTTCAGCCCGATCCCGAGCACGACCGCTCCGTCCTTCAGCTCGGCGAGGCCACCCGCGACCTTGCGCCGGTCGAGCATGACGTCGTTCGGCCACTTGATCTGTGCGGCGAGCCCCGTCGCCCGCTCGACGACGACAGCCGTGGCGACGCCGGCGACGAGGGTCAGCTCCGCCGCACGGTGCTCCGGGGGCGGGCGCAACAGCACCGAGACGAGGATCGAGCTCCCCGCGGGGGCATTCCAGCGGCGGCCCATCCGGCCGCGCCCGGCCGTCTGTTCGTCGGTGACGGCCACGGCGCCCTCGGGCTGGGACGAGTCGAGCATGCGCTGCGTCGTCTCGCACGAGACCAGGTAGAGATATGGCCGTCCGAAACGGCCACGAATCAGAGGTTCGAAAAACGCAGCCTCGAGCGTTCTCAGACGCGCTCCAGCCGGACGGCGGACACCTTGTACTCGGGCGTCCCGATCAGCGGGTCGCCGACGTCATGGGTGAGCAGGTTCACCTTCGCCTCGGAGAAGTGGAGCGCCATCCAGACGAGCCCGGGATACACCCGGTCGGAGAACTGCGCCCGGGCCCGGATGTCGCCGCGCCGGGACACGAGCCGCACCCAGTCGCCGTCGGCGACGCCGAGTGCCGACGCATCCTCCGGAGCGATCTCGAAGAAGGGCTCCACCTGCTTGTCCTTGATGCCGCTTTCGCGCATGGTCATCGTTCCCGAGTTGTAGTGGTAGAGCGTTCTCCCGGTTGACAACACGAAAGGATACTCGGAGTCGGGCTCCTCGATCGGCGGCTGGTACTCGACCGGGTGGAACTTCCCCTTGCCGGACGGCAGCGACGGGTGCCCCTCGTGCAGGAACTTCGTGCCAGGATGGTCGCGCGAGGGGCACGGCCACTGCATCCCGTCCTGCTCGATCCGGTCGTACCGGATCCCGAACCAGTTCGGAGAGAGGTCGGCGAGCTCGTCCCAGACGGACTCCGCATCCGGGTACTCCGGCCAGTTGCAGCCGAGCGCGCGTGCCAGCGAGATCACGATCTCACGATCGCCTCGTGCGTTCCCGGGGCACGGAATCGCTGCACGCACGCGGTTGATCCGCCGCTCGGTGTTCGTGAACGTGCCGTCTTTCTCGGCGAAGCTCGAGGCCGGGAACACGACGTTCGCGTGCTTCGCCGAGGTCTCGTTCAGGAAGAGATCCTGGGCGACGACGAACTCGAGCTTCGAGAGCCCCTCCTCCACGTGCGCCGCGTTCGGCTCCGTCTGGGCCGGGTTCTCGCCGATCAGGTAGAGCGCCTTGATGCGTCCGTCGTGGAGGCCGGACATCATTTGATCGAGCCGGTAGCCGGCGCGCTCGGGCAGGTCGACGCGCCAGGCCTTCGAGAATTTCTCGCGTACCTCCGGATCGTCCCAGGGCTGGTAGCCGGGGAGGTAGTGCGGGTTCGCGCCCGAGTCGTTCAGGCCCTGGACGTTGTTCTGGCCGCGTAGCGCGTTGAGCCCCGTCGATTCGTAGCCCAGGTGGCCGGTCATCAGGACGAGGTTCGCAAGCGACCAGATGTTGTCGACGCCGCAGGCATGCTCCGTGATCCCGAGCGTGTAGAAGATCGCCGCGTGCCGCTCGGTCGCATACTCGCGGGCAGTCGCGCGGATCGCCTCGGCGGGGACGCCGGTAACCCGCTCGGCCTCCTCGGGCGTGTAGCGGGCGACGACCTCGCGCACCGACTCGAAGTCCTCGCAGTTGGCGGCGATGTACGTGTCGTCCTGCAGCCCTTCCTCGAGGATCACGTGCATGATCGCGTTCAACAGCCAGACGTCGGAGCCGGGGCGCAGCTGCAGGTGGCGCTTGGCGAGCTTCGTCAGCCAGATCGCGCGCGGGTCGGCGACGACGAGCGTGGCGCCGTTCCGGACCGCCTTCTTGATCCGCAGTGCGAGCACCGGGTGCGCCTCGGTCGTGTTCGAGCCGATCACGAGCATGAACCGGCAGTTCTCGATCTCCGGGATCGAGTTGGTGGTTGCGCCTCTGCCGAGCGACCTGACCAGGCCGTAAAGGGTGGGAGCGTGTCAGGTGGCCTCGCACGAGTGGACGGAGTGGGTCTTGAGACCCGTCCGGGCGAGCTTCTGGATCAGGTAGTTCTCCTCGTTCGTCAGCCGAGCGGAGGCGAGCACTCCGACTGCCTGGGGCGAATGGCGTTCCATCACCCCCTTGAGCCCGTCCGCGGCGACCTGGAGGGCGTGCTCCCAGGTCGTCGGCTGCAGCTCTCCGTCGTCGCCCCGCACGAGCGGCTCGGTCAGCCGGTCCGGGTGGTGGACGAAGTTGAAGGCGAAGCGGCCCTTGACGCAGAGATTGCCGTCGTTCGAGACGTACTCCGGCTTGGACGTCACCTTCACGATGCGCTTCGTCCGAGGGTCGACGTTCAGATCGACCTGGCAGCCAACGCCGCAGAAGGTGCAGGTCGTCTTTACCTGCTCGAGCGCACGCTCCTCGACGTCTGCCCCCTCGAGGAACTTCTCGTAGATCGCGCCCGTCGGGCAGGTCGCGAGGCAGCCGCCGCAGAGCTCGCACTCCGTGTCGAGCCACGACTTGCCCCAGGTCGGGACGATCCGCGCCTCCGGGCCGCGTCCCTCCAGGGACAGCGCCGAGCACTGCATCACCTCTTGGGTGTAGCGGACGCAGCGGTTGCAGAGGATGCAGGTGTCCGGCTCGTAGCCCATCAGCCGGTTGCGGTCCTCGTACGGCTCGCGCTTGGCGTCGGGCAGGATCAGCGGCGCCTCGGCGCCCATCTCCTCGGCCAGATCGACCAGCTCGTTCGGGCGGCCGCCGGGGTTCTCGTTCAGATGCTCGGACAGGAGCATCTCCGTCAGCGTCTTCCGCAGCTGCGGCACGTTCGAGTTGGTCGAGACGACCATTCCATCCGTGACGCGCGTCGCGCAGGCCGGAAGCGGCCGCGGCGCTCCCTCGACCCCGACGACGCACATCCGGCAGCCGCCGTACGGCTCGAGCTTGTCGTCGTGGCAGAGCGTCGGGATGAAGACCCCGTTGCGAGCCGCCGCATGCACGAGCAGCTCGCCCTCGCCGGCGGTCGCGCGCTTCCCGTCGAGGATGAACTCGATCATGCGGGCATCTTCTCGAAGAGTTCGGGCCAGTGTGCGAATGCGCTTCGAACGGGTATCGGCGCACCCTGGCCGAGGCCGCAGATCGACGTCACGGCCATAGCCTCCAGCCACTCGTCGACCTGGTGCCGGGCCATCGGCGCGCGTCCGTGCTCGAGCTCCTCGCAGACGTGGTGGAGGGCGCGGTTGCCGATCCGGCACGGCGTGCATTTCTGGCACGACTCCTCGGCGAAGAAGCGCAGCGTCTCGGCGAGCAGGCGGAGCGGGGAGTAGGAGCTCGGGAAGACCTGCACGCCGGCCGAGCCGACGCCGCATCCCCACTCGGCGAGCGCGTCGCGTGTGAGAGGCACGTCGAGCGCGGCTGGAGGAAGGATGCCACTCGCGGCGCCGCCGGGCACGATCGCGCTCGGCTCCGCGGTCAGGCCGCCCGCGTAGTCGTCGATCAGCGCCCGGAGCGTGACGTCGAGCGGCGCCTCGTAGCAGCCCGGCTTCGCGACGGCGCCCGTGACAGACCAGAGGCGGGCCGGTTGCCAGCCGCCGCGAAGAATGAGCGCGACGTGAGCGAGCGTCTCGACGTTGTTGATCAGCGTCGGTCGTCCCAGGTAGCCGGACTGGCTCGGGAAAGGCGGCTTCAGGCGAGGCATCCCGCGGCGACCCTCCATCGACTCGAGCATCGCCGTCTCCTCACCGCAGATGTACGCGCCCGCTCCGACGACGAGCTCCACCCCGATGCCGCGCGCGGCGATGGCCTCCTGCAAGCGCGTGCGGGCGGTGCCGTATTCCTCGCGCAGATAGATGTAGGCCCGATCCACTTCGCAGAACCGCATCGCCGCGACGAGGCCTTCGAGCAGGAGCTGCGGGCGGAGCTCCATCACGTAGCGATCCTTGATCGTCCCGGGCTCTCCCTCGTCCGCGTTCACGATCACGGCGCGCGGGCCAGGCTCGCGCCGCACGGCGTCCCACTTCCGCCAGGTCGGGAAGCCCGCACCTCCCATCCCGGTCAGGCCGGCGACTTCGAGGCGTTCGAGCACCTCCTCCGGGGTCAGGTCCTCCGGCGTTCGGATGTCGTCGGGCTCGAGCAGGAAGCCGTTTGTCGAGTGCGTGACGCCGCCGACGACCTCCTCGCCGTGCAGGACGACCGGTGCGAGGTCGCAGTGCCCGAGGCACGGAACCTCGACCGCGTCCTCGGCGAGCAGGGTGCGCGACCCCGCACAGTCGCACACTGGCCCGGTGCAGACGCGCACCGCGTCGATCGGGACCTGCAGGAAGGAGTAGAACGACACGACCTCGTGCACGTCGCCGTGGCGCAGGCTCATCCGGTCTGCGAGCGCGTCGGAGAGCTCGGGCGTGATCGGCCCGATCTCGCGCCGCACACGGCCGAGGTTGTCGAGCAGCCGAGTGCGCTCGGAGGGCAGCTCCTCGAGCAGGCTGGCTAGATGGAGCACATCCACGGATCGAGTCTACGAGGCGGGCGGTGTCAGACTCGTCCCTGGCACGTGCCAGACTCGTCTCTGGCACCGGACGTGTCCGGTTTGCCAGCAGGCTGATTGACGTCGTGTTAAGTCACGATATACATTCGTTTGATGAGATTCGCTCTCGCGGTCCTGGCGCTCATGGTCGCAGCACCAGCTGCGACGCTTCCGGGAGCGAAGCCGATCCGGTCGTGTGCCGCCGCCGGGCCGTACTGGCCGACCCAGACGCTCGCACTCAGCGGTGGCTCTGCATGGGTCGCGTGCAAGGAGCAACAGCGCGTGCTGCGCGTTCCGCTGCAGCCGGGGCGAAGCCGGTCGATCCCGCTCGGGGGCCAGCCGATCGCCGTGCTGCCGGCATTCGGCGCCGTGTGGGCGCTCGACACCGGCGGGACGGTCTCCCGCATCGACCCAAGAACCATGCGGGTCACCGCCAGTCTTCAGACCGGGGCGTCCGCTCCGTACAACCTCTGGGCGGGAGCCGGTTCGCTTTGGTCGGTCGACGACCAGGCGGGGGAGGTCGTCCGCATCGATCCAGTTGCACGCAAGGTGACGCAGAGGATTCCCGTGGGCGACGGAGCAGCCGACCTCGTCTTCCGCGGCCAGCGCGTCTGGGTGATCAACCACCGGGACCGCGGCCTCGTCCTGATCGACGCCGCGACGAACAAGCCGCGCCGGCTCGCGACGGTTGCCGGCCCCGTGCCCGAGCGGATGGCATGGACGGCAGGCTCACTCTGGGTCACCGGACGTGGCACCGACCTGCTTCGGCTGGACCCGGAGACCGGCGCCGTCAAGGCGACGATCGAGATCGGCGTCGGTGGAATCGACGTCGTCGTGGCTGCCGGCGCGGTGTGGGTCCCGACTCGAAACGCAGTCGCCGACCCTCGCGGCTTCCCCACCATGACATGGCTCCGGCGTGTCGACCCCGCGACGGGAAAGGTGACGACGCCGGTGCGGACGTCCAAGCGCATCGACGTGCACGGGCTCGTCCCGTACAAGCGCGGTGTCCTGTTCGCGGACAACACCGGCGGCTATCTCTACTCCGTGCCGCGCTAGTCGGGCGGGCGGCGCAGCTTCTTCGTCTGCGAGCGCCGCTTCTTCGTCTCCAGTCGCCTTTGGCGCGCGGCCTTCGTCGGCTTCGTCGCGACGCGTCGGCGCTCCACCTTCAGTGCCTGCCGCAGCTGTTCGACGAGGCGTTCGATTGCCAGCTCGCGGTTTCGCAGCTGGCTGCGCTCGTCCTGCGCGATCGCGCGTAGCGTCGGCCCTGCCTTCGCGAGAACACGGCGTCTCTGAGCGTCCGAGAGCGCCGAGGACGACTCGACGTCGAACATCGCCTCCACGCGAGTCTCGGACGTGTTCGCATGCTGGCCTCCAGGACCGCTCGAGCGCGAGAACCGGAGCTCGACCTCCGAGACGGGTAGCACGACCGATCGCGTCACGCGAATAGACTCACCGGGCATGGCCGCCATTCTGCTCGACGTCGACGGCGTCCTCCACGTGTCCGGCGAGCCGATCCCGGGCGCGCTCGACGCGATCGTTCGTCTGCGCGCGGACGGGCATCGGCTGCGGTTCGTCACCAACAACACGACGCGGGCACACGCGACCCTGGTCGAGGAGCTGCGCGCGATGGGGGTCGAGCTCGAGGACGACGAGCTGCAGACGACGCCGACGGCCGCGGCGCTCGAGCTCGGAGGGCGTCGCGTCTACGCGCTCGTGATGTCCGCGATCGTGCCCGATCTCGCCGGCATCGAGCTCGTCGGCGAGGGAGCCGACGCGGTCCTCGTCGGCGGCTGCGACGAGACGACGGAGCCGAACCAGGTCTTCAGCCACATGAATCTCGCCCGCGCCTTCTCGGAGATCGAGGCCGGCGCCGACCTCTTCTGCCTGCACAAGAACCCGTGGTGGCAGACGGAGCGAGGGCCGGTGCTCGACGGAGGCGCGTTCGTCGCGGCGCTCGAATACGCGACGGGAGTCGATGCCACCGTGATCGGCAAGCCGAGCGCGTCGGCCTTCGCAGCCGCGCTCGCAGCCCTCGACGCGGAGCCGGAGCTGACCTGGATGGTGACGGACGATCTCGACCAGGACGTGCGCGGGGCGCAGCTCTTCGGGATGAAGACGCTGCTCGTGCGCACGGGCAAGTTCCGACCCGAGTCGCTCGAGCGTTCCAGCACCGTCCCCGATGCCGTCCTGAGCTCGATCGCGAACGTGCCCGACTGGATCACGCGCGCTCTGTGACAAAGGTGGGCATCGACCTGATCGAGATCGCGAGAATCCGCCGGTCGCTCGACAAGTACGCCGGCTTCAAGGATCGCTGCTTCACGCCGGCCGAGCAGGCGTACTGCGACTCGCGTAAGAACCCGGCCGAGAGCTACGCCGGCCGTTTCGCCGGCAAGGAGGCGGTCGGGAAGGCGCTCGGATTCGGCGTCGCCCGGGCGTTCGCCTGGAAGGACATCGAGATCGCCGGCCGGCCGAAGCCGTCGGTTCGGCTCTCCGGAACCGTCGCCGCGTGGGCCGAGCGGGTCGGCGCGGGCCCGATCGACCTGTCGATGACCCACTCGCGGGAGCTTGCTTCCGCGGTGGCAGTCGTCGCCGATGCTTGAGCCGCTCTACAACGCGGCCGAGATGCGCGCGGCCGAGGAGCGATATCCCGGCTACCCGGAAACCGCTCCGGAGCTGATGGAGCGAGCCGGAGCGGCGGTCGCCCGCGAGGTGCTGCAGCTCTTCCCCGACGCGCGCCGGGTTGCCGTCGTCTGCGGCGGCGGTGCGAACGGGGGAGACGGGCGGATTGCGGCGAGAATCCTGCGGGACGAAGGCCTCGACGCGGTCGAGACGAGTGCCGTCGAACAGGCCGACGTGATCATCGATGCGCTGTTCGGCACGGGCTTCCACGGCGAGCCGCGCGCCGAGGCGGCGGCGACGATCGAGCGAATCAACGCCGCGGCGGCACCCGTGGTCTCCGTCGACGTGCCCTCGGGTGTCGATGCGTCGACCGGCGAGGTCGCGGGCGACGCAGTCCGCGCCACGGTCACGGTGACGTTCCACGGCGTCAAGGCCGGGCTTGCGATCTCGCCTGGACGCTTTCACGCCGGCGAGTCCGTGGTCGCCGACATCGGGCTCGAGCACACTCCGACCGACCTCAGGCTGGTCGGAGCCGAGGTCCTCTCGCTCGTGCCGCGCAAGCGGCGGGAGGACAACAAGTACAGCGCCGGCTCGGTGCTCGTCGTCGGCGGCGCTCCCGGGCTGACGGGTGCGATCTGCCTGTCGGCCGCGGCTGCGTTTCGGGCCGATGCCGGCTACGTGACCGTTTCGGTTCCCGAATCGTCGCTCGCGGTGGTCGAAGTGCGGCTGCTGGAACCGGTGAAAGCGACCTGGGCGGACGCGCTGGACGTCTCCGCGAAGGCGGGCGCGATCGCGATCGGCCCGGGTCTAGGACGAACGCCGGAGGCGATGAGCCTGCGCGACGAGCTGCTCGCGAGCGGCGAGGCGCCGCTCGTGCTCGATGCCGATGCCCTACACGAGCTCGAGCCGGGTGACTGGGGCGCAAGGGCGGTGCTGACCCCGCATGCCGGCGAGTTGGCGCGGCTGCTCGGCGAGGAATCCGGGTGGGTGAATGCCCATCGGCTGGAAGCGGCGACCCGCGGCGCCGAGCGTTTCGGCTGCATCTGTCTGCTGAAAGGAGCGGACACGATCGTCGCGGCGCCCGACGACGAGGGAACGCTCGTCTGTGCCGTCGACGCGCCTGGGCTTGCGACCGCGGGCACCGGGGACGTGCTGACGGGCGTCCTCGCGGCCTTCCTCGCCAAGGGTGTCGAGCCGCGCTTCGCCGCCGCGGCCGCGGCCACCGCCCATGGGCTTGCGGCGCGTGCCGTCGGTCGCCAGGCGGGCCTGATCGCCAGCGACGTGATCGCTGCGCTTCCGTCCGTGCTTTCGTAGTGGACGTCGTCACAGGCGCCTTCTCGTTCACCGGCCGGGCGATCGCCGAGGAGCTCCTCGACCGGGAACGGAAGGTCCGAACCCTGACCCGCCGCGATGCACCCGCCGACCCGCTCGCAGCACGGATCGAGCGTGCGGAGCTCCAGTTCCGTGACGAGGAAGCGCTGCGCCGTGCGCTCGACGGGGTCGACACGCTCTTCAACACCTACTGGGTTCGCTTCGCCCACGGGACGACGACCTTCGACCGCGCCGTCCACAACACACGCCTGCTCATGCGTGCGGCGAGGTCTGCCGGCGCCCGGCGCATCGTCCATGTCAGCGTCACGAATCCGTCACTCGCGTCCTCGCTGCCCTACTTCCGCGGCAAAGCGGCAGTCGAACGGGACGTCGCCGGCTCCGGGCTCTCGCACGCGATCGTGCGCCCGACGCTCATCTTCGGCCCGCGCGACATCCTCGTCAACAACATCGCGTGGGGTCTCCGCCGCAGCCCCGTCTTCCCCGTCGCGGGCGACGGGAGCTATTGCGTCCAGCCCATCTCGGTCGAGGACACCGCGACGATCTGCGCGGACGCCGCCGTCGGCGAGGAGAACGCCGTACTCGACGCGGCGGGGCCGGAAGCGATCTCATATGAGGAGCTCGTTCGGCTTGTCGCCGCGGCCGTCGGCTCGAAAGCCCGGATCGTGCACTGGCCGCCGCGTCTCGTGCTCGCCCTGGCTCGTGTGACAGGTGCCGTCCGTCGCGACGTGCTGCTCACTCCCGATGAGCTCGCAGGCCTGCGAGCGAGCCTGCTTGTATCCGACGAGCCTCCGCTCGGCCACGCGAGCTTCAAGTCGTGGGTCACGGCCAACGGCGAGGCGCTTGGCCGCGGCTACGTATCGGAGCTAGCGCGGAACTTTCGTCCGTACGATCCGCTCTAGAGATGTCCCGCTCCGAGCTGACAATCGATCTCGGCGCCATCCGCCGCAACGCGAGCACGCTCCGGCGCGTCCTCGAAGGCTCTGCGCTGTGGGCGGTGGTCAAGGCTGACGGGTACGGCCATGGCGCGGCGGATGTCGGTGGCGCAGCACTCGGAGCGGGAGCAACCGCCCTCTGTGTGGCGACCGTTCCGGAGGGGCTCGCGCTTCTGCAGGCGCTCGGCTCCGTTCGGGTGCTCGTGCTCGGCCCGGCCACGAGCCGCGAGATCGCCGATGCGCGCGATGCAGGCCTCGAGCTCGTCATCGCCAACGGCGAGATTCCCGAAGGGGTGCGGGTTCACATCAAGCTGGACACAGGCATGGGCCGATGGGGGATCTCCGAGCTCGACGTGCCGAGCCGTGAGGTCGTCGGGTTGATGAGCCACTTCGCCTCGGCCGACTTCGACACCGAGTTCACCGAGCAGCAGGTCGCACGGTTCGCGGCGGCGACAGCGCTCTACCCGCACCTCACTCGCCACATCGCCAACAGCGCCGGCGCACTCGCCTATCCCTCCGCGCGCTTCGACGCGGCGCGTTGCGGCATCGCGCTCTACGGCATCTCTCCGTTCGGCACCGACCCCGCCGAGGACGGGCTGGAGCCCGCGCTTCGCTGGGACTCCGAGCTCGCCCAGGTCAAGCTCCTCCAGCCGGGCGAGTCGACCGGCTACGGCCGCCGGTGGATTGCGAGGCAGCCGACCTGGATCGGGATCGTGCCGGTCGGTTATGCGGACGGCTTCCGGCGCGGTCTGACCGGGACCGAGGTGCGGGTCGCTGGGGAGCCCCGGCCCGTGATCGGGACGATCTCCATGGACGCGTTCGCCGTGGAGCTCGATCATCAGCTCCCGGTAGGGGCGCCCGTGACCCTCCTCGGCCACGGCGTCATGGCCGAAGCCCACGCACTCGTAGCCGACACGATCGCCTATGAGATCGTGACGGGGATCCGCGCCGACCCGCTCCGCACACGCCGCTCCGTCGTCGACAGCTAGGAAGGCCGCTTGTAGCCCTGGCGGGCGACGAGGCGTGCGGAGACCCCGGGGAGGAGCACTTGCACGAGCGCGAACAGGCGGTACCACCGCGGGACGAAGATCTCACGCTTGCCCGACTCGACCGCGTTCACGAGCCGCTCGGCCACGAGCTGGGGCTTGATGATCGCCCGGCGGAAGAAGGCGCTCTTGAGCACGGCACGCTGCGGGAAGCCTTCGGTCTCGACGAACCCGGGAAGCACGGAGTGCACCCGGACTCCGCGGGGGGCGAGCAGTCCCGTGAGCGAACGGGAGAACGCGAGTTGCGCGTGCTTCGACGATGCGTACGGGCCTGCCGGCGCGAAGGCCACCACGCCTGCGACCGAGACGACGTTGACGACGTGGGAGCCGGCTTGCAGTCCGGGATCGAACGCCCGGGCACACCACACGCCGCCGAGATAGTTCGTGCGTAGCACCGCCTCGATCCGTTCCGGTTCGAGCGAGAAGAAGCTGCCACGGCCGGGGATGCCGGCGTTGTTCACCAGCAGGTCGATGCGCGGATGCCGCTTGAGAATGGCGGCTGCGGCCCGGTCGACCTGCTCCCGGTCGGAGACGTCGCACAGCTCGAACTCGCCGCCGAGCTCGAACGCGAGCGGCTCGAGCCGCTCCTGTCGCCTGGCGACGAGCACGACGTACCAGCCACGCGCGACGAGCTCGCGCGCGATTGCCTCGCCGATGCCGCTCGAGGCCCCGGTGACGACCGCCGTCTTCACGGCGCGAATCTACTTACAGATGCGCACGACGCGCTGAGCCTCGGCGTGGCGGCCCTTGGCGTCCGTGACGATGGCGCGGAGGGTGTGCTTCCCCTTCGCAGCCCCGCCGTGCTTCCACGCGGCGGAGTAGATGCCCGCTGCGCCGCGCTTGACCGTGACGATCGCCTTGCTTCCGTCGAGGAAGCGCACGGAGCGGAGAGCGGCGGTAGAGGAGGCGAGCACGAGGAGCTCGGCCGGCGCAGCAGCGCACTCGCTCGGCTCGGGTGTGACCCACGTAATCGTCGGGCCGTTCACGACGGTGATGTTGCCGGAGGCGAAGGCCGTGTTCGGGAGGAGCTCGTCGCCGACCGAGTCGACGTTCTTCGCCTCCTGGAAGTCCGCCGCTGAAGCTGCGACCAGTCGCTTCCCGGCTTGCAGCGCAGGCGCCTCTCGCGGCAGCGGGAAGAGTGCGATGCCGCTGATCGGGTCATACGCCGCAGCGGCGACGAGCGCACGGCCGTAGCCGATCACGAGCGAATACGGGTCGACCCCGGCGCCGAGGTCGAGCACGCGCAGGGCGAGCGTCGGCCGGCCGGCTGCGACGCGGCTCGTGATCAGGCCGAGGAGCGGCGGCTGCACGTCGTTCACCCAGGCGCGAAGGAGGTACGCGCCGCCGAGCGAGCGACCCGTGAACTGGTCGCGGCCGGAGTCGACCGCGACGTAGTACGCCTTGGTGCGCGGGAAGACCGTCGCCGCAGCGCCGATGTCGAGCGGGAAGTCGAGCGTCAGGTTGTTGACGTTGACGGGAGTGCCCGCATAGCCCTGGACGTCGTTCTCGTCCGGCGAACCGAGCATCCACGGGTGCACGAGCGAGCCGGGCGTGGAGACGATCACTGCGGCGCCGACGTTGACCGCGGGCTCGTCGATCCGGATCCGGTAGAGCTGCTCCGCGCCGTCCTCGTTCACCGGCGTGCCGACGTAGTTCGCCGCTGGGCCGAAGGCCGCGGCGGGATAGCGGTACGCCGAGGCGTGCGAGGCGCCCTTGCGCGTGTCGCCGGTCTGGAGCTGTCCGAGTTGCAGGATCGGGGCTTGCTGGAGGCCCGGGCGCGTGACGAGCATCGCGTAGGCAACCTTGCGGACGACGTCGCCGCGGCGCAGCAGCAGGAAGCCATACGCCTCGCCGAGACCCGCGTTCGCAGCCGCACGCGCCGTGACGGGCACCTGCAGGTCGCCGCCGGGCGCGATGGTGAGCGTCCCGGGGACGCTGATCGTGACGCCGCTGGGATTCGACTGCGGCTTCACCTCGACCGTCCAGGTTCCGGCCCCGTCGCCTGCGTCCGCGACGGCGAGCAGGAGCGACTTCGACACGGGACCGCGCGTCACGTTCAGGTCCCGCGTACGAGAGCGACACCGGATCGGTGAAAAGCTTTGGATCGTTTGCAGCGACGACGTTGATCAGTCCGGAGCCGGCGGTGAGCACCGGTGCCTCGGTTGTGCGCGCCGTGTCGGCCCAGGCGGTCGCCGCCGTGGAGACGAGCGCCGACTTGACCTGGCCGGCAGTCCAGCCGGGATGCCGCTGGAGCAGCAGGGCGGCGGCGCCGGCGACGTGCGGCGCAGCCATGCTCGTTCCGTCGAAGACGGCGAAGGGGCCGCCGAAGTTCTTGAGCGTGGCCGAGAGGATCTGGGCGCCAGGCGCGCCGACGTCCGGCTTCAGCTGGTGTCCGAAGGCCGTCAGCCCGCCGGACGAGAAGCTCGTGACGATTCCGCTGCGGCTGGTGTCCAGCTCCTGCGGCTCCCGGCTGATCCGGATCGCCGTGCGCCCGCCGTGGGTCGCCAGATAGGCGCGCAGGGCGGAGCCGTCGAAGTCGGAGATCATCCCGCTCGGGACGGCGAGCTGGACCGGGACTCCGTTGGCCTCGCCAGGCCGGTTGTCGACCAGGACGATGCCGACTGCGCCCGCGGCACGGACCCGCGCGGCCTTCAGCGCGAACGTGCAGTTCCCCCGCGAGACCAGCGCGATTGCCCGGCTGAGGGAGCCCGCGGGGAGCGGAGACGTGCCGCCGTTGAGATTCCCGGGCGGGCCGCAGAGATCGCGCGGCACAGGAGCGCTGTTCGTCCCCATGATCGTGCCCACATCGACGAGCTGCTGGTCGGCGTTCGCCCAGGCCGGCGGTGTGGTGGCGGTGCGGACGAACGGAACGTGCGTCAGCGGATCAGCGGCGCCGGGTGCAGTGACCGTGAGCGCCGGGCCGTAGACGTGGGAGTTGGAGACTGCGGCAACCGAGATCGCGTCCGGGGCGGTCCCGGGCGAGCCCGCCGAGCCGAGGCCGTAGTCGTCGCGGTCGTTGCCTGCCGAGATCACGGGGACGACGCCGGCGGCAGCGACGTTCCGGACGGCTTCGATGATCGCGTCGCTCGCCGGATCGGTCTGTGGCCCCCCGCCCGAGAAGTTGATCACGTCCATGCCGTCGCGCACCGCTGCTTCGAACGCGGCGACGATCTCAGGCGTGTTGCCGACGTGACCGGCAGGCGTGGGGACGTTGAAGACCCGGTAGTTCCCGATCTGCGCCCGCGGGGCGACGCCGGACAGTCCGGGCGTCTCCGGGTGGTCCGCGCCGGCGGGTGCCGTCGTGCCCGCATTGCCGGCCGCGATCCCTGCGACGTGCGTGCCGTGGAACGAGGCCTCCGGGTCGAGCGCCAGAGGGGTCTTGTCGTCCGCGCCGGTGCCGACGAAGGAGCGCGCCACGATCACCTTCGGTGTCGTCCACTTCCGGCCACCTTTGGGGAAGCCTGCCGGGTAGCTGTAGCCCTCCGGTGCGAAGAATCGGTTGGCGGGATCGACGCCGTCGTCGACGACCGCGATCTTCACGCCTTCGCCGCCCGTTCCGCCGCCGATGCCGCCGGCGCCGCCGGCGCCGATCAGGCCCGGGCTACGGTCGAGCGCGAGTGTGTAGCGGTAGCTCGGATAGAGCTTGCGAGCGAACGAGAGCTTCGCCGCCCGCGCAAGCTCGGTCGCAGGCAGGTCGACAGCCATGCCGTTCAGCAGGATCGTGTAGTTGCGCCGGACAGTCGCCTCGGGAATCGCGCGCTTCAGCGTCGCGGTGGCCGCCCGCTGCGCGCGCTGGAGCTTCGCAACGTACGCCTTCGCCGCCAGGGTCGACGTGTTCAGGCGGCTGCTCGCGCTCGTTCCGGCGAGCGTGCGCGAGTACGCGGCAAGCGGCGGGTCGGCGAGGGTGAGGATGACCGTGATGCGGCCCTTGCGATGAGCGGTCGGCACGGTGATCGTCCCGGCCCGCACACGTGGGATGACGACCTCGCCGTGCCGTCGTTCAATCGGCTGAAACGCAGCGGCAGAGGTCGCCGTGAGCACGAGCGCCCCGATGAGCGCGATCGATCCGAGCGAGGCGGCGCACGGACGGCAGAGTACCCGCCATTTCGCGGGCCTGTCATAAACTCGCCGGCGTGGGCAGATTCGACGGCAAGCGCGCTCTCGTGCTCGGAGTCGCGAACAAGAGATCGATTGCCTGGGCGATCGCGCGCCGGCTCGCCGCCGAGGGAGCGGAGCTCGCCTTCACGTTCCAGGGCGAGCGGATCGAGGGGAACGTGCGCGAGCTCGCCTCGTCGGTCGGCTCGAAGCTCGTGACTGCCTGCGACGTACGGGCGGACGAGGACATCGAGCGCGTCTTCAAGGAGACCGCCGACGCCTGGGACGGGAAGCTCGACCTCCTCGTGCACTCGGTCGCGTTCGCGGCCGCCGAGGATCTCGAGGGCCGGTTCACGGACACGCCCCGGGATCGATTCTGGATGGCGGTCGACATCAGCGCCTACTCGCTCGTGGCGGCCTCGCGCGCCGCGGAGCCTCTCATGGCCGCCGCCGGTGGCGGCTCGATCGTGACGATGACCTATCTCGGGGGCGAGCGCGCCGTTCCGCACTACAACGTGATGGGGGTCGCGAAGGCAACGCTCGACGCGTCCGTCAAGTACCTCGCCTGGGATCTCGGCGAGAAGGAGATCCGGGTGAACGCGGTCTCGGCGGGGCCGGTGCGCACGCTGGCAGCGCGCTCGATCGCGGGGTTCACGGAGATGGAGTCGATGTTCGTCGAGCGCGCGCCGCTGCGCCGTCACATCGACGCCGACGACGTCGCGGCGGCATCTGCCTACCTGCTCTCCGACGAAGCGAAGAACGTGACCGGGACGACGCTCTACGTCGACTCGGGGTACCACTCGATGGGCATGTAGCGACCTGCCTAGGTGAAAGCGTTGACCGCTCGCGCCACGACGAGGCCGAAGAGCGCAAGCGCGACGGTCGAATGGATGAGCATCGCGTACTTCCCCTTCATGGTGAGCGGCATCACGTCGGTGGGGCTGAACGCGGTCGCATTCGTGAAGCCGAGATGGAAGTAGTCGGCAAAGAGCGGCCGCCAATCGGCCGGAGCGAGCTCGGGGCTCATGTGCTGTGTGAACGCGAAGTCGCGGTACGGCCGGTCTCGTCGGGCGCGCTCGAGCGGTCCTCCGCTGTCGATCAGCCAAAACAGGAGTGCGAACGACAGGTTGTTGCCGATCCAGACGAGGGCTGCTGCAGCGAGGAGCATGCCGGGCGACTCGGTCACCTCCGCTCCTTTGACCAGGTGGTAGATGAGGAACGCCGTCGCCCACAGCGCCGCCGCGGTCAGCAACCCGACGACGAACGGGAGCACGACGGCGTGGCCACTTCCGGCGCTTCGCCGGATTGCTCGGGTCTGCGGCGAGGAGCACGATCAGCAGCAGCACCTCGATCGTCGGAAGCAGCCACGGCACGCCGACGAGCACCTCTCCGGGGAGCCAAAGCCGCAGGCCGACATTGAGCCCGAGGAAACCCAGTACAGCGGCAAGAGGCGGCCAGCGCGGCTCACGGATCGGACGCTCCGCCGCATCGGCGAGCCGTGACACCGTCAGGCTGGCGGCTTCGTCCTGCGGGCTCACACCCGCAATGCTCGCACAGGCGGCCGCGCGCAGACGATAATCCCGGTAGGGGGTACCGCGATCACCGAGACGCTCGACTCCGCGCTGAAGGAACGGCTCCGCGCCGTCGTCCAGGATGAGCCCGCGACCGAGGCGGAGCTGCGGAAGCTCGCCGAGGAGGGTCGGGCGTGCGAGCTGATCCTCGGCGGCCAGCTGCAGCGCTCGGAGCAGCGGCTCGAGGCGCTCGCGTCCGATCCGAGCAGCTCGATCGCAGAGATCGCGGAAGCGTTGCGCGAGGTGAACGAGCTCCGGCCGGACCTCGACGAGCTGGAGGAGCTTCTCGGCGCACTGCAGGGCCGCGCGCGTGAGTTCCGGGCGCGGTGGGTGGTCAGACCGTAAGCTCGACGCGATTGCCGTCGGGGTCGGCGACGACGCTCTCGTAGTAGCCGTCGCCCGTGCGGCGCGGACCGTTCAGGATCGCGTAGCCGTCGGAGCGGAGCAGGTTCGTCAGCTCGTTCACCGCGTGCTCGGAGCCGAGCGCGAAGGCGATGTGGGCCCATCCGAGCAGCTCGGGTCCGGCCGAACGCTGTTCGTCGGAGGCCGGCATCTGCATCAGCTCGAGCCGTGCGCCACCGCCGAGGTCGAGAAAGTAGGAACGGAACCCGGTCGACCTGTTCTCGTACCGCTCTCCTGCGCTGGCTCCGAAGTACCGCTCGTAGAACGCACGCAGGCGCTCGAGGTCGTCCGTCCAGATCGCGACGTGCTCGATCACGGGACGATCGTGGGTCCCCGCGGGACGCCGTCCCGGTACTCGACGACGACCCGGACGCCGAGTCGGCGCAGCAGCGCGGGGTCGTGCGGGTCGCGCGCGAGCAGGCGCGCCGTGCGAAATGCCGCCGGCGGGGCCGCGGTCGAGTAGCCGAGCGGCCGCTCCCGCGGCGCCTGGATCGCGTAGTAGAGGTACACGCTGCCGGCGTACGTATCCGGTGGCAGGGGCGGAAGCTCGAGCAGGCGGCCGGCCGGCGCGGCCGACACGCGGGAGTAGACGTCGTTCTCCTCGTCGGCGTTCAACGGGTCGTACAGCGGCACCCAGAGGTCGGCCGCGACGAGCACGAGCGCGGCCGCAGCGACGAGGCGTGAGCGAGCTTGTGTTTCAGAAACACAAGCGATCGCTGCGGCGGCGAGCGCGGCCAGGCAGAGGCAGGCGATGGGCAGCATCCGCTCCGGCACACGGGTGGCATGCAGGGGCGTATTCCGCCAGAGCAAGCCGTAGCCGGGCAGGTTGTCGCCGAGCGCGAGGAGGCAGGGCACGACCGTCCCGAGCCCGAACACGACCGCGAGGCGGCGCGAGGAGGGGATTGTGTTTCTGAAACACAAGCACCCCAGGCCCGCGACTGCGAGCAGGGGGAGGAGCCAGCCGAGGTAGATGAACCGTTCGAACTCGTCCGGGCTCCGCGAGATGAAATCGCCGACCGTCGCCGAGTAGCGCCCAACCTCCGAGAAGGGCCGCTCCGCGGCGTCGCGCAGCGAGAGCGCCCAGACGATCGCCCCTCCCGCCACGCCTGTGCCTGCCGCGATTCCTCCCAGCCAGGGCCGGCCGCGGGCGATCGCATAGGCGAGCACGAACGGAATTGCGCCGAGCGCGAGGTGCACCTGACCGGAGAGCGGGATCGACGCGAGTGCCGCGGCGGCGACCCAGCCGAGGCGCCGCTCCACCCCGTAGAGCGCGAGTGGAAGCAGGATCGAGATCGGACCGAGGAGATGCCCGGTCGACTGGGCGACGCGATAGGGCGCGAGTGCGAAGGCGAGCCCACCGACGAGTGCCGCTCCGAGCGGGAGCCCGAGCGCTCGCAGCCAGAGCGCGGTAAAACCACCGGCGCCGACGTACGTCAGGAGGATGAAGAGGTTCCAGCCGGCGACGGTGCCGAACAGCGCCTGGAGCGGGCCGAAGGCGGCCGCAAACGGCCAGCCGGCGAAGTTCACACGCGGCTCGACCTCGGGCTGGAAGCTGTACGGATCGAGCCACGGCGCTTCGCCCTGAGCCAGCTGGTGGCCGGGCAGCCAGAGGTTGTAGGCAGTCTGAAGATGGTCGCCCGGCGTGACTCGCCCCTCGCGAGGCGCGCCGTAGCCGAGGAAGTGATCCGCGTCGAAGACGGTGGGCGAGGTGGCGAGCAGCCCGGCGCCGAGGTAGATAGCGACCGCTAGTCCGGCAACGCCAGCGCGGCCGCGAGCAGCTCGTCGAAGTCGGGCACCTCCGAGTCCTCGTACTGCCACGATCCGAGCACCGTACCGTCCTGCCCCACGAGAAATGCGCTCCTTCTCGGCACGCCCTTCATCCACCTCCAAACCCGTGAGGCCCCGAGCTGTTTTGCGAGCGAGCCGTTCCAGTCCGACAGCAGCGGCACGTCGACGTCGAGCGACTCCTTCCAGGCGCGGTGCGACCAGTGCGAGTCGCGGGAGACGCCGAAGACACGCACGCCGGCGGCCTCGAACTCACCGCTCCTGTCACGCAGGAGGCGCAGCTCCTGGGTTCAGGTCGGTGACCAGTCGAAGAGGTAGAAGAGCAGGAGGACGGGGCCGTCCTCGAGCAGCTCCTCGAGCTCGGCTTCCTGTCCGTTGTCGAGCCAGAACACGCCGCGAATCTACCGGGCGCAGCACCAGCCCTCGACACGCGGGAACGTGCGCGAGCGGAACTGGCTCGACACGTTCGAGACGGCGCGGATCTGCTGGCGGCCCACCACGTGCAGGAAGACGAGCTGATCCGCGTTGGGCCAGCCGACCGCGAGCCAGCGCCCGTCGGGCGACCGCACCGGTGCCGCGAAGTCACCGTCGCCGAGCAGCTTCCGGACTGCCGCCCGGTCACCCGCGCGCGAGGGCTCGCCGGGCTTCTCGTGAGCGAGCACCTCA
The DNA here is from genome assembly GCA_963820225.1 of uncultured Gaiellaceae bacterium. Taxonomy (GTDB): domain Bacteria; phylum Actinomycetota; class Thermoleophilia; order Gaiellales; family Gaiellaceae; genus Gaiellasilicea. The sequence continues at coordinate 144,227 of CAWFYY010000003.1, read as the reverse complement.
CCGCTGTCCACGTCGACGACGCGGACCGTCCCGTTCCGCCTCGCGTACTCGAGCACATGCCGCGGCCCTGGTTTCCACGCCGGGGCGGTCATCGCTGCGCCGGCATCGAGCACGCGGTCTCCCTTCCCGTCGCCGCCGACGACGCGCAGCTCGCCCTGCGAGAGATACGCGATCCGCGTGTCCGCCTGCGTGCCGCCCCAGCGCGGGAAGCGGACGCTCGGCCGGGCAAGCGACCAGCGCACGTCACCCTCGGGCGTCAGCGCGACCAGCTCGTTCGCGCGGGCGGCGACCACGAAGCGGCCGAAGGGAGACCACGAGGCCTCGCGGTAGTTGCCGAGGAGCCGCTTCGAGCCGTCCCCGTCGACCACCCAGGCGCCTGAGTCCGCAGTCACGAGCAACCGCCCGGGCGCGGGCAACGAGAAGAGCGCAGGCTGCGCCTTCTCGACGCCGACCACCTCGCGGATGTCGTCGAGCACCGCGCGGCCCGGCGGGCTGAGCAGGCCGGCGACGACGACCAGCGCGATCGCGATCGCCGCCGGCGGCTTCCACGAACGGCGCCGGGGCTGCGGCTGACGCTCGGCGAATGCGGCGCGGACGACCTCTAGCGAACGGTCGCGTGCTTCGTCCTCGCCGGGAATCTCGATCCGCTCGAGCTCGCGCCTCAAACCGTGTCCTTCAGCGAGTCGAGCCCGCGGCGCAGGCGCGAGTTCACCGTCCCACGCGGGAGGCCGAGCAGCTCCGCGATCTCACCCGGCGTGTAGTCGAGCAGGTGGCGAAGGACGATCACGGCTCGGTGCTCGGGCGGGAGCGCTGCGAGGGCGGCGAGGAGCGATCCGTCGAGCGAGCCGGGTTGCTCCGGCGCGGCGACGATGTCCAGCAGCTCGCTCTCGCCACGCAGGGTTCGCGCCCGCGTCCAGTCGATTGCGCGGTTGACGACGATCCGGTGCAGCCACGGCCCGAACGGACGGCCGCGGTCGAAGCGGTCGAGGTTGCGGACGGCGGCCAGAAAAGACTCCTGCGCGATGTCCTCGGCTGCTCCCGCGTCGTGCACGACGAGATATGCAGCGCGGTAGGCGCTCGGCCAGTGCAGCCGAAAGAGCGCCTCGATCCCCGAGGCGGACCCTCGTTGCGCCGCGCGCACGGAGGCGCGCTCCTCGCGGCCGGCGGCCATCCGCTGACTGTACGACCGGCGCCGCCCTCGAGGTCCCGGCTCACGCGACCATCACGAAGCAGGCGTCATGGGACGAACGGGCGACGCGCGTTCGCTCGATCGCGGCGCCGCGAGCGGTGAACGTGCACAACGTCCCCTGCGAGAGCGAGGGCGTGAAGACGATCCCGAACCCCTCCTCGACGTTGTACGAGCCGGCGGGAATCGGAGCCGAGCGCAGCAGTTGGCCATCGAGCGCGTGCACGCGCAGAATCGCGTCGTCCCCGCTCGTCACGAATGCGCGACCGCCCAGGAAGGTGACGTGCTGCGGCGGTGCGTCCCCGCGCAGGATGCGAACGACCCGAGTGGCATGGTCGTCGTAGATCGCGAGCCGGCCCCGGTCTCCCGACGTCACCCAGACACGTGTCCCGCGCGGCTCGTAGCCGACGTCGTGCGCCAGAAATGGCGGCCGGACACGGTCGATCACCCGGGGCCCTCGCGGATGGTCGAGGCCGACGATCGCGATCTCGGCGCTCTTGCTGCCGAGGACGACCCAGAGCCGCCGGCCGAGGACGTCGAGCGAGAGGTGCCGCGCAGGCCCGCCAACCGGGACGCGCCGCACGACGCGGCGTGCGCGCAGGTCGACGATCGCCACCTCTCGGCGCGCCGAGTCGGTGACATAGGCGAAGCGCAGATCGTCGGAGATAGCGGAGTAGCGCGGCGCTGTGAAGGGGCCCTGGATCTCGTGCACGCCGAGGGAGGAGTCGACCAGTGAGACCCGGCCCGTGCCGGTGTGCGCGACGATCGCGCCGGTGCCGCCGACCGACTGGATGCTGCGCGGGTCGCCCGGCGTGCTCAGGCGACGATGGATGCGGCCGCTCGGAAGCTCGACCGCGACGATGCTCGACTCGAGGTCGGCGGTGACGAGCGCGAGGGGAAGCCCACCCCGGCGGCCGGCGAATGCGGGGGGAGCGAGGCCGAGCGCGAACGGTGCTGCGGCAGCTGCGAGGAATCCCCGTCGGTCCATGTGCCTAGTACGGCTGGACAGGGCCAGGAAGTCCCAGGGACCTCTCACCTCCTCTGCGGTGTAGAGGGGATGACACTCCGAAGGAGGCCGACCATGCTGAAGCTGATCGCTCTCGCACTCGTCCCGTTCGCCCTCGTGGCGGGCAAGGCAGCCGCAGGCAACGGAGGCCCTGCGCCGGGGGTCTCGGTCGGCTGGGACGGCGCAGTCGACGTGGCGAGCGCCGTTCGCTATGTCGCCCTGCCCGCCGCGAAGACGACCACCGTCGCGGCCGTGCGTACGAGCGATGGGCGCGTGCTTCGGTACTCGACGATCCGCGGGGCGTACGGGATCCCGCTCGTCGCGTTCGACGGCACCACAGAGGGGATCTCCAGTGACGGCAAGACGCTCGTCCTCGCAGACGTGGGCGCACGGAAGGACGAGACCCGCTTCGCCGTCCTGAGCGCGGCAACGCTCCGGCTCAAGCGAGCGATCGTGCTTCCCGGCCTCTGGGCCTACGACGCGCTTTCGCGCGACGGTCGAACGCTCTACGCGACCCAGTACCTCGGCACCGCCGCGAATGCTCGCTACAACGTCCGGTCGGTCAGCCTCGTCACCGGCAAGCCAGTGGGAGGCGCGATCATCGACAGGCGCGAGCCGGACGAGCAGATGAACGGGTCGCCGTGGGCGCGCACGCGGAGCGAGAACGGCGCCTGGGCGTACACGCTCTATGCGAAGCCGAACGGGACCGGGTTCGTCCACGCACTCGACACCGCCACGCGGCGCGCCTACTGCGTCGACCTGCCGTGGCGCTCGAGCCTGCAGCGGCTCTCGGCGGTGCGCCTGTCGCTTGCAGAGGGCGGCCGCTCGCTCGAGTTGGCCAAGCCCGGCGGAAACCGGCTCGCGGTCGTCAACACCACCACCTTCAAGGTGACGGCGTTTGCGAAGCCCTAGACGGCTTCGGAGGGATCGGCTTCGGTCGCTTTCGCGATCTCCTCGACGACCTCCGCGATGTCGCGGTTGGCGTTGAAGACGCGAAGCTGGCGATCGGAGCCGTTCCCGCGCGAGAGGATCTCGCCGATCCCCTCGAGTTCCCGATCGGAGCCGAGCTCGCGCGCGTGCGGTGCAATCTCCTTGAGCGTCCGGCGAATCAGCTGCGCGACCGGGATCCGGTTCCGCGCGCCGGTCGCCAGATCCATCACCGGCGCCTCGAGCCCGTAGCGCGCCGCGAGCCACTTGTTCTCGGTGGTCAGGATCCGGTGGTACGAGGGGATCTGCTCGCCGCTGTCGTACTGCTCCGAGAGCTGCTTGACGAGCCCCTGGCAGTAGGCGGCGAGCGCAACCGCGTCCTCGACGCGCGTGATCGCGTCGCAGATCCTGATCTCGACCGTCCCGAGCCGCGGGTGCAGCCGGATGTCCCACCAGATGTGGGTGTAGTCCGCGATACAGCCGGTGCGCTCGAGCTGCCCGACCACCTCGGCGTAGTCGGCGTAGTCGCGGAACCGGGGCGGCGGGCCTGAGCGGGGGAACGCAGCGAAGACCATCTGCCGGCTCGAGGCGAGGCCTGTCGGCTCGCCGCGCCAGAACGGCGAGGAGGCGGAGAGCGCGAGGAGCGGCGCGAGCTGGGGGAGGAGACCGTTCACGACCTGGATCGCCTTCTCCGGGTCGTCGACGGCGACGTGCACGTGCATGCCGAAGATCAGCTCACGGCGGGCGATGTACTGGAGCTGGTCGACCAGGTTCCGGTAGCGGTCGCGCGCCGTGATCCGCTGGCGCTCGAAGAGACTGAACGGGTGCGTGCCCGCCGAGCCGACACGCATGCCCTTCTCGCGCCCGATCTGGCTTACGTATGCGCGCAGCTTCACCAGCTCCCGTTGGACATCACCGGCGTTCCGGCAGACGGGCGTCGCGATCTCGAGCACGGATTGCATCAGCTCGGCATTGATCCGCGGCTCGAGCTCGTGGCCGGAGATCGCCTGCAGGACGGTGTCGATGTGCTGGACGAGATCGAAGGTCTCGCCGTCCAGGAGCATGTACTCCTCCTCGACACCGAGCGTGTACGGGTCCGAGTCGCCGAACTTGTGATCGAGCACGCTGCCGCCCTGGACGACGCCTTTGCCGGTGATCGAGTTGGGATAGATCTGCTTCATGAAGGGAGAACGGCCTCCGCCTCGATCTCGACACGCCAGCGCCTGTCGAGCAAGGCCTTGATGACGATCGCCGTCGACGCCGGCCGGATGTCGGCGAACACCTCGCCGTGCGCGCGCGCGATTTCCGGCCAGTCCTCGGCGTGGACGAGGAACATCCGCGTCCGGATCACGTCCTCGAAGCCGGCGCCCGCCCGCTCCAGTGCCTCGCCCACGATCTCGAGGCAGAGCCGCATCTGGTCGTAGGCGCCGTCGGGCGGATCTCCGTCCTTGGGGATCGGGGCGGTGCCGGCGACGTGCACGTTTTGGCCCGAGACGACCGCGCGCGAGAAGCCGAAGACCGGCTCCATCGGCGAGTGCCCCGGGATGAGGCGGCGCTCCACGCGGCTAGTATCGCGCGCCTTGGAGGCGCTTCGCCAGATCGAGTCATGGCCCGCAGACCACACTGCGGCCGGTGTCGCCACCTCCGGCGGCGTCGCCGCCGAGCATGGGGCAGTCGAGCACCGGTTCGGCTGGGGCTCCGTGACGAAGCTGCTCACCGCCTACGCGACCCTGATCGCGGCCGAAGAGGGCGCCGTCGACCTGGACGAGCCAGCCGGCCCCGCAGCCTCGACGGTGAGGCACCTGCTTGCGCACGCCTCGGGCCTCGCGTGGGATTCCCCGCAGCCGCTTTCCCAGCCCGGTGCGCGGCGCGTCTACTCGAACACCGGCTACACCATGCTTGCCGAGCACCTCGAGGCGCGTACGGAGATCCCGTTTCCGACGTATCTGCACGAGGCGGTCCTGGCGCCGCTCGGCCTCGACGCCACGCTCGACGGTGATGCGGCCGGCGGGATCGTCGGCAGCCTCCGGGACATGCTCCGCTTCGGCCGGGAAGCGCTGGCGCCGACCCTGATCGCGCCCGAGACGCTCGCCGAGGCGATCTCGGTTCAGTTTCCGGGCCTGGACGGGGTGCTTCCGGGCTTCGGCCGCCAGACGCCCAACGACTGGGGCCTCGGCTTCGAGCTTCGCGACGACAAGTCGCCGCACTGGACGGGCGCGCTGAACTCGCACCGCACGTATGGCCACTTCGGTTCCAAGCCCGGCACGGCGACGTTCCTCTGGGTCGATCCGGAGCGTCACCTCGTCGGCGCCGCGTTGGCGGACGTGTCGTTCGGCCCGTGGGCCGCGGCAGCATGGCCCGCTCTCTCGGACGACGTGCTCAGCGAAGGAACTCGAGCAGCAACTCGTTGAGCTCGGCCGGCCGCTCGAGGCTCGGCAGATGGCCCGCACCCTCGATCGTCGCAAGGCGCGCGCCGGGGATCTCTGCGGCGAGCTTCTCGGCCATCGACTTGATGTCGTCCAGGTCCTCGGTGCCGACGACGACGAGCGTCGGTGCGCCGATCTCGCCGAGCCGCGTCTCGGCCGGATCGTCGGGCCAGACCGCCTTCACCTGGCCTTCCACCGGCAGCTGCTGCTCGTAGGAGCGCAGCGTCATCGCCTCGGTCAGCTCGCGCACCTCGGGCGCGGCGTCTGCGGCGAGCCACATCCGCGCCTGCTGCGCCGCGGCGGCCGCGAGCTCGCCGCGCTCGATCGCCTCCTCTTCCTCCGAAAAGCCCGCCTGCGCCGATTCCGACCAGCTCCACGACCCGAGGCCCGCGCCGATCAGGACCAGCCGCTCGACGAGCTCCGGCCGGGCCAGCGCGAGCTCGATCGCAATCCGGCCGCCGAAGGAGCACCCGACGACAGCCGCCGGCGCACCGAGCAGCGAGGCGGCGTGGTCGACGTACGCGATCGTCCCTGGCTCGAGCGGAGCGTCGCCGAAGCCGGGCAGGTCGGAGGCGAGCGCGCGGTGGCCGGCAGCCTCGAGCGCCTCGACCTGCGGCTCCCACATCCGGCGGTCGGCAATCCCTGCGTGCAGGAGCAGGACGTCACTCATCGGCGAAGATGGGGCGAAGCAGCTCGTCGAACGTCTCCTGGTCGCAGCTGGCCACGACCGCGGGGGTGATCGCCCGAACGGAGGCCGTCCGCGGAATCCCCATCGTGAGCGCGACTTCGCCGAAGGAGTCGCCGGGTCGCAGCAGCCGCCGCTCACCCCGCTCCTCCTGCGTGACGTTCAGCATCCCCGAGAGGACGATGTAGAAGCGGTCGCCCGGCTCGCCCTGGCGGACGACTGTCGCTCCGGGCTCGACCTCCTCGCGCTGCAGCCGTCCAGCGAGCTGCGCCAGGCGTTCGCCGGGCAGGCCCGAGAGCAGCCCGACCCGGGTCAGCTCGTGGACGGTCGCGGGGACGTGGCGCGGGCTCACCGGGATACCGTAGCCAGGTGGGGATCCTCGATGGCTGGCGCTTCTGCCCTCTCTGCTCCGGGCCGCTTCGCCACGGGCCCGGGAAGGCCGAGTGTGAGCAGTGCGGCACTCCGGTCTACGCGAACCCGATTCCCGGCTCGCAGGCGCTGATCGAACGCGAAGGCAGCGTCCTGCTCGGGCGCCGCCGAGACGATCCCGGTGCCGGCCTCTGGGACATTCCGGGCGGATTCGTCGAGGAGTTCGAGCATCCGCTCGACGCACTCCGGCGCGAGGTGCGCGAGGAGACCGGCCTCGAGATCGAGCCGACCGAGTTCCTCGGCCTCTGGATGCAGCCGTACGACGAACGCAGCGTGCTGTCGCTGACATGGCTCGCCCGCCCTGCCGGAGGCCAGGAGCAGGCGGGGGACGATCTGATCGAGCTGCGCTGGTTCGGCCCGGACGAGCTGCCCGCCGCGGCTGAGCTGGCGTTCGAGAGCTACGTCGAGATCCTCTCACTCTGGCGCGCGCGGCAGCAGCAGTCGTAGCGCGCGCGGCTCGATCTCGAACCGAAGCGGCGTTTCGAGCTCCATCGGCTCCCCGTCCACCGCGGCCCTGAGCCGGGGGAGAGGCGAGCCGATCTCGAGCTCGGTGCAACTCCGCTCTTCCCAGGTGATGCGTCGGAAACCGTGCGGGATGTACAGATGGAGGAGCCCCTCGTCGACTCGCTTGCGTTCGCCGAGTGAAAGCAAGTCGAGGTTGTAGGAATTGTTCGCGACGAGGGCGAGTCGCGCACGCACGGGCTTGCCGTCGATCGTGAAGCGCTGATGGCGACGGCGGTCCTTCACGGTCAGCGCAAGCGCCCGCAGGCGAGCCAGAGCCTCGCGCCGCCGCCGGCCATGCTCGCGCCGGTGCACGAGCAACGCATAGAGGCCGAGCGAGACGTTGTTCAGGAAGAGCTGCCCACCCACCCGGCCCACATCGATCCGGCGCTCCTCTCCCTCGAACGCAGCGAGTGCTCCAATCGGGTCGTCGCGGTCGAGGCCGATGTCCCGGGCGAAGTGGTTGCGGGTCCCGAACGGGATGCAGACGAACGGAATGTCCTGCGCGATCGCCACGCCCGCGACCGCTCCGAGCGAGCCGTCCCCACCCGCCATTCCCAGCATGTCGGCGTCTGCCCGCCGAGCGACCTCGGGCAGATGGTCTCCCTCCTCGAGGAAGTAGACCTCGATGCCGCGCTCTCGAGCGGCGTCGTGGAGCTCGTCCGCGCTCGGAGAGCCGGTCCCTGAGCGTGGATTGACGATGAGGTATCGCTGCATCGAGTGAGGCCCTGTCGACCCAGAAGATAGGCCACTCGGCCCATGTCCCCGCCGGGACGGGCGCCGATCATTTCGACCAGATGAGTGAGCGCGGCCTCCATAACATCGAGGACGACCTTTCCGAGACCTGGGTCGAGGATTGGGCGGCCGTCGGCCTGAACGAGATCGAGGCGCTGTTGGCGAAGCACGCAGCGTTTCTCGGCTATCTCGAGACAGCCGGCGAGTAGCAACGTCCACCGCCCGGCGGCTCCCCGCCGGCGCGTTTGCGGCCGCGCCGGCGAGGAAACTCCCGGTGTAGGTGAAACTCGAGCATCTCTATCGCGGCTTTCCGGGCCACCCGCTCCACCCGCCGCTGACGGACGCGACGATCGGGTGCTACACGTTCGCGCTGATTGCGGCCGTGCTGAGCAAGATCGGGATCACGGAGGTGAAGACTGCGCAGGCCTGGATGCTGGCGCTCATCGTCGGCGTGATCGTGACCGCTCCGACCGCGATCACGGGGTTCGTCGACTGGCTGCAGATCTCGCGCAGTACGCCGCTCTGGCGAACTGCTACCGCGCACATGATCGCGATGCTGATCGCCACCGCGTTCTTCCTCGTCGCGATCGGCGCGGGCTACAGCGACGGCATGGAAGGGGCCGTCGCTAACGGCCCCTTCATCCTCACGCTGCTCGGCTTCGGCGTCCTGACGACCGGCGGCTGGCTCGGTGGCTCGATCGTCTTCAATTACGGGATGCGCGTCCTCAATCTGGTCGAGGAACCGGCGCACCGAGCGGTGTCGCCGATCCCTGATCCAGAAGAGGAAGCCGCGGAGAAGTAGCTATTCGGCCGAGAGGCCGAGCGAGCGCTCGAGGGCGCCCTTGGGCTGCGCGCCAATAGCCGTTGCGGCCGGCTCGCCGCCCTTGAAGAGGACCATCGTCGGGATCGAGACGATCCCGTAGCGCTCTGCGAGCGCGCGCTCCTCGTCGATGTTGACCTTCACGAGCTTCACCTCGCCGTTGCGCTCCTCGACGATCTTGTCGAGCACCGGCGCGACGGCGTGGCACGGGCCGCACCATTCGGCCCAGAAGTCCACGATCACCGGCGTCTCGCTCTCGAGAACCTCATGCGTGAACGTGTCTTCCTTCACTGCAGTTGTCATTTGGGTGGTTCCTTTCAGTGGTTAGGAGGCGGTTCCCCGCGCTCACCTATTGAAAACGACAGAGCCCGGCGGACTGTTCCCTAGAATCGGCGCATGTTCGCACCCCTGCCGGACAAGCCCGACCATCCCGCGCTCGAGCTCGAGATCCTCGATCTCTGGGAGCGCGAGCAGACGTTCGAGCGGCTGCGCGAGCTGAACCGGCACGGGCCGACGTTCAGCTTCATCGACGGCCCGGTGACGGCGAACAAGAAGCTTCCGGTGCACACGGCGTGGGGACGCACGCTGAAGGACGTGTTCCAGCGCTACAAGGCTCTCCGCGGTCACCATCAGCGCTACCAGAACGGATTCGACTGCCAGGGGCTCTGGATCGAGGTCGGCGTCGAGCGCCAGCTGGGGCTGAACTCGAAGCGGGAGATCGAGGAGTACGGGCTCGCGGAGTTCGCGCGCCGCTGCCGCGAGGTCGTCGTCAAGTCGTCCGACGACCTCACGCGAGGGTCGATCCGCCTCGGCCAGTGGATGGACTGGGGCTACGACTACTTCACGTTCAGCGACACGAACATCGAGTACGTCTGGCGGATGCTGAAGCGCGTGCACGAGAACGGCTGGCTCTACATGGGCCACCGCTCGACCGAGTGGTGCCCTCGTTGCGGCACGTCGCTCTCGCAGCACGAGCTCTCGCAGTCCGGCGTCTACCAGGACCGGTCCGACCCTTCGCTGTTCGTCCGTTTTCCGCTCCTCGACCGTCCGCGCGAGTCGCTGGTGATCTGGACGACGACGCCGTGGACGCTGCCCGCCAACGTGGCCGCTGCGGTGAAGCCCGACGCCGAGTACGGGCGGCTCGAGAACGGCGAGTGGGTCGCCGCCGGCCGCTACCCCGACGAGACCTTCGTCGAGCGCAAGCAGGGTGAAGAGCTCGTCGGCTGGCGCTACGAGGGCCCGTTCGACGAGGTCGGGCCCGGTGGTCAGGTCGAACATCGTGTGATCCCGTGGGACGAGGTCACGCTCGATCAGGGCACCGGCATCGTCCACATCGCACCGGGCTGCGGCGGCGAGGATTTCGAGCTCTCGAAGGTGCACGGGCTGGACGTGCTCACGCCGGTCGACGAGGCCGGCAAGTTCTACGACGACTACGGCTGGCTGCACGGCCTCTCGACGGTCGAGTCCGCGGATCAGATCATCGGCTTCATCGGCGAGCGAGGCCTGCTCGTCGAAGCGGGCCTGTACGTGCACGCCTACCCGCACTGCTGGCGTTGCGACACGCCGTTGATCTTCCGGCTCTCCGATGACTGGTTCATCGGCGTCGAGGACCTTCGCCCGCAGCTGTTGAGCGCGAACGAGGACGTCGAGTGGATCCCCGCGTACATGGGCAAGCGCATGGAGGACTGGCTCCGCAACATGGGCGACTGGAACATCTCACGCCGCCGCTACTACGGCCTTCCGCTCCCCTTCTATCCGTGTGAGTGCGGACACTTGAACGTGATCGGGTCGAAGGCGGAGCTCGTGGAGCGCGCCACCGGTGGTGTCGAGCAGCTCGAGGAGCTGCGCCGGCCCTGGATCGACGATGTGCCGGTGACCTGCGAGCTGTGCGGCGAGGAAGTGCGCCGCGTCGTCGAGGTCGGCGACGTCTGGCTCGACGCCGGCATCGTCCCGTTCTCCACCCTCGGCTGGCAGAACGACACGTACGTCGAGGAGGGCTTCGCGACCGGCGCCGCGAAGGGCCTGACGAAGGTGGACCTCCCGGACCATGCCTACTGGGAGCAGTGGTTCCCGGCCGACTGGGTCTCGGAGATGCGCGAGCAGATCCGGCTCTGGTTCTACTCGCAGCACTTCATGTCGGTCGTGCTGACGGGGCGGGCGCCGTACCGGAAGGTTCTCGGGTACGAGAAGATGCTCGACGAGACCGGCCGCGAGATGCACGGCTCGTGGGGGAACATGATCGAGGCCGAGGAGGCGTTCGAACGCATGGGCGCCGATGTGATGCGCTGGCAGTACTCGGCGCAGCCTCCGAACCAGAATCTGCTCTTCGGCTTCGGGCCCGGACGGGAGATCCAGCGCAAGCTGTTGACGCTCTGGAACTCCGTCAAGTTCTTCGTCGACTACGCGAACATCGAGGTCTTCCGGCCGACCTGGGACGAGCTCCCGCAGCAGAGCGAGCTCAAGCCGCTCGACCTCTGGCTCCTCGACCGGACGCACGCCTTCGTGCGCGAGGCGACTGCCGGCTACGAGTCGTACTTGACGGTCGACGTCATCCGCGCCTTCGAGGCGTTCGTCGACGACCTCAGCAACTGGTACATCCGTCGCTCGCGGCGGCGGTTCTGGGAGGGCGATCGCGTCGCGCTGCACGTGCTCTGGCTGGCCCTCGTCCAGTCCCTCCGCGTTGTCGCGCCGGTGATGCCGTTCCTCACCGAGCACCTCTGGCAGATCCTCGTGCGCGATGTCGAGGGGAAGCCACCGCCGTCGGTTCACCTGGCCGGCTGGCCGGACGCGTCTCTGCCCGACGAGCAGCGGCTCGCGGAGGTCGCAGAGGTTCGGCGCGTCGTCGGCCTCGGGCACCAGGTGCGGGCTGCCTCGCGGCTCAAGCTACGGCAGCCGCTGCGGCGGATCGTCGTCGAGGGCGCGCCTCTTGCCGAGGCACACGCGGACGAGCTGCGGGAGGAGTTGCGCGTCAAGGACGTCGTGTTCGGCCCGGTCGAGGCCACCGAGCTGCATGTGAAGCCGCACTTGCCGGCGCTCGGCCCGAGGCTCGGGAAGGAGCTCGGCGCGGTGCGGGAGGCGCTCGCGGCGGGCGACTTCGAGCAACTCGACGGCGGCGGCTTCCGTGTCCTCGGCCACGACCTCGGCCCTGACGAGGTCCTCGTCGAGCGCTCCGGGAAGGAAGGCTGGGCCGTCGCCTCGGAGGAGGGCGTCACCGTGGCGCTCGACACGGCCGTCGACGCCGAGCTCGAGCTCGAAGGGCGCGTCTACGACCTGATCCACACGCTGAACGGGATGCGCAAGGAGCAGGGCCTCGAGCTCACCGACCGGATCACCGTGACGTTGCCGCAGGCGGACGCCGACCTGATCGAGCTGCATGCGGAGTGGATCAAGCGCGAGGTCCTCGCCGTCTCGCTCGAGACCGACGGCGTTGCGGAACCGCAGATCGCCAAGGTCGCGTACCAGCGGCGCCGCGTCGACCGCTGACCTCCGGGATTGCCAGTTGTCGAACTGGGTACTACGCTCTCCTCGACGAGGAGGCGCGATGCACGCTTGCAAGCAGTGCGGCGGGTCGATCGGTGAGGCATTCCGCTACTGCCCGTGGTGCGCAGCGCCGCAGCGCGCGAAGCTCGTCGAGTTCTTCACCGGCACGGGCGCCGAGACGGGGAAGGCGCTGCGCGTCTCGCGCTACACCAGCGAGGGCCACGTCCGCTTCAGCGTCTGGGATGAGAGCGGGATCGCGGAGGCTGCGGTCTCGATCGACGACGACGAGGCGCAGCGGCTCGCTGCCTTCCTCGGCGTGCGCGAGCGTCTGGGCTCGCTGCTCGACCGGTTGCGCGCCTAGAGGAGCGGTCGATGAGACGCGATTTTCGGGCCGCTTGCGGCCCCTTTAGGGGTCTTCGCGCAAACTAGGACTGAGTCTCGGCGAGCGCGAGCTCGCGGCGCAGCTCCACCGGCAGGCGGAAGGTGACGTCCTCGTTGACCATCCTGAACGGCTCGATGCGGTCGACGCCGCGCTCGCGGAACCAGTCGCAGACCCGGGTGACGAGCTTCTCCGGCGCAGATGCGCCGGACGTCACGCCGACGGTCGTGACTCCGTCGAGCCATTCCGGCTGGATCTCGGTCTCGTCGTCGATCAGATGCGAGGCAACGCCGCCCGCCCTCGCGACGTCCACGAGGCGGTTCGAGTTCGACGAGTTGCGCGAGCCGATCACGAGCAGCAGGTCGACCTCGGCGAGCAACTCCTTGACCGCCCACTGCCGGTTGGACGTCGCGTAACAGATGTCCTCTTTCTTCGGCGCGTGGATCGCGGGAAAGCGCCTGCGGAGCACGCCGATGATCTCGAACGTCTCGTCCACCGACAGCGTGGTCTGCGTGATGTAGGCGACTCGCGCGTCCGGCGGCAGCTCGAGCGCTTCGGCTTCGGCGACGTCCTGCACGAGCACGGTCGCGTCGGGCGCCTCGCCCATCGTCCCGACGACCTCCTCGTGGCCGGCGTGGCCGATCAGGATCACCGTGTAGCCGTCGGCGGCGTACCGGCGGGCCTGCACGTGCACCTTCGTCACGAGCGGGCACGTCGCGTCGATCACGTTGTGCTGGCGGGCGGCGGAGGCAGCGTTGACCGACGGTGCGACGCCGTGCGCCGAGTAGACGATCGTCGCGCCCGCGGGCGCCTCTTCCTCGGAGTCGACGAAGATCGCGCCGCGCGTCTCGAGATCGCGGACGACATGGATGTTGTGGACGATCTGCTTGCGGACGTACACGGGCGGGCCGTAGTGCTCCAGCGCCAGCTCGACCGTCTCGACGGCGCGCTCGACCCCGGCGCAATAGCCGCGGGGCGACGCGAGGAGAACACGCTCCACCATCCGGAGGATCGTAGCTTCGCCCGCTCGCCCCGGGACCCGGGTATCCGGAAACAGGCCCCGTCGCGTCGGGGGGTCGCCGCGACAGGGCCCGTTTCCAACGCGTTCCGCAGGAGAGCGGATCGCATCGCCCAGTACAGCCACGCTAGTCCTCCCTGGGGCCTGTTCCAATAGGCCGGACGGCCCATCTTTCAAAGCAGGGTGTCTAGCTCTATCATCGGGGTCGCCCAGTGAACGCAGAGACCCAGGCGGTGCTGTTCAATGCGGTGCCGTTGCTCATTCTCGCGGCGCTCTATCTGGCCGTGGGCTTGGCGGTAGCCCCGGCACTGTGGCGTGGGCGTGGGCAGGCACGCGGGATCGGATTCGCGACGGCGCTCGTCTTCCCGTGCGTGGGACTGGTCGCGGCAGTCGTGGGCATCGAGACTCTGGTCACGCGCGAGGCACCGGCCGGCCGGCCGCTGATCGCGCTGGGCGTCATCGTCGTTCTGGTGTTGCCGCTGCTCGCGATCGCGCGCCGCCCGCGCGCGCTCAGCCTGCTCGTGACGGGGCCCCCGGACGCGAGTGAACCGGAGCAGCAGAGCTCGCGCCGGGACCGCCAGCTTGCGGGAGCCGGCCGTCTCTCGCACCAACTACTCGACGCCGACAGCCCGAATGTCGTCGCGCGCGTGCTCCTGGACGAGTTGACCGCGCTCTTCGAGCTCGATGTCGCCAACCTCGCCCTCGTCGAGGACGACGGCCGGCGGGCCAGCATCATTTCCGCGAGGGAGGATGGCGAGAACAACCCGCAGCTGATCGGTCAGTCGGTCTCGCTGACCGAGGAAGTGTCCGGGATCAGCACGGTCGTTCGCGAGGGCAACGCCTTCGCCGTGTACGACGCCGAGAGCTCGCCGGTCGTGAACAGGCGGTTGAACGACATCGCTCACGTCAAGAGCTGTGCCTTCATTCCCGTACGGGCTCGCGGCGACGTGATCGGCGTCGTCTTCGCAGCGGTCCGTCGGCCGCGGCTCTTCGATCTCGACGAGCTCGGCTTGATGGAGACACTCGCGGCCGAGGCGGGCCTCGCGCTCGAGCGAACGCGCTCCGCCGATGCCGTGGCGGACGCGCTCGAACGCGAACGCCTGATCGCCAGGATCTCGCGCGCGGTCCGGTCGCGCCGGGATCTCGACGAGCTGCTCCAGGTCCTGGTCCAGGAGACGGCAAAGGCGGCGCACGTCGAACGCTGCTTCATTCGCCTCGGCGAAGCCGGCGAGTCGACGCCCGTGCTCGCGGAATGGGCGACGCCGGGCGTCCCCGCTCTCGGCGACGCAAGTCGCCTGCCCGTGGTCAATCTGGCTGCCCGCGACCGTCGTACGGTCGCGGTCGCTGACGTGCTCGAGTTCGGCGAGCTCGACGACCCGACGCTCGGAGACGTCGACGAGCTGGTAGATCGCGGCGTTCGCGCGGTGCTGGCGACTCCGATCGTCGCGTTCGACCGAGTGATCGGCGTGCTTGGCCTGCACCGGGCGGAGCCGGGCAGCTGGACGCGATCCGAGATCTCACTCGCCGAGGCGGTCGCCCTGGAGGCTGCGATCGCCATCGACACGAGCCGGCTGCTCCGCGAGAGCGATCGCCGGCTCGCCGAGCAGCAGGCGCTGCTCAAGGCAGGCGAAGCGCTGACGAGCGACCTTCGCGTCGACGTCGTGATCGACCGGCTCGTCGACGAGATGCGCTCGCTGGTCAACGGGGACGCCGCGGACTGCTGGACGTTCGTGCCCAACGGAGGCGAGCTGGTGTGTCGTGCCGTCGTCGGGTTGCCCGAGTCGGAGGTCGGGCGCCGGATTCTCGTGGCCGGCGCGGTCGGCGAAGCAATCACGACCGGCCGGCCGGTCCTCCGCCGTGACTTCGCCACCACCGAGCAGCCGTCGCCGACGGTGGGTTACGCGATCTTCGACGAAGTGGTGGC
This sequence comes from uncultured Gaiellaceae bacterium, assembly GCA_963820225.1. Taxonomy (GTDB): domain Bacteria; phylum Actinomycetota; class Thermoleophilia; order Gaiellales; family Gaiellaceae; genus Gaiellasilicea. Next base: position 128,711 of record CAWFYY010000003.1, on the reverse strand, counting down.
CGCCCCGATCCTTTCGTTCGGAGAGACCCTCGGCGTCCTCGGCGTGTTCTCGCGGGAGCCGAACCGCTTCGACGAGTCGGACCTGCGGCTGATCGAGGCGTTCGCGAGCTTGGCGGCTGTGGCCCTCCGCAACGCCGAGGCGTACGAGGAGAGCACGCGTCAGACGCAGGTCGAGCGCGGGTTCTACCGGATCGCGTCCGTGCTCAGCGAGCCGCTGTCCGCCGAAGCGACCCTCGACGCTGTCGCGCAGGCCGCGTCGGAGGCGCTCGGCGGTGAGTCCGCCGCCGTGCTTCGCTCCAGCGGCGACGACGTCCAGCTCTCCGGCGCCCACAGCCTCGATCGCGGTCTCGCGGCCCATCTGCGGGCAGAGGCCGCGGCGCTGACGGCCGCCGCCCGCGCCGGCAAGGTGCTCGCCTCACGGCGGCTTGCCGACGACAGTCGCTTCCCCGCCGCGCTTGCAAGAGCTGCCGGGGATGCAGACTGCGACTCGCTGCTCGCGATTCCGCTCATCCAGCCGGCCGGAGCAGGTCTCGCGCTGGTGCTCGTCTTCTTCCGGGGCGAAACGGTGTTCGGGGACGAGCAGCTCGAACTCGCCGGCCATGTCGCCGGCGCTGCCCGCGGCGCACTCGAGCGGAGCGAGCTGTACGAGAGGGAGCGGCGCGCCCGCGCGCTTGCGCAGCGGCTTGCTCGTGCGGGCGTCGAGCTCGCGGGTGAGCTCGACCCGGACAACCTGCTCGACGTCGCCGTGCGTTCCGCCGTCGAGCTGCTCGGGGCCGCGGGCGCCTCGATCCGGCTGCTCGAGGGCGACGAGGTGGTCGGGCGCGCCGCCTCCGGTGAAGGGGAGCTGGAGTCGGTGGGTGCGCGCACGCCGTCGACCGCCTGGCTCGTCGGCGACATCGTGCAGACACGGTCGACGCGGGCGATCGCCGACGTCCGCGACGACGCTCGGATTGGAGATGCCGATGCGATGCTCGGGGCGGGCTACGCCGCGTATCTCGGGGTGCCGATGGTCGGCCCGGACGGCGCGGTGCACGGCATTCTCGCCGTCTATTCCGCGCGCCCGCGAGTCTGGCGGCCGGAGGAGGAAGAGGTGCTGCTGGCACTCGCTGCGACGGCGACCAGCGCGCGCATGAACGCCGAGCTCTACCAGGGAGTCAGCCAGGAGCAGCAGCGGAGCGAAGCGATCCTGGCCAACGTCGCCGACGGCATCGTCGCCGTCGATCGCGAGGGCAAGGTCGTCCTCTGGAACCCGGCCGCCGAACGAGTGACCGGCGTGCAGCAGGGCGATGCGCTCGGACGGACCCCTGCGGAGGCGCTCGGGCGGCCGCTCGAGGCGGCGGAGGGAGTGACCGGCGGCAGCCGGCTCGTGCCGATCCGGCGGGGCGGCGAGGAAGTGTGGCTCTCGCTCAGCGAGGCCGTGATGACCGACCCGGCCGGCGTGGTCGCCGGCCGGATCTACGCGTTCCGCGACATCTCCGCCGAGCTGAGCGTGGAGCAGATGAAGTCGGACTTCGTCTCAACGGTCTCGCACGAGCTCCGCACGCCGCTCACGTCGATCTACGGCTTCGCCGAGACGCTGCTGCGCGAGGACGTCCACTTCGGTGAGGAGGAGCGTGCCACCTTCCTCCGCTACATCGCGTCGGAGTCCGAGCGGCTGACGGCGATCGTCGACCGGCTGCTCTCGGTCGCCCAGCTCGACACCGGCGACATGGCGGTGCAGATCGCGGAGACGGACGTTGCCGCTGTCGTGAGCGAAGCCGTGCGCTCGGCCGAGAGCCAGGACGGGCAGGACGCCCATCGCTTCGTCGTCGCGCTGGAGGACGAACCGCTCGCAGCCGAGGCCGACGGCGACAAGCTCGGCCAGGTCCTCGCCCATCTTCTGGACAACGCGATCCGGTACTCGCCGGCCGGCGGCACCGTCACGGTCGCGGCGCGGCGCAAGGCCGACGCGGTCGAGGTGAGCGTCGAGGACGAGGGCGTGGGCATCCCGCATGCGGAGCAGGAGCGGATCTTCCGCAAGTTCTACCGCGGCGATGCCGCCTCGGGAGCGGTCGGCGCGGGCGCCACCGGGCTCGGCCTCTTCCTCGCAGAAGGGCTCGTGACCGCCATGGGCGGCAGGATCTGGGTCGACTCGGACGAAGGCCGCGGCTCGACGTTCGTGCTCGAGCTCCGCGTCCCAGAGAGTGAGACATGACAGATACGGGTACGGGACTGGACCAGGGCATGACACGGGTACTGGTCATCGACGACGAGGCGCCGATCCGGCTGCTTTGCCGCGTCAACCTGGAGGCTGAGGGCATGTCCGTGCTCGAGGCGGGCGACGGGCCCTCCGGTCTCGCGAAGGCGAGCGAGGAGCAACCGGATGTGATCCTGCTCGACGTGATGATGCCCGGGCTCGACGGCTGGGGCGTTGCCGAAGCGCTGCTCGAGAACGAGCAGACCGTGGGGATCCCGATCATCTTCCTGACCGCCCGCGCTGAGTTTCGCGACCGCGCGCGCGGCCTCGACATCGGCGGCGTCGACTACATCACGAAGCCGTTCAACCCGGTCGAGCTGGCGCCGCTGGTGCGCGCACTGCTCGAGCGGTTGGAGCGCGGCGAGCGCGACGAGCTCAGGCGCGAGAAGCTCACCGAGCTCCGCACGCTGATGGCCGAGACCTAGCGGCCGGCGAAGTCAGCGGTCACGACGAGCGCGCCGCGGTGGCCGAGGAAGCGGCCGCTCATGGCGCCGATGCCGATCCGGTTCCAGCCGGGGCGGAGCAGGTTCGCGCGGTGACCAGGGCTCGCCATCCAGGCGCCGACGATGCTACGAGCGGAGGCCAGGCGTCCGGTTCCCCAGGCCAGGTTCTCGCCGAAAGCCGGTCCGCGGGCCCCGTGCAGCGCGAGCCGCTCCATGAAGGGGCCGTGCTGGAAGACGTTGGCTCGGAGCAGCGTGGACGAGTGAGCGCGAGCTGCCTCCACCAGATGCGCGTCGACCCGGAGCGGGCGCAGGTTGTTCGCGGCGCGGACGTCGTTGACGACCTCGACCAGCGACTGCTCGGCCCGCGTCTGGGTCGTGGCCGCCTGGCCTGCGGGGGCGAGCGCCAAGACGAGCAAGAGCAGAAATACGCCGCTTGCAGGGCTGATGTGCTTCGGGGGCAACACCAAGGCGGCAAGGATGCCGACTCTGCCGCAGAAGCGCAACTCTTATGAAACCTATTGTCAGCGAGACGTCTGTGCGATCAGGATTGCGGCCAATACGATCCCGCCGCCGATCAGCTGGGCGTTCCCGAACGACTCGCCGAGCCAGACGAAGGCAACGACGCTCGCGGCGACAGGCTCGAGCATCGCGATGATCCCGACCCTCGTGGCGGAGATGTGACGGAGCGCTGCGGTCACGAGCAGGAACGTGATCATCGTCCCGGCCACGACGACGTAGAGCAGGAGCAGCCAAACCGGCAGCGCGTGCTGCTCGAGGTGGCCGAGCAGCGAGACGCTCTCGTCGAGCCGGTCGGTCGGGAAACGCCAGAGCGGCTGGACGGCGGCCCAGAAGAGCGCCGCGAAGAGGAAGCCATACGCGCTCAGTGAGGCCGGATCGCGCCAGCTGACTGCGTGCTCGGCCATCAGCACGTAGATCGCGTAGGCAACCGCAGCGGCGAGCGCCGCGGCCACTCCGACGCCGTCGAGGGAGAGGCCGCTCCAGACCTCGACGACGAGCGCGAGCCCGACGAGCGCGAGCACGAGTGCCAGCCAGAGCCGGCGGCGGATCGGCTCCTTGAAGACCCCCCAGGCCCAGATCGCGATCAGAATCGGCCCCAGGAACTCGAGCAGGAGCGCGATTCCGATCGGGAGCCGGTCGATCGCGACGAAGTACAGCCATTGCACGAAGGCGACACCGGCGATCCCGAAGACGACGAGATAGGGAAGCTCCCGTCGGGTCAGCCGCAGCGTCTCCCGCCGGGTCAGGGCAAGCACGAGCGCAAAGCCGAGGAAGGCGCCCGTCGCGCGAACCTGCGTCAACTCGAGCGGCGAGATCCCCGACTGCAGGACGACCTTCGAGACGGTGCCGTTGACGGCGAAGAGGAGCGCCGCCGTGATCACCATCGCGTAGCCGAGAGCGGGCCGCCGCTCGTGCCCCGGCTCGCCGGGGATGTAGGCGACCTCAGCCACTAGATGAGCGACTTCACGATCTGCGCGCGCTCGGGGCACGGCCTGGCGTGTCTGGGACGCTCCCGCAGCGGCCTCCAGGCCGCAAGCGGCCCTGCAGCCGCCGCGACCGCTCCGTGTCGCCGGGCCGGCACCGATGCTTCCGGCATCGGCTCCGTCCCGCCGCCCCGTCCCAGAGCTGCCAGTCCGTGCCCCGAGACGAGCGATCTCGTGAAACCGCTCATCTCGCCGCGACGCTACCAGCGCGGTGCGGATCTACACTGGCGACATCGGGGCGTGGCGCAGCCTGGTAGCGCGCTCGCTTTGGGAGCGAGAAGTCGCCGGTTCGAATCCGGCCGCCCCGACTAGTCGGAGCTGCTGTCGCGGCGATCTCGTCCGGTACGGCGCTCGCCGCCCGAACGGCGCTCCTCGCTGACCGGCGGCAGGCCGAGACGTTCGCGGCGCTCGTCGCCCGAGCGGCGGTCGGAGCCTTCGCGGCGGTCGTCCGGGTCCTTGGCGGAGCCCGAGCCGGAGCCGAAGAGAGACCGCAGGCGGCGGCGAATGTCCATGTTCGTGACATTCGTTCTCAAGTCACGGCGTCCTGCTCTGCGAAGAAGCGCCCCACATACACCGCAAAGACGGCGAAGAAGACCGCTGTCTCGGTGAGCGACATGATCACCCCGGCGATCTGCTGGTCGGCCAGCGGGTCGAGCCCCCAGAGCCCGGGCCCCTGGACATAGAAGTCGTACAGCGGCTCCGGCACGAGCGCCAGCACGAGCCCGATCGGGCTCGCCAGGGCGAAGGCGGCGAAGACGTAGGCGGCCTTCGCGCCCGACGACAGCTGCGAGTGGACGACCGGCCACCAGAGCAGCACACCCGTCGCGAAGTACAGGGCGTGCTCCAGGTGCAGGAGCGGGTGCGGGTGCCGCAGCGCGGCGTCGTAGAGCCACGGCATGTGCCAGACGCCGTAGTTGACGACCCAGAGCGCCAGCGCAGGCAGCGGCGGGACGCGCGGCGCGACCGCCGCGAGCGCCGGTGGGATGGAGAGAACGACGAGGAGTGGCGCCCACTCCGCGAGGACGACGTTCTGGACGAGGTGGATCGAGAGCAGGTAGTGGAGCGCGATCGTGTCGATCGGCGTGATCGTGACCCCCAGTACCAGCAGCATCGCGCCGGCGAAGCACGCGATCCGCCAACGCGGTGCGGGGAAGCGGCGGAGCGCCCACCAGTAGCCGATCGTGAGAGCCAGGACGACGATGATCGCCTCCGGGTTCAACGACCACTCGTACGGATCCACGGCGGCTACGCTACGTCACCTGCGCCGGTGTAGCTCAATGGTAGAGCCCTAGCCTTCCAAGCTAGTTACGCGGGTTCGATTCCCGCCACCGGCTTCTTACCTCTTCTTCCTCTACCTTCTTCTCCTCTTTGTCGCGCTAAGACTCCGCTTCCTGGTCGATCCCCGCAGCCCGAGTGCAAGACGCTTGCTGCGTCGGGACAACGATGCCCTGTCCGACGGACCGTTAGTCTCGCGGCGCGCATGAGGCAAGGGGTTTCGATCATCGTGCTGACCCTCATCCTCGCGGGCTGCTCGGGCGATTCGAAGCGGATTGCTGACGCTGATCTTTCGAGAGTGGTGCTGCAGCCCACCGACCTGGCTGGTTCGTTCGAACAGTTCGATGAGGGGCGGCAGGCGAGCGCGGATCAGCCGGAAGGCGCGCGGGCGGACGTGGCTCGATTCGGCCGGGTGGATGGGTGGAAGTCGCGCTATCGGCGCCGCGGCGGTGTCGAGGTTCGTGGTCCGCTCGTAATCGAGTCTCGCGCGGATCTGTTCAAGTCCTCTGGAGGAGCCGAGGATGAGCTCGACGAGATCGCGCGCGAGCGGGCAGTCGACCCGAGCGATCGAGACCTTGGGGACGAAGCTGTGGTCGTCTCGATAAGCCAGGCCGGCTTCCCTCGTCCGCTCCGGACGTTCGTCGTTTCCTGGCGGAGTGCGAACGTGGTTGCGACCATCACGGCGAATGGCTTTCAAGGACGTGTACGTGTAGCGGACGTGCTGCGGCTGGCACGCCTGCAGCAGGCTCGAATTGCCGCCGCTGCCGGCTGAGACCGCCGCCGGCAAGCTCTTGTCTGAAGTCGTATAGTCCTGCCCTCGGCGCCTGGGGAGGCGCCACGAAAAGGGGGAAAGATGAAGCCACGAATCGGGCTTCTCGTACTGAGCGCCACGGTCACGGCGCTCGCCGCCTTCAGCACGCTCGCAGGGGCGAATCCGGCGTCGTTTGTGGCCGGACGCGCCGGTGCGACGCTGGGGCCATCGGGGTCGGTCGAGTATCGCGACATGACGCTCGGGACGACACTGACGGAGTGCCCGCAGGCGGGCAAGATCGATCGGGATCCGAAGCCGCTCGATCGGCGCGCTGTCGACGAGGTCGAGAAGAAGTCGAGCAGCGGCGGCGACCGCCGGCTGAATCAGGACTACTCCTGCTTCCCGCAGGACGAGACGTCGATCTCGATCAACCCGGCGACGCCGAAGAACATCGTCGCGGGGGCGAACGACTATCGGTTGGGTACGGGCTCGTCGGGGTTCTACGCCTCAACAGACAACGGCAACAGCTGGTACGACGGGATCATCCCGTTCCCGACCACGCCGGTTACCCCCTTCAACGCCAACGGCTTCTTGCCCAGTGGCGGTGACCCGGTGATCGCGCACGATCGGGCGGGGATCACCTACTACGCGCAGATCGCGTTCAACCGCTACAACGACACGAACGGGGTCTTCGTCCAGCGCTCGACGAACGGCGGCTTCACCTGGTCGCGTGCCTGCGTGCCGATCAACGGTCCCTCAACGACGGACGACGTGGCGTCGTGCGGTGCCCTCGGCGATCCGCGCCAGCCCGGCGACGGCACGGTCGTCTACAACCAGGATGTCGACAACGTCGCGAACGGCAACATTCCGTTCAACGACAAGGAGTGGCTGACGGCCGGGCCGCGGCCCGCCAACGTCACGCCGCAGTGCTTCAAGCCTGAGACGCGTGCTCCGATCGCGTGCGATCCGGCGGTTGTCGGCGTCGACCGGCTCTACGTCACCTGGTCGAAGTTCGGCGCGACCGGTTCGCCGATCAACTTCAGCTACTCGGACGATCAGGGACGCTCCTGGTCGGCCGAAAAGGTGATCAGCGGCTCGGCCTCGTTCTGCGTCTTCAGCGCTGGGAACGGGTGTGAGTTCAACCAAGCATCCGTGCCGACGGTCAATCCCACGACGGGCGGCCTGTACGTCGCATTCATCAACGGCAACACTCCGGACGAGGACCAGTACCTGATGGTGCGCTCGGTCGACGGCGGCCAGACCTTCCAGGGTCCGTTCCTCGTCAGTTCGGTCTTCGATCTCAACTATCCGCGCTCGGGGACGACGAGACCGGACTGCACACCGCGGGGCCAGCAGGGCAACCGGCAGGTGCTGACCAACAGCTGCTTCCGCCTCAACTCCTACGGCAACATCACCGTCGACAAGCGCGGAGGCGCCTTTGCCGATGACCTGTACGTGGTCATCTCCGACAACCGCTTCGGCACCGCCGCGAGCACGAACACGGACATCTTCCTGTTCAAGTCGATCGACGGCGGCACGAACTGGGTCGGGCCGACGCGGGTGAACGACGACCGCTCGGTCGCACCACCGGACCGCGACTGCGGCCGCAACGACGGCGCCTTGCCGACGCTGGCCAAGGTGAACGCGGAGTGCAACGCCGCGGCGAACTTCGGCAACGACCAATGGTTCCCGTGGGTCGACATCTCCGAGGACGGCGACGTCAACGTCGTCTTCCACGACCGTCGACTAGACACCAACTCGACCGGCTCGGAATGGCCTGGCAGTCGGTCGCGACCCGGCAACTACCTGGGCTGGTTCTGGGGCGGCGTCTGCCGCGTCACCAGAGCCGACTCGCGCGACTGCGTCGCCCCGACCGCAGGCCCGTCGGGCATCCAGACCGCGAACCAGGACTGCCAGGACCAGGCGACGCCCAACCTGAACTGCCAGGACCCACCGCGTGGACCCGCAGCAGGCTCGAACCAGACCGTGTTCCTGTTCAAGAACTACACGGTCTCGGACACGCCCTACAACCTCGACTACACGTTCCGCGCCGGGATCTTCATGGGCGACTACGAGAACATCGACATCGTCGGCAACGACGCCGTGGCTTCGTGGACCGACGCTCGTAATGGTCGATCCTCCGGCAACCCGGCATCACCGAACTACCAGTTCGGTCGCAACCCCGCGTGCGAACAGTCCGACGCGTTCTTCGACCGCTTCTCGGCAAGGAACGGCGCCGGCGGCGCGGACAAGGCGAGCAAGGCGGATGCCGCGTTCGTCGTCACCCCGTGCCCGACAGACATCAAGGACAAGGGCCAGAAGTAATCCCGACTAAACGGACTTCTCTCCCCTGAGAGGAGCGAGCGAGGGCCGCCGACCGGCGGCCCTCGCCGCGCTCAGGGACTACGGAGGATCAAGCGGCATCGGGCACTCGACCTGCGGCACCTTCGCCACAGCGAACCGGCCGGTCACGCTCCGAGCCGTGACCGTGCCGCCACCGTCGCAACGGTGAAGCGTGACTGTCGCGAAGCGGGCGACGAAACCGCCCCCAGCGCCCGAGCGCACGGTGCGACGCGCAACGATCTCGCCCGCACGGGACACCGTGATCCTGACGCTCTGCGAGCTGCCGAACCGTGCTCCCTGAACCGTCAGCGGCCCGTCGTCGACGAGCCGCAGCGACGGCTGACGCGTGCCCGCCGACGCAGAAGCCGCGACCCCCAACAGCACAACGATGAAGATGAATGTACGCATCGCAACGAATGGTAGACAGGTACTGCGATGGTCGCGTAAGTCAGAAAAGCACCCTCATTACCTCCACCCGAGCGCTGACCTCTGAGACGCATCGACTCTCGCGCGCTCCTCGCCCAACCGAGCCGGGAATACCGACCTCCTATCCGGTGTCTTTGTCAGCAAGGACGCCAACGAAGGGAGAAGTCATGACCGGCAAGAAGCAAAAGACAGCACCTCCTGTAGCGGCCAAGGCAGCGAAGGAGCCCAGCCACGTGGAGGTGCCCAACCTCACGCCGCGCGACGCCGGCGGGGGGGGCGCCAAGCAGACAATCACGATGCTGGACTACGAGGGATCGCCCGTCGTGACCTACCGCGTGGGTGACAAGAGCGCGAAGCCCGGGCGTTCGCGAGATGCGTCGTGATCGGCTGGCTCAGCATCTTCGTAAGCGTCACCGCACTCGCCGTTGCGGCAGCACCCGTCGCCTCGGCAGGTCCCTCGAAGGCAAAGGGGGCAATCGTCTACAACGGGCACGCGGGTTTGGGCGCGAACATCCAGACGCAGAGCACTTCCCGCGGCATCTTCGCCGGCCACTACCGAGACGGGGACCCTGCTGGGGTCAAGGACGGCACGTCCAACACGCTGCTGACGGGGTAGTGAAGGACACGCCCCGCTCGGCTCGGGACGGGCGGGGCCGTCCACTAGGCGTCTGAGCGCCGTCCGCGGCGAGGCCTATCCTCGCTCGATGCTGGAGGAGCGCCTGGTGCACTTCCGCCCGCGCACGGTCCTCGTCGTGCTCGGGATCATCATCTCCGCGTTCCTGCTCCTTCAAGTGGTGAGGGCGGCGCAGGGGATCTTGATCTGGATCTTCGTCGCGATCTTCCTCGCAACCGCTCTCAACCCGGCCGTCGACGCGCTGCAGCGGCGTGGGATCCAGCGGCGCGGGCTCGCCGTTTCGATCGTGTTCATCGGAGCGATCGTTGCGATCGCCGCGCTTGCCGCAACCATCGTCCCGACGATCGTGTCGCAGGTCAACGACTTCATCGACGCGGTGCCGGGTTACGTCGCGGACCTGACGGCGGGGAAGGGCCGCCTCGGCTTCCTCGAGCGGGAGTACCAGATCACAGAACGCGTGCGCGAGGCGCTCTCGGAGGGCGGTGCGACAAAGGTGCTGGGACTCTCCAATACCGCGCTCGCGGTCACCAAGGGTGTGATCACCGCTGTCTTCGCGACCCTCACGATTGCGTTCCTGACCCTCTTCATGCTCCTCGAGGGGCCAGCCTGGATGGAGCGCCTCTACGGGCTGCTGCCCGAAGAGAAGCAGCCCCGCTGGCGCGCGATCGGGCAGGAGATCTACCGGACGATCGGCGGGTACGTGACGGGGAATCTTGCGATCAGCCTGATCGCCGGCATCACCTCGACCATCGCCCTCCTGACCCTCGGTGTCCCGTTCGCGATCGCCTTGGGGCTCCTGGTGGCGATCCTCGATCTGATCCCACTCGCGGGGGCGACCATCGCCGCGATCCTCGTCACGACGGTCGCATTCCTCGACTCGACGACGTCCGGGATCATCATGCTGATCTTCTTCGTCGTCTATCAGCAGCTCGAGAACCACATCCTCCAGCCTGTGGTCTACGGGCGGACCGTGCAGCTGTCGCCGCTCGCGGTGTTGATCTCGGTGCTGATCGGCGCCGAGATCGCCGGAGTGATCGGTGCCCTGGCGGCCATTCCCGTCGCCGGCACCATCCAGGTGATCCTCGTCGACTGGCTCGAGCACCGACGCGCGCGAGGCAGACCCGATGCGACGCCGACGACGATTTAGGGCGAAACGTCCACCGATTTCGCGTACGAGAATTCCTCAAACTAGTGATCCGGGGTTGGGGTTGAACGGCCGATGGCCTGCATGTGGGACGTCGGGTCTTCTCTCTTGTGGCTCTGTGCGCGCTCGCGTTCCTCGCCGTGGGCGCCATGGGCGCGAGCGCAGCCGGCAAGCCGGTGCGGACCCTTGCGGCCGCCGATCAGCTCGAAGGCGGCGTTCTCGTCGAGTTGAATGCGATCCGGCGTGCGCACGGGCTCGTCCCTGTCCGTCTCTCGCATCCGTTGTCCGCTGCCGCAGATGCGCATTCGCGCTCCATGGGCAGATTCGGCTACTTCGAGCACGAGTCGCGTGACGGCTCGGCGTTCTGGAAGCGCGTCCAGCGCTTCTACGGCTCCGAGAGCTACGGCAACTGGTCGGTCGGCGAGAACCTGCTCTGGTCGTCCGGTTCGGTCGACGCTTCCCGTGCTCTCGAGCTCTGGATGAAGAGCCCCGCCCACCGCGCGAACATCCTCACCCCCCGCTGGCGTGAAGTCGGCCTTTCAGCCGTCAGCGTCGCGGGTGCGCCGGGCATCTACGGCGGCCGAGACGTCGTGATCATCACGACCGACTTCGGCGTCCGCTCGTAGCCACCGGACGGGCGGCTCCGCCGCCCTCGCGCGCCTGAACGCACGCAGTTCTCCGGGTCTGGGCTGACGCACTATCCCCTCGGGCTGCGCACCCCCGCCACGCGCCGGAGGCTACGAGAGCGTTTGGGTGAGGAAACCGGCGTTACGCTGTCCGCGAGCGCCCGTAGCTCAGAGGACAGAGCGACGGACTTCTAATCCGTTGGTCGCAGGTTCGAATCCTGCCGGGCGCACTCAGGAGGCCGAAGCAACCAGTGCGATGTTCAGGACGGCTCGCGGCGGGAATCGAGGAGTTGTGCCGTCCGCCCAGGAAGCGTCTCGTCAGCTGCGGATCGGCTGTTCGGGGTGGAACTACCGTCACTGGCGGGCTGGTGTCTTCTATCCCCCGCGCCTCCCTCAACGCGACTGGCTCACCTACTACGCGGGGCGTTTCGACACGGTCGAGCTGAACACGACGTTCTATCGCCTGCCGCAGGCCGCTGTGGTGGCGCGCTGGGTGTCCGAGACACCGCCAGGGTTCATCTTTGCGGTCAAAGTCAGCCGGTACATCACGCACATCAAGCGCCTGACCGAGGTCCCCGAGCATCTGCCGCTTCTCTACGAGCGAATCGAGCCGTTGCTGCAATCTCCGAAGCTCGGGCCGCTGCTGTGGCAGTTGCCACCGACCTTCCGTTACGACCCCGGTCGGCTCAGGAGCACGCTCGAGCATCTCCACGATGGTCACCGGCATGCCTTCGAGTTCCGGCATCCCTCGTGGTTTCGCCCCGAGACGTACTCGCTGTTGCGGGAGCACGAAGCTGCCCTGGTGATTGCCGACCGCCCGTCCGTGAACACGTTCCAGACGCACGAGCTCACGGCCGGCTACACCTACGTGCGATTCCACGCCGGCACGCGTGGCCGGAATGGCAACTACTCGCGCTCCGAGATCACCGAGTGGGCCGGGCGACTGGATCGCTGGTCGAAGACGGTCGACGTCTTCGCGTACTTCAATAACGATTGGGAAGGGTATGCGCTCAACAACGCCATGTTCCTGAAGCGGAAGCTCCGATGAGCGCTGAGCCCTTTCTTCCGAAGCGCCTCACGCTTCCCGCGCTTGGAGAAGCGGTGCAGCACTGCCGGGGCTGTCCGTTGTACGCGGACGCGACGCAGGCGGTGTTCGGGGATGGGCGACGATCGGCGCGCGTCATGCTCGTCGGTGAGCAGCCCGGCGACCAGGAGGACCGGGCCGGCGCACCATTCGTGGGACCTGCGGGACAGCTCCTCGACCGTGCGCTCGACGAAGCAGGTATCGATCGGAAGGAGACTTACGTCACAAACGCCGTCAAGCATTTCAAGTGGAAGGCACGAGGCCAGCGCCGGATCCACGACAAGCCGTCCTGGTCGGAGCAGCTCGCCTGTCGGCCCTGGCTCGACGCCGAACTGGCGGTCGTCGAGCCCGAGGTTCTGGTCCTGCTCGGAGCAACGGCCGCTCAGACCCTCCTCGGCCGTGACTTCAGAGTCACAAGGGATCGAGGTCGTCTGCCTCAGTCCGAGCTCGCGAAAACGGTGATCGCCACGATCCACCCCAGCGCGATCCTCCGGTCCCGCGACCGCGACGAGATGTTCCGCGGCCTCGTCGACGATCTCGCCCTGGCCACCCGCTGACGGCGGGAGCGCACAGGCCCTTCACCTCCCGTCCATGTTCCCGCCTGAAGCAAACGGACAGCTCAGGGGACACTTACCGTGGAGCCCGTCGCCTTTGAAGCGCGGCGAGGGCTGTGAGCGCACAGGCCGCGAGCAGACGGCGATGGCGCGAGACAGTTGCGTAGCTGCTGAAGCGGCGCGATTCGCGCCCGAAACGACCGTGCGCGCCGGGGTCACGCTCGACCGGCACGAAGAGGTTGTCCGGCATCGAGGTCGACGCCTCGGGGGTCTGCTGAGCGTCGAATCCCGTTCTGGCCAGATACCGATCGACCAGCCCGTTTGCGAACCGAGTCCGATGATCGTCGCAGCGACAGGCGCGCCGACCCACCACTCGCGCCGTGAGAGTCAACGACCAAGGCTGGGCGTATGTCATTTCCGAGAACGATCGGTTCGTCGTGGTCGAGAAGATCGGTGTGGTGGGGGAGCTTGCCGAAAAACTCGATCCGCGCGGAGAGGCATGAGAGTGGCGAGCCTCGATGGTGGAGGCCAGGCCGAGGATCGACTGAGCAGCCTCGTGGTTAGGCACGCCTGATCCGGGTAGGTGTGGAGTGCAACCCACAGAGGAGGGATGTCATGGAAGACCAGGAGAGGACCGGCAGGGGTCGTCCGGGTGCGACGGTGTCCGACATCTGGACGTTTCGGACCGAGCACCCGCTGACAGGGGCCGAGCTCGTTGGGTTTTCTATCGAGGCCACGGATGGTGGCATCGGCAAGATCGACGAGGGCACGGAAGAGATGGGGCGTACTCACTTGATCGTCGACACTGGCCCATGGATCTTCGGCAAGAAGGTCATGCTTCCCGCCGGTGTCGTTGACCGCGTTGACCTGGACACCGAAACGGTGTTTGTCAGATGCAGCAAGGATCAGATCAAGAGCGCGCCCGAGTTCGAGCCGGAAGCGAACCGGGACGACGAGGCGTACCGAGACCGCCTCGGCGGGTACTACACCGGGCTCTAGGCGCGAGTTCTCAGCGGGCAAAGCGGGGGATAGGGCGGCACGTCCTGTCTCCCGCACCGCTGGCGTGGCCGCTGCGACTAGTGCGAGGGGCCGCTCCGTCCGTGAGTGTCTAGGCTCACGCGATGAACGTCACGGGGTGCCAGTCGCCAGTCGTTGCCGTCGCGACCTCCGGACCGGGCGACTCCGGTGCGGCTGCCTAGCGTGCAGACGGTCGGCATCGTCAGCCCTGGCGCGATGGGAAGCGCGATCGGCGTCGCCTACCGCGAAGCGGGGAACCGCGTCGTCACGACGGTCGTCGGCCGCAGCGCCCGCACGGCCGGGCTGGCTGAGCAGGCGGGACTGGAGCTCCAGCCGGACCTCGACGCGGTCGTCGCCGAGTCCGAGCTCGTCCTCTCGATCGTCCCGCCGGCCGAGGCAGGCGCGACCGCCGCGGCGATCGCCGCCGCGGCGGGCAGAACCGGCGCGCGCCCGCTCGTCTCCGACTGGAATGCGGTCTCGCCGGCAACCGCGCGCGAGCTCGAGGAGGTGCTTGTTGCGGCTGGGCTCGAGCTCGTCGACGGCTCGATCTCGGGTGGTCCTCCGCGCGCCGACTACCGCACGCGCGTCTACCTCTCCGGCCGCTCGGCGGCCAAGCTCGCCGCGGCGGCGCCCGGGTGGATCGATGCCCGCACCGTGGGAGACGTCGTCGGTCTCGCATCAGCCGTGAAGATGTGCACCGCGTCGATGTACAAGGGCTCGAGCGCCCTGCTCGCGCACGCACTCCTGACGGCGCACGCGCACGGCGTGCTGCCACAGGTCCTCGACGACCTCGGGGACTCGTTCCCGCGGCAGATCGACCGGGCCGCCCACATCCTGGCGGTCTCGGCGACGAAGGCCGAACGCTTTGTCGGCGAGATGCGGGAAATCGCGGTGACACAGGCCTCAGCAGGCCTCACGCCCGCTCTCTTCGAGGCGATGGCCGAGGTGTACGAGGCCGTCGCGAGCAGCTCGATCGCGGCGGGCGCGCCGGAGGCGATCGCTCCCGACCCCGACCTCGAAGACGTCCTCGACGGGATCGCGCCTCCCTGAGCCGGACCGGCGTCGTCCGCCCGGGTTGCCAGAGTGCGGGCGAGAGGACTTGAACCTCCAAGGGCCGAAGCCCACCGGGACCTAAACCCGGCGCGTCTGCCAGTTCCGCCACGCCCGCGCAAGTCAAGGATAGGGCGTGGGCGGGATCTGCTCTCGAAAATTAGCCGAAGGTCTAGCTTTGCAAACCATCCGTATCCAACTTTCAACTCATGGGGTTAACTGACAGCTGAAGCTGGGAGCCGCGAGCGGCATCGCGGTCACCCAGGTGGGGATTCGAAACTAAGGGAGAAAAGGTGAATCTGCGGCTTCTTCTGGCCTTGGCCAGCGCTCTAACGCTGGCCGGCTGGCTCGCGTCCACTGCGCTCGCGCATCATCCTGAGATTCGGGGAAGCGTCGACTGTCAGGGCACAGTGACCTTCACGGCAGAGGCGTGGACCGAGAACAACATCACGACCTCTGCGCGCACGAACCCGGACGTCAGCGTCTGGGCCTCGACCGATGGCGGCGCGACCTACACCAAGGTGGGAAGCGGCCACTTCGGCAGCGACAACGGTTTCAAGTTCACCGGAACGTTCGCGATCGGAAGCAAGTCGTCGGTCAAGCTGAGGGTCCAGGCGGATGCTCCCTGGGCGAATGGAGCGGCTCCTGGAGACACCCGGTATACAACGCTGACGAAGAGCGAAAGCTGCTCGACGCCGCCGCCGCCGGCCTGCCCCGCGGCGAACGCTACGGTGACGTCGTCCAGCTCGATCATGGTCACCGGTACGACGGCGAAGGTGACGTTCACGGTCGCCGCAGGCTGCAAGGACATCGAGCTCACGCTCGTCAGCTACAAGGCGCCGGGCCCGACATTCGACGAGAAGACGGCTGACCAGCAGATCTTGTTCGACCACAAGACGCAGCTGTTCTCGGCCGGTAACTGGCAGCTCGATGTTGCGGTGCCCGACTGCTACTACCAGGTGGACTTCGTCTACGGCAAGCACATCGAGAAGCTCGGTCCCGCCGGCTCGAACAACTTCTACTCCAAGCAGGGCCGGCTGATCCGTGCGGCGAACGGCGGCACGAAGGCGTGCACCACGAGCCAGCCGCCGACCACGCCGAACCCGCCGCCGCCCCCGACGCTGACACCGACGCCTCCGCCGGTCGTCGTTCCTCCGACTGTCACTCCGCCCCCGGCGGTCTCGCTCGTGAAGACGGAGCGGGTCGGTGGCACCGGCGCTTTCGTCCGCGGCCCGGTCCGGGGCAAGGTGGGACAGCGGGTCTTCTACCGTCTGACCGTCACGAACACGGGAACCGTTCCGGTCAGCGCCACCATGAAGGATCAGGGTTGCGACGCCGGCACGCTCAAGCCCGTCGGCGCGGCCGTGCTCAACCCCGGTGCGTCGTTCACCTTCACCTGCTCGCATCTGCTGAAGGCGCGTGACGGCAACCAGTACGTGAACGTCGCCGTCGTGACGGCAACTGCGGCCGACGGCGCTCAGGCCACGGCCACGAGTCGTGTGCTCGCCACCGTGGTCGCCGGTGAGGTTCTTGGCACGCAGAAGATCGTCAAGAAGAAGGCGAAGCCCAAGGTCAAGCCGGTGACCAAGAAGGCGAAGCCGGCGAAGCCTGTCACCGCCGGAGCTTCCTTCACCGGATGAGGATCGCGCCGGCCACACGCGTGGCGGCGACTCTCGCAGCGGCAGCCGCAGTCATTGCGGCTGCCGCTCCGGGGACCGCGTCGGCCGCCGATCCGACGGAGAGCATCGTCGCGACGGCGAAGGTGCCGGTCGTCTCCGTCTACCGCACGCCGAGCGCGAAGCGCGCGTTCCTTCGGCTGTCGAACCCGACGGGTCATGGCGGTCCGCTCGTCTTTCTCGTGAAGGAGCGGAGGCCCGGCTGGGAGAAGGTCTATCTCCCGGTGCGGCCGAACGGCTCGACCGGCTGGATCCGTGATGCCCAGGTCTCACTCGCGCTCAACTCGTATCGGATCCGGGTGTCCCTCGGCGGCCACACGATCACGGTCTGGAACGGCAAGAAGGTGATCCTCCATGAGCCTGCGGGAGTGGGGCGGTCGATCGTGCCGACGCCTGCAGGGACCTACTACCTCGCCGAGCTGCTCGCGCAGCCGAATCCGAACGGCGCGTACGGGCCCTACGCCTTCGGCCTATCGGCGCACTCGAACGTCCTCTACAGCTTCGGCGGCGGTGCCGGCCAGATCGGGCTCCACGGCACGAACGAGCCTGCGTCGCTCGGCACGAACGCGAGCCACGGTTGCATCCGCATCAGCAATGCCGGCATCACCAAGCTCGCAAGGATCCTCCCGCTCGGGACACCTGTGAGGATCGGCTACTAAGTCGAGCGGGGAAGGAATACAGTCAGGGCGGTTGTGAACTCCGACTGGACCCAATTCCTCCTGGTTTCGGCACCGTCCGACCACGGCGCTCACGTGTACACCGACGCGAGTGAGCTGGCGCAGTCGGTAGGCGCCTACCTGGCGGCCGGCTTCGACCTCGGTGAGCCCGCGGTCGTGATCGCTACGCCCGAGCACTGGAGCCGCTTCGCCGAGCGCCTGGCCCACTGCGGCTGGGGTGACGAGGAACTCCAGGAACAGGGGCTCCTGTGGCTCGTGGATGCCGACGAGACGTTGGCGGCGATCATGGCCGACGGCGCTCCGTCGTGGGACCGCTTCGAGCAGGTCGTCGGTGGACTCATGGATCGCGTCGAGGAGCGCTTCCCCGGCGGGCGGATCCGCGCCTACGGGGAGATGGTCGACCTCCTCTGCCAGCGTGATGACCCGGGCGGCGCTGCCGGGTTGGAGGATCTGTGGAACCGGCTGGCGCAGCAACGCAGCTTCTCGCTGCTCTGTGCCTATCGTCTCGACGTCTTCGATCGGGCGACGCAGGTCTCGGTCTTGCCCGCCGTTTGCCGATCCCATTCGCACGTGCGGCCTGCCGAAGACCCCGTGCGACTCCACCAAGCAGTGGATTCAGCTCTCGACGAAGCCCTGGGCGCCGATGCCGGAAAGGTCTACGCGCTGATGTCGGGTCGGAGGCACCAGACGAAAGTCGTTCCAGCGGCGCAACTCGCCCTGATGTGGGTGAGCGCGGAGATGCCGGCCCACGCCGAACGGATCCTCGCGTCGGCGCGCGCGACGTACATGCACGAGTCCGCGGGCCTCTGACCCGATCCAGAACACGTGCGATGGCCCCGGGAGGAATTGAACCTCCGCGCGCAGGTTCGAAGCCTGCCGCTCTATCCACTGAGCTACGGGGCCCTGTGGCGAGTATGGCGGCCAGTATGCCCCACGGCTCATAGCTATCCTTTGCACGGCGAGGTGGCGGTAGCTCAGTTGGTAGAGCCCCGGGTTGTGGTCCCGGTGGTCGCGGGTTCGAGTCCCGTTCGCCACCCCTCTTCCGCCGTCTTCCCGGTCGGTCACACTCTCCTCTCCGGACGCACTCGAGAGAGAGGAACCTCGACATGGCCCAGCAGATCCAGATCGCCGGTGCCGGAACGACTGCGAAGGTCCGCAGCCCAGTTGCGGTGGCGATCTTCGCCGTCATCACACTCGGGATCTATCTGATCTTCTGGTGGTACTACATCAACCGCGAGATGGCCGACTACGGGCGCACGCTCGGAACCGACGAGCTCGGCGACAGCCCCGGCAAGTCCACCCTCGCACTCTTCCCGGGCGCGCTCGTGGTGGTGCCGGCGCTCTGGACGACGGTGACCACTTTCCAGCGCGTGCAAGCCGCGCAACGGCTCAGCAAGCAGCTGCCGATCAACGGTTGGCTCGGGATCGTCCTGTACGTCGTGATCTCGCCGGTCATGTTCGCGTACATGCAGAGCGGCCTCAACGGCGTCTGGAAGACCCAGGCCGTCGACGCTGCGTCACAGCCGGCAGTGGTCTAGGCGTCGAGGATCGGCGCGCTGCGGCGGATCTCCGCTGCGGCGCGGTCGAGCCCGTCCTCGTCGAAGAGGTACGGGAGGCAGTTGGCGATGTCGTGGACAGGGCGGTCGAGGTCGTCCGAGCCCGAGGCGGCGTTGACCGCGTAGCGGACCGGGATCTCGTGGCAGACGACGAGGATCCGCTGCTCGCGGCGTGCGAGCAGGCGCTCGAATGCAACGGCGTATCGCCGTGCTGCGTCGTCGAGGCTCTCGCCGGCCGGAAAGGCGTCGGCACGCGTGTGTGCGCGCTTCCACGCGCGATAGTCGTCGATCGTCTGGCCTTCCAGGTCTCCGATGGCGATGTCGTCCAGGAGTGGCTCGACCTCGAGTGGCACGTTGCGTCCTGCCAGCGCCAGCTCCGCGGTCTGGCGCGTGCGACCGAAGCGCGTGTGAACGCAGAGATCGAGCGCGATCGCGCCGAGCTCGGCACCGAGGCGTGCCGACTCCGCCTCGCCGTCTGAGGTCAGCTTCACAGACACAGACGGGTCGCCGTTCACACGACGCGTGACGTTCAGCTCCGACTGACCGTGGCGGGTGAGAACGAACAGCCGCATCCGGCTAGCCTACGCCTGCCCTGAACGTTCTCTTCCTCTGCATCGGCAACGCCGGACGCTCGCAAATGGCGCACGCGTTCCTCGAGCGGCTGGGTGGACACAATGTGCGCTCTGCGGGCAGCCACGCCGAGGAGCACCTCCATCCCGAGGTCGTCGAGGCGATGCGGGAGCTGGGCTACGACCTCTCGGATCGTGTGCCGAGGCAACTGCAGCCGGACGCCGACGCGGCCTGGGCGGATGTGGTCGTGACGATGGGCTGCGGCGACGTCTGTCCCGTCCTCCCGGGGAAGAGCTACACCGACTGGAACCTCGAGGACCCCGCCGGGAAGTCGATCGAGCGGGTGCGCCAGGTTCGCGATGCGATCGAGCGGCGAGTCGCCGACCTCGCCCAAGAGCTCGACTCCACTCGCACGACCTCTGCTTGAATGAACTGATGACGGCGCAGCTCGAGGAGCTCGGCAGCGACACCGTCCGCCTGACGGTGGACGTGCCGGCGCACGACGTTCACCACGCGGTCGAGCACGCCACGTCCGATCTCGCGTCGTCGGTCAAGATCCCGGGCTTCCGCGCCGGCAAGGTGCCGAAACCGGTGCTCCTGCAACGGCTGGGCAAGGAACGGATCTACGCCGAGGCGGTCGACAGCCACATCTCCGGCTGGTTCTGGAATGCCGCCGCTCGAGCGCGGATCCGGCCGGTCGCGCAGCCGGAGTTCGAGTACGACCTGCCAACCGACGCCGATGCCGACTGGCAGTTCAAGGCGACCGTGCCCGTCCAGCCGAAGGTCGAGGTCGTCGACTGGACAAGTCTCGAGGTCGGCCGGCCGGAGGCCGAGGTGCCGGAGGAGCTCGTTGCGAGCGAATTGGAAGCCTTGCGTGAATCGGTCGCCGAGCTCGTCCCCGCCGAAGACCGCCCCGCCCAGGAGGGCGACACGCTGGTTGTCGACATCGTCTCGCCGTCCGGTGAGGCTCAGCGCGACACGGTCGTCGAGCTCGGCGCCGGGAGGCTCGTCGAGGAGGTCGAGACCGCGCTCGTCGGCGCCTCGACGGGGGAGACGAAAACGGTCCCCTACGAGCTCGCAGACGACTCGACCGCGTCGGTCGAGATCACCGTGAAGGAGATCAAGGGGAAGGTGCTGCCGGAGCTCGACGACGACCTCGCCCGCTCTGCGAGCGAGTTCGACACGATCGGCGAGCTGCGCGCGGACATCGAGCAGCGGCTGCGCGAGCACATCGAGGCTGAGATCGAGGACGCGTTTCGTGCGAACGCGGTCGACGCGCTCGTCACCGCGTCGAAGGTGTCGCCGGCCGGCCCGCTCGTCGAGTCGCGCACCCGGGAGCTCTTGACGGGCTTCATCCGCTCGCTCGAGCGGCGGGGAATCGCCCCCGAGACGTACCTGCAGCTCACGGGCCGCACCGCCGAGGAGTTGACCTCCTCGATGCAGCTCGAGGCGGCCCTCTCGGTGGCGCGCGAGCTCACGCTCGAGGCCGTCGCCGACAAGCTGGGCCTCGAAGTCTCCGACGACGAGGTGAAGGCGCTCATCCGCGAGCAGGCTGAAGCGGCGGGCGAAGATGCCGAAAACGTGATCGAGGATCTGTGGAACCACGGCCGGCAAGAGGATCTGCGCGAGGACCTGCGACTGCGCGCGGCGCTCGACCGGGTCGCGGCGGAAGTGAAGCCGATTCCGATGGAGCAGGCGCAGGCGCGCGACGCGATCTGGACGCCGGACAAGGAAAAGTCGGAGACCGAGACGAAGTTGTGGACCCCCGCTAGCAAGGAGACTGCATGAGTCCGTTGATCCCGATGGTGATCGAGCAGACATCGCGCGGCGAGCGATCGTTCGACATCTACTCCCGCTTGCTGAACGAGCGGATCGTCTTTCTCGGCACCCCGGTCGACGACCAGATCGCGAACCTGATCGTGGCGCAGCTCCTGCACCTCGAGTCGGAGGATCCGGACAAGGACATCTCGATTTACATCAACTCGCCCGGCGGCTCCGTCTATGCCGGGCTCGCGATCTACGACACGATGCAGTTCGTCAAGCCGGACGTGCAGACGACGTGCATCGGGATCGCGATGAGCATGGGCGCGCTTCTTCTCGCGGGTGGTGCGGCAGGGAAGCGATTCGCACTGCCGAATGCCAAGATTCTGATCCACCAGGTGTCCGGCGGCTTCCAGGGGCAGGCGACCGACATCGAGATCGCGGCGCGCGAGACGATTGCGCTCAAGCGACGGCTCGAAGAGATCATCGCGCATCACAGCGGGCAGGACATCGACAAGGTTTCGAAGGACATGGAGCGGGACTACTTCCTCACTTCGCAAGAAGCAGACGAGTACGGAATCATTGATCGTGTAATCACGCATCGCTGAAAGTCACTACCTAACCTGACCTAGCCGTTTCGACGAATCCGAGGTACAAGAAGACAATGGCCCGCGCATCTGAAGGAAACGAACAGCTTCTCTGCAGCTTCTGCGGCAAGAGCCAGCGGCAGGTCAAGAAGCTGATCGCGGGCCCCGGCGTCTACATTTGCGACGAATGCATCGATCTCTGTAACGAGATCATCGACGAGGAGTTGACGACTCCCACCCAGCTCGATCTCGACAATCTGCCGCGCCCGCTCGACATCTACTCCGTGCTGAACGACTACGTCGTCTCGCAGGAGGAGGCGAAGCGGACGCTCGCCGTCGCGGTCTACAACCACTACAAGCGCGTCCGCATGGGCCAGGAGGAAGGCGACGTCGAGCTGCAGAAGTCGAACATCCTCCTGCTCGGCCCGACCGGATGCGGGAAGACACTGCTGGCCCAGACGCTGGCGCGGATCCTGAACGTCCCGTTCGCGATCGCCGACGCGACGGCGCTCACAGAAGCGGGCTACGTCGGTGAGGATGTCGAGAACATCCTGCTGAAGCTGATCCAGGCCGCGGACTTCGACATCAAGAAGGCCGAGACCGGGATCATCTACATCGACGAGGTCGACAAGATCGCGCGGAAAGCGGACAACCCGTCGATCACCCGCGACGTGTCCGGTGAGGGAGTGCAGCAGGCGCTTCTGAAGATCCTCGAGGGAACGGTGGCCTCGGTGCCGCCGCAGGGCGGTCGGAAGCATCCGCACCAGGAGTTCCTCTCGATCGACACGACGAACATCCTCTTCATCTGCGGCGGCGCCTTCGCAGGGCTGGACAAGATCATCGGCCGGCGGATCGGCAAGAACTCGGTCGGGTTCGGCGCCGACGTGCGCTCCAAGAACTCCGAAGAGAGCGCCGAGCTGCTCTCGGACGTGATGCCCGAGGATCTGCTCAGCTTCGGTCTGATCCCGGAGTTCATCGGCCGGCTGCCCGTGATCTCGGCCGTGCACCAGCTTCGCCGTGACGATCTCGTCCAGATCCTGACCGAGCCCAAGAACGCGCTCACGCGCCAGTACCAGCGCTTCTTCGGCTACGACTCGATCGAGCTCGAATTCCGCGACGACGCGCTCTGGGAGATCGCGGACAAGGCGCTTCTGCGCGAGACCGGCGCGCGCGGGCTCCGTTCGATCATCGAGAACGCGCTGCTCGACGTGATGTTCGAACTGCCGAGCCGCAAGGACGTCTCCAAGTGCGTGATCACGAAGGAGACGATCTCGAAGGGCCTCAAGCCGACGCTCGTCACGAGCGCCGACGGCATCGACGACTCGCCTGCGCTCGCTGAAGAGTCCGCCTAGCTCCGCTCGTCCAGCGTTCGCGGGCGTCGGCCCGCCACAGCGGCGTCCGGTCGTCGCCAGAAACCGACGCTGACCTCGACGCCGCGAACCGTCGGCCGAACGTGCGGCCGGTAGGTCTTGTCGACGGCACGCCGGATCAGCTCCGCCACCGGCAGGCCGGTGCGGCTCGCCTCGTCGTTGAGGACTGCGTGCTGCCGCGTCGTCAGGAGGACGTGAAATCGCTGACTCATGTGATGCATGTGTACCCATGCATCACCTGGCAATCGATCACGAGTGAGTGCCGGTTCTGTGACAGCTTCCCGGTAGGCTCAGCGCATGGCTGACGTCGATGCCGCGGATCCTCGTGAGGTCGCCGCGAGGGGCCTCCAGCTGGCCGGGATGGAGTACGTCCAGGCGATCTTCGCCGGTGAGCTGCCGCCGCCGCCGATCGCCGAGCTGATGGGATTCCACGGCGTTCTCGCCGAGCCCGGGCGAGCCATCTTCGAGATGGAACCGGGGCCGCAGCACTACAACCCGATCGGCTCCGTGCACGGCGGTGTGGCGTTGACGCTCCTCGACTCTGCGATGGGCTGCGCCGTGCACACTTTGCTCGAGGCCGGCGTCGGCTACACGACGCTCGAAGTGAAGACGAATTTCGTCCGTCCGATCAAGGCCGATACTGGGGTGATTCGCTGCGAAGGGACCGTGATCCACAAGGGCTCGCGGGTCGCGACGGCGGAGGGAAAGATCATGGATGCGGGCGGGAAGCTCCTCGCCCACGGAACGACGACCTGCCTGATCTTCCGGTGAAGCCTTGAGCTTCACGACGCGGCCGGAGCTGCGCGGTACGTTCGGGATGGTCGCGTCGACCCACTGGCTCGCCTCGGCGGCCGGGATGTCCGTGCTCGAGCGCGGCGGCAACGCGTTCGATGCAGCGGTCGCGACCGGCTTCACCCTGCAGGTCGTCGAGCCGCACCTGAACGGGCCCGGGGGCGAGGTACCGGCACTTCTCTGGCCGGTCGCCAAGGGGGAGCCGATCGCGCTCTGCGGCCAGGGCGTGGCGCCCGCGGCCGCGACGATCGATCGCTACCGCGAGCTCGGGCACGAACTCGTCCCCGGCACCGGCGTCCTCGCGGCATGCGTGCCGGGGGCGTTCGGCGGGTGGCTCCTCCTGCTCGAGCAGTTCGGGACGTGGCGGCTCGAGGACGTGCTGTCGTTCGCGATCGGCTACGCGGACGAGGGGTTCCCGTTCGTGGCCGGGATCCGGGCGACGATCGAGCGCACCGAGGAGCTCCTACGTGAGTGGCCCGGCTCCCGCGAGCTCTACCTGCCACCGCCCGAGGTCGGCGCGCTCTTCCGAAATCCCACGCTCGCGGCCACGTACCGCCGCATCCTGGACGACGCCCGCGGCGGCTCGCGCGAGGAGGAGATCGAGAAGGCCAGGCGCGCATACTACGAGGGCTTCGTGGCCGAGGAGATCGGTCGCTTCGTTGCCGCCGAGGGAGGTCTCCTGACCGCAGACGACATGGCTCGGTGGCGCGCGTCCCTCGAGCCGGTCGCCTCGCTCGAGTACGGCGGCCTGACCGTCTGCAAGACGCTCCCGTGGGCTGCCGGGCCCGTCGGGCTGCAGCAGTTGGCGCTGCTCGACGGCTTCGACCTGGCAGAGCTCTCGCCCGCGGAGTTCGTCCACGTCGTGACGGAGTGCGCGAAGCTCGCCTTCGCCGACCGCGACGCGCTCTACGGGGACGGGGAAGTGCCGCTGGAGACGCTCCTCTCACCGGAGTACAACGCGAAGCGCCGCTCCCTGATCGGCGAGGACGCTTCGCCCGACTACACGCCCGGGCTGGGAAGGCTGCCCACCGTCGTCGGCGCCGCAGTCACACCCGGTGCCGGCGAGCCGACGCGCGGCGACACCGTTCACCTCGATGTCGTTGACAGCTGGGGCAACATGGTCTCCTCGACCCCGAGTGGCGGCTGGCTGCACAGCTCACCCGTGATCCCCGCGCTCGGATGGCCGCTCGGGACGCGCGCGCAGATGTTCTGGCTCGAGGAGGGACTGCCCTCGTCGCTCCGGCCGGGCGCGCGGCCGCGGACGACGCTGTGCCCCGGCCTCGCGCTCCGCGACGGCAAGCCGTACCTCGCCTGGGGCACGCCGGGCGGCGACCAGCAGGAGCAATGGGCGCTCCACGTCTTCCTGCGTCACGTCGACCTGGGGCAGAACTTGCAGGAGGCGATCGACGCACCGGACTTCCACACCGACCATCTGATCTCGTCGTTCTATCCGCGCGGTTTCGCGCGGCGCTCGGTCACCGTCGAGTCGCGCTTCGGCGACGAGGTCGTGGACGACCTTCGCCGTCGCGGGCACGAGGTCGAGGTGTCAGGCCCGTGGACGCTCGGGCGTGTCACGGCGGTGGCGCGCGACGAAGACGGTCTGCTGAAAGCCGGCGCGAATCCACGCGGCATGCAGGGCTACGCGGTCGGGAGGTAAGCCGACCGGAGTCGTCCGGTCGCGTCGCCATCCTCGACGCGTGGAGTCACCGCATCACCTGAGGCTGCTGCTCCGCCGGGCGCCCCCGCACCCGCACAACGTCCTCCGCCGCCGACTGCTCGAGGCGCTCGTGCTCGTCGCCGTCGTCGACACGGGCGGAACGGTCTTGATGTGGCTCTTCGAGAATGACGTGAGCGGCGGCGCGATCCACAACATCTGGGATGCGTTCTTCTTCACGACCGTGCAGCTGCTGACCGTCTCGTCGCAGATGCCGAACCCGCTCACGACGGGCGGCCGGATCGTCGACATCGTCCTCGAGCTGACCGCTCTCTTCCTCGTCTCGGGCATCGCCGGCGTCTTCGCGTCCTTCTTCCTCGACCTCGGCAAGCAGCCGACGACGAGCTAGGCGGTCTTTGGGAGCGCCTCGTCGCGGACGGCGCGCATGTCCCGCGCGGCGACGCGCTCACCGCACTCCGGGCACGCGAGGTGCGGCATCGCGACGGCGCCGCAGTGCTTGTGCTGCAGGGTCATCGCCTCGCCTCCGATGTGCTTCGAGCCCCAGTCCATGATCGTGAGGAGGACGGGGTAGAGGTCGAGCCCTTTCGCCGTGAGGCGGTACTCGTAGCGCTGAGGCCGCTCCTGATAGAGCTCGCGTTGCAAGACCTCGTGGGCGACGAGCGTGTTGAGCCGGTCGCTGAGGATGTTCCGCGCCATGCCGGTGTTCCGCTGCAGCTGGTCGAAGCGGCGGACGCCGAGAAACGCCTCGCGGAGGACGAGGAGCGTCCACCGTTCGCCGATCACGGCGAGCGTGTTTCCCACCGCACAGTTGTCGCGCGTCCAGTCGCTGCTCAGCATGTCGACATCATAGTTGCATTTTGCAACCCACTAGTCTAGAGTAAGTAGTGAAAAGCAACTGACAGGAGACGGCGATGAACCGTACGCGCACGATCACGTGGCAGGACCCCGCCGAAGCAGCCGTACTCTCCCAGGGCCTCACCGGGCTCGAGATCCTCCACCGCATCTCCTCAGGCTTGATCCGGGCCCGCCGGCGGCCGAGCTGGTCGGCTTCGCTCCGACCTACGTCATGCCGGGCCGCGTCGTCTTCGCCTACGAGCCGCGCGAGGAGCACTACAACACGCTCGGAGCCGTGCACGGCGGGATCCTCACCACCGTTCTCGACACCGTGATGGGCTGTGCCGTGCATTCGAAGCTCGACGTCGGCATCGCGCCCGTCACGATCGAGCTGAAGACGAGCTTCGTGCATCCCGTGACCCTCGCGTCCGGAATCCTTCGCGCCGAAGGGACGGTCGTGCATCCCGGTTCGCGCGTGGCCACGGCGGAGGCGAAGCTCGAGGGCGAGGATGGAACGCTCTACGCGCACGCGTCGTCGACCTGGCTGATCTACGACGTCGCCGAGAAGCTTGCGAAGGAGCCGATCGCGGCCTAGCTTCCCGCGGAGACTCGCATCGCGGCTCCTACAATGCGGCTATGGAGCCGCTCTACAAGCCGGATGGAGTCGAGGCGCGCTGGCAGCGAGCCTGGGAGGACGAGGGCCTCTATAGGGCCGGGGTCGGCAAGCGCCGAGACGAGACGTTCGTGATCTGCGTGCCGCCGCCGAACGTGACCGGTGCGCTGCACATGGGCCATGCGCTGAACGGCGCGATTCAGGACGCGCTGATCCGCTGGCACCGGATGCAGGGCTTCGACACTCTCTGGCAGCCGGGCTACGACCACGCCGGCATCGCGACCCAGAACGTGGTCGAGAAGCAGCTCGCGCAGGAGGGGACATCGCGCAAGGAGCTCGGCCGCGAAGCGTTCGTCGAGCGTGTCTGGCGCCACCTGGAGGAGACCGGCCGCGCGATCATGGGGCAGTACCGCAGCCTCGGCGCGTCGCTCGACTACTCGCGTGAGCGGTTCACGATGGACGACGCCTACATCGAGGCCGTGATGCGCTTCTTCGTCCACCTCTGGGATCGCGGCTGGATCTACCGCGCCAACCGGATCGTCAACTGGTGTCCGTTCCACGAGACCGCCATCTCCGACCTCGAGGTCGTGCACGAGGAGATGGACGACACACTCACCTACGCGCGCTACCCGTTCACCGACGGCTCGGGCCACCT
Organism: uncultured Gaiellaceae bacterium; assembly: GCA_963820225.1. Lineage (GTDB taxonomy): Bacteria > Actinomycetota > Thermoleophilia > Gaiellales > Gaiellaceae > Gaiellasilicea. The sequence goes on along the minus strand of CAWFYY010000003.1, from coordinate 100,860 downwards.
CACGATCGCGACCGTCCGCCCGGCCACGATGCTCGCCGACGTCGCCGTCGCCGTGCATCCGGACGACGAGCGCTACCGGGCCGCGGTCGGCAAGGAGGTCGTCGTCCCGTACATCGAGCGCGCCGTGCCGGTGGTCGTGGACGAGCGCGTCGAGCCGGAATTCGGGACCGGCGCGCTCAAGGTCACGCCCGGGCACGACCCCTTGGACTTCGAGATCGGCCGCGACCATGATCTCGCGACCATCACCGTGATCGGCCTCGACGGCCGGATGAACGAGAACGCGGGTGACCTCGCGGGGAAGACGCAGGAGGAAGCCGACCAGGCGATTCTGGCGTGGCTGAAGGAGCGCGACCGGCTGGAGAAGCGGGAGCACTACCGCCATGCGGTCGGCACCTGCGAGCGCTGCCACACACGGATCGAGCCGCTCGTCTCACTGCAGTGGTGGGTGGCGATGGAGGAGCCGCGCAAGCCCGCGCTGGAGGCGCTGCGCGAGCGGCGTGTGCAATACCACCCCGAGTCGCAGCACCAGTTCGCGATCCGCTCGCTCGAGGAGATCCCGGACTGGAACATCTCGCGTCAGCTCTGGTGGGGGCACCGGCAGCCGCTCTGGTACTGCCCGGACGGCCACGTCACGTGCGCGTGGCCGCCGCCTGAGGCGTGTGCCGAGTGCGGCACCGCCGACATCGTGCGCGACCCCGATGTGCTCGACACCTGGTTCTCGTCGGCGCTGTGGCCGTACGCGACGCTGGGCTGGCCGGAGCAGACGCCCGAGCTCGCGCGCTACTACCCCGGCGACGTCAACTCGACCGCGCGCGAGATCATCCGCCTCTGGGAGAACCGGATGATCTGGACCGGGCTCGAGGTGATGGGCGAGATCCCGTTCCACGACGTGATCATCCACTCGACGATCCTGGCCTCCGACGGCCGCAGGATGTCGAAGAGCCTCGGGACAGGCGTAGACCCGCTCGACCTGATCGCGAAGTACGGCGCCGACGCTACGCGCTACGGGCTCCTCAAGATGACCTCGACGCAGGACGTCCGCTTCACGGAAGGCCCGCTCGAGGAGGGCCGCAAGCTGGCGAACAAGCTCTGGAATGTGTCGCGGCTGCTCCTGCAGGACCGGGTCCAGCCGGGAGCGCGCCCGCGCGAGCTCGAGGAGCGCTGGATTCTCGCCCGGCTCGATGCGACGCAGGCCGAGGTGGAGGCGGCCTGGGGCGCATTCGAGTTCTCTCCGTCCGTGCAGGCCCTGTACCACCTCACATTCGACGACTTCTGCGACTGGTACGCCGAGGCCATCAAGCCACGGCTGGGCGAGGTCGAGGTACGCGCGACGGCGCTTGCGGCGCTCGAGCAGCTGCTCACGCTCCTGCACCCGGTGCTGCCGCACGTGACGGAGGAGATCTGGGCGCAGTTCCACGACGACCGCCTGATCGTCGCCCCCTGGCCCGAGGCGGGGGGTGAGTACGCCGCCGACCTGCACGCGCTCGACGCGGTTCAGGAGGCCGCCGCGATCTTCCGGCGCAGCGGAGTGGCGGTGCCGCTCGAGGGCGACGAGAAGCGGATCTTCGACGCGGTCGTCAGGCCCGAGCGGTCGAAGGCGAACGGGAACGCCGCAGCGGAGATCGAGCGCCTGCGCAGGGAGGTCGAGCGAGGTGAGCGCATGCTCGCCAACGAGAAGTTCGTCGCGAACGCGAAGGCCGAGGTGGTCGAGGCCGAGCGCGACAAGCTCGCCCGCTACCGGCGTGAGCTCGATGCCCTCTCCGGCTGAGACCGCGCACACCGACTGGCTTGCGAGCCTCAGCCCGTGGCCGAAGGAGTTCGGGCTCGGACGGATGCGGACGCTGTTGGCTGCACTCGGCGATCCCCAGCTGGCGTACCCCGCGATCCACGTCGTGGGCACGAACGGCAAGTCGACCGCCACCCGCACGATCGAGGCGCTGCTGCTCGCCGAAGGGCTCTCGACCGGCGCGACCGTCTCGCCGCACGTGGGCTCCTGGGCGGAGCGGATCACCGTCGACGGGAAGGAAGCCGACTTCGAGGCCGCAATCGGGCGTGTCCGGCCGGAGGCGGAGTCGCAAGGAGCGACGCAGTTCGAGACGATTTGCGCAGCCGCCTTCGTCGAGTTCGCCGCCCGCGAAGTCGACGTCGCGGTCGTCGAGGCGGGCCTCGGTGGCCGGCTCGACGCGACGAACGTCCTCCGCTCACACGTCGTCCTGCTGACGAGCGTCGGCCTCGACCACACGGACGTCCTCGGCGAGACACGCGAGGAGATCGCCGCCGAGAAGCTCGCGGTCGTGCAGGAGGGGACGATCGCTGTGCTCCCGGACGGGGAGTTCGCGGCCCTGGCGGGGCCGAACGTCGCCCTCGGCGGCGCGCGCGAGGCGGTGGAGGGGTTCCTCGGACGCCCCGTCGACCGCGACGTAGAGGTGACGCTGCCGGGCCGGCTCGAGCGGAACGGCGACGAGGTTCGCGACGGGGCCCACAACGCCGATGGCGCGGCCTGGCTGGCAGCGCAGCTCGACCGCTCCGACTACACCCTCGTCGTCTCGATCCTGCGCGACAAGGACGCTGACGCAATGCTTGCTGCGCTCGCCCCCACAGGGCCTCGTCTCGTCGCCACGACGTCGTCGAACAGCCGCTCGCTGCCGGCCGAAGCGCTTGCCGCGCTCGCAGAACGGCACTTCGCGGAGGTGGCGATCGAGCCCGATCCGACTGCTGCGCTGGCCCGGGCGCGCCAATACGGGCCTGTGCTCGTCACCGGCTCGCTCTACCTCCTTGCCGATCTAGCGAGGAACGAGGCCTAGAATGACGAAGATGCGCGAACGCGTGACTGTGCTCGCGTTCGCGCTCGCGGTCCTCGGCTTCATCGTCGGCTCCGCGTTCGCGATTGGCTACGTAGTGGGAATGCTGCTCTTGTGATCCTCGCCGCGACGACAACCAACGACGATCTGCTCGGAGGAGTCAACGACTTCTTCGACTCCGGCGCGTGGATGGTCATCCGCAACCTGTCGATCTTCTTCGTCGCCGTCTTCTGGCTCGCGACGGCCTACTGGGTCTACAAGGATGCGCGCCGGCGCGTCGAGGATCCCTGGCTCGTGGCGATGGCGACGATCCTCGGACTCGTGCCGCCGTTCATCGGGCCGATCATCTATCTCTTCTTCCGGCCGCCGGAGTACATCGAGGACGTCCGTGAGCGCGAGCTGGAGATCCGCGCCATGGAGGACAGGCTCTCCAAGCGAGACCTGCACTGTCCGGTGTGCCGTGCCGCGGTCGAGGCGACGTTCCTCGTCTGCCCGGTCTGCACCACGCGGCTGAAGCAGGCGTGCGTGAAGTGCAACAACCCACTCGAGGCGCTCTGGCAGATCTGTCCGCACTGCGCGACGCCGGTCTCGACACCGAGCCTGCCCGGGATCGTGGACGACACGATCGCCGACTCCTGGACGGCTCCTCGCAAGCGCGCCGCAGCCGACGAGTAAGATCCGCGGCCGTGGCCGTGGAGCGCACTCTCATCCTGATCAAGCCGGACGCCACCGAACGGGCGCTCGCCGGCGAGATCCTGGCCCGGATCGAGCGCCGTGGCTTCACCGTCGTCGGCGGCAAGCTTCTTCGCGTCGGCCGCGACCTGGGCTCCGAGCACTACTCCGAACACAACGAGAAGCCCTTCTACGGCGAGCTCGTCGACTTCATCACCTCCGGCACGACCTGGGCGCTCGTCGTGGCGGGGGAGGGCGCCATCGCGACGATGCGGAAGACGATCGGCGCCACGAATCCCGCGGATGCCGATCCCGGCACGATTCGCGGCGATCTCGCGACGTCGATGCCGAACAACCTGATTCACGGCTCCGATTCGCCCGAGTCGGCGCAGCGCGAGATAGCGCTCTGGTTCGCCGACGATGAGCTCATCTGAGGAGCTTCCGGAGTACGCGGTCCGCAACCGCGCGCGCTGGACGAAGTCGAATGCCGAGTACGTGCACGAGCACGGCGTTCGCGCGTGGCGGCACGACGATGTCAGCTGGGGAGTCTGGGGGATCCCGGAGTCGGAGCTCGGTGTCCTTCCGGAGGTCGCCGGCAAGGACGTGATCGAGCTCGGGTGCGGCACGGCCTACTTCTCGGCCTGGCTCGCCCGGCGCGGGGCACGGCCGGTCGGCGTGGACATCACGCCGGCGCAGCTCGAGACCGCGCGCCAGATGCAGGCCGAGACGGGGATCGAGTTCGAGCTCCTCGAGGCCAACGCGGAGGATGTGCCGCTTCCCGACGCATCGTTCGACCTCGCGCTTTCCGAGTATGGCGCCTCGATCTGGTGCGACGCTTACAAGTGGATCCCGGAGGCAGCGCGTCTGCTGCGGCCGGGCGGTGAGCTCCTCTTCCTGCGCAACTCGACGATCTCGATGCTCTGCGCCGCCCTCGACGGCTGGCACGAGACGCTGCAGAGGCCACAGCGCGGGCTGCACCGGCTCGACTGGGAGGATGACGACACGACCGAGTTCCAGCTCGGCCACGGCGACCTGTTCAAGCTGCTGCGCGAGTCGGGTTTCGACGTGCTCGACCTCGTCGAGCTCTACGCGCCGGACGAGGCAGGGGACGCTGACTACTACCTCTCGGATGCCGAATGGGCGAAGAAGTGGCCGTGGGAGGAGATCTGGAAGGCACGCAAGCGGTGAGCTCGCACGTCGTCCAGCGGCTGCTGCTTGCGTCGACGAGCCCGCAGCGGCGCGTGACCCTCGACCAGCTAGGGATCCCCTACGACGTTCTCGCACCGACGTACGTCGAGGAGGACCCACCGAAGGCCAACGCGGTCCGGCTCGTGCGCGAGCACGCGCGCGGCAAGGCGCGCTCCGTTGCAGCGCAGGCCGGCGATCGGCCGGTGCTCGGCGTCGACACCGCCGTCTCGCTCGGCGGGAAGATCTTCGGCAAGCCGGCGAACCTGACCGACGCCGAGAGGATGCTCGAGGAGCTCTCCGGTGAGACGCACGTCGTGGTCTCCGGGCTCTGTTTGATCACGCCTGCCTGGGAGCTGGTAGAGCACGACTCGACTCGCGTCACCTTTCGGGAGCTGACCCCGCGCGAGATCGGACAGCACCTGGCGCACGGCGAGTGGGAGGGTCGCGCCGGTGGCTACGCCATCCAGGGCCGTGGCGCTGCGCTCGTCGAGGAGATCGAGGGCGACTACCTCAACGTCGTCGGGCTGCCCGCGGCCCTGCTCGTCCGCACGCTGGTGGAGCGGTTCCCCGGCGCTTACGGCTTCGGATAGGTGCGGCCGACGAGCGCGTCCCAGCCCCGGTCGGGCAGAAGGCGTCGCAGCGTCAGAAAGAGCTTGGCCGACGGTGTCACGCGATAGCGGGTGCGCGGCCGCTTCGCGGCGAGCGCGCGCTCGATCGTCCGGGCGACCGTGTCCGGCCCGCCGCCGAGCCGGCGTCCGAACACTCCGTCGTAGGCGCCGGCGGTCGCCGCGCCCACAGCGGCGTTGAACCGGCCGTACGGCTCGTCGCCGGCGCGGATCGACCCGACCGCCGTCTCCGCGAACTCCGTCCGGATCAGACCGGGCTCGATCACGACGACGTCGATTCCGAACCCCTGCACCTCGAACCGGAGCGCGTCGCTCAGCGCCTCGACCGCGTGCTTGGAAGCGTGGTACCAGCCCCCGCCGGGGAACGTCAGGCGACCGCCCATCGAGCTGACGTTGACGATCCGTCCCCAGCCCTCGCGCCGCATGCCCGGGAGGACGAGCTGTGTCAGGCGCGCGAGGCCGAACAGGTTCGTCTCGAACTGGCGTCGTGCGTCCTCGAGCGTGACGCTCTCGACCGCGCCGCTGAGGCTGTAGCCCGCGTTGTTCACGAGCGCTCCGACTGCGCCCTCGGCGCGTTCGACCTCCTCGACGGCTGCAAGCAGCGAGGCCTCGTCGGTGACGTCCAGCCGGAGCAGCCGGCACCCTGCCTCCTCGAGCCCGCTCATCGACTCCAGCCGGCGGGCGGTCGCGTACACCGTCCAGCCGCTTCGAGCGAGCCGTTCGGCGGTCGCGCGGCCGATCCCGGAGGAGCAGCCCGTGACGAGGACGGCTGACACGCGGCTCACAACTCGGAGTCTTTCACGGCTAGACTCGAACGCGGGATGGGCATCTTTCGCTCCATGAGCGGCTTCGGCGGCCGCGATATGGCCGTGGACCTCGGCACTGCAAACACGCTCGTGTACGTGCGGGGTCGCGGCATCGTCCTCAGCGAGCCTTCGGTCGTGGCGATCGACCAGCGCTCGGGCGAAGTGCACGCCGTCGGCGTCGAGGCGAAGCGGATGCTCGGCCGCACGCCGGGCACGATCGCGGCCATCCGGCCACTCAAGGACGGCGTCATCGCCGACTTCGACGTGACCGAGCAGATGCTCCGCCACTTCATCCAGAAGGTCCACCAGCATCGCTTTGCGCACCCGCGCGTGGTCGTCTGCGTGCCCGTCGGGCGTGACCGGCGTCGAAAAGCGCGCGGTCGAGGAGGCGACGCTCTCCGCCGGCGCGCGCCAGGCCTATCTGATCGAGGAGCCGATGGCGGCTGCGATCGGGGCCGGCCTCCCGGTCGCCGAGCCGACCGGGAACATGATCGTGGACATCGGCGGCGGCACCACCGAGGTCGCCGTGATCTCGCTGGGCGGGATCGTCGTCTCGCAGAGCCTCCGGGTCGGCGGCGACGAGATGGACGACGCGATCGTCAACCACATCAAGAAGGAGTACAAGCTCCTGATCGGCCAGCAGACCGCCGAGGAGATCAAGCTCGAGGTCGGCTCTGCCTACCGGATGCGGGAGGAAGTGCAGGCCGAGGTGCGAGGACGCGACATGCTCACGGGCCTCCCCAAGACGGTGATCCTCTCCTCCGAGGAGGTTCGCCACGCGCTCGAGGAGCCGGTGACGCAGATCATCGACGCGATCCGCTCCACGCTCGACAAGACACCGCCGGAGCTGGCCGCGGACATCATGGACCGCGGCATCGTGCTGGCAGGTGGCGGCGCCCTCCTGCACGGGCTCGACGAGCGGCTGCGCCACGAGACGCAGATGCCGGTCCACCTGGCGGAGAGCCCGCTGACCTGCGTCGCGGTCGGCTCGGGCCGAAGCCTCGAGGAGTTCGAGGCGATTCACCGCAGCGCCCGCGCCCGTCCCCGGAGAAACGGACGCCGCTACTAAGCGCGTTTCGCCACGAACGTCTTCTGACGTCGCGGCTAGACTGAGGCGCTCGTGCCACGCAACCGCACCGCAAGATCGGCGGTGCTGGGCCTCGGCGTCCGACGCCCTGCCCCGCGACCGTTTCCTTCCCGCAGCCGCAGCGCCCTCCGGCGCCGCGTCGTCTTGGGGACCCTGGTCCTGCTCTCGCTTGCCCTGATCACGGCCTCGTTCCGCGAGCGCCCCGACGGGCCGCTGCACGACGCCCAGGGTGCAGTTGCGGGCGCTCTGCAGCCGCTCGAAGTCGCGGCAGAGCGCATCGCGCGCCCCTTCCGCGACGCCTACGGCTGGACGAAGGGCCTCTTCGACGCACGCTCCGAGAACGACAAGCTCCGCACCGAGAACGAGCAGCTCAAGCAGCAGGTGATCCAGAACGAGTCGGCGCTGCAGGAGAACGTCCGGCTCAAGAGCCTGCTGCAGTACCGGAACTCACCCGCTTTCCCGCAGGACTACGACGGCGTCGCGGCCGAGGTGATCTCGCAGCCGTCGCGCGCCTTCGACCAGACGATCGTCGTCTCGGCCGGCTCCAACGACGGCGTCACGGTCGACGCGCCGGTCGTGACCCGCGACGGGCTCGTCGGCACCGTGACGAGGGTCACCGCGAATGCCGCCCGCGTGCGCCTGCTGACCGACGAGTCGAGCGCGGTCTCGGCGCTCGACCTGCGCACGAGCGCGTCCGGGATCGTCGAGCACGGCCAGTCCGGCGACGCGCTCGTCCTCAGCCGGGTCTCGAAGAAGGAGGTCGTGCACGAGGGCGACGAGATCATCACCGCCGGCTCGCGCTCCGGTGAGCTCGCCTCGCGCTACCCGAAGGGGATCACGATCGGTCACGTCACGTTCGTCGGCCAGCTCAACACCGACCTCTATCTGCAGGTGCTCGTCGTCTCGGACGTGGACTTCTCTGCGCTCGACTCGGTGCTCGTCCTCGTCCCTCGCCGACCGCTGCCGGAGCTGCCGTAGTGAACGACAACCTTGCCCTCGCCGCGATCGTCTTCGTGGCGGCGCTCCTGCAGGTGACTCTCGTCGCGTCCCTCGACGTTGCGGGCGGTACCGCCGACGTGCTCCTGCTCGCGCTGCTCTCGATCGCCCTGCTCCGAGGCGCCGTCACGGGAGCGGTCGCAGGCTTCTTCGGCGGCCTGATCGTCGACATCGTGACCCTCGACACGCTCGGCGTCACGGCTCTGCTCTATGCGCTCGCGGGCTACTGGACGGGCCGCTACGGCGAGACCACCGGCCGCGACCGGGCGCACGCGCCTCTGCTCGCCATCCTCGTCTTCACGGTTGCGATCGCCTTCGCCGGCTTCGGCCTCCACTTCCTGCTCGGGGAAGAGGTCTCCGCCAGGCGCGCCCTCTTCGAGACGCTGCTGCCGAGTGTCGCCCTCAACCTGATCCTCGGCGGCGCAATCTTCTCGCTCTGCCGATCGCTGCTCCGCCGGGCTTCCCCCGACGACCGCGTGACCGAGGTGCGGCTCCTTGGCTAACCCGTTTCCGGAACGGCGCTCTCCCTCGCGGCGGTTCCTGCCGCCCGACCCGAGGACCTCGGAGCCGTACAGGTTCACGCCGCAGCTCGCGCTGCGCCTCGGAGTGCTGGCCGCGCTCGCGCTCGCCATCTTCGCGATCCTCTTCCTCCGCCTCTGGGCCCTGCAGGTCCTCTCGGGCGACCGCTACCTGAACGCCGCCCAGAGCAATCAGCTCCGCACCGTCCCGGTCGAGGCTCCGCGCGGGTCGATCGTCGACCGTGCCGGCAGGACGATCGTCTCGAACGTCCCCGGCACCGCCGTGCAGATCTGGACGGCCGACCTGCCGAAGGAAGGCCGCTACGCGATGTTCAAGAAGCTCTCGGCGATCCTGCGCGTGCCCCTGCCGAGGCTGACGAAGGCGCTCGAGGAGAGCAAGGACGACCCGCTGACGCCGATCCTCGTCAAGACGGCCGTGCACGAGGACCAGGTGATGGTCCTGAAGGAGCACCGCGACGAGTTCCCGGGCGTCGAGATCGTCGGCACCTATCTGCGCAACTACGAGTACCGCACCCTTGCCGCCCAGGTGCTCGGCTACGTGGGCGAGATCTCTCCGGAGGAGCTCAAGCGGCTGGAGAAGGACGGCTACCGCGGCGGTGAGAAGATCGGCAAGACGGGTGTCGAGGCCGCGTTCGACACGTATCTGCGCGGAAACGCCGGCGCCGCGCAGCTCCGGGTCAACTCGCTCGGAGTCCCGCAGGGCGCGTTCGAGCTCCGGCGCCCCGCGACACCGGGCAAGACCGTCCGTCTGACGATCGACGTCGGCTTGCAGCGCGCGGCGGAGCGGGCGATCCGCGAGGGGATCGAGCTCGCCAAGGGCGAGGACGAGTTCAACGCGAACGGCGGCGCGATCGTCGCGCTCGACCCGCGCGACGGCGCGGTGCTCGCCATGGCCTCCAACCCGACCTACAAGCCCTCCGTCTACGTCGGCCGCGTCGACCCGAAGAAGCTGGAGCCGCTCACGGTCGAGAAGGTGGCCAAGGAGCGCAACTATCCGGGCATCAACCGCGCGATCGCCGGCGTCTACCCGCCCGGCTCGACCTTCAAGCCGCTCACGGCGCTCGCGGCGATCTCGGACGAGCTCCTCTCGCCGTACGAGTACATCCAGTGCACGCCGTCCGCCGAGTACGGGCTCGACAAGCAGGTGTTCAAGAACTGGAACCCGTTCATGAACGCCCCGATGTCGCTGACGACCGCGCTCTCGCAGTCCTGCGACACGTACTTCTACGACGTCGGCAACCGCTACTACACGCGCGGCGAGCACGAACGGAAGTACTGGACGGCGATGCAGGCGTGGGCGCGGAGGTTCGGATTCGGGCAGGCGCCCGGGCTCGACATCGGCGGCGAGGCGACGGGCCTCCTGCCGACGCCTGCGTGGCGCAAGGCGGCCTACAAGGGCATCGACCGCGCCTGGAACCCGGGCGACTTGATCCAGATGGCGATCGGGCAGAAGGACATCTCCGTCACTCCGCTGCAGATGGCGCGCTTCTACGCAGCGATCGCGAACGGTGGCAATCTCGTGACGCCGTACATCGTGTCGTCGATCGAGCAGCCCAGCAACGACGGCTCGCCAGCCGTCCCGCTCAAGGGCTTCCCGGCGAAGCCGGCGCAACCGATCAAGGTCGACCCGCTGGCGCTCTCGGTCGTTCGCGACGGTCTCTACCAGGCGACGCATGACGCGGACGGCACCTCGTCCGGGGTCTTCGGCAGCTTCCCGGTGCCGGTCGCGGGCAAGACAGGCACCGCCGAGAAGATCGTCCCGCTCCCGGGCTATCCGTTCGACCACCAGGAGGATCAGGCGTGGTGGTGTGGCTGGGGGCCGTTCGACGGCAACGAGCACGTGACGCCGTCGGGTCTGCAGCGCCCGCCGATCGTCGTCTGCGCCGTGATCGAGAACGGCGGCCACGGCGGCGCCGTCGCGGCGCCCGCGGCGCTGAAGCTGTTCGAGTACTGGTTCCAGGAGCAGGCCGGCATCCAGGGGGTGGTCCCGAGTGATTGATTACGCCTCGTCGGGCTCACGCGGAATCGCGCGCGAGCGGCTCGACCTCGTGAGCTTCGTGCGCCGCCTCGACTGGGTGCTGCTCTTCGCAGTGGGCGCGGTCGTTGCCTACGGGCTGTGGGCCGTCGCGGGGATCACGCGTCACGACGTCGTCGGCAACGAGGACTACTACGTGATGCGTCAGGCAGTTGCGGCGGGCCTCGGGTTCGTCGGGTTCATCGTCGCTCTTGCAATCGACCCTGACCGGTACCGCCGCGCGCAAAAGGGCATCTACGCCGTGACGCTGGTCCTGATGCTCCTCGTCTTCCCGCTCGGCGACACGACGCGCGGTTCGAAGCGGTGGATCGAGCTCGGCGGCTTCCAGCTCCAGCCATCCGAGTTCGGCAAGCTGCTGTTCGTGCTCGCTCTGTCCGGCTTCCTCGCGGACCGGGCTCGGAGGATCCGCGAGCCGCAGGTCATCCTGCAGACCGTCGGGCTTGCGCTTCTGCCGATCTTCCTCGTCTTCAAGCAGCCGGACCTCGGCACCGCCCTCGTCTACACGGCCGCGGTCGCCGCCTGCCTGTTCGTGGCCGGCATCCGCTGGAGCCACCTCGCCGTGCTCGCATCGATCGGCGCGCTGGTGGTCGCCAGCGTCGTCTGGTTCCTGCCCGGCGCCGGCATCGAGGTGCTCCAGCCGTACCAGACCGCCCGCCTGACGGGCTTCACGAATCCCGACAGCGATCCATCCGGTGCGACGTACAACGTCACGCAGTCGATCACGGCGGTGGGCTCGGGCGGGCTGGACGGGCGCGGCGTCGCGGGCGCGACCCAGACCCGGCTCGACTATCTTCCCGAGCACCACACCGACTTCGTCTTCGCCGCGCTCGCCGAGCAGCGAGGCTTCTTCGGTGCGGCCCTCCTGCTCGGCCTCTATCTACTCATCGTCTGGCGCGGGCTCCGGGTGATTGCGGTCGCCCGCGACGCGTTCAGCGCGATCGTGGCCGGCGGAATCGTGATCGCGTTCCTCTTCCAGGTGTTCGTCAACGTGGGGATGACGATGGGGATCGCGCCGGTGACCGGCATCCCGCTCCCGTTCGTCACGGTCGGCGGCTCGTCGATGGTGGCCAACCTGATCGCGGTCGGTGTCCTGCAAGCGATCCACGCGCGGGGCCACCAGGGCCGCCGCCGTCCCCGCTGATGGCAGCCAAGCTGAGCCCATTCGCCCTCTGGGGCCTCCTGAAGGAGTTGCGAAGCGCTGCCGAGGACACGCGGCCGCTCGTGATCAGCGGGCCGCTCGCGGCGCAGCTCGAGAAGGAACTGGTGCGCGGCGCCGCCCCGGGTGCTGTGCGCGTCGACGCGAGGCCGGAGGACGCGGCCGTTTTCGTGCGCGTCCTCGCCGGTGCTCCGACACCGGAGGACGAAGAGCTGCTGCGTGCCGCCGAGCGTGCGGACGTCCCAGTCGTCGCCGTGCAGACCGGGACCGAGTACTACGACATTCCGTACGTCCTCGCGACCGAGGTCGTGATGTGCGCACCCGGCTCCGGCTTCCCCGTCGACGAGATCGTGCGCGCTGTCGCGGCACGGGTCGGCGAGGCCGGCACCGGGCTCGCCGCGAGGCTGCCGGCGATCCGCGAGCCCTTGTGCGAGGCGCTCACCGAAAAGTTCTCGCGCCAGAACGCGATCGCCGCCGTGGCGATCTTCATTCCGGGGGCGGACTTCCCCGTGCTGACCCTGAACCAGATCCGGCTCGTCCTGCGGCTGGCAGCCGCGCACGGGGTCGAGGTCGACCAGGACCGCTGGCCGGAGGTTCTCGCGACCTTCGGCGCCGCGCTTGGGTTCCGTACGGTCGCCCGCCAGCTGGTCAGTGCGATTCCCGTCGCGGGCTGGCTCGTGAAGGGCAGCGTCGCGTACGCGGGCACGCGTGCCGTCGGCGAGGGCGCGCATCGCTATTTCCACTCAGTTGCCGAGGAGAAGCAGCCGCGGTAGCCATGCCGTCCGAGTCGGGTCCTATGGTTCGGGGAACCCGACTGGAGGGAGGCGAAATGGCTGGTTCCGAGCACGCTGAGGAATTGCTGATGATCGAAGAGGCCGACGCCTGGTTCGAGTATCTCGAGTCGACGAGGGCGCAGAACGAGACGCGCTACGCCGAGGTCGAGCCCTGGGCCTGGGCCCGTCTCTCCCAGCGCTTGCGGGCCGTTCGCGCCCGCCGCGCCCGGCTTCGCCCCGCGACGGCTGCCTAGGCTCCCAGCGCCCGGCGCGACCCGCGGTGCTCCGGCACGGCTGCTAGCCTGTCCGCAGGCCATGCCTACGTTTTTCACCACCACACGCAGCGCGCGACCGGCCGCATCCGCGGCCGTGTTTTTGCGCGCGCTCATTTTAGGAGAAGCATTTGTCACCCTGGTTTCGAAGAAAGCGCAAGGAAACGACCGAGCAGCAGGCGCCCGAAGCGCCCGCTCCAGCACCGCAGCCGTCACAAGCTGATCAGCCCACCGCCACGGCCCAGGCCGAGGCGACAACCGATCCCGCCAAACGCCGAAGCCGCGGTAGCCGTGGTGGACGGGGGCGCAAGAAGCCGGGCACCGTCGCAACCGCCGAAACGGCCGACGAGAAGCCCGACCTGAAGCCGCAGCCCGCGAAGCGGGAGCGCAAGGCGCCCGAGCGCAGCCAGCGCCAGGAGCGCCGGGCCAACCAGCAGGGAAACCGCCGCCGCGTGCCGCAGAAGCGCGCACCGTTGCCGAAGGCGAAGCGCGAGCTGCTGATCTCCGTCGACGTCGGCGAACAGCGCGTCGCGATCCTCGAGGACGACCGCGTCGCCGAGGTCTATCTCGAGCGGCCCGAACGCCGCTCGATCGCGGGGAACATCTACCTCGGCACGGTCGACAACGTGCTGCCCGGGATGGAGGCCGCGTTCGTCGAGATCGGCCTCGAGAAGAACGGCTTCCTCTACGTCGACGAGATCGTCGTGCCCGAGCTCGAGGGCAAGCGGCACGGCAAGAAGATCACCGACCTGATCGCCCGCGGCCAGCAGATCATGGTGCAGGCCGTGAAGGACCCGATGAAGACGAAGGGCGCGCGGCTCACGACCGAGATCTCGCTGCCCGGCCGCTTCCTCGTGTTCGTCCCTCAGGGCGAGGGTCTCGGCGTCTCACGCCGGCTCGACGACGGCGAGCGCAACCGTCTCAAGGACATCATCAAGCAGCTCGACGCCAAGGAGGGCGGCATCATCGTCCGCACCGCGGCCGAGGGCGCGTCGGCCGAGGACATCGAGCGCGACCTCGTCTTCCTGCAGCGCCTGTGGAAGAACATCCAGGCGAAGGCCAAGACCAGCAAGGCGCCCGCGCTCGTGTACCAGGAGGCGGAGCTGCCGCTCCGCATCGTCCGCGACCTGTTCGCCGGCGACTTCGAGAGCGCGCTGATCGACCACGAGCGCACGTACAAGCGGATCGTCGGCTACCTGAAGAAGACCTCGCCGCACATGCTCGAGCGCGTCCAGCACTACAAGGAGAAGACGCCGCTCTTCGAGGGGACCGGCGTCGACACGGAGATCCGCTCCACTCTGAACCGGCGCGTCGATCTTCCCTCGGGCGGCTATCTCGTCTTCGACTACGCCGAGGCGTTCACCGTCATCGACGTCAACACCGGCCGCTTCGTCGGCTCGCGCTCGAAGAACTCCACGGGCCGGCTCGAGGACACGATTACGAAGAACAACCTCGAGGCAGTGAAGGAGGTCGTGCGCCAGCTGCGGCTGCGCGATATCGGCGGGATCATCGTCATCGACTTCATCGACATGGCGAACCCGAAGAACCGCGCGACCGTCGAGGAGGCGCTCCGGACAGAGCTCGAGCGCGACCGGACGAAGACCTACGTGGTCGAGATCTCACCCCTGGGACTCGTCGAGATGACACGGCAGAACGTCACCGACGGCCCGCGCGAGATCCTCACCAAGAAGTGCCCGACCTGTGCCGGTGACGGCATCGTCCTCTCCGAAGCCTCCGCGGCACTCGAGGTCGAACGGCGCCTGCGCACGCTCGCAGCCGGATCGCGGGCTCAGGCGTTCCGGATCGAGGTCAGCCCGAAGACCGCGTCGCTCCTCCTGGGAGCGGGCGGCAAGCGGCTCGCCGAGATCGAGGAGGCGGCCAAGAAGCGGTTCTTCCTGGTGCCGAAGGAAGGCGTCCACGCCGACCACGCAGCCGTCCTCGCCGAGGGCAAGCTCGTCGACCTGCAGCCCGAGGCGCCGATCGCCGAAGGCGCCGAGATCGAGGTCAAGCTGGTCGAGGTCGACAAGCACGACGCCGGTTCCGCGGCCGGCAAGCACGATGGACTCGACGTCGTCGTCGGCGGGGCCGCAAAGCTCGTCGGCAAGAAGGCCAAGGTGCGCGTCGAGCGCGTTCTGGACGGCGTCGCTCACGCCGCGCTGCTGACGGCGACGGAGAAACCCGCAGAGCCGATCACCTTCGAGAGCGAGGCCGAGAAGCCGACACGCGCTCCGAGCCGCGCGAAGAAGGCCGCGGAGCTCGAGGCCGTGGAGACCCCGCAGGCTGAGGCAGCAGAAGTGGCCGACGCGCCGGCCGACGAGCTCGTCGAGCCCGTCGTCGGCGAAGCGGAGGTCGAGGCCGAGCCCGAGGACGAGCCGGAGGAGGCGAGCGAGGGCGAAACGACTCCCGCAGCCGACGGCGCGCCGGTCAAGAAGAAGACGCGGCGGGGCTCGCGCGGTGGCCGAAACAGGAAGAAGAAGCCCGCGGTCGCGACTGTTACAGGCGAGGACGGCGTCGCCGCCCAGGGAGCCGTCGTCGAAGCCCCCGAAGACGGGGAAAGCGACTCCGAAGCTCCGTCGCCCGCAGCCCCGCGTATCCATATTCCCGACTTCGAGCTCGGCGGTGACGAGAAGCCCACGCGAAGGCGCGCCGCTCCGAAACCCAAGCCGGAGGCGGAGGTGGAGCCCGGGTCGGAGACCGCCGTGACGGCGGAGTCCGTTGCAGTCGAGAGTGGCGAGGACGTCGACGGCGAGCCCGCACCCGTGAAGAAGAAGACGCGCCGGGGCTCGCGTGGTGGAAGGAACCGCAAGAAGCCCGCCGCGGCTGTCGGAGCGGCGGCGATCGCGACCGAAGCCGCGATCGCGACCGACAACGGCGCCGAGCCGGCGGTCGAGCCCGCTGGCGCGGACGAGCACGAAGCATCCGGTAACGGTGCCGAACCGGCGACGGACGACTACGTGCCGATGTCCGAATGGCTCGACGACTTGGACGCCTGAGAATCGCTACAATCCCTCGGCTCGCGGGCCCCAGCCCGCGTTTCCTGCGCTTATGAACACCTACGCAATCATCGCCGTCGGCGGAAAGCAGTACCGCGTCCACGAGGGCGAGAAGCTGCTCGTGGACCGGCTCAAGCATGGTGAGGGAAAGACGTTCGAGCCGACCGTGCTCCTCATCGGCGGCGACGGTGGCACCGATCTCTCTCCCAGCGCGACGGTCACGGCGCGCGTCGTCGCAGACGTGAAGGGCCAGAAGATCCGGATCGGGAAGTATCGGCCGAAGAACGGCTACAAGAAGCACACCGGCTTCCGCGCGAGCCTGTCGCAGATCGAGATCGAGTCGATCGGCGGCAAGAAGCGCGCCCCAGCGAAGACAGAGCCAAAGACAGAGCCGAAGGCAGAGACGAAGAGCGAGGCTCCGGCGGCCGCGAAGAAGAGCGAAGCAGCGGCTCCCTCCGAGGATCACGTCAAGGGCATGCCCGTGGGCTACGAGGAGCTGACTGTCGCCGCGATCAAGGAGCATGCTTCCGAGTGGAACCGTCCCATGCTCGAGGCGGCACTCGAGTACGAGCAGGCTCACGGCAAGCGCAAGGGCGCTCTCGCCGCAATCGAGAGCGTGCTCGCAGAGAAGGAGAGCGACTAATGGCTCACAAGAAAGGTCTCGGTTCCTCCCGCAACGGTCGCGACTCGAACGCGAAGCGGCTCGGCGTCAAGATCTTCGGCGGACAGAAGGTCAAGTCCGGGATGATCATCGTGCGCCAGCGCGGCACGCGATTCCGCCCCGGCCCGGGCACCGACATCGGCCGTGACGACACGATTTTCGCCGTCCGCGAGGGAACGGTCGAGTTCCGGACGTCCGGTGAGAAGCGCTTCATCTCGGTGGCCGAGAGCCCCGAGCAAGCCGAAGCCAAGTAACAGACTGTTACAAGGCGGATCCCCGCCTGCCGTTCGGCCGCCCTCCGGCCAAGTAACAGACTGTTACTAAGCTGCCCGCGTGTTCGCAGACCACGCACGCATTCATGTCCTCGCCGGTCGCGGCGGAGACGGAGGCCTGAGCTTCCGGCGGGAGAAGCACGTCCCGAAGGGAGGGCCCGACGGCGGCGACGGCGGCCGCGGCGGCGACGTCCTCCTCGTCGCGAACACGGCTCTTCGAGATCTCTCCTCGTTCCGGGCGAAGACGAAGTTCAAGGCCGGTCGTGGCGAGCCTGGACGCGGTGCGCGCAAGCACGGCGCCGACGGCGAGACCGTCGAGCTGGCCGTCCCCGTCGGCACACAGGCCTACGGTGTCGAGGGCGACCTGATTGCGGACCTCGTTCGGCCGGACTCGCGCGTCGTGCTCGCGCGCGGCGGCAACGGCGGCCGCGGTAATGCACGCTACGCGACGCCGACGCGGCAGGCGCCGCGCTTTGCCGAGGTCGGTGAGCCGGCGGGCGAGGCGGAGGTGGAGTTGCGCCTGAAGCTGCTGGCCGACGCTGCGATGGCAGGCCTCCCGAACGCAGGCAAGTCGTCGCTTCTCCGCCGCATCTCGAACGCGAAGCCGAAGGTCGCCGACTACCCGTTCACGACGCTTGCGCCCGTACTCGGGACGGTCGAGTCGCCGGACGGCGCCCAGCTCACCGTCGCCGACGTCCCCGGCTTGATCGAAGGCGCCAGCGAGGGGATCGGGCTCGGGCACGAGTTCCTCGCCCATCTCGAGCGCGCGCGGCTGCTGCTGCACGTCATCGATGCATCCGAGGCGGACATCGAGGAGCGCTTCCGGACGATCGACAGTGAGCTCGCGCTCTACGGTGCGGGGTTGGACGAGCGGCCGCAGGCGATCGTGCTGAACAAGATCGACCTGCTGCTCGAGCTTCCCGTCTTCCCGGTCGAGGACGAGCGAGTCGTCGGTGTCTTTGCCGTCTCGTGCGCAACCGGAGCCGGGATCGAGGCCCTGAAGCTCGCACTCTTCCGGCTCTGTCCCGCCGCACCGGAGCCGAGGGCTGACGAGGCGCCCGCGGTACCCGAGTTCCTCGAGTACCGCCCGCAACCACCGGCACGCCGCACCTACCGGATCTATCGCACCGACCGGGGGTTCCGGATCATCGGCGACGCGCCGGAGGGAGAGGAGCTCGAGGCCGTGCTCAAGGCAGCGGGAATTCGCAAGGGACAGGACGTCGAGATCGGCGAGGAGACGCTCGAATGGGAGTAGGGATCTTCGGCGGCGCGTTCGATCCGCCGCACAACGGTCACGTCGCGCTCGCCCGCACCGCGATGGAGCGCCTGGGCCTCGAGCGCCTGCTCGTGACGGTGGTCGTCGCACCCGGCCACAAGGAAACCGTCGCTCCGGCCGAGTACCGCCTCGAGCTTGCGCGGCTGGCGTTCGCAGGCCTGGGCACCGTCGAGCCTGAGCTGCACGAGTACACCGTCGACGCGCTCGAGTCCTACGGCTACGAGGATCCGGTCTTCCTGATCGGCGCCGACGAGCTCGCGGACTTCCCGACCTGGAAGGAGCCGGATCGAGTACTCGAGCTGGCGCGGCTCGGTGTCGCGACGCGTCCCGGCTACCGGCCGGAGGCGACATCCCCGAGGATCGAGCGCTTCGAGCTCGATCCGTACCCGGTCTCCTCCTCCGAGATCCGCGAGCGCGTCCGCCGCGGGGAGCCGATCGACGGGCTCGTCCCGGCCGCGGTCGCCCGTCGGATCGAAGAGCTCGGTCTCTACCGCGACGCTTGAGGTCGCTTTTCGTGGCTACACTGAGTGCTCTGACTTCGATCGATCAAGCACGCCGGATCGCCGCTCTCGCGAGCGAGAAGCTGGCAGAAGACGTCGTCATCCTCGACATGAGACCCGTGTGCGTCTACACGGACTTCTTCGTGCTCGCGACAGGCCGCAACGCGCGTCAGACCAAGGCGATCTTCGACGAGGTGCACTCCCAGTTGAAGCACGAGGCGAAGCTGCTGCCGCGGGCCGTCGACGGCGCCGCCGAGGCGGAGTGGATCATCGCCGACTATCTCGACGTCGTCCTGCACGTCTTCACGCCCGACACGCGCGACTTCTACCGGCTCGAGGACCTCTGGGGAGACGTCCCCGCCGTGGACGTCGAAGCCGCGACGGCCTAGCTACAATCGGGTCACCCAGGGGCCATAGCTCAGCTGGGAGAGCGTCTGGCTGGCAGCCAGAAGGTCGCCGGTTCGAGCCCGGCTGGCTCCATTGTTGGCGCAGGTCACAAATCTGCGGAAGCAGATTTGTGACGCGCAAGACCCCTGAAGGGAGCCGCTTTGCGGCTCCGGCGCTTTTCTCGAGGTTGCTGGCGGCGCTTCTGTGGAAGTGGCTGCGGGGCAGTGTTTGCTTGGCTGCGGGCATTTCTGTGAGAGGGTTTGCGTTGTGAACTGGCAGGCGGCGCTGCGGAAGGGGCAGACGCGCCGCCGCGTCCTGTTGGCAAGCGTACGAGGAGGAAACGATGACGTTGCAGATCGGAGAGACCGCCCCCGACTTCACGGCCGAGACGACCGAAGGCCCGATCAACTTCCACGACTGGGTCGGGGACTCGTGGGCCGTGCTGTTCTCGCACCCGCGGGACTTCACCCCGGTGTGCACGACCGAACTGGGCTACCTGGCCAAGATCAAGCCCGAGTTCGATCGAAGAAACGTCAAGGTCCTCGGCCTCTCCGTCGATCCGGTCGAGAACCACGAGAAGTGGGCCGCCGACATCGAGGAGACGCAGGGCTACGCCCCGAACTATCCGATGATCGGCGACGCGGACTTCAACGTCTCGAAGCTGTACGGCATGCTCCCCGCCGACACCTCGGGTGACCCGACGCAGCGGACGCCGGCCGACAACCAGACGGTACGGAACGTGTACGTCGTCGGGCCGGACAAGAAGATCAAGCTCCTGCTCGCCTACCCGATGACCACGGGCCGCAACTTCGACGAGGTGATCCGTGTGATCGACTCGCTCCAGATGACCGCCAAGCACAAGGTCGCGACACCGGTGAACTGGCAGCAGGGCGACGACGTGATCATCGCCGGCTCGGTCTCCAACGACGAGGCGAAGGAGACCTATCCGGACGGCTGGAAGGAGCCGAAGCCCTACATCCGGATCGTGCCGCAGCCACGCTGACCCGGTAGCCGCACTATGAGAGGGTGGTCCGCGTGAACAGGCAGATCACGCTTGCCGCGCGGCCGCACGGATTCCCGCAGGAGTCCGACTTCGCGCTCGTCGAGTCCGAGATACCCAAGCCCCGCGCGGGTGAGGTGCTCGTGCGCTCGCAGTGGCTCTCGCTCGACCCGTACATGCGGGGGCGGATGAGCGAGGCGCGGTCGTACGCGAAAGCGACCGAGGTCGGCGAGCCGATGACCGGGCAGGTGGTCGGTGAGGTGGTGGAGAGCGGCGACCCGCGCTACGCGCAGGGCGATCTCGTCGTCGGCCAGCTCGGCTGGCAGGACTACGCCGTCGCCCGTGGCGGCGCTCTCCGCAAGCTCGACGCGAGCGTCGCCCCGCCGCAGACCGCGCTGCACGTGTTCGGTACGACCGGGCTCACCGCCTACTTCGGTCTCTTCGACGTCGGCAAGGCGAAGCCGGGCGACGCCGTCGTCGTCTCGGCCGCCGCCGGCGCCGTCGGCCAGATCGTCGGGCAGCTCGCGAAGATCGCCGGCTGCGGCCCCGTCGTCGGCCTGGCCGGCACGCCGGAGAAGGTCGCCGACCTGACGGAGCTGTACGGCTACGACGTGGGGATCGACTACAAGCGTGACGACATCAACTCCGTGCTCAAGGCGGCGTGTCCGAAGGGCGTGGACGTGTACTTCGACAACGTCGGCGGTACGGTCTCCGAGACGATCTTCCGGCGGCTCGCGCTCGGGGCGCGCGTCCCGATCTGCGGGCAGGTCTCGCAGTACAACCTCGCCGAGCCCGAGCTCTCGGCGCGGAACCTCAGCTTCCTGATCGTCTTCCGCGCCCGGCTCGAGGGTTTCCTGGTCAGCGACTACGCCCACCGCTTCCCGGAAGCGCTGAGTCGGCTCGGCACGTGGCTCGCGGAGGGAAAGCTGCACTACACGGAAGACGTGACCGAGGGCCTCGAGAACGCGCCGGCCGCGTTCATGGGGATGCTCCGCGGCGAGAACCGCGGCAAGACGCTCGTCAAGATCGCCTAGCGCGGACAACGTCCGTGGCGGACATGACGGGTCCTGGCCCCGTCATGTCCCGCGCAGACGCGTCGGGGCCAGGACCCGTCGTGTCCCGAGGGGACGGTGGTCAGGAGACGGGGACGCCGGCTGCCTGGAGCGCGCGCCGGAGCATCAGCGCGTTCGCGGGCGCCTGCGCTACCTCACCCTTTGCCGGGTCGCCCGCGACCTCCTCGGGCTCGAGCCCTTCGAGGCCGGTCGAGGGCATCTCGGAGCGGCCGTTGTTGTTGAACATCGCGTACACCGACTCCGTGTCGAGGGCGAGCTCCTGCAGAGGCTCGACCCACTCCTCGAGCTCCTGCTCCGAGTAGAGATAGTCGAAGCGGTCCGCGGCGCTGCCGGTGCGCTTGTTCCAGGTGCCCGCGTTGCGGCCGTGGAAGCGGACATACGCCGTCCTGCTCGTTCGTGCGACCACGGTGGGAACGAGATTCTTCGCGTCCGTCTTCGGTGCGTCGACGATCACGTAGGTGAGCCCGCGCGACTCGAGGAACGAGAGCGTCTGGTCGCGGTTCTCGTCATCGAGCCAGCTGCGATGACGAAACTCGATCAGCAGCTCGTCGCCGGGAAGCTGGTCGGCGGCCCACTCGATGTACTCGAGCGAGATCGGCTTGTAGACGATGTAGGACGGGAACTGGAGCAGGATCCCTCCGAGCTTGCCGCGCTCGCGCAACGGCTCGAGCGCCCGCGAGAAGCGCCGAAACACCTCGGCGCGGAGCTCTCGCGGCGGCCGGTCGACCCGGCCCTTGTCGTCGACCGGCATCACGTCTCGCAGGTCCTCCGGCAGGGCTTCGACCTTCACCGGGTGCCGCGTCATCAAGCCGAACGCCTTCACGTGCATCGTGAACCCCTCAGGCGTCCGCTCGGCCCAGTTGCCCACGAGCTCGGCGTCCGGGAGCCGGTAGTAGGTGGAGTTCGCCTCGACGGTGTCGAACCGCTCGGCGTAATGGCGAATCCGCGCTTCGCCTGAGCGAACGCCCTTCGGGTACCACACCTTCGTCAGCGTGTCGTCCGCCCAGGAACAGGTACCGACGCGGACGGTGGCGCTCATCCCCACGATCGTAGTCGCGGGAATGAGCGCCTGTCCGCTGTGCCTAGCCGGCGACGAGGGTGAGCGTGCGGTGGAGCACGACACCACCGCCGCTGAAGACGTTCGCGTCCACCTGGACGGTGTACGTCTTGCCCTTGACAGGCTTGAAGCCGGCCAACGAGAACTGCGCGGTGGCGTCCTGCTTGAAGGGCGCCGACGGCTGGGCGTTCCTGACGAGCCGGCCCTTCTCCATCACCTTCACGTTGAAGCCGACGTGCTCGCCGGGCTTCGTGCCCGCCGCGTATGCCCGCAGGGGCACGACCACGTTCGGCACCCGTCCGGCCCTGACCTTGAAGAGGCCGTTGCGGGCATCGGCCGAAGCCGCGGCCGCCGTGAACCGTGCGAGTGACGGCTTCGCGGCGCCGCTGCGTGTGCGGAGGCCGCTCTGCCAGAGGCTCGTCGTGTGGTCACGGAAGACGAACCAGATGAACATGTCGACCCGGGGATCCTTCTTCGCCACGGTGAGCGCCTGCGAGGCGTATGCCGCCTGCTGCGAGCGCGTGACGCCTTTCGGCTCCCCGTCCTGCTTGACCTCGTGGCCGTACTCCGTGATCCAGATCCTCACGTTCTTGCGCTTGAACCACGTATCGAGCGACTTCTCGAAGCGCGGGAACGCGGAGAGCGTCACGTTCGGCCACTTCACCTTCTGCAACGGCTTCTGGTTCGCCGGCACCGGGTACGGGTGCTGCGCCCAGGCGTCGAACTTGAGCCGCGGGTTGGCGGCGGCGACGAGCTGGGCGAAGCGGCCCGGCGAGTGAGTCGCGGACTTGCCCGCGAGCGGCTTGTCGCGGCCTGCCGACGAGGTGCTGCCGATCGCGACCTTGGCGCCTCGATTGCCGGCCTTCACGCCCGCGTACCCGGCGGCCGCGAGCTTCGCGTAGTTCCTCGGCGCGATCGACTTCCCGCTGGCGTCGAACTGCGGCGCGAGGAAGAGCTGCAGGTTCGACTCGTTCCAGATCGAGTAGAACCGCACGTAGGGATAGCCCGGGTAGCGGCCGGAGTAGCGGGAGGCGACGGCACGCGCGAAGGCGGTGAAGTCGCTCAGCTTGGTCGGCATGTAGTTCGGAGTCTTGCCGCCGTTCGCCCACTTCGGCGTGCCCCAGAGCGTGATGATGACCTCCATGTCGCGCGCCTGGGTGTTGCGCACGAGCTCGTCGAGGTCGTTGAAGTTGTAGGCGGGGTCGAACGGGTCCGCTGCGTTCGCCGGGCGCTCCGCGGCGATGGTCGGCCACGTGACGAGCGTGCGGACGATAGTCGCGTGCGTGCTGCGCACCTGGTCGAGCATTTCGGTGCGGCGTGTCTCGTACCGGAAGTTCGGGTCGTCGTGAAAACCGACGTACATGCGAGGTGCTGCGTTCGCGAGCGCGGGCGTCAACAAGGCTGCGAACGCCGCGACGAGGTAGAGCTTCGTGAGGCGTTTCACGGGCAATCTCCTTTGTAAATAAGGAACCCCGGGACCCTAGCGAGAGCGTGTGATGGTGGTGTTAGTTCCCGCAGAACCGCTCAGGCAGCGGTTCTGAGCGCTTCGATCTCGCGCGAGACCGCCAGACGCTCGAGCGCGGTGGCTTCGATCTGACGGACGCGCTCTCGTGTAATTCCAAGCCTGCGCCCGATCTCCTCGAGCGACTGTGGCTCTTCTCGGGCCGAGTCCGTAGCGAAGCGTGAGGACCGTCTGTTCCCTCTCGGGCAGGGTCTCCAGCGCGCGGTGGAGGGTGCTCTCGGTCAGGCTGACCTCGACCTCTTCCTCGACGCCGCCCTCCGCGACGCCGACGAGATCGCCGATCGACGCGTCGTTGTCGTCGCCCACCGGCTTGTCGAGGCTTGTCACCGCTCGCGCCGCCTCGCGGACCTCGCGCAGGTGCTTCAGCGAGATCTTCGACGCCTCGGAGACCTCCTCGTCGGTGGGCGGCCGCCCGAGCTTTGCCGTCAGGTCACGCTCCGCACGGCCGATCTTCTGCTCGCGGTCGGCGATGTGGACCGGGATCCGAATCGTGCGGGACTTGTTGGCGACGCCGCGCTGGACCGCCTGTCTGATCCACCACGTCGCGTAGGTCGAGAACTTGTAGCCGCGGCGCCAGTCGAACTTCTCGACCGCACGGATCAGCCCGATCACACCCTCCTGGATCAGGTCGAGCAGCGAAAGCCCGTGACCCTGGTACTTCTTCGCGATCGAGACGACGAGGCGCAGGTTCGAGTTGATCATCCTGTTCTTCGCGTCGAGGTCGCCGTTCTCGATCCTCTTCGCCAGTTCGACCTCTTCGGCAGCGGTCAGCAGTGCGTAACGGCCTGCCTCGTTCAGGAACAGCTGCAGCGAATCCGTCGTCGCGGTCGCCAGGTCTCCGTTGACGTAGGTCGCGTCCCCTGCGGTCTGGCGGCCGCAGTCGTCGGAGAGGCTGATGCCACGCTCCTCGAGCTCCGCGTAGAGCGACTCGAGCTCCTCCTCGTCGAGCTCTAGATCCTGTACCGCCGCGCTGAACTGGGACAGGTTGAGACAGCCGGCTTCCTCGCCGGCGTCCAGAATCGGCCCGAGGGTCTCGCGACTCATCTACCCCGATCTTCCCACAGTACGTCGCGTCTAACCACACGTCTGAGTGCTAGCCCACTGAGGTATACCGCACGCTCAGCTCACATCGTGTACTTCACGCCCACGCTTGCGATCACATGGGCGCCACGGGCTTGCACGGTGCGGAGCGTCGGGTCCCAGCCGCCTGAGGCGTTGACCATCAGGTAGTGGGTGAGGTGCCCGTACTCGTGGACCGCGCCCGTTGTGCCGCGTGGCGGCGGTTTCTTCGACGGAATCAGCCGAGGCGACGGGCGCCGCCGAGAAGGCGAGCGCCGCGATGGCGGCGGCGATGCTGAGCAGGCGGATCATGACTTCCTCCCTCTTCGTCGGTGTCCTTGCTCCCTAAGACACCGAAAACGCGCTTCGTCTTCCCGCCGCCGAGACAGCATCCACGGCGGCGCCGGAACGGCCGCGTGCGATCGTGACAAAGCTGGTGCTGGACCGTTTCACACCTGTTCGAGACCCGTCCGTAGCGTTCGGGATGTCGTCGTACAGGAGGTTGAGAGATGCGCAGGATCGTCCCGCGTGCGGCAGCGTTCGCGTCAATCGTCGTCGCCCTCTCGCCCGCAGCGGCCCCGGCCGCACCGCCCGGACCCCCAACGCCACAGGAAGTACGGGAAGCCCAGCGGCTGTTCGAACAGCCGGGGAGCCTGAGGCTCCTTCCAGAGCACGTCGTCCCTGTCGAGGTCGTGGCTGCGATCGCCGCGGTCGCGGAAGGGCTGGCGCCGTCAGACGCGCTCGCACGCGTCGCGGGCGCCGAGCAGGTTGCGGCGGTCCAGTGCAGCTCGAGCGAGTGGCGGCTCGACCGGGGGATCTTCCCGTACCACCGCTGGATCGTCGGTCAGACGTACTGGTGCTATCGCTACGGAGCCGACATCACGTATCGCGTGAGCCAGACGGCGGCGCGCGTCGACGGAGTGTGCTCCGGCAGCAACGAACGCGAGTGGAAGGTGAGCGGCGGCGCCGGATACTCGTGGGTCGTGGTCCACCACGAGGCCGATTTCTCGTGCACGACGCCCTGGTGGTTCCCGTTGAACGACTCGCTCTGGATGGAGCCGGCCTTCAACTCGTACGGCAACAGCTCGATGACGCGGAGCGCGTAGGTGCGTCCGCGCCGCATCGCACTTGTCGTCGCGGCCGCCGCGATTCTGCTTGCCTTCGCCGTTGTTGTGACCGTTCTCCTGTTCGCGTCAGGAGAATCCGGCCCGCGGATCGTCACGACCGGAGTGGGCGGGTAGCCGCTGGGCTCAGCTGGGGGACCTCACAGGCGTCCCCCAGCCCGCGGTAGACTGCGGCTGTGATCTGGGAGCTGGTCTTCATGCTCGTGATCCTGAAGATCCCCGTCGTCTACCTGTGCGCAGTCGTCTGGTGGGCGATCCGGGCCGAGCCGCTGCCGCTCGAGGGGGCCGGTCGGCTGGCGCCCGTCTCGCCGACGCCGCCTGAGTGCGGCTGGCGGGCTCAGCGGGCGCGTGTGCTCCGCCGCGGCCCTCTGCCGGGCGGAGGCCGTCGTGCCGGCAGGCCCGTCCGGCTCGCGTCCAACCAGGCTAGGGTGCGCGTGTGAGCGTCGACTACGGCCCGACTCCCTCCAGCCGCTGGTCTACGGCCGACACGGTCGCGGGTTTCCTGGCCACGATCTCGATCTTTGCCAGCTGCCTCGGAGTGATCCACCAGCCGGTCCGGATCATCCCGTTCGCGATCATCATCGCGCTGATCGCTGCTCGAATGTCCGAGCGGTTCCAGCGGCTTGCGGGCATCGCAGTCGCATTCGGCGTGATCTGCTGGACGGTGGGGATGACGATCGCGGTCGTCACCGAGAACCCCCTGTACTAGCCCCTCGTCGCGGTTGCTACAACACAGTCTGTGAGTGCGCACGACGTCGACGGCCTGAACTCCGGCTACGCCCGTCTCCTGCTCGAGGACTACCTCGAGAACCCCGACGCGGTGCCGGCCGAGTGGCGTGAGCTCTTCGAGAGCGGCGACAGCGAGCTGGTCGCCTCGCACCCCGGCCTGCTGCGGCTGCTGGAGACGCTCGACCGCGGCAACGGCCACCCCGCGCCGCCGCTCCGCCCCCGGCCCCCGCAGCGGCCCCCCGGCCGAGAGCGCGCCACCCGCGCCGGCTCCAGGGCCTGCGATCGACGAGACGCTGCTCGGCGGCGTCGCCGCCGCCATGGCCCTCGTCAAGGCTCACCGGATGCACGGCCACCTCGCGGCGCGCCTCGACCCGCTCGGTTCCGAGCCGCTCGGCGATCCCGCCCTCGACGAGACGAGCCTGATTCCGTCGCTGACGCCGGAGCTGCAGGCCCGGATCCCGGCGAAGCTCCTGCGCGTGCACGTCCCTGGCGAGACGCTGAAGGAAGCGCTCCCGGCGCTGCGCGAGGTCTACAGCGGCACGATGGCCTACGAGATCGAGCACCTCTCGGACCACGCCGAGCGCGTCTGGCTCCGACAGGCGATCGAGTCGAGCCGCTACCGCCAACCGCTGGAACCGGAGGAGCGCATCCGCCTGCTGAAGGCGCTCGCCCGTGTCGAGGCGTTCGAGCAGTACCTCCGCCGCTCGTTCCTCGGCCAGAAGCAGTTCTCGATCGAGGGCCTGGACACGATGGTGCCGATGCTCGATGAGGCGGTCGAGATCGCCGCAGGCGCCGGCGCGCACGAGATCGTGATCGGCATGGCGCATCGAGGCCGCCTGAACGTGCTCGTGCACACCGTCGGGCTCTCCTACGAGTCGGTGCTGCGCGAGTTCGAAGGCGAGCGGACGATCGATGCCGTGGTCACGAACGACGAGGGAGGGACCGGGGACGTCAAGTACCACCTCTCCGCGAGCGGGACGCGCGCGACGGAGTCGGGCGAGGTGACGATCACGCTGACGCCGAACCCGAGTCATCTCGAAGCGGTGGACCCGGTCGTCGAGGGCTGGACGCGCGCCGAGCAGACCGACCGTTCGACCGGAGGCGGCATCCACGACCCGTCCGTCGCGCTGCCGATTCTGATCCACGGCGACGCGTCGTTCGCCGGCCAGGGTGTCGTCGCCGAGACGCTCAACCTCTCGAGCCTCGACGGCTACACGACCGGCGGCACCTTCCATCTGATCTCGAACAACCAGGTCGGGTTCACGACGAACCCGAACGAAGGTCGCTCGACCCGCTACTCGAGCGACCTCGCGAAGGGATTCGACATCCCGATCATCCACGTCAACGCGAACGACCCGGAGGCCGCGATTGCAGCGGTCAGGCTGGCTCTCGCCTACCGGCAGGAGTTCGGTCACGACATCGTCGTCGACCTCGTGGGCTACAGGCGCTTCGGGCACAACGAGCAGGATGAAGCCGCGTACACGCAGCCTCTGATGGTCGCCCAGATCGCCGCCCAGCAGACCGCGGGCCAGCTCTATGCCGCGCGGCTGGTCGCAGAGGGCGTCCTGACGGCGGAGGAAGCGGACGCGCTCGTCGAAGCGACGCGGAACGAGCTGCGAGCTGCGCACGACCGTTTGAAGGCGTCGATCGCCGAGCCGCGCGTGACCCGTGAGGGAAAGATCCCGGCCGATACGGGCGGAGCCGTCCATACGGCCGTGCCGGCGGATCGGCTCGAGACCCTGAACGAGCAGCTGCTTGCCCTGCCCGAGGGCTTCGAGGCGAACACGAAGCTGCTGCGCCAGCTCGAGCGGCGGCGCGACACGCTGCGCGAGGGCGGCATCGACTGGGGCCAGGCCGAAGCCCTCGCCTTCGCCAGCCTGCTCACCGAGGGGATTCCGATCCGGCTCTCCGGCCAGGACACCGAGCGCGGCACGTTCTCGAACCGTCACGCCGTCCTGCACGACCAGCGCACCGGCGAGACGTTCGCGCCGATCCAGAACCTGCCCGACGCGAGCGCATCGATGGAGGTCTACAACTCGCCCCTCTCGGAGTACGCCTGTGTCGGCTTCGAGTACGGGTACGCGGTCGCGGCGCCCGACGCGCTCGTGCTCTGGGAGGCGCAGTACGGCGACTTCGTCAACGGCGCCCAGATCGTCGTCGATCAGTTCCTCGTCGCCGGGCTCTCGAAGTGGGGGCAGACGTCACGGTTGACGCTGCTCCTGCCCCACGGGTACGAGGGAAACGGGCCTGAGCACTCGAGCGCCAAGCTCGAGCGGTTCCTCCAGCTGGCCGCCCAGGAGAACATTCGGGTCGCCAATTGCACCAACGCGGCGCAGTACTTCCATCTCCTGCGCCGCCAGGCCCTCGACGCGACCGCGCGGCCGCTGGTTGTGATGACGCCGAAGGGCCTGCTGCGACTCAAGCAGGCGAGCTCGGTCCTTGCGGATCTCGCCCAGGGCAAATTCGAGCCGGTGCTCGACGATCCGCGCGCGCGGCACGAAGCAGTGACGAGGCTCGTCCTCTGCTCGGGGAAGGTCTTCTACGACATCGACGGCCACGAGGGCCGGGCCAACGCGACGTCGGTCGCGGTCGCGCGGCTGGAGCAGCTCTACCCGTTCCCCGTCCAGGCGGCCGCCGCGCTCACAGCGGCGTACCCGAACCTGCGGGAGATCGTGTGGGCCCAGGAGGAGCCGCAGAACATGGGAGCCTGGCGGACGATTCGTCACCGCCTCGAGGCGGCCGCTCCCGGGGATGTTCCGGTGCGCTATGTCGGGCGCCCGTGGCGGGCGAGTCCGAGCGAGGGCTATCCGACCGCGCACCGCCTCGAGCAGGACAGGATCGTCCGCGAGGCGCTCGGGACGACTGCGTAACGGTGCTAGCGCGCCTTGCGGCGGGCGGCGAGAATCGCAGCGCCGACCTTGGGCCCGTGAGCTCGCGCAGCCCTCAGCACCTGCTGGCGCTGGGCGGGCGGAAGCCGCCGCCACAGATGAAAGGCGGTGAAGGCGATCCCGAGCGGGCTCGTGGGGCGAAGGCGCGGCACCGGACTATCTTCGCATACAGCCGGTTCGCGGGCTCAGCCGGCCGGCGTTTCGGGGGTGACGGGCGTCGGCCCCGGTGACGGGTCGCCCCTCCAGAACTTCGCGTCCTGCGGCGTCCCGTCGCCCGCACGCTCTGCCTTCGCGACGAGCGGCGTCGGCTTCGTCGTCGGCTCTTCGACCGGGGCGGGCTCCGGAGGAGGTGGCGAGCCGGCCGTGTTCCTCGTCGGCTCGGGCGCAGGCTCGGGCGTCGGCGCAGGGGTCGGCGTCGGCGCCGGCGTTGGGGTCGGCGCGGGAGTCGGGGTCGGCTTCGGAGCGGGTGTGGGCTTCGGCTTCGGCTTCGGCGTGGCCGGCTTCACCGTCACGGGCGTGGGGCGCGCAGGGGTTGGTGCGGCCGGTCGGGCGGGCGCCGGGGTGACGACGCTGACGGGCTGCGCGACCGCGGGACGCGCGGCGGGGGCCGCTTTGGGCGCCTTTGGCTTCGGGGTCGCGCGGTGAGTGGGCTTGGGTGTAGGCGCGGACGGAATGCGGATGACAGGCCCTGCCGTCTCCGGGGCGAGCGGGTCGAAGGCATGAACGAAGCGCTCGGGGGAGTCCGCTTCCGGGCCTAGAAGAAGCATCGGCACCGCCAACGCGCCGCCTGCCCCGCCAATTGCGAGCGCCACCGCAAGCGCACGCACCAAAATCGACCTCATGCTACTTCCCCCCGGTGCCGAAAAGACTTCCCAGGGGACATATCGGCAGGTGATGGGGGAAACTGAAGGGTCATGATGTTGGGTAGTTTCAAGTTTAAGCTGGTCGGCACCTTTTTGGCGCTTTCCGTGCTGCCGCTGGCGGCCGCGTTCTGGGGCTTCAGCCAGGTCGCGGAACGGAGTGTGACGACAAGTGCGGACGACCGCCTGGCCGCCGGGCTCACCGCAGCGACGGCCGCGTTCGAGGACGAGCGCCGAAACGCCGAACGAGCGGCAAACAACCTTGGACGCAACAAGAGCTTCCAGACCGCCGTCGCGCGCGGCGACCGTGCTGCGATTGCGGACTTGATCGCGCCGTCTGCCGGCGCTCCGTGTGGAGATGCCCGGCGGTGGTCCGATCGGGCGGGTGCCGCCGCTGGCCGCGGAGACGACCGTTTCGCTCGTCGGCCCGGACAACCGTTCGGCGACGATCGTGGCCTCCGTTCCTCTCAATGACGCGCTGGTGCGCAAGCTTCACGCGCGCTCGGGGCTGACTGCTCCCGACGAACTGGCAATCGTCCGGCCGAACGGCCGGATCAGCGCCGCTTCCACTGCGGCACTGCGCGGCGCGATCGACGTGACGGCGGGTCGTGTGACGACTGCGACGATCGGTGACGACAACTTCCGCGCGCTCGGAGCGCGGCTCGTGCCGAAGAACGACGTTCAGCTCGCCGCGCTCACGCCGTCGTCCGCGATCGTGTCCGAGAAGCGGAGCCTGATCGGGCGGCTGCTGCTCGGCCTCGTCGGCTCTCTGCTCCTGATCGCGGTCGTCGCGTATGTCGCCGGCCGCTCGATCGTGGGCTCGCTCAGCCGCCTCGCAGAAGCCGCGAACTCGATCGCGGCCGGTCGGCTTCGCGAGCGGGTGCCGATCAAGGGGCGCGACGAGTTCGCCGCGCTCGGCCGCGCGTTCAACAAGATGGCCGCCCAGCTCGAGGCGCGGATGGACGAGCTCGAGAAGGAGCGCCGGCGGCTGCGGGAAGCAAACGCCCGCTTCGGGGATGCGCTCGCCGCCACACTCGACTCCGACCAGCTTCGGCGTGTGATCGTTGAATCGGCGGTCGAGGCGACTCACGCCGACGGCGGCGTCGTCATCGCAGAGGACGGCTCGTTCGTGGAGACCGGAGACGTCGGCGCCGGCGGCGCGCGCCTGGACTTCGAGCTCAGGGCCGGACTGCGCAGCTTCGGCCGGCTGCTCCTCGTCGGCGAGGAGTTCGACGTCGAAGAGAGAATGATCGCGGCCTCGCTCGCCGGCCAGGCGGTTGTGGCGCTCGAGAATGCCCGGCTCCACCAGATGGTCGAGCGGCAGGCGCTGATCGACGGTCTCACGGGGCTCGCCAACCGGCGCCAGGCGGATGCCTCACTCGCGACCGAGCTCACCCGAGCGGAGCGTCTGGGAGGGCCGGTAGGGCTCATCCTGGCCGATGTCGACGACTTCAAGCTGGTCAACGACCGTCACGGGCACCCGACCGGGGACATCGTCCTGCGCGACCTCGCGCAGGCTCTGCACGAGACGGTCCGTGAGATCGATACCGCCGCACGATGGGGTGGGGAGGAATTCGCAGTGATCCTTCCCGGCACCGATCTCATGGGGGCCGCGCACGTCGCCGAGCGCGTTCGGCAGGCGCTCAGCGAGCGTGGGCTCGTCTCGGCCGAAGGCGTGCCGCTGCATGTGACCGCGAGCTTCGGCGTCGCCGCCTCCGAACCGACGACCACCATGTCCGAGCTCGTCGAGGCGGCCGACGAAGCTCTCTACCGGGCCAAGCGCGCAGGGAAGAATCGTGTTTACGCGGGTACCGAACAGGTAACCCAGATGTAGCAGAATCCGTTGCGAGCAGGAGATTTTCCGGGCTCTGCGCTACAATCCCGCCCCAGCACCATCCGAAACTGTCTACTACGGAGGCCCCTATGGCAGTTGAGACACCCTCGCTTTTCGCACGCGTCATCCAGGATCACCTCGAGCTGAAGCGCCGCAACTCGGAGCTCGAGGGTGCGATGCCGATCAACGGCTATCGCATCGACGACCCGTTCGACAACCATCCCCTCTTCAAGACCGAGGAGCAGGCCCGGCTCGAGGAGACCATGGACGGTGACGAGTCGGCCGTGTCGGTCGAAGCCGCTGCACTCCTTTGGCCAGGCGAAGAATCCGTCGAGCACGTCACGGCGGAGTCGGCCAACGGTGAGCGCGAAGAGACTGTCGGTCTCTGGTCGAAGTCACGCGACTTCGACTGGGGCGACTAGCACCCCGCTGCTCCAGCTTCTGCTGCGAGCGTGAGGTTTGCGACAACCGGCGAGTAGCCGGCTCGAGCCTCCCTCGCATTACACCTCTCTAGCTGCCGAACGACCCTTCACTCGCGCGGGGGATCGCTCGATCGCGGTGACGCAGCCGATACAGCAAGCCACTGCTGCGTAACAGGAGGAACAAAGTGCTGCGGAAAGTCTTTCTGATCGGAATGGTCACGCTCGTGGTCGCCGTGCCTGCACAGGCGAACCGGGGCAAGGAGCTTCGTATCTCTGGACCCGTCGTCCGGGCATCCGCACAGGCCGTATCGGTCGAGAATCGGATCGGCGACGCAATGCTCACGTGCACGGTCCCGGCCCGGCTCGCCGAGAAGGTCGCGGCGTTCGAGCCCGGCGACAAGGTTCGCATGCTCTGCGTTCGTCACAAGGGCCGCCGGGCGGAGCTGCGCATGATCCACCGCCTCGGCGACAAGGCCCGCGAAAAGGCGGACGCCAAGAAGCCGGACGAGAAGAGCGGCGAGCGGCAGATGGCTGCGGGCCAGGTCGCCGAGTTGGCCGCGGGCTCGATCGTCGTCCAGTCGGACGCCGGCCGCCTCGCGTGCAGCGTCCCGGCCGAGAAGCAGGGGAAGCTGGTCGAGCTCAAGGTCGGAGACAAGGTGAAGATCTATTGTCTCGGCGGCGTCCTCGTCGCACTCGAGCGAGCCCCCGTGGCCGACGAGCGCAAGGCGGGCGACGAGCGCAAGCTCTACGGTCGGATCACCGCGCTCTCGCGTGAGTCCGTGACCGTTCAGGGCGAGGCCGGTTCGCTCACCTGCACGCCACCCATGTCGGTGGCGGAGAAGCTCCTCGGGCGCTTTGCCGTCGGCGACAGCGTCAAGATGATGTGCCGCGGCTCGGAGCTCACCTACCTCGAGAAGGTCTAGGCAAGCAACGGCTTACGCTGCCGGCGTCTCCTCCGAGAGCGCCGGCAGCGAGTCGTCCACGAGCTCGTGGGCGAGGCGGCGGAACGGCCCGTCCTGCGCCATCAGCTCCCGCTCGGTCCCACGTTGAGTGATCCGGCCGTGCTCGACGACAAGGATCTCGTCGGCGCGACGGACGGTCGCGAGACGGTGAGCGATGATGATCGACGTTCGGCCCGAGAGCAGGCGGTCGAACGCCCGCTCGATCAGAATCTCCGTCGGCCGGTCGATGTTCGACGTCGCCTCGTCGAGGATCAGGATGCGCGGGTCGGCGAGGAGCGCTCGCGCGATCGAGATCAGCTGGCGCTCGCCGGCGGAGAGGCCGGCACCCCCCTCGCGGACGACCTGGTCGAGCCCGTGCTCGAGCCTGGCTGCGACCCGGTCGACGCCGACGGCCGCCGCGGTCTCCCGCACCTCCTCGTCGGACGCGTCGGGCTTCGCGAAGCGGATGTTGTCGGCGATCGTGCCGCTGAAGAGGAACGGATCCTGGAGGACGACCCCGAGCTGGCGCCGGTAGCCGACGAGCTCGACGTCGCGCAGGTCGGTGCCGTCGACCCTGACCGCGCCCTCGTCGGGGTCGTAGAAGCGTGCGATCAGCTTCGCCGTCGTCGACTTGCCGCCGCCTGACTCACCCACGAGGGCGACGCAGCCGCCGGGTGGCACCGAGATGTCGATCGCGTGCAGGACCGGCTCGTCGCCGTATCCGAAGGTGACCTGGTCGAGCTCGAGCCGGCCGTCGATCCGGCCGAGCGGGCGCGCGTGCTTGCTGTCGGCGACGTCGATTTCGGCGTCCATGACCGAGCTGATCTTGTCCATGGCCGCGCTCGCCGCCTGTACCTGGCCGTAGAGCTCCGAGAGCTCCTGGAGCGGCTGGAAGACGAGTGCCAGCAGGCCGACCGCGGCGACGAGGGTGCCGATTTCCATCGTGCCGGAATCGATCAACTGGGCGCCGGCGTACATGACCGCGACAATCGCGATCGCGCCGAGCAGCTCGATTGCGGGGAAGAAGACGGAGTAGATCTTCTGGACGCGGACATTCGCGACCCGGTTCCGCTCGTTCAGTCCATCGAACTCGGCCTGGAACGCGCGCTCGCGGTTGAAGGCCTGGACGACGGCCATTCCGGCGACCGACTCGGCGAGCTGTGCCGTCACGATCGCGATCCGGGTCCGCACCTCGGACGCCGCGACGTGGGACACGCGCTGGAACCAGCGCGTGATCAGGATCCCGGGTGGAAGCACACAGAGCGCGACGAGCCCGAGGCGCGAGTCGAGCAGGAAGAGCCCCGCGACCGCAGCGATCAGCGTCAGCGTGTTGACCACGAGTGTGGTCAGGCCCTGGTTGAGGACGTCCGAGAGCGCGTCGATGTCACTCGTCAGCCGGGAGATGATCCAACCGGCCTTCTGCTGCGAGAAATAGCGGAGCGAGAGTGACGTGAGATGCTCGAAGAGGTCGCGGCGGAGCTCGAGCACCATCCGCTGGCCGACTTCCGCAAGCCCGAGCCAGGTCAGCGTGCCGAGCACCCAGGCTGCAGCATTGACCGCGACGTAGCCGATCACGGAGAGCATCAGGTGGTGCTCGTTGCCTGTCTCGATCCCGTTGTTGATCGCGTCCTGGACGAGGTGCCAGCCGACGACCGGTGCAGCTGCGGAGAGCGAGGCGAGCACCGCGATGACGGCGATGCGCGGCTTCCGCTCGGCAGCGTAGGGCAGAAGCCGCGAGAGCCCGGTGTGGCGCCTAGGCGGCAACGGTCTCGTCTCCGAAGAGGGCGGTGAAGAGCCCGCCGGCGGCGAGCAGCTCGGCGGGCTTGCCCTGCTCCACGACGCGGCCGTCCTCGATCACCACGGCGCGGTCGGCGACGCCGATCGTCGAGAGCCGCTGGGTCGCGACGAGCACCGTCCGGCCTGCGACGGCGGGGCGGAGGTTTTCGACGAGGAGGCGCTCGGTCTGCGTGTCGACCGCGGACATCGGGTCGTCGAGCACGAGCACGCGTGCGCCCGCGAGCAGCGCGCGGGCGAGTGCGACGCGCTGCCGCTGGCCGCCGGAGAGGTTGACGCCCCGTTCGCCGATCAGGGTGTCGTAGCCCTCCGGCAGGTCGTCGACGAACGCCGTGACTCCGGCGGCGTCGCAGGCGGCGAGCACCTCGTCCCAGTCCGCATCGGGCCGGGCGGAGAGCAGGTTGTCACGCAGGAGCACGGAGAAGAGAACCGCCTTCTGTGTCACGATCGCGACCGCGCTGCGCAGGTCGGCCACCGGGACGTCTCGGGTGTCGACGCCGCCGACCAGCACCTGACCTCCGGTCGGATCGTAGAAGCGAGACAGCAGGTTGAGCAGCGTCGTCTTGCCCGATCCCGTCGGGCCGCAGACGGCGACGATCTCGCCGGGCTCGACCGCCAGGTCGATCCCACGCAACACGTCCGCACCGGTGCCGTAGGCAAAGTGGACGTCCTCGAAGCTCACACGGAGCGCACTGTCGGGCAACGGCTTCGGGTCCGCCGGCTCCGGCAGGGGCTGGATTCCTTCGAGCCACGCGAAGCTGCGTCCGGCCGAGGCGACCGCCCGCTGACCCAAGTTGATGATCCAGCCGATCGCCTCGAGTGGCCACACGAGCTGCAGCAGCAGAGTGATGAAGAGCATGAACTGGCCGATCGTCAGCGTCCCCGCGATCACCTCGCGGCCGCCAAGCAGGAGCACTGCGGCGATGCCGAGGGTGGGGAGGAAGAGCAGTCCGGGGAGGTAGTGCGCCTCGACGGTCGCCTGGCGCATCGTCTCGTGGCGCACCGCCTCGGCCCGGCCGAAAAAGCGGGTGCGAACGTCCTCCTCGCGTCCGAACGCCTGCACCATCTCGATCCCGACCACGGCTTCGTCCGTCGCCTCGGTCAGGTGGCCCTTCTTCGCCTGCACGAGCCGCGAGATGGGGAAGAGACGGTGCGCGAAGACCCAGGTGAGGACGGCGATCGGCGGCATCGCAAGCGCCGAGAAGAACGCGAGCCGCGGGTTGACGGTCACGAGCACGATGCCGGCGGCGACGATCATCATCGCGCTCTGCATCCCCTGGACGACACCCCAGCCGATGAAGTACCGCACCGGATAGATGTCGTTCGTGGCGCGCGAGATCACCTCTCCGGTCGCATGCCGGTCGAAGAACGCCCGCGGATAGCTGAGGTAGGCGTTGTAGAGCATTCCCCGCAGGCGCGCCTCGACCGCGATCCCGACCCGGGCCGTTGCGAAGCGGCGCGAGAAGTTGACGAAGAAGCGCATGACGGCGAGCACGAGGATCGCGGCGAGATACGGGAGCAGCAGGTTCTTCTCCGGCCCGACGATCGCCTGGTCGACCACGCGTTGGATCAGGATCGGGATCGTGATCGAGAGCGCGGTGTTGGTGAGCGCGAACGCCAGGCCGGCGCCGACCATGCGGCGCTGCTCCCACCAGAGGGGGAAGAGTCGGCGCAAGGTCGGCCGAAGGGCAAGATCGGGTGGATCGACGTGATTCATTCGCTGCTTCCCCTGCCGCGGCCAGCGAGGGCCGCCGCAGGCGCGCCCTGTCGGGCAACGCGGGGCAAGAGCCTGACGATACCAGCGGTCTGTACCCCTGAATGGCTTATTCGCGCCGCAAAGACCCTTGATGCCACGTTGACATGTGCGGGATGTCAGGTGTGACTTGACAAGACATCATAATGATGTCATAGTGAAGCCATGGAGATGGCACATCACATCCACGCGATCCAGGAGGACCTCGCCGCGGCAGCATCGCTCGCCAGCGACGAGGCCACCGTGGAGGCCGGCCGCCGGCTCACGCAGGCGCTCGGCTCCTCGCTGCACCTGCGTCTGCTCGACGTCGTCAGCGAGGCCGCACTTGCGCTGTCGGGCTCCGTGCCCGGCCGGATCGAGGTTCGCCTCGCCGGTCGCGACCCCGAGCTCGTGTACATCGAAGAGGAAGAGGAGCCCGAGCGCGCGCAGGCAACGAGCGCCGACGACGCCTTCTCCGCCCGCATCACCCTGCGCCTGCCCGAAGGACTGAAGGCGCAGCTCGAGGTCGCCGCCAATCTCGAAGGCACCTCGGTCAATGCCTGGGTCGTGCGCGCGCTTCAGCGCGGGCTCGAGCCTCGCACCCGTTCCGTTCGCACCGGCCGGCGCCTGTCCGGCTACGCGGACAGCTAGGAAAGGAGAAGCACGTGTCCCGTCTGCACCCGATCCCATACGGCGCCGGAGTCCTGCTCGTTCCGGACTGGTGCTGTCCCCCCGAGCCCCACGGCCGCGTCGTCAAGCCTGCGCTCAAGGTGAAGGAGGCCCGCCGTGGACGCGTTTGACACTCCGGGGAAGACACGCCTTCGCGTCAAGAACGCCGCCGGTCTGATCTCGGTCGAACCGAGCGAGAACGGTCGCACCACGGTCGAGCTCGAGGCGCTCCGCAACGACGACGCCACCCGTGAGGCACTCGAGCGGGCGACCGTCGAGATGAACGGTAACGAGATCACGGTCGAGATCGGCGTCGGCGGCAAGGGGTTCGGCGTCGGCCCGGCCTGGATCACGTTCGGCCGCACGCCCTCGGTCGGCGTCCGCATCCGCTGTCCCGAGGACACCGACCTCGACTGCGCCACCGCGTCAGCCGACGTGGCTGCCACCGGCCGGCTCGGCAACGTGGAGCTGAAGACAGCCTCCGGCGACATCGCCGTCGAGCACGTCACCGGGCTCCGCGTCCAGTCGGCCAGCGGCGACGTCCGCGCCGTGACGGTCGAGGGCGAGGCACGCCTCCAGACCGTCTCCGGCGACGTCCGCCTCGGCACTGTCACCGGCCCCGTCTCGGCGACGCTCGTCTCGGGTGACTTCGCGGTCGACGATGCCCAGATGGACCTGGCCGCCAAGACCGTCTCCGGCGATCAACGGATCGGCGCGATTCGGCAGGGACAGATCAACGTCCAGTCGGTCTCCGGCGACGTCCGCATCGGCGTCCGCCAGGGGACACGCCTGCGGATCGACGCCAACTCGACGACCGGCGACGTCAGCTCCGACCTCGATGTCAAGGACACGCCCTCGGAGGGATCGAACGGAACCGAAGCGCGGCTGGCGGCGAAGACCGTCAGCGGCGACATCGAGATCACCCGGGCCGCGGCCGTCTCAGCTTGAGGTTGAGACGGCCCAGCGGTCTTTGGCGGCAGCGCGATTTTCTCTCGTTCTGGGGCGCTCAGACGATCAGCCAGTTCGGCTCGCAGGTCACGTTTCTGGCGCTGCCGCTCGTCGCGATCCTCGTCCTGGAGGAGACGACCTTCCACGTCGCGCTGCTGACGACCGTCGAGTTCCTGCCGTTCCTGCTCTTCGCGCTACCGGCCGGGGTGTGGGTCGACCGGCTGCGGCGCCGACCGATCCTGATCCTGGCCGACGTCACGCGCGCCGCGGTGCTGCTCACCATTCCGGTCGCGTACTGGCTCGGCGGCCTGTCGATCTGGCAGCTCTACGCCGTCGCGTTCATCCACGGGATCGGGACGGTCTTCTTCGACGTCTCGTACCAGTCGTACCTCCCGGCTCTGGTCGGCCGGGAGCAGGTCGTCGACGGCAACGCCAAGCTCGAGATCAGCCGTGCCGCGGCCAACATCGGCGGGCCTGGCATCGCCGGCGGGCTCGTGGCGGCTCTGACCGCTCCCGTCGCTATCCTCGCCGACGCGATCAGCTTCCTCGCTTCGGCCCTGCTGCTCGGCGTGATCAAGAAGCAGGAGCACCCGCCGCCGCGCGACGAGAGGCGTTCGCTGAAGGCTGAGCTCGCGGAGGGACTGCGTTACGTCTTCACCCACCGCTACCAGCGCGGCATGGTCGCTTCGGTTGCGCTGGCGAACTTTTTCGGCCAGATCGTCTTCTCGATCCTGCTGGTCTTCGCCGTCCGTGAGCTCGACCTCTCTGCCGGGACGATCGGCCTCGTACTCGCCGTCGGCAATCTCGGCACCCTCGCGGCCGCGCTGACCGCGCGCCGGATCAGCGACCGCCTCGGTGTCGGCAGGACGATCATCCTCGCCGCCTCCCTCTTCGGTCCCGCCACGCTGCTGATCGCGCTCGCCCCGAAGGACCTCGCGATCCCGTTGATCACGCTCAGCATGCTGCTGCTCGGCTTCGGCGGCATCCTCTACAACGTCACTGCGATCAGCCTGATCCAGGCGATCACGCCGGACCGCCTCCTCGGCCGCGCGAACGCGTCGCGGCGGTTCGTCGTCTGGGGGGTGATTCCGTTCGGCGGTCTCGTCGGCGGCGCGCTCGCCTCCTGGATCGGCTTGCGCGAGACGATGGTGATCGGCGCGCTCGGTGGCGTGCTCGCCGTCGTGCCGATCCTGCTCTCACCGATCCGGTCCGTCGGCCGGATGTCCGAGCTCGACGATCAGTCGGTACCCATGGCCTCCGCCAGCAGCGCGCAGGCGTAGCTCTGCCAGGCGAGGTCGGGTTGCGCGCGCAGGCGCGCCAGCCCGTCACTCACAGCGGCGAGCCCCTCCGACTCGGCGGCAAGCCTCGCAAGCGAGTCCTCGAGCTGGTCACGGGCACGAGGCTCGTCGAGATCCGCCGCGACCGCTGTCACCGCACGCCCGTCGAGCTCGAGCTCCCGGCGGGGGTCGCCTCCGGCAGCCAGCAGCAGTTCGGCCCGGCGGACCGTCGCCTTGACGCTCGTCCGGGTCGAGCGCCACGTCCTGTCCGGCGAGCCAGGCGAGGCCGGGCAACAGAGTGTCGCCCGGCCCCGCCTCCAACAGCTCCAGCAGCTCACGCATGCTGAGAGCCTAGGTCACGGGATGTACGCCAGATCCTCCGGCGGCGCGCCGACGATCGGCGTCTCGAACAGCGGCCCAGCGCCGTCAGGATCGACGACGACCGCGCCGCTCGAGGCGAAGAACTGCGCGATCTGATCCTGAGCCGCGAGCGCCACGGCACCCGGGGCAGGCGGTGCGAGGCCCGGCATATTGGTCAGGAACGTGTGCGGGTTCTTCGGGAACGTCGGATCGGCTGCGAACGCCAGGTCGTTCCGGAACAAGGTCGTCCGGTCCTGCAGCCCGCCGGCCCGGATGATCGCCGACGTCGTCGGGTTCGGGACGGTCGCGTCCGTGCGGGCGTACTGGAGGATCACGGACTTCGCGGGCACTCCCGACAACGGCTGCGCACGGAGGTGCGGCGCGTACGCCGCCGGATTGCCCGCCTGCGACGTCCACTCCGTCCACTCGAGCAGCTGCTGGATCGCCGACGCGCCCGGGACGGTGTCGACGAGCGGGGGCAGGTTTCGCAACGGCATGTTCTCGTTGAAGGCGAAGCCCGGCAGGTTGATGAGGGGCGGAGTGCGGTTGATCAGGCTGAGCGTGACCAGGGGGCGGAAGGCGGGGCTGAGCCGCGCGATCTCGACGATCGCCCCGCCCGGCACGTTCACGACGCCCTGGCGAACAGCGGGCTCGACGGCCAGGAACTTCGTCCCGTAGATGCCGCCGAACGACTGGCCGAAGTACGAGATCTTCGACGGATCGAGATCTCGCGTCCCGTCGCCGTCGACGTCCACGCCGACCTCGATCTCGCGTACGAGGCTCATCAGGTCGATCACCGTCTGCCGCAGGCCGTCGCGGTTCGAGATCAGGGTCTGCGGCGGGGCCGCATTGACGCCCTCGGTCGAGTCGATCGCACCGTCGCCGTTCTGGTCGATCCCGCGACCTCCCGCCGGGAGCACGACAGGCCCACCTGCGGACCGGTTCACGATCAGCGTGCCGAGCGGGCCGGACCCGTGACCGACGACGTTGATCGAGATCGTCGCGATCCCCCGCCGCGCCATCGAGCCGGCGACGAGGAACGGGCTCCCGTTCTTGTTGTCCGTGAAGCCGTGGCCGTAGATGGCCACCGGCCACCCGCCCGCGGGAGCAGCCCCGGCCGGCAGGAAGAGGTTGAAGTAGAGGCGGTTCGTCCCCTGCACCGCCGGCACGCCCTTACGGGTGCCAACGGGGGGAATCACCTTCGAAGTGTTCTCGTAGTCCGGCGCGTCGAAGGCGCCGAACGCGACCGTCCCCACTCCGGCCAGGAACGGAGTCCCCGTCGGCGAGACGGCGAACGTCGGAGCCGTGCCCGTCTGGCGCGAGAAGAGAATCGACGTCACGCCTGCGAGCGGGAACACTGTCCGCACGCCGCCGGCGCCGATCGCGAAGGTGGCCGGGGCGGGGTTCGACCGGTCGATCTGGCGGCGCACCTGCTCCAGCAGCGGCGTCACGCTCTGGGTGGTGAAGACGCTCGCCACCGCAACCTGGGAGAGCAACTTCCCGGCAAGGCCGTGGACGAGGTGCGAGTTCGTGAACCAGGCGGACTTGATCTTGGCACCCGACGCGTCTCGGATCCCCCTCGTCACGACGAGGACGTACGCCGTGTGCTGCTGCAGGAGCTGGTCCGACTCGACGTGAAGCGTGTTGCTCGCAGGCTCCCATGCGATCTGGTTGATCCCCGTGATCCGAAGTCGGGCAGCCTGACGAGAAAGACGTTCGAGCTGTTCACGCTGGCCGGATCGATCGCGCCCGTGAAGGGGATCGAGATCCGTGGCTGCACGTTGAAGCCGTCGAGCGTATTGAGAACGTCGATGTCGGCGCAATCGGACGGGCGCACGGCGCAGTCCGGCCTCGGCAGGTTGACGCGCAGGCTGGTCTTCTGCGACCAGTCGAACGTCGTCCAGCGGTTGCTCGGGAACGGGCCCCCACTAGGGCTCGAAAGGTCGAACCGTGGCTGGACCCCCGCGGCCTGCGCGAGCGAAGGCAACGCAAGGACCGTCAGGAGCGTAAGAAGCGCAAGCAGGAGCGCTCGGCGCGAGGTTGGCATCGTAGTCTCCCCTCTATTCGATGACCAGGAGGGCGACGGTACAGGCTCGCCCGTCGCGAAGCAATGTCGTTCAGGCGACGATCGCGTCCGTCCTGGAGCGCTCGAACCAGTCCGACCAGCTGCCCTCGTACGCATGCG
Source organism: uncultured Gaiellaceae bacterium (assembly GCA_963820225.1). GTDB lineage: Bacteria > Actinomycetota > Thermoleophilia > Gaiellales > Gaiellaceae > Gaiellasilicea. Next base: position 58,346 of record CAWFYY010000003.1, on the reverse strand, counting down.
CCTCGCCGCCGCCGACCTCGACGATCCGATCGACGATCCGGTCGAGGAAATACCGGTCGTGGGAGATCACGCAGACGGTGCCGTCGAACTCCTCGAGCGCCGCCTCGAGCGCCTCGACCGAGTCGATGTCGAGATGGTTCGTCGGCTCGTCGAGGACGAGGAGGTTCGGTCGCTGCAGCATCAGGAGCAGCAGCTGCAGCCGGGTGCGCTCGCCGCCCGAGAGGAGCTTGTTCGCCCGTCGCACCTGCTCGTACGGGAACAGGAACTTCATCAGCAGTGCCACGGCCTCGCCCTCGGAGCAGCGGTGGGCGAGCCGGACGGTGTCGAGCGGGCTGGATTCGGGATCGAGCGTCTCCTGGTCCTGCGCGAGGTAGCCGGTCTGGATCGACGGACCGACCCACACCTCACCGACCGTGGGCTCGAGCTCGCCGACGACGGTCTTCAGCAGCACGCTCTTGCCGGCGCCGTTCTCCCCGACGAAGCCCACGCGCTCGCCGTGCATTACCGTGAGTTCGACGTCCGCGAGCACGACGTCCTCGCCGAACTGCATGCCGACGTGGCGCAATTCGAAGACGCGCTGGCCTCCCCGCTGGTGTGGATGGAGACGGAGTGCGATCTTCCGGCGCTCGAGCACTGGTCGCTCGACCTTCTCCATGCTGTCGATCTGGCGCTGCTTGTTGCGTGCCTGTCTGATGTTGCGCTGGTCCGGAACCCAGCTCGCCCAGAGCTTGAAGCGCCGGATCGCCTCCTCCAGCCGCTCGATCTCCTTCTGCTGCGTGACGTACTGCTGTTGCTGGCGCTGCAGCTCGAGCTCTCGGGCGAGGGTGTACGCGGAGTAGTTGCCCGGCCACATGCGGATCCGGCCGCCATGAAGCTCCGCGATCTGACTGACCGTCTCGTCGAGCAGATAGCGGTCGTGAGAGACAGCGACCACCGCTCCGTCGAAGGTGGAGATGAAACGCTCGAGCAGCGAGCGGCCCACGGCGTCGAGGTGCGCCTCCGGCTCGTCGAGCAGGAGAACGTCGGGATCCTGGGCGAGGCAGGCGGCGAGCGCGATCAGCTTTCGCTGGCCGCCCGAAAGAGCGCTCGTCGGCAGCGTCAGGTCGTCCTCTTCGAGCCCGAGGTCGAGGAGCGTCGCCCGCCCGCGGCCATCGACACTCGGCCCACCGGCCTGCTCCCAGCGATCGACGAGCTCCTCCTGGCGGTGGAGGACGCGCGACATCTTGTCGAGATCCGCCGCGAGCTCCGGCGATGCGAGCTGGTCGGAGATCCGGTGCAGCTCGCGATCGAGCTCGTCCAGGTCGGGCCGCGCTGCACGGACGGTCTCGAGTGCGTTCCGCTCGTCTCCGAGCGGATGCTGCGGCAGAAACGAGGTCACGATTCCGCGGCGGCGCACCGAGGTGCCCGCGTCGGGCTCCTCGAGCCCGGCGATGAGCCTGAGCATCGTCGACTTGCCGGAGCCGTTGGCGCCGATCACACCGACGCGAGCGCGTGGCTCGATCGCGAAGTCCAGGCCGTCGAGCACGGTTCGGCTGCCGAACGACTTGCGGACGGCATTCAGGCTGACGAGGGCCACTCCGCTACCCGCTGCGAACGACGGAGAGCACGTACTCGTCCTTGCCGTGGCGGATTGCATCCGCGAGCCGTTCGTCGCCCGAGATCCCCGTCCGCGCAGCAAGCACCTCGTAGAGCCGATCGTCGCTCAGCCCTGCGTCGCGCCCTGCATGGACGAGGCGCGCGATCACCGGGAGCGGCTTCCCGTCCGGCGCGAACTGCCAGGCCGGGTAGAGGTAATCCTGTCCACCCGGCCGGCGGATGCCCAGCAGTTCGCCCGAGCGGCGCATAGCGTCGAGCCGGTGCGTACCGACGCCGAGCCGTGTCGACAGCCATGAGCCCGAGAGCGATTCCTCCGCCAACTTCACGTCCATGCCCGAACTATGCCGTGGCGAGGCGCTCGCGTCGATTGCGTCCGCCGCGAAGCGTCCAGCGAATGCCCTGGAGAGTCCAGGCGCCGACCGCGAGGAGGATGAGCCCGAGTGCGAGGAGTGCGATGAGGAGCGTTCGCTTCATGAAGAGCACCGTACGCGGGTGTGACGACCGCGTCGTCGGCCTTTGCGCCGATTCGGGGTCATCCTTGAGGCGGATCTTTCGCCGCTGTCTATGCTGGGAAGGTGCCTGGTCAATGGGAGCTGATCGCGCTGGGGATCATCCTCCTGCTCCTGTTCGGCTCGAAGCGGATTCCGGAGCTTGCGCGTCAGCTCGGACGCGGCGTCCGCGAGGTCAAGCAAACGGTCGGCGACATCGATCCGCGCGAGGACGTCAAGCGCTCGCTGGACACGAAGCCCATCGACGCGCCGGACGACGAGTCGAGCGCTGAGCGCTAGGAGGGTTTGGCGCTGACGAGGGCGCGAAGGCTCTCGTGCTCCTCGCGGCAGGCCGGACAACCCTCGAGGTGGGCGCGCAGGCCGGGGAGTGCGGCGTCGACGTCCGCTCCGGCGAGCTCGAGCTCGACATAACGGTCGAGCTGCTCGAAGCAGGCATCGCACCCGACTTCGGGCTCGGCGGGGCCGAGCAGCCGGCCCAGTGCTTGCTTTCAGGTCGGGTCGTTCGGTCACTTCGCCTCCTCCAGGAAGGATCCAACGGACAGCCCGCATTCGTCCAGGTGACGGCGGAGCTTCCGCCGCGCGTCGTGAAGCGTCTTGTAGAGCGCGCCGCGACTCGTGCCGAGCCGGTCGGCGAGGACGTCGATCGGCACGCCGTTGAGCGCGAGCGCGACGAGCACGCGCCGCTGGTGCGGCGTCAGCACATCGGCGATCGCATGTTGCAGCGTCGCGAGGAGCTCGCTCTGCTCCGCCTCCAGGTCGGGCGCGAGTCCGGCGCTCGAGAAGAGCGACCAGGTCTCCGGCTCGAGCGGCACCTCGCGTCCCTGCCACGCGCGTTTCCGCAGCTTCACGGCTGCCTCGAGCAGCGCGAACTTGTAGACCCAGGTGGTGAAGCGGCTGGCGCCGCGGAAGTCGTCGAGGCGCCTGAGCACGCTCATCAGCGCGTCGTCGGCGGCCTCGAGCGCGATGTCGTCGAGCTCGTCGCCGCGCAGGTGGGGCAGCGTCGGGCGCCGGCGGGCGACCTCGAAGCGGGCCGCGCGCAGCAGCAGCGCGTGCAGCCGAGCGATCGCGTCGTCCCTGGTCGCTCCCTCCGCGCGGAGCTCGTCGCAGCCAGCGGCGCGACTCCTCATCCGAGCCGTACTTCCTCGGCGACGGCGATTGGCTCCATCTCCTCGACGATAGGTGCTGCAGCGACCATCATGCCGCGCTTCCGTCGAATGGAGCCAGAATGCTGGACGGCGAGCGCAGGAGCGGCAGCCTCGCTCTGACAGCCCGATCAACGCGTGCAGGTCGTAGCGCGCGTCACGGGAAAGACGGTGCGGCGAGAGCTTCTCCGAAGCCCGGCCTCGACGAGCTGCTCGGCGGCGCCAGTCGACGACGCGTGTCGGCCGTCTTTCCTCCTGTGACGCTCCACGCGCATGGCAGGACTACGCGGAACCGTCCGGGGAACTGCTCGACCAGGCCGGCCGAGAGTGTGTCCGCCATCTGCAGCGCGTGCTGATGAATGCGGTCGTACGCGGCGACGTCCGCCGCCCAGTTGCCCTGGAGGCGGGCGACGACTTCCTGCGGTCGTCAGCCGCAGGTGCTCGTTCAGCATCGCGCGCACGGCGCGCGCGCTTCCAGTCCGCGGGTTGGCCTTGCTGAGGAAGCGCTGCGATGTCGTCGGCGTTCGCGCGCCAGCGGGCCTGCTCGGCGGCGAGCTTGGCCTGGTCGCCGGCCTTTGCGGCGGCGATCAGGTCGGCCGCGATCAGGATGTGCTGCGCGCAGCTCGCCGTCAGCGCCTTGCCGGCGGCCCGCCGTAGTACGGCTTGATCGCGTTGCCGATGTCGGCCTGGTTCTTCAGCAGCCGCGCGACGGTCGCCGTCGGTGTCGGGGGTGCCGGCGACGAGGCTGATGACGGCCAGGCGGGTCCAGGTGACGTGGTCCTCCCAGAGCACGCGCATCCCGTTGCGCAGCGCGAGCTCCTTGGTGATCGCCGCGACGTCGGCGTGAGCGCCGCATGGCTCTCGTGGCCGTGGGCGTGGGCCGTCGTGGCCGTTCGAGACGGCGAGCGCCGCGAGGGCGCTGAAGAAGGCGATCAGCGCGGTCAGTCCGAGCGGGATCGGTCGGGTGGCATGCGGGCTTCATGCGAGGGTTCCTTTCGGTCGGGAGAACGTGAGCAAAGGGGCGGGCGGTCGCTGCAAGAGCAGGCTGGTCGCGGCCAGCAGGCCGAGCAGCTCGACCGCCTTGGTGAAGACGGCGAGCCCGTCGACCGGCTTCCGGGTGCGGATGGAGCAAGCGGCAACCCGGTCGTCACCGCGAGCGCCGTAGCTGACGAGCAGCCCTGCGAAGAGGACAGCCGCCCCGGCGAGCGCCGCGGTGCTGACGGCCCGCGTCAGCACGACCGCGACTGCGGCGAGGAGGACCGTCGCGAGCGCGAAGGCCGCGCCCGGCCGCGGCGCCCTCCGTCAGGTGCTCCGGCGTGAGCGCGGCGTGGATGCCGGCGCTGATCGCACAGGCGACGATGACGAGGTCGCGCTCGATCGCGGCACGCGTGATCACTTGACGATCACCTCACCGTCCATGTCCTGGCTGTGCAGCGTGCAGATGTAGTGATAGGTGCCGGGCTTGTCGAACGTGATCGAGACGCTCTTGCCGCGCTCGACCTTGTGGTCGTCCTGCCCGTCGACCTGCACGGTGTGGGTGAAGTTGTCGTCGTTCGTCCACGTGACGGTCGAGCCGGCGTCGACCTCGATCTTCTTCGGGTCGAAGCGGTAGCTCTTGGCCATCGTCACCTCGGTCGTCGCGACCGGCTGCGGCATCGTCCGAGCCGCCGCAACCCGCCGCGACCGCGAGGAGGAGCGCGGCGAGGGCGAAGAGAGGAGCCGGTGCATCAGTGGCTCGACTCGAGGACGGGCCGGCGGGCGTCGCGACCTGCAAGACCGCGGCTGCGAAGACGAGCACGAACGCGACGAGGTCGAAGACCTCGGCGATCGTGTGCGCGAACAGGAACACGGTCCAGTCGAGGTGGTAGGTCATGTAGGTCAGCTCGGCCGCGGCGAAGAGCGAGAACGCCGTGCCGAGCATTGGGAGCTCACGCTTGAACGCCAGCCACGCGAAGCCGGCGCCGAGCGCGAACGCCGCAATGTGCACGACCATGAAGAACGCGGTCGGCAGGTCGTTGATCCAACTGCCCCAGGGCATCCCTTCCTCCTTGTTTTCGAGTGTCGGAGGATTGGTGTCGCCGGGGAGGCGAGTTCTTACTGGAGCGCGGCACCCGCACGAGGCGGGCGCCCGCTCCTGGTCGCTATCCCTGCACCGTGAAGGACTGCACGAGGTCTGCGCTCGAGCTGTCGCCGGCGTAGACGTCGATCTGTCCCGGCTCGACGACGAACTTGCCCCGCTCGTCGTAGAAGCCGTAGTCGCTCTTGTCGAGCGTGAAGGTGACCCTGCGCGTCTCGCCTGGCTTCAAGGTCACGCGCTCGAACCCGCGCAGCCGCCTGACGGGCTGAGAGATGCTGGCCACGGGGTCGTGGATGTAGAGCTGAACGACGTCGTCGCCCGTGCGGCTGCCCGTGTTCGTCACGCTCACCGAGGCACTGACACTGCGGTGGTGCGAGACGGAAGACGAGCTCAGCTGCAGATCCGACACCTTGAACGTCGTGTAGCTGAGCCCGTAACCGAACTCGAAGAGCGGGGCGCAGCTCGGGATGTCGCGGTGGCGGGAGTTGTACTTCGAGTCCGGGTTGCATGGCCTCCCGGTCGGCTCGTGGTTGTAGTAGATCGGTACCTGGCCGAGCGTCCGCGGGAACGACACGGGCAGCTTCCCGCCCGGATTCACCTTCCCGAACACCACATCGGCGACCGCATGGCCGGCCTGGACGCCGGGGAACCACGCCTCGAGGAGCGCGGGCGTGTCTCCGACCACGTCCTCCAGGGCGAGTGGGCGACCGTTGAAGAGAACGACGACGAACGGCTTCCCGGTCGCCTTGATCGCCCGGATCAGCTCCTCCTGCCTGCCGGGCAGGTCGAGCGTGCTGCGCGCTGCGGCCTCACCGCTCATCTCGCGGGTCTCGCCGAGGGCGAGCACGACCTGGTCCGCCGCCGTGGCGGCAGCGACAGCGGCGGCGAAGCCGGCGTCGGAGCCGCAGCCTTCGGGATCCGTGTGCGGCGGCTCGGTGTTCGAGAGCTTGCAGCCCTCGGCGTACGTCGCGCCGGGGCTCTGGGCGTTGATCCCGTCGAAGACGGTCACGGCGTCGGTGTCGCGGCCGACGCCCCACCAGGGGCCGAGCATGTCGTGCTGGTTCTTGGCGAGAGGCCCGATCACAGCCGTCTTCTTGGCGGGATTGAGCGGCAGGATCCCGCCCGTGTTCTGAAGCAGCACCATCGTGCGGCCTGCGGCCTTGCGGGCCGCGGCCACCGCATCGGGCCGGAGCATCTGCGCCTCGGCCTGGCTCGGCTCGAACGGAGCGTAGGGGTGCTCGAACAGGCCGGCGCGGAACTTGACGCGCAGGATCCTGCGCACGGCGTCGTCGATCCGCTTCATCGAGATCCGGCGCTCCTGCAGCAGCTGTGCGCCGAAGTCGCGGATCAGCGTGCTCGTCATCTCGGAGTCCACGCCTGAGTTGAGCGCGAGCGCAGCGGCCGCAGGGCCGTCGGCGGCGACCCCGTGCCCGCACTCCCCGGCATCGGGTGTCTTCGGCGGGCAAGCGCGCATCTCGGCGACGGCGGTCCAGTCGCTCTCGACGAACCCGTCGAAGTCCCACTCGCCCTTGAGAATCCTGTTCATCGTGTAGTCGTTGCCGCAGCCCGGCACGCCGTTGATCGCGTTGAACGAGCACATCGCGGTGTCGGCGCCCGCATCGATGGCGGCCTTGAACGGCGGCAGATAGAGATTCCGAAGCCGCTGCTCGGACAGGTCCGTCGTGTTGTAGTCGCGGCCGCTCTCGGGCTGGCCGTAGGCGGCGAAGTGCTTGGGGCTGGCGACGAGCTTGTCGGGCGCGCTGTAGTCGGACCCCTGGATCGCCTTGACGCGCGCGGCCGCGAGCACCTCGTTCAGGTACGGGTCCTCGCCGGCGGCCTCTGAGATCCGGCCCCAGCGCGGCTCGTGCGAGACGTCCACCATCGGGGCATAGGTCTGCTTGAGCCCGACGACGGCCGACTCCCGTGCGCCGTACGTGTGGTCGTCGGAGGCAACCTGCGGATCGAAGCTCGCTCCGGCGGCCAGCGGGATCGGGAAGATGGTCCGGAAGCCGTGGATGGTGTCGAAGGCGAAGAGGATCGGGATCTTGAGCCGCGACTCCTCGACGGCCATGCGCTGGAGGTCCCTGATCCTCTGAGGATCCGTCACGCTCAGGACCGATCCGAGGCCCTTGCGGACGCCTTCGTCCGTGACCAGGAAGTCGGGCAGGAGCTGGATCTGCTGCAGCTTCTCCTCGAGTGTCATCTTCGCCAGCAGCTCGTTCACGCGCGAGTCGACGCGGCGATCACCAGCCTGTCTTGTGGGCTGGAGCGCCTGCTCGTCACTCGGCTGCGTGGCGGCGACGACGCCACCTGCGACGGCGACGCCGAGCGCCAGAATCGATATGGCGACCGAAGCCCTGAAACCGAACCGCGACATGGGACCCCTCCCGTTCGTCGGACTGCGTACGGGCGAGCGTTACCCAGGCTCCGGTGAGTGAAACGCGCCACGACCACGGGCGGGGGCGAGTCGCCTACTGCTTCACCATGGAGCAGCAGGCGTTAACCTTCGCGCGCCAACAGGGGGTTGCGTCCGCCGCCGACCCTGTCCTGTTATCCGCTCAGAGGAGGGACTGCATTGTTCCGATCGCAGATTCGCACCCTACGGAGAGCCACTCACCGTTCTCCGCAAAGCCACTTTGCACTGGCGGCAGCTGCCGTCGCCGTGCTCACCGCTGTTCTGGCGGTCTCGATCGCCGCGCTCGTGCAGGCACCGAATGCCTACGCGTCCAGCGGCATCACACCGAAGGACCACAAGGCGAAGCAGTTTGTCAGCGGCGTCTCGGTCAGCGACATCACGCAGCACCAGATCGCGCTGCAGCAGATCGCGTCGCTCAACAACGACACACGCGAGGTGTTCTCGACCGGCTACCAGGAGTCGCTCGACTACGTCGTGTCGACGCTGAAGGCCGCCGGCTACAACCCGCAGGTCAACCAGTTCAACTATCCCGGTCTGGAGCGAGTCCCAGCCGCCGGTCCTGAACATGGTCACGCCGACGCCGAAGACCTACGTCCCCGGCGACGCTGACGACAGCGACCTGCCGACGGCCGACTTCATCACGATGGCGAACTCTCCGACCAAGGTGCTCACGAACGCACCCGTGTTCCCCGTCGGCGGAATCGTCGATCCACCCACCGGCGGATCGGCCAGTGGCTGCGTGGAGGCCGACTACGCCGGCGTATCGGGCAAGGTCGCGCTCGTCCAGCGCGGCACCTGCGCCTTCGTCGCGAAATGGTCGCTGGCTCAGGCGGCCGGCGCCACCGGCGTCATCATCTACAACGAGGGCAACACGCCCGCGCGCCAGAATCCGATCTTCGTCGACAACCAGCCCGACCCGCCGGCGACGATCGCCGCGGTGATCTCGAGCTACACGCTCGGCAACGAGCTGCTGCAGGCCTACAAGCAGGGGAAGAAGCCGACCGTCGACTTCAAGGTCTACGGCACGTTCACGGACCGCTTCCTGCCGCAGGTGATCGCCGAGACGAAGGGCGGCGACCCGAACCACGTCGTGGTGGTCGGTGCACACCTCGACTCGGTGCCGGAGGGCCCCGGCATCAACGACGACGGCTCCGGCACAGCGACGCTGCTGGCCCAGGCCCAGGAGATCGCCGACGGCCACTACAACCTCCGCAACAAGATCCGCTTCGCGTGGTGGGGTGCGGAGGAGAACGGTCTGGTCGGCTCTACCTATTACGCGCACAACCTGAGCCAGGCCGAGGTGGACAAGATCGACGTGATGCTCGACTACGACATGCTGTCGTCGCCGAACTACGTCCGCTTCGTCTATGACGGAGACGGCAACGCCGCGCCGGGCAACCCGGCCGGCCCCGAGGGCTCGGGCAAGGTCGAGCAGGTCTTCGACGACTGGTTCCGCGCCCAGGGTCTCCAGAGCGAGCGCGTGCCGTTCGACGGCCGCTCCGACTATGTCGGCTTCACCGACCGTGGCATCCCGGCAGGCGGCGTGTTCGCCGGCGCCGAGGGCGAGAAGACGGCCGAGGAGGAAGCGATCTACGGCGGTGCGGCGGGCTCGTGGTACGACCCGTGCTACCACCAGCTCTGCGACAACCTGATCACCGTGCTCACCGGTGTTCCGGCGCTCGACGCAGAAGGCCTCGCCCCCGACGGGGACGATGCCGCCAAGAACGCGGCCCAGCGCAAGATGGCCGGCGGGGCGATCAAGAGCCTCAGCGAGCTGTCAGCCGCGGCGAGCTATGCCGTCTACTACTTCGGAGCATCGAAGGACCCATTCGGCACCAAGCCGCACAAGCCCCACAAGCCGCGCGGAGGGCACAAATGGCGCGGCCACGACCACCGCGTCAAGAACTAGGAAAGTCGTTTACAGGGTGCCGCCCCCCCGGGGGCGGCACCCACCAAACCGGCGGAGGCTCGTGGAACTAGCCGGAGGCCGTGTCCCGAACGAGCTGTGAGAGATCGGCTCGAGGAATGGCTTGTTTCTTGCTGCCGACCTCGATCACGGTCTTGCCGTTGACGAGATGGACGTGGCTTGCGAGCCAACCTTTTCCGGCGCGCTTTGCCGAGGTCACGGTGTTGGCGGCGAGGGTGTCGATGACGACGTTGTCGCCGGGGCCGCCGTCGATGACGTCGTTCCCCGATCCGCCGATCAGGACGTCGTCACCGGGACCGCCCTGCAGCACGTCGCCGCCGGCGCCGCCGATGAGGACATCGTCCCCCTCGCCGCCGGCCAGCGTGAGCAGGATCGAGTTGGCGCCCACTCCGGAGGCGTCGATCACGTCGTCGCCGGCGAGGGCGTTGACCGTCAACCGGTCGCCGGCGCCGGCGCCCGACACCGAGACGAGGGCGGACAGACCGGCCACCTGCGCGGTGGATCCCGCGCCGACGACGGTCGCGACGTCGTCGCCGTTGGTCGCGTTGACGACGACGTTGTCGCCGTCGGCTCCGCCGCCGAGGTCGGCCGTCACGTTGACGACGTCGGTCCCCGAGAGGTCGTTGACGACGACGTTGTCGCTGCCTCCGAGGACCCTGGCGACGATCGATTCGACATCGTCGAGATCCATCACGATGTTGGCGATGTTGCGGACGAAGCGCACCCGCGATCCGTTGGCGGAGACGTCCATGTTCTCGTTGGCGTTGCTGCCGATGAACAGCATTTCGTCGGTGCCGTCCTGGCCCTCGATCGTGTCGTTGCCGTCGCCGGGATCCCACTGGAACGAGTCGTCTCCGGCTCCGAGCAGTGCGGTGTCGTTGCCCTGGTTGCCGTCGACGAAGTCGTTGCCGTCGCCGCCCAGCAGGAGGTCGGCGCCGTTGCTCCCGAGGAGCGTGTCGTTGCCTGTCCCGCCGTCGACCGTGATCTTGATCAGGGTCGCGAGGCTCCCCGTCGCGGAGAAGCTGTCGAGGCCGCCGTTCGCGTTGAGGACGAGGTTCTCGGAGGTGCCGATGTCGATCGCGAACGGTGCCGGGTTGAGGCGGTCGAACCGGACACGCGCGCCGTTGGCCGTGGCGGCGAACTGCTCGGCGCCGTTGCCGCCGTTGACCTCGACTGTGTCGACGCCGCCCCCGCCTTCGTTGAGGTCGGTGTCGTCGCCGGGGTTCCAGATCATCCGGTCGTTGCCGCCCTGGCCGAAAGCCTGGTCGTCGGCGTCGCCGCCGGTCAGGGTGTCGTTCTCGCCGCCGCCGAACAGCAGGTCGAAGCCGCCCTTACCGAGAAGCGTGTCGTCGCCGGCCTGGCCGAAGAGCTGATCGCCACCGGAGCCGCCGGTGAGGACGTCGTTGTCGGCGCCGCCGAACAGGTTCCCACGTGGCAGTGCACCGTTGACCTCGTTGAGGGTGATCATGTCGTTGCCACCGAGGCCGAAGACCCGGATGAGCGCGGTGTTGGCGACCGTCGGCGTGCCACCGCGCGACGGCAACCGCGCCGCCGTTGACCAGGATCCTCCCTGCCGCATCGCGGCTCACCGCGATGTTGTTGGTGGCACTGTCACCGGACACGGTTAGTACTCCGTTGCTGAACGTCGCGGTCGTCGCGGCGCTCGCCGGCTTGCTGGCGACGCCGAACGCAGCTGCAGCGAGCGCAACACCGGTCAGCAGGCGGAGTGCTGTGCCTCGCCAGTTGTTGGTCTGTCCTGCGGTCATCGTTCCTCCCCTTGAGAGCAACCGGCCGCGATGTGCGAACGGTCGTCTCCGTCGTGGCGTTGTCAGGTCTCGGATCTCCGGACTCCGCTGGGGCGGCGGTATTCCCGACTTGTCCCTCGGTCCCGAGCGAGCGGCCGCACGATTGGCGCAAGCTGCGCCGTTCTGACAACGGCCCGAACGCGCGAAGCTGGGCGCGCTGCGGGCTGGCAGGAATGACGCACGGAGGCACGGCTCAGGACCTACGCGTGTCAGATCGGCCCGGCCAGGCGCCTAGCCGGTGACCGATTGGACACGGACGCCTTGGATCCATCAGGGGACGACCCGGCCGGGGGGCCAGTCGAGCGCAGCTACTCGAGGGGAGGCGATCCGCGGAAGCTGCCGCTGACGCCGGATGGAGGTTCAAGGCGGTGCGACTCGACGCCGATGGTCTGTCTAGGAATGTGGCGTGCGGCTAACGACGGATTTGTCTCCCACCTGGATGTGGATCGTTCCGCGCTAGGGCTCGCACTCGTGCACCGACTGCTGGAGGTCGATGCACTCGATGGGGTACGCGGAGCGATTGTGGAAGGTGTCGAGATGCTGGCGCGAGCCGGCTTCGTTCGCCTCTGGGAAAGAGACGAAGATGCGTTCACTGAGACCGCACGGAGAGGTGCTGAGCCGGAGTTGGCGGCGGAGGAACTCGAACGGCGTCTGCTCGAGCTTCCAGGCCCGTCTCGAAGCACGCTCGAGCGCCACGGGGATCCTGAGATCGATCGCCTCAGCCACTGGTATCGCAGCGAGGCTCGTCTCTGCCACGTCCGGCCTCTTCGAGCCTTCGGCACTCTGGTCGGAGCGGTGGCCTTCCACTGCTCCGATCGCTCGGAGTTGATGTCTGGCGAACTCGAAGTGCTGCGCCGCTACGCCGACTCTGCGAGCGTGGCGCTGCGAAACGCCTACGTCCGTGAGGAGTTGCGTCGGCTTGCCTACACAGACCCCCTGACCGGGCTTGCGAACCGACGAGCGATCGAGGACCTGCTTGCCGACAATCGGCACCGCCTCCGCTCGGCGCTGTTCGTCGACTTCGACGGCCTGAAGAACGTCAACGACATCGTCGGCTATGAAAGCGGCGATGCTGTAATCAAGGCCGTCGGCGACGCCCTTCGCGCAACGACGAGCCCCGACTGGTTTCCCGGCCGCCTCGGCGGCGACGAGTTCGTCGTCGTCCTGCTCGACACCGACAGCGATCGCGCCCGCGCGGAAGCGCAATCCCTGTCTGCCCGTCTCGACGACCTCGCCGTACCCGCCGCCGCAGTACCCCACTTCCGCGGCGCGAGCGTCGGCTGGGCGACCTCAACACCTCACGAAGACAACAACACACTCGTCCGCCGCGCCGCCGCGGAGATGAAAACGAAAAAGGCGCGACGCAGGTGTTGATGTGGAGGCCGGCGGGCCTGTGCCAGGGCTCTAATGGAGCGTGCCGGGATCGAACCGGCGACCTCCGCGTTGCAAACGCGGCGCTCTCCCAGCTGAGCTAACGCCCCACGCAGGGGTTCAGTGTAGTGGCTCTTCCGACGTCTGGCCGCCGCGCAGACCGCGCTCCTGCAGGGCGCGAAGCCCGGCACTGAAGGTCTGCGGTTCGGCCTCGCGTTTCCGGCCGCCCTGCTCGAGTCGGCGAATCCGAGCCTCGAGCGCGTCGAGATCGCCTGGCGCAGGTCCCTCCTTGGCGGCCAGCGCTCGTTCGCGGGCGGCCAGCTCGGCCGCCTGCTCGGCGAGCGCGTCGCTGCGTTTCGCGAGCTCCGCATGCGTGCGTGCGAAGGCCTGCTCCGCGGTGCGCAGCTCGGTGAGCTTCGCCTCGATGCATGCCAGCTCATCAGGCGCCTCCGCCGGCTCGGCCATCTCAGGGGCCTCGGCCTCGGTCTCGGCGGCGCCGAGCGCCGCCTCCCGTTCGTCGAGAGCGGCTGCCCGCGAGGTCAGGGATTGCTCGAGCTCTGCGAGCGTGTTCTCGCGCTCAGCAAGTGCGGTTTCCTGCTCGGTGAGGGCGGTCTCGCGCTGCTCGAGCTCTACGCCGCGGGTCTCGAGCAGCCGTTGCTCGTCCGCGGTTCCACTCGATTCGGACTGGGGCAGGGTTCCGGCTTGCCGCCCCGGGGCCGCGACGGCCTGTTCCTTCGCAGCCACCGCCGCCTCGCGTCGTTCGAGCTCGATCGCGCGAGCGTCCAGCGCGGCGCGCGTTTCCTTCGCCTCCGCGAGCCTCAGGCGGACCGAGTCCAGCCGCGAGTTGCGCTCTTCCGCAGCCGCAAGCTTCTGCTCTCGCTTCTCCACCCGCGCGAGCGCTTCGGCCAGCTCGCGCTCGCGCTGCTGAACGGCCACGACTCGCTCGGAGACCATCCGTTTGAGCGTCTCGAGCTCAGCCGCCGCCTCCGAGCGCTGTCGGCGCAACGCATCCCGCTCCGACTCGAGGTCGGAGGAATCGTTTTGATCTCGCAACCCCTTCAGGCCCATGGTGGGCCCGATGGTACTTCAGCTAGGCGGCGCGCTCCAGGCGCTCTTCCTGGCGAGCCCGACGCACGATCTCGTCGCGCTCGCCGAAGCGAATGCGCGCGCGCTCGGCGCGGTGCTCGTCCCAGAGCGTCACCAGCTGCTCGTCGATGTGCTTGATCTCGTCCACGATCGCCTGCGTCCGGCCGTGCGAAAGGTCCTGCCACAGCTCGCCGCGCACCTCGCTCAGGCGCTCGATTTCCGCGTGAATCTCATTGATCGTTCGCATGCTCGTTAAAACGAGCAGCGGGCCTTCCTGATTCCAGCCCGAAAACGCCTGAACGAAAACACAACAAATCACTCGTAGCCGAGGTCCGAGATCCGGTCCTCCTCGAAGCCGAAGTAGTGCGCGAGCTCGTGCAGGACCGTGATCCGGATCTGCTCCTCGAGCTCCGCCGGGTCGGGATAGTCCTGCTCCAGCGGCCGCTGGTAGATCGAGATCTTGGCGGGCATGTACTCGGGCTGGTCGAAGAGGCCGTAGAGGTCCGGCTCCTCCCGATTCTGGGGCTCGATCACGACCGCGACGTTCTCTAGCGCGGCCGCGAGCTCGGCCGGAAGCGAGTCGAGCGCTGCGAGAACGTGTTCCTCGAAGGTCATGGTCAGTAGACGGGGGCGAGCGGCCGGCGTTTCTGGAACAGCTTGACAGTAAGGATGCCGAAGGCGAAGCCGCCGATGTGCGCGAAGAAGGCGACGCCCCCGCCGGCCTCGGGGTGGGCCAGCGAATTGCTTCCGTCCAGCAGCTGGAACCCGAACCAGATGCCGAGGAAGAGCACGGCGGGCACCTCACGCAGGATGAAGATGATCAGCGTCAGCACCCTGGCGTTCGGGAGCAACACGAGGTAGGCGCCGAGAACCGCCGAGATCGCGCCGCTGGCGCCGAGGTTCGGGATCGTCGCATCGAAGTCGCTTGCAAATCTGAGGGTCACGAACGTCTGCGTGGCGGTCGCCGCGATGCCGCCGAGGAAATAGAAGACGAGGTACCGGGGCCTGCCGAGGGCGTCCTCGACGTTGTTGCCGAAGATCCAGAGGAAGAGCATGTTGCCGAGCAGGTGCGACCAGCTGCCGTGCATGAACATCGCCGTGATCGAGGTCAGGAGCCAGCCGTGCCCGACCCCGGGACACGAGCCTTCGAGCTCGCATGGCTGGTAGGCGAGCGAGTTGATCGATCCCTCCAGATCGGGTAGCTGGTAGAGCACCCAGACGAGGGCGTTCGCGGCAATTAGCGCGACCGTGACGAGCGGAAACGACCGCGTCGGCACGTTGTCGCGAAGCGGCAGCACGCGGCGATGGTATCCCGTTAGAGTCGGGCCGATGGCTCCTTTTCCTGACGGTCTGAACGCGCAGGTCGGGCACGAGTTCGGCGCCTCGCAGCAGTACGTCGCGATCGCCGTGTACTACGACGCCCAGACGCTCCCGCGTCTCGCCGCGCACTTCTTTCGGCAGGCGGTCGAGGAGCGGAACCACGCGATGATGATCGTCCAGTATCTGCTCGACGCCGACGAGCGCGTGGTGGTTCCGGGCGTCGAAGCACCGCAAACGGACTTCGCGGACGTCGTCGAGCCCGTTCGCCTCGCGCTCGAGCAGGAGAAGCGTGTGACCGAGCAGATCTCCGATCTGGCGAAGCTCGCTCGGACCGAAGGCGACCTCGTCGGCGAGCAGTTCCTGCACTGGTTCCTGCAGGAGCAGCGCGAGGAGATCTCCTCGATGGCCGCGCTCCTGACGGTCGTCGAGCGTTCGCGCGACAACGTGATGCTGATCGAGGACTTCCTCGCGCGGGAGGCGGTCGGGGACGAAGGGGTGGACGCGGGCGCGCCACCGGCTGCGGGCGGAGCGCTCTAGGCCGGAGTCGGGATCGCGGAGCGGACCTGCTCCGCGACGGCTTCCATCTCGACTGCCGCACCGGTCACGTCCTTCAGCAGTTCGTCGGCGCTCGGCTGCTGCCCGAGCTCCCAGAGCTCTTTCAGGAGCGACCCAGCCTCGCGGCGCCGGAACCAGTCGCTGCCGAACTCCTCGCGCATGAACGTCGTCATCTGTGCCGAGAATGCCCAGGCGCGGAGGTACGACGTGACGTAGTAGCTCGAGTCGAGGTCCGACAGGTAGTCGGTCGGGCTGGGGAGGACCTTGAGCGCATCTCCGAGGATCTCGACGTAGCGGCCCTCCATCTGCGTCGGGTCGGGCGCGGCGTGGAACTCGATCTCGTAGAGGAGCTTCGCGCAGTAGCGGCGGACGTAGAAGAGAAGCTGCACCGCGCCCTCCGCCGCGAAGGTCTCGGGGCGGGGGAAGTCGAGCATGCTCGAGAGCCAGGCACGGTCGTCGATCAGGTGGTCGAAGAGCATCGCCCAGCCTTCGGTGACGGCGTTGTCGCCGAGCCGCTTCTCCTCCATCTTCAGATTGGGGCTCGTGAAGGCGAAGTGCTCGGTGTGGCCCGCCTCGTGGAAGAGCGCGTACCAGTCGTCCGGGCCGCCCTGCGGTTGGATCACCAGCATCACCTTGCCCGGGATCTCGATCGGCGCGCAGAACGCACGGGGGCTCTTCGTCGGGCGCTCCTCCACGTCGAGGTGGACGTTGTCCTGCGCGTCGAGGTCGATGCCGAGATTCGCCAGCGTTCCGCGAAGCGCCGGCACCATCCGGTCGGCCGGGAATGCCTTGTCCCACGTGGAGCCTCTGAAGAAGCGCCGCACGTCGTAGCGCTCCGCGTCGGAGAGCCCGATCCCGACGCGCTCGCGCAGGACTCGGTCCATCGATTCCTCGTAGAGCCGCTCGGTCGAGTCGAGGAACGCACGGCACTGCGACGCCAGTCCTTCGAGGTCGTAGTGGAAGCGGTCGCGATAGAGGTTGAAGTAGGTGGAGGCGCCTAGCTCGGGCACAGCACGCTGGGTCAGGTGCGCGGCGTCGAGATAGAGCGGGTTCAGATGCTCCTCGGTCAGGTCGTTCCGCGACTCTTCCAGCCGCGCCCGCGAGTCCCGGTCGGCGGTGTTCGCGATCGTCGGCGGCAGCATCCGGTAGCCGACCGCCTCGCCGTCGTGCTGCGTCTCGAGCTTGGCCTCCAGCTCGGCGATCTTCTCCGCGTGGTCACGCGTGAGCTCGCCGAGGTACCCCTCGCAGCCGAATCGGAACAGCTCCATGTTCGTGCGGCCGTCGACCGTCTCGCTCAGGCGCTTGACCGTCCCGATGTCGATCAGCTCGGCGTGGCGCTCGTAGATCGCGCGCAGCTCGAAATCGGGCTTCAAGCCCGCGTAGTGGAGGTAGTACTCCTCGTCGAGCTCGGCGATGAAGCGGTCGGCGCCGTCGCGGTAGCCATCGAGCTCACGGTCGCTGAACGGTCCCTCGCCCACGCGGCCTAGGATACGCGCCGTGCAGGAGCTGAGAGTCAAGACGGAGCGGCGGAGCCAGCTCATCGACATCACGCGCCAGGTGGAGGCAGCGCTCGGCGAGCTCAACGGAGGCAAGGCTGCGCTCGTCTACGTGCCGCACACCACCGCGGGCATCACGATCAACGAGCATGCCGACCCAGCCGTCGCCCGTGACTTCGAGGCTGCGCTCGAGCGGATCGTCTCCGAGGACTGGCCCTGGCAGCACATCGAGGAAGGCGAGGAGAACGCCCCGACGCACATCCGCGCGGCGTTCATGGGATCCAACGTGCTCGTCCCGATCCGGGATGGCCGCCTCGCGCTCGGGACGTGGCAGGGGATCTTCCTCTGTGAGTTCGACGGCCCTCGCGAGCGCTCGGTCTACGTGACGGCGCTCGCGTAGCAAGCCCGCGCCTCGACCCGTAGCTACGCTCACCTCGTGGCCGCGCCGGTGAAGATGGACGAGGAGGTCGAGCTCCAGGTCGATTCCCTCGCCTACGGCGGGAACGGCGTCGCCCGGCTGAACGGGTTCGTCCTCTTCGTCCGCAGAGCCCTGCCCGGCGACCGCGTCCGGGCGCGCGTGACGAAGGTGAAGCGCGGATTTGCGGAGGCGGTCGCGACCGACGTGCTCGAGCCGTCGCCGCACCGGGTCGACGCTCCGTGCGCTCACTACCCCGTCTGCGGCGGCTGTCGCTTTCAGGATCTGGAATACGCCGTCCAGGCCGCGGCGAAGGAAGATCAGGTTCGTGACGCGCTGAAGCGGATCGGCGGCATTGCGGAGCCGCCCCTCGAGCCGATCCTGCCGGCCCAGTCGCCTTTCTTCTACCGCAACAAGATGGAGTACTCCTTCACTCAGACGCCGGAAGGCCCCGCGCTCGGCTTCCACAAGGCCGGCCGCTGGGACGAGGTGCTCGAGATCGAGAAGTGCTGGTTGACCACGGATCTCGGCAACTCGATCCGGAACGCTGTGCGGGACTGGGCGCGCGAGGAGAATCTCGTCGCCTACGACCAGTCCGAGCACACCGGCTATCTCCGCCATCTGGTCGTCCGCGAGGGCCGGAACACCGGCCAGGCTCTCGTCGTGCTCGTCACAGGGCCGGGGGAGAAGTTCGAGCGCGGCTATTTCGTCGAGGTGCTCACTCGCTTCCCCGAGGTGCGCTCGATCCACTGGGCGGTCAACGACACGCCTTCGGAGGTGACGAACCTTCCCTCGACGCTGCTCTGGGGGGACGACGCGATCGAGGAGCAGTTGCTCGGGCTCCGCTTCCGCGTCCGGCCGAACGCATTCCTGCAGACGAACACGGAGATGGCGGAGAAGCTCTACGAGATCGCGATCGAGTACGCCGGGCTGACGGGGACCGAGACGGTCTACGACCTCTATTGCGGCACCGGCACGATCGGCATCGCGATGGCGCCGGACGCGCTGACGGTCTGGGGCGTCGAGATCTCCGAGGAATCGGTGGCCTGCGCGCTCGAGAACCTCGAGCTGAACTCGATCGGCAACGCGGCGTTCTTCGCGGGCAATGTCGGACAGTCGCTCGAGGAGCTCGCCGAGCGGGCGGGGTCTCCGGACGTGGTCGTCGTCGATCCGCCGCGCGCCGGGCTGGCGGGCAAGGCGCTGAAGCGAACCGGCGCGCTGGGCGCAGACCGGATCGTCTATGTCTCGTGCAACCCGACGACGCTGGCGTCAGACGTGAAGGTGCTGCGCGCCGAGTACGGCTACGAGCTCGCCCGCGTGCGCCCGGTCGACATGTTCCCGCACACGCCTCATGTCGAGGCGGTCGCGCTGCTCACGCGCACCTAGGCGATTCAGCGCCAGATCGCGCCGAGCCGGTCTGCGTGTCCTGCCGGCACGGCCTGCGCCTTCCCGGCCGAGTAGCGGGCCGCCGTCCAGGCTCCGACTGCGGCGTCGAGCAGATCCGCCTCGGGGATCCCCCGCACGGCTCCGGGCAACTTGATTCCCGCAGCCGCGAGGATCTCGCGCCGCCGCTCGAGCCCCTCGGGCGTGTGCTTCGACTCGAAGACGTGCGACCCGGAGAGCTCGCAGAACGACACCTCGGGGTGCATCTCGATCACCCGCTCGTCGACCTCTGCGAGCGCGTGTACCTCGAGGATCTTCTTGCCGAGCGCGAAGGCCTGCTGGGAGAGGCCTTTGCCGGTGATCGTCCGCGTGATCTCGTTCGCCTCCGAGAACGTCCGAGCCTCGAGCGCCGCGCGCGGGGGCATCGGGAAGACACTGCTTGCCCGGCTGCCGCCCACGAAGGCGCGAGCTGCGGCATCGGCCGCGCGTGCACCGAGCCCGGGCGGGTCGATCGGGATGTCGACCGCGATCACACGTGCCTGCAGCGACAACACCTCGGCGAAAGTGACGTGCGTCGAGACCTCGACGTCGCCGCTCGGGTCGAGTGAGACCGCCACCCAGCCCTTGCGATAGCCGTCGACCCCGGCCACGAGGACGGTCGCCTCGACCGGAGGGCTCTGCTTCGGTGTCTCCGGCGAGGGCGGATCGAGGCGCGGTGCCGGGACGGAGTTGCGAAAGCCGAGCTGGACGACTCGTGCGAGCGCGACGTTCATCGCCTCCGGGCTGTCGAGCGGCACCTCCGCGACGGGCTTTCCCTCCGCATTCCGAAGCACGACGGTCCCGGACTTCGTTCCGTCCGCGGCATGGTTGAACTCCAGCATTAGGTCGAGCCGCGCCTCGTGGAGCGCCCGCCTGATCGGGTCGTCGAGGTCGTCGCGCATGGCGGAACGCTAGTTCACTAGCTCCGTTCGCGTCGCAGCCGCTCGACCTTCGCCTCGTCGGCGGCGAGCTGCTCGGGATGGACGGCGTCCAGCGAGATGGGGCTCGACTCGCGGGGCTCGACCACGAGCCCGTTGGGGAGGTCGTGCACCAGAGCCTCACCTGCGTCGGCGCCGCCGATCGTGAGCCGGCAGAGGATCTCGGTTCCCACTGCGTCGGCCTGCTCGGACGGGAAGCGGTCTTCGCTCCGGACCGGTTCGACCGTCGCTGTGACAGGCGGGTGGTCGCGTGTCAGGAGCACGATCTTCGTGGGCATCCGCTCGATCACATCGGCTCCGAGGTCGTAGACGCCGGCGCGGCTATAGATGTGGGCGGGAGCGCGCCCGCGCCGGCGCAACGCATGCCAGAGGAGGTCGGCGTTCGCGAGCAGGAACCCGAACGCGATCGCCGGGAGGGCAGGCAGCCCGCCGCGGTGAGCCTTCACGGAGAGGATGAGCGTGCACGCCGTCAGCGCGGTCATCGCGAACCAGGTCCAGCCGGTCCGGAGCCCGAACCGCTTCGCTGCTGCCACGAAGAGGGCGAAGAAGAGGATGTCCGGCGGCCCGAGGTTCGCGGTGCTGTGGCCACCCGGCACGCGGAACGCGATTGAGATGTGCTCGAAGACGCTCGGATGGTCGCTCGTGATCTTCCCCGTCGGCCCGAAGAAGACAGACCAGATGTCGACCCAGGGGATGATCGCGGCGACCAGCACCGCCCAGGCGACGTTCTCGAAGTACGAGAGGAACCAGAAGCCGAGCAGAATGAGCGCGAACAGCTTCGCGAGGTTGAAGATCACGTCCAGGTCGGCGAGCCCCGCTGCCACCGCGACTGCGACCAGGACGAGTGCGATCTTGACGAGTCCCGGCCTGAACGCAAGCGGCAGCAGCAGCAGCACGAGCGCGAGCGACGCGGGGATGAGGACGAGCGCGATGAAGAGGACGTCCGGCCACAGCCCGGCCCTCCACAGGTGGTCGGCGCCGGCCGTGTACGCAGCGATCGCCGCCGTCAGGCCCGCAAATGCGAGTGCCCGGCGGGGGCCGCCTAGTAGGGCGGCAATTCTTGCCACCACGGACCGAGCGCCTTGAAGGCGTTCCAGAACGCCGTCTTTGCCGGCGCCTCGTCGAGCGCGGCGTCGATGTCCGGGACGACGAGCGCCTCGACGGTCGCCGTGAAGCGCTGGAGACCCTCGGCTGCCGGGTCGACCGGATCGGAGAGGGGAAACGCGAGGGCGTTCGTGAACTCGACCGTCGGCTCGCCCATCAGGACGAAGAGCTTCGGCTGGACGATGTGCAGCTCCCGCGTCAGCCACGGCCGTGCCTCCTCTGGATCCTGGCCGGCGAACTTGAGGCAGTTCGTCCCGTACACCGACATCGGGTCGACCCGCAGGCGCTGGAGCGACTTCAGCAGCGCCTGGCCGGCGCGTCCGTAGAACGCAACGCCCTCTTGCACCTCGGAAGGCTTCGGCTCGTACTTGAGCAGGAAGATGTCCGCCAGCGGATGACCGGAGCCGAGCACGGGGACGTGGGTCTCGTCACCTGCGCGGCCGATCTCGTCGCCGAGCTCGTTGATCTCGGAGATCGCCTTCTGCAGGTAGCGCTGGTAGATCTCGTCGGTAGGCACGGCAGCACTCACGGGAGTCCTGTCTCGGTTCTCTCCTAGCGCACCTTTTCCTTGACCTGGGCCACCCACTTGAGGCTCTGGAGGTAGGCGAGCGACTTCGGCCGCCGCAGAACCTCGGCCGTGCGCAGCGAGAGAAGGAACTCCTCCGGGCCGTCGAACGAGCGCATCCGCAGCGCGCCCGTGCCGACCCCCTGGAGGACGTGCGCATCGGAGCCGGCGCCCGCCGGAAGGCTGTACTTCCGGGCGAAACGCTCCGCTTCGTCGTTGTAGCCCTCGAAGAGCAAGCGTGCGTTGTAGACCTCGAGCACGTCGATTTCGTGCAGGTGGCGGTGCACGGTGGCCGGGAACGGGATCGCGTGCATGCGGTCGAACGGATGCGGGAGGTAGACCACGCCCTCCTGCTCGCGGATCGCGGCGACCGTGTCGGCGAACGGCATGCCGCGGGGGATCTCCTCGCGCAGGAAGAGCCCGATCACCTCACCCTGGTCGTCCGTCTTCACCTCCTCGCCGGGAATCACGATCAGGTCGCGTCCGCGGGCTCGCGCGACCGCTTCCTGGGCGCCGCCGAACACGTTGTGGTCGGTGATCGCGATCGCGCCGAGGCCCTCCGCCTCCGCGTGTTCGAGGAGCTCGTCGACCTCGATCGAGCAGTCGTGCGACCACGACGTGTGCATGTGCAGGTCGGCGATGATCCAGGGCCGGTCGGCGAGAGGCTCGGCCTCGCGCTTACGGCTGCGCCGCCTGCCGAAGAGTCCGCGGTACATCTCGTCGAGATCCTTCGCCACCGCGGCGAAGCTCTGCTCTTCGGCACGGGCGCGCGCCTCACGGCCGCGGCGCTCGCGCAGCTCATCGTCCTCGACCAGCCGCGCCACGGCCGCTGCGGCCAGCTCCGGCTGCTCGAAGACGCCGGGCGGATCGGCAAGCGCTGCGCCGGCGGCAGCCGCCTCGAGGCGCAGTCGCACGGAGCCCGTCGGCGCCGGCACGACGATCGCCGCCTCGGCGAGGATGGCTGCGCGCGCCTGCGGCAGGCGCCCCGAGCGGACCTGCACTCGGTCGCGCAGAGCGAGCGGAATCCCGGGCCGGGTGGAAAGCGGCTTCGTCCGGACGAGCACGGCGTCCCACCCCGGAAGGTCGCGTAACGAGCGAAGCGCGACGCGTGCGACCGGCAGAGAGCCGGAGTGGAGCTCGATTGCGATCAGCTTTCGCTTTCGACCCGGCTTGAACAGCTCGGTGTCGACGCCTGGCGAGACGATGCCGTAGTCGCCGGGGAAGCGCTCGGCTGCTGCCGCGGCCGTCGCCGGCGAGATCGCGAGCAGAGCATCGATGCGGGCGAGCAGCTTCTCTCGTAGCGCCCGCCGTGGTGGATAGCCGAGCCGCTCGGGCGAGAAGAACGTCGCGACACCGAGGGCCTCCGAGTCGCGCAGGGCGAGGTACGAGATGCTCGGTAGCCCGGGCTCGAAGCCGTGGACGACGTCAAAGCTCCCCTGCTGGAGCGCCAGGTGGAGGTTCGCGCGGACGCCGACCGGTACACCGAGGCTCGACCGGCGCGAGACGGGCACGGCGGCGCCGATCGCGATCACATCTGCAGCTTCGCCGCGCGCCAGCGCCCGACGGCCTGCAATCAGGTCCGCAGTGCGGGCTGACGGAGCGAGCACCGTGACCGAGTGGCCGAGCGCGCGCAGCTCACCGGCGATTCCGTTGACGTGTTCGTTGACGTCGTGCGGCTGTGACCACCCAAACGGCGTCACAAGGCAGATCTTCACGCAACGAGTCTAGTTAGAGTCGCCCGATGAAGATTCGCGCCGCAGTGCTCGAGGAGTTCGGCACGCCGCTGACGGTGCAGGAGCTCGATCTCGCCGAGCCGAAGGCCGGCGAGGTGCTCGTCCGGCTCGTCGCGTGCGGCGTCTGCCACACCGACCTCTACACGGCGTCGGGCGCCGACCCGTCCGGCTACGCGCCCACCGTGCTGGGTCACGAGGGCGCGGGTGTCGTCGAGCGGCTCGGCGACGGCGTGACCTCGCTCGAGCCCGGCGATCACGTGGTCACACTGTTCTCGCCTCAGTGCCGCGAGTGCGTCCACTGTCGCAGCACGCGCACGAACCTCTGCCTCGCGATCCGCGACGAGCAGGGCAAGGGCCATCTTCCGGACGGGACGACTCGGCTCTCGCGGGACGGCGAGCCGATCCGCCACTTCATGGGGACCTCGACCTTCGCGGAGTACACCGTGATGCCGGAAATCGCGCTGGCGAAGATCAACCGCGACGCGCCTCTCGACCGCGCGTGCCTGTTCGCGTGCGGGCTCTCGACCGGAATCGGGGCGGCGATGAAGACCGCGGCGGTGGAACCCGGTTCGACCTGCGTCGTCTTCGGCGCCGGAATGGTGGGTCTCGGCGCGGTCGCCGGCTGCCGGCTCCAGGGCGCCGAGCGGATCATCTGTGTCGACCTCTCCAGTGACAGGCTCGAGCTTGCGAAGGGTCAGGGTGCGACCGAGACGATGCTCGGCGGGCCCGACGCAGTCGACCAGATCCTCGAGCTGACCGGAGGCTTCGGAGCCGACTACACGTTCGAGGCGACCGGGAACGTCGCGGTCATGCGCCAGGCGGTCGAGTCGGCGAGGATGGGGTGGGGGCTCTGCACCGTCGCGGGTGTCGCCGGGAAGGGCGAGACGCTCGAGGTCGTGCCGCGCTACCTGATCACCGGCCGTCGTGTTGCGGGCTCGTCGTTCGGAGGGATCAAGGGCCGCGACGAGGTGCCGAAGCTCGTCGACCTCTGGCTTGAAGGCCGGCTCGACGTCGATCCGTTCCTCTCGCACACGCTCACGCTCGACGACGTGAACCGCGGCTTCGACCTGATGCATGCTCAGGACGGGATCCGCAGCGTGATCCGCTTCGACTAGCTGGATGGCCACGGAGACGGGTCACACGCATGATCCGGGGGATCCGCCGTACGTCTCCACGGGGGAGCTTCCACCGGCCGATCTCGCCAGCAGGCTCGTGGCCGAGGCGCACGAGCGCTATCGGTCGACCGACGACGGAGCGGTTTCGGAGGTCTATCCTGCGCTCGCGCGGGTGCCGCCGGACCTGTTCGGCATCTGCGTCGTGGCGACGCACGGCGCCGTCTTCTCGGTCGGGGATGCGGAGGTCGAGTTCACGATCATGAGCGTTGCGAAGCCGTTCGTCTTCGCGCTCGTCTGCGAGAGCCTGGGGCCGGACGAGGCCCGCCGCCTGCTTGGTGCCAACAGCACAGGCCTCGCGTTCAACTCGCTGGCAGCGGTCGAACTGAGCCCTGACGGGCGAACGAACCCGATGGTGAACTCGGGCGCGATCGCGGCGGCAAGCCTCGTCCCCGGCTCGAACGCGGACGCGAGGTGGGAGCACGTCCGCGACGGCCTCTCCCGCTTCGCCGGGCGCGAGCTCTCCCTCGACGACGAGACGTACCGCTCTGCGTCCGAGACCAACAGCCGCAACCAGAGCATCGCCCGCCTGCTGCAGAGCTACGGCCGGATTCATTGCGATCCGTCCGAGGCCACGGACCGCTACACGCGCCAGTCCTGCCTGAACGTCACCGCCAGGGATCTCGCCGTCATGGGCGCCACGCTCGCTGACGGCGGCGTCAACCCGCTCACCGGCGAGCGAGTGGTCGACTCGAACACCTGCCGGTACACGCTCGCGGTCATGGCTACCGCCGGTCTCTACGAGACCTCCGGGGACTGGCTGTACGACGTGGGGCTTGCCCGGGAAGAGCGGCATCGGCGGCGGGATCGTCACCGTCGCTCCCGGCAAGGGTGGGCTGGGGACGTTCTCGCCGCGGCTCGACGCAGCCGGGAACAGTGTCAGGGGCCAACTTGCCGCCAGGTTCGTGTCGAGGCGGCTCGGGCTCGACGTGTTCCTCTCTCAGCCTGTTACGGGCTGAGCCGGTCGAGCTGCAGCACCAGCTCGTGCTGGCGGTGCGCCTGCGTGCCGCCGAGGCCGGCGATCGCGGCGTTGAACGGATCGCCTTCCGGCCCGTTCAGCCACTGCAGCGGCATCGCTTCGCCGAGCGCCTGCAGAAGTCGACGCGCCGCTTCCTCGTCACTTGCGAGCCCCTGTAGCAATGACGTCCGGCCGCCCTTGCTGCGGAAGACGACCGCGCCGCCGTCGCTCTCGAGCCCCTCGACCTCGTCGAGGTTCGCGACCGACTCGTCGGCACGCTGCCACGGCTCCCGCCCCACCCGCTCGCGCCGGATCCGCTCCTGCGCCTGCTCGAGCGGGACGCGTCGGGCGGTCGAGCCCTCGCCCGGTGCGGCGTCGAGCGTCCAGACCTCGAGGTCACGGACGTGCTCGAACTCCAATTTCTCGTAGAGCCGGATCGCCGGCTCGTTCTGGACGAGCACCTCGAGCCAGACCTCGCGCAGGCCACGGTCGCGCGCGACGTCGAGGACACCACGCATCAGTTCCTCGCCCACGCCCTGTCGGCGGTTCGCGGTCGAGATGCCGATGCCCGCGATCCAGCCGCGGTCGGCGCGGATCGCCAGCTTGCAGATCCCGGCCGGCTCGCCGTCGACAATCGCGACCCGGGACGCGTCGAGGTCGTCGTCCCAGATCGTCGTCATGAACCGGAACGTGTCCTCGTCGAGGGTGAAGGGCGTGTAGTAGCCCTCGTAGCCGGCGTTGAAGATCTCCGCCAGTTCGGCGTGCGTGAAGCGAGAGGCGGGCTCGAGCGCGACGGTTGCCATCGCGCCCGAGCCTACCCAGGCGTTACGCCGAGGCGGACGCCTTCGTCTTCGTCAGCGCGTTCTGGGCGATGAACTTCTCGGTCGCCTCGTATGCCTCGTCGTCGACGATCTGCACCGGCGGCGACTTCATCAGGTAGCTCGACGGGCCCTCGAGCGCGCCGGCGATGCCGTTGTTGAGAGCCAGCTTCGCCATCCGGACGGCGTCGATCACGATGCCGGCCGAGTTGGGGGAGTCCCACACCTCGAGCTTGAGCTCGATGTTCAGCGGCACGTCGCCGAAGGAGGTGCCCTCCATGCGGATGAACGCCCACTTGCGGTCGGTGAGCCACGGCACGTAGTCGGAAGGGCCGACGTGCACGTTGCCGTCGCCCATGTCGTAGTCGAGCATCGACGTGACGGCGTTCGTCTTCGAGATCTTCTTCGACTCGAGGCGGCTGCGCTCGAGCATGTTGAGGAAGTCGGAGTTGCCGCCGACGTTCAGCTGCATCGTCCGGTCGAGGTGGACGCCACGCTCGCGGAAGAGGCTCGTGAGCACGCGGTGCGTGATCGTCGCGCCGACCTGCGACTTGATGTCGTCGCCGATGATCGGCAGACCCTTCTCCTCGAAGCGCTTCTGCCAGTAGGCCTCGCGGGCGATGAAGACGGGCATGCAGTTGACGAGCGCGACACCGGCCTCGAGACACTGCTCGGCGTACCACTTCGCGGCGGCCTCGGAGCCGACCGGCAGATAGCTGACGACGACGTCGGTCTTGGTCTCCCTCAGGATCCCGACGATGTCGTCGGTCTCGCCCGGCGCCTTCGTGACCACCTCGGAGATGTACTGGCCGAGGCCGTCGTGCGTCATGCCGCGGTTGACGGTGATGCCGGTCTTCGGCACGTCCGCGAACTTGATCGTGTCGTTCGGGTGTGCCCACATCGCGTCGGCGAGGTCCTTGCCGACCTTGTCCGCGGTCACGTCGAACGCGGCCGTGAACTCGATGTCGGAGATGTGGTAGCCGCCGAGGTTCACGTGCATCAGGCCGGGGACGAACTGGTCGTCGGGCGCGTCCTTGTAGTACTGCACGCCCTGGACGAGGGAGTTCGCGCAGTTGCCCACGCCGACGATCGCGACGCGGACCTTGTCCTGTCCGCGTGCCTTGCCGTTGCTGGAGCCGTTCGTGGAGGCCATTGTGTCCTTTCGATTGCTTGCGAATGGGATCTCGAGTGCGTCGGAGAGCGTGACGAGCACGAGGTCGTTGACGTTCAGCTTGCGGCGCCGCGCTGCGGCCTTGAGCTCGCGGCGGAGCTCCGGCGGCATGCGCAAGACGACCGCTCCGGCCGCACCGGGAATGACCTTCCGGCGGCGGCCGCTGGGGAAGAACGGAACGCCGAAGCGCTCCGCGAGGAGCGCGACGGCGACATCGTTCAGGTTCGACTCGCGACGGGCGACCTCGCGCACGACCGCCCGCTTGATCGCGGGCGGCATGCGCACGAGGACGCTCGTGCGGTCAGTCTTGAGAGTGCTAGCAGTCAAACTGCTAGCACTATAGCGAGAGCGAGCGCTGAGCGCTTAGAAATCCAGCGCGGCCCTCACGGCTCGTGTCTCGGTCAGAGTGACCGTGCAGGCGGCGGTTGTAATGCCGACGCAGGCGTGCGTGGGCGTGGACTGATACGGCGCCTGCCAGCCCAGGAAGATATTGGGCGTAGAGGCCGTCAGCGTCACCGTCGTCCCCGGTGCGAACAGGAAGAAGCATGTGGTCCCGACGTTCGCGGAGAAGGTGTTGTCCAAGAACGGCAGCGCGCAGGACGACTTCCCGGTCAGGTCAGCGGGACTCACCGCGACCGTGCCCGTTGCCTGGTTCGAGCAGGACGCGGCCGGCCCAAAGGGTCCGCTGCAGTCCCAGCTCTCATTCCGG
This sequence comes from uncultured Gaiellaceae bacterium, assembly GCA_963820225.1. Lineage (GTDB taxonomy): Bacteria > Actinomycetota > Thermoleophilia > Gaiellales > Gaiellaceae > Gaiellasilicea. The sequence continues at coordinate 30,041 of CAWFYY010000003.1, read as the reverse complement.
GAGTTCAGCGCGACCTGGAGCGTCACCCTGGCGACCGGGTGGTCGCAGGTGATGCTGACCGCGTCCGAGTCGAGCGCGGTCGCGTAGGTGACCTTCGTCACTCCCTGCGCGCCGCCGGGGGCCCCGCACGGCGATCCGTTCAGACTCGTGAGGGACGCCGCGCCGCCGCCGGGTGTCCCGGGAGGCCCTTGCGGGCCGGTTGCGCCCGGCGTGCCCGGCTCGCCCGCCTCGCCCTTCTCGCCCCGCTCGCCCTTGGCGCCGGCGGCTCCAGCCGGCCCCGCTGCTCCGGCCTCGCCCTTGACTCCGGCCACGCCGTTGGCGCCCGGGAGCCCGTCCTTGCCGTCGACGCCGTCGGCGCCGCGCGCTCCGGCCGGGCCGGGGTCGCCCTTCTGGCCGTTCTGGCTCCAGCTGATCTGCGTCTCGAGACTCGTGCACCGGCTGAGGAGCGAACTGCTCGGGCCGGAGGGGTCGATCAGCCTGATCGTCCCGGTGGCTTTCAGCTTGCAGGCCGTGTAGAGGCTGGTGTCGGCAGGGATCGTCGCCCAGGCGACACCTCCTGCCAGGGCGGCGCCGAGCGCGAGCCCGGCGAGGATGATGCGGGTGCGAGTTTTCATGGTGCTCCTTGTTCGAGGGGTCGCGTGCTCTCGCGGGGCGGTGCCGGGCCGCCGGCACCACCCGCGAGAACTGCGCCAGCTCTGACCGTAGGAGAAGGCGTGGTGGCTCGCCCCGGGGAAATCCCTAGGGTTGGGGAAGATGCTGATCGGCCGCGAGGTGGAGTCCGCGAGGCTTGCGACAGCGCTCGCCTCCGCGCGTGCCGGTTCCGGCGCGGCGTTCATGCTCGTGGGCGAGCCGGGCATCGGCAAGACGACGCTGCTTCGGCGCCTGGTCGAGCAGGCGGAGGAGATGACGGTCCTCGAAACGGCAGGGGTCGAATCCGAGGCGGATCTCCCGTACGCGGCGCTGATCGATGTGCTGCAGCCGGTGCTCCACCGCCTGGACGCCCTGCCGGAGGCGCAGGCTGTTGCGCTGTCGACCGCGCTCGCGCTCGGCCCGCCCGGGGTCGTCGATCGCTTCGCCGTCGGGGTCGCGACGCTCGGGCTGCTGGGCGCAGCGGCCGAAGACGGCCCGGCCCTGATCGTCGTCGACGATCTGCAGTGGGTCGACTCGGCGTCCCGCGACGCGCTGTCGTTCGCAGCGCGGCGTCTCACTGGTATCCCCGCCATCTTCGTCGCCGCCCAGCGGGCCGGCGCGGCGCCCGTGCCCGGCCTGCAGGTCGTGCCGGTCGGCCCGCTCGACCGTGAAGACGCAACCCGGTTGCTGGCCGAGAACGAGGGGCGGATTGCGCCGGAGGTGCTGGCGAGGATCCTCGATGCTGCTCACGGGAACCCGCTCGCGCTCGTCGAGCTGCCACACCTACTGACGGCGGGCCAGCTCGCCGGGACCGAGGCGCTTGCGAATCCGATCCCGACGGCGAACGGTCTCGAGCGTGCCTTCGCCGCGCGCCTCGCGCCCCTTTCGGCCGGCGGCCGTCTGGCGACCGTCGTCGCTGCGGCGGACAGCTCCGGAACCGCGGGCGTCGTGCTCGGCGCGTTCCGCTCGCTCGAGATCGCCGAGCGGGACCTCGGCGAAGCCGAGTCCCTGGGCTTGCTGCAGATCGAGTCGAACCGACTCGAGTTCCGTCATCCGCTCGTCCGGTCCGCCGCCTATCACGGCGCCGATCCGGGTGAGCGCCGGCGCGTGCACGCCGCGCTCGCGGACGCAGACTCCGATCCCGATCGCCGGGCGTGGCACCGGGCCGCGGCGACAGTGGGGCTCGACGATGTGATCGCGGACGAGCTCGATCGGGCAGGGGTTCGGGCTCTCGCCCGAGGTGCCTTCGGCGCAGGCGCGGCCGCCCTCGAACGGGCCGCTTCGCTGACCGAGGCTCGCGACGCGCGCGGGGCGCGGGTGTTGCGCGCCGCGAACGCCATGGATGCGGCCGGAAATCTCGTGCGGAGCGAGGCTCTCGCCCATGAGGCGGCGGATCTGATCGACGATCCACGCCTCCATGCAGAGCTCGTCATCCTGCTCGGCCGCCTGCGGATGGCGGGCGGGGAGGTGGAGGCGGGACACTCGATGCTGCTGGAGGAGGCAGAGCGAATCGGCGAGCTCGATCCGGCGCTTGCTGCCGCACTGCTCAGCTTCGCGGCGAACCTGCCCGTGTTCCGACTCGAAGGTTTTGCGGCCGTCGAGCTGACCGAGCGCGCGTGGAAGCTCGGCGATCCAACGCGGCCCCGGATGCCGGCGGAGCGCAACGCCTACGCGCTCGCGAAAACGATGGCCGGCGATGTCACCGGCCCTGCCCTCCTCGTCGGGCTTGCGCTGGAGGCCTCGAAGGACGTGGAGACCGGGCACCAGATGGGTGCCGCACTCGGGTGGCCGCTCGTCTGGGTGGAGGAGTACGCCGTCGCCCGCACCCTGCTCACCTGGGCCGTGGACGTGCAACGGTCGGGCGGCTCGCTCCTGCACCTGCCGCAGTCGCTGATCGAGCTCGCCGAGCTCGACTTCCGCGTGGGCCGCTGGGTGCCTGCCCTCGCGGGAGCCTACGAGGCGATCGCGTTGTTCGAAGAGACGGCCCAGCACACCGAGCTCGGGTTCGCGCAGGCGACGATCGCCCGCATGGAGGCCGCGCTCGGCCGGGACGAGGAGTGCCGCCGCCGGGCGCAGGCCGGCTTCGCCGCCGATGCCGCATCCGGCCTCCTGCTCGCGAGCGTTCTGGCGGGCGCCGGCCTCGGGCTGCTGGAGCTCGGGCGCGGCGATCCCGAGGCCGCGATCGTGGCGCTCGAGCCGGTGGAGCGAATCCTCCAGGAAGGAAAGCTCGGCGAGCCGTGGCTCGTACAGTGGGCGCCCGACCTGATCGAGGCGTACAGCCGCGCCGGACGTACCGATCGCGCTGTCGAGGTCGTCGAGACCTTCGAGCGTCAGGCACAGGCCACGGGGCGCATCTCCGCCCAGGCCGCCGCTGCTCGCTGCCGCGGGCTTCTCGCTCCGGACGCCGGGTTCGAAGGCCCGTTCGCCGCCGCCCTCGCCCTCCATGAGCTGGTGCCGACGCCGTTCGAGCGGGGGCGGACCGAGCTTTGCTACGGCGAGCGGCTCAGGCGAACGCAGAAGCGGACGAAGGCGCGTGAGCGGCTCCGGACCGCACTGCAGATCTTCGAGGGCCTCGGCGCGGAGCCGTGGGCAGAGCGCGCGCGCACCGAGCTACGCGCCTCGGGCCAGTCGGTGCGGACGCCCGAACAGCAGGTGGAGGATGCTCTCACGCCGCAGGAGCTGCAGGTCGCTGCGCTCGTCGCCGGCGGCGCGACCAACAGGGAGGCCGCGGCTGCACTATTTCTCAGCGTGAAGACGATCGAGTTCCATCTCGGCCACGTCTATCGCAAGCTCGGCATCCGCTCCCGGACAGAGCTCGCCCGTGTCGTCGGGTCGACCGTCTAGGAGACGGAGGACCGGAGCTCGCGGCGGACGTGCAGGATCCGCTGCAGCACGGTGAACCAGGCAGTGACGGCGAGGACGCCGATCGCCCACGGCAAGACTCCCCACGGCGCGAGCACGAGCCCGGCGGTGATCACGACGACCCGCTCGGCCCTCGAGCCGATGCCGACGTCGCCCTTGATCCCGAGGCCCTCCGCCTTGGCGCGGGCGTACGGGACGAGGAATGAGCCGGCGATCGCCGCGATAGCGAAGGCGAGCGCGAGCTCCTTGCCGTCTCGCATGAACACCAGCGCGATCGAGCCGAGCATCAGCCCCTCGCCGACGCGATCGAGTGTCGAGTCGAGGAAACCGCCGAACGGTGTCTGCTTGCCGCCCGCCCTGGCGAGGGCGCCGTCGAGGATGTCCGCCACCGAGCCGACGACGAACGCGAGTGCGCCGGTCCAGAAGAACAGCACCTCATGGCGGTACTCGAAGTAGACGAGCACGGCGCCGACCGCGCAGAGCGTCACACCGGCCGCGGTGAGCATGTTCGGCGTCACCCGGGTGCGCGCGAGGCCCGTCATCGAGCGGGACGCGATCACTCGAGCGCCCGTCGTGTATGCGGTCTTGACGCTCATGCCACGGTGGGCGAGCGAAGGCGCCGCCATGGGCGGTAGACGACCGCCGCGGCGATTCCGGCGACCAGGATCCCCACCGCGATGTCGAGCCAGAAGTGGTTGCCCGTGGCCATGACGCTGAACCAGACCCACGGCGGCCATGCCAGCCAGAGCGCCTTCGCCCAGCGCGAGCGCACGACGAGCGCCATCATGACCCCGACGATCAGCGCGTCGCAGGAATGGAGGCTCGGCATCGCCGCGTAGGGATTCGCGGAGAACTGGACGACGCTCGAGTTGTGCGTCAGCGCCGCGTGCTGTGCGAGCGTGTCGGCGAACCCGGCCTGCGGGAACATCCTCGGCGGCGCCGTCGGGAAGGTGACGTAGCCGACCAGGCCGATCAGGTTTGCGACGATCAGCGTGTTCCGGAACCGGATGAAGCGCTCGTGCGCCCGGAAGTAGACGTACAGCAGCGCGATCCCGACGACGGCGAACTGCGAGAGCCAGTACGTGTAGGAGGTTGCCTGGATCAGGAGCGACGAGCCCTCGACGAGGTGTTGGAGCGGCAGCTCGATCATCGCGCCGAGGCGGCGCTGGAAGTCGATGATCCACTCGCCGTTCGCGAACGCGCGGCTGACGCTGTGGTCGGCCGCGCCGCGGGCGACCTGGTAGACGGCGTAGAAGCCGATCCAGATCGCGAACTGGAACGCGAGATGCGCCCAGCCGCGCGGCAGGCGTCGGTCGGCGGCTGCGGTGACGGCGGTCATCGAACCGCGGATTCTACCCCGCTCGGTCGGAGCCCTCGGTCATCCGGCTCACGGATGAGCCGCGAAGGCGGTGCTCAGCCACCGATGTAGCTCATCTCCACTTTCGGCAGCGAGACGGTTGCCTCGGAGCGCCGCTCGGAGTAGCGGTCGGTGCGCTTACCCCAGATCCCGGCGACCGCGTCGCTCAACTCCTGGTCGGACGCGCCGCGGCGAACCAGCGCGCGCAGGTCGTGCCCCCGGATGCCGAAGAGACAGGTGTAGAGGCGGCCCTCCGCTGAGATGCGCGAGCGCGTGCAATCGCCGCAGAAAGGTTGCGTGACCGACGAGATCACGCCGACCTCGCCGCCGCCATCCGCATAGCGCCACCGCTTCGCGACCTCGCCGCGGTAGCCCGGGTCGACGGGCTCGAGCGGGAACTCGGCCGTGATCCGCTCCACGATCTCTGCCGCCGGAACGACGTCGTCCAGCCGCCAGCCGTTTGTCGTGCCGACGTCCATGTACTCGATGAAGCGAAGCGTGTGGCCGGTGCCGCGGAAGTGCGCGGCCATCTGGAGGATCGAATGCTCGTTCAGGCCCCGCTTGATCACCGCGTTCACCTTCACGGGCATCCCGGCCGCCGCCGCCGCGTCGATCCCGTCGAGCACTCGCTGCACGGGGAAGTCGACGTCGTTCATGGCGCGGAAGGTCTCGTCGTCGAGCGAGTCCAGGCTGACGGTGACGCGGTCGAGCCCTGCCGCTGCCAGCGCTTCCGCCTTGGGCGCGAGCAGCGACGCGTTCGTCGTCAGCGTCAGCTCTGCGCCGAGCGGGGCGAGCATGGCGATCAGCCGCTCGACGTCCTTTCGCACGAGCGGCTCGCCGCCCGTGAGCCGCAGCTTGTTGACGCCGAGGCCGACGAAGACACGCGCCACCCGCTCGATCTCCTCGAACGTCAGCAGTTCCTTGCGGTCGAGGAAGCGGTACTCGCTCCCGAAGACCTCCTTCGGCATGCAGTAGACGCAGCGGAAGTTGCAGCGGTCCGTCACCGAGATCCGCAGGTCGCGAAGCGGACGGTCCAAACGATCCAGAATCATGACTCGAGCGTAGCTATCGCCGCACCCGACGCCTAGGAAGACTGCCGGCGGCTACCTCGGTTGGGGCCGGCGGATCACAACCAGCATCCGCGATGTCTTGCCCGAGAGATTCGTGTGGCGGTGCCCGCTCTCACCCGAGACATACGCGGCGCTGTCGCCCGCTTCGAGCACGATCTCGCGTCCGTCGGCGAACTCCGTGCGCACCTTCCCCTCGAGCACGAACGCGAAGACCTCGTTCGTCTGGACGACGAAGTCGGTCATCGTCGCCTTCGGGGACAGCGTGGTGAGGAAGGCCTGCATCGCGTGCGGGCCTTCCGGCGTGAGAATCTCGACCTCGATCCCCTCGGCCTCGTAGCGCATGGCGGGGCGGTCGTCGGCCCGCACGACCAGGGGATCGGGGTGCCGCGGCTCGGGAACGAGGTCCGCGAGCCGGATGTCATAGAGACCCGCCAGACGGCTGAGCCGGCCGATTGTGATGTCGCTGCGGCCCGTCTCGATCAGCGAGAGAAGCGACCGCGAGACGCCGGTCGCCTCCGCGACCTGCGCCAGCGAGAGCCCCCGCGCATTGCGTGCACGCCGAAGCGCAACGCCCAGTTCGGCGTCGTGCGGCGGCTTCGTCGCGGCAGGTAGGTCGCTCAGCTCGATCAGTTCACCCTAGTGCTTGTCCAACCCGTTGGAGGGTTCATCTATTGTTCGGCCCAGATCGCCAACTTGGTTTTTCGAAGGAGGGGATTTTCATGAGCACCTTGTTGAAGGGATCTGTGCTCGCGAGTCTGGTCGCGACCGTCTCGCTGGTGGCAGCTGTGTCCGCGCTCGGTGCCCATGGCGCCGCAGACGCGACGACGGTCAACGTCACGGCCGGTAAGCCGAGCGAGTTCCGTTTCATCCTCTCGAGGAAGACGATCGTGAAGGGTGTCACGACGTTCAAGGTGACGAACAAGGGCAAGATCGACCACAACTTCAAGATCGCCGGCAGGAAGACGCGGATCCTCAAGGCCGGAAAGACGGCCACGCTCAGGATCATCTTCACGAAGACGGGGAAGTTCCCGTTCCTGTGCACGGAGCCGGGACATGCGGCCGGCGGGATGAAGGGGACGCTGACCGTCAAGGCCAAGTAGGCCCGCTCCCCGGGCGGGCGCTAGCTCAGCAGGCTGACGACGCCGGATTCGGCCGTCGTTGCACGTCGCGCAACCGCCGTCGCCTCGACGATCTCCGCGCCGATCGCGACCGCGACCTCCTCGGGCGAGCGGGCGCCGATGGGGATTCCGATCGGAGCGTGGATGCGGCCGATGTCGGCCTCGCTCACGCCCTCGGCGCGGAGTCGCTCCTCGCGGTCGGCGGTCGTCACCTTGCTGCCCATGGCGCCGATGTACGCGGCCGGCGTGTCGAGCGCGGCGACGATGGCCGGAACGTCGAACTTCGCGTCGTGGGTGAGCACGCAGATGGCCGTCCGGGAGTCGATCGCAGCGCGGCGCAGCAAGGTGTCGGGCCAGTCGACGACGAGCTCGTCGGCGTCCGGGAAACGTGCGGGGGTGACGAACCTGGCGCGGGCGTCGCAGACCGTGACGCGGTACCCCAGCAGCTTGCCGACGCGCGCCAGCGCCGACGCGTGGTCGATCGCGCCGAAGATGTACATCTGCGGCCGGGGCAGAAGCGAGTGCACGAACACCGCGGCCCCGTCGACGTCGGCGAGCGCGCTCTCGCCGCCGGCGAGCAGCCGGGCGACCGGGCCCTCCGAGCCGTCGTGGAGCCACTGCTCGCCGATGCCCTCGCCGTTCGCGGCCAACGCGAACGCGGCGGGCTGGTCCGATCGGACGGCCTCGTCCAGGGCCGGGACGAGCGTCGTGTCGAGCTCGGCGATCAGGATTCCGACCGTTCCGCCGCACGAGAGGCCCACCTCGGCTGCCGCGTCCTCGGCGATCCCGTATTCGCGAACGCGCGCCGGGCCTCCGTCCAGCACCTCCTGCGCCTCCCTGATGACGGCGGGCTCGACGCACCCACCGGTGACCGACCCTGCGATCTCGCCCAGGTCGTTCAGCGCTAGTGACGCACCCGGGTCGCGCGGAGCGGAGCCACGACGTTCCACCACGGTTGCGAGCGCGACTCGGCGGCCGTCGGCGTGCCACCGCGCAAGGGTGGGAAGGATGTCGCGCATGCCGCAAACGTAGCCGCTCGGTGCAGGGTTGGAACCGGTCGGATCAGGGAATACACGCTTTGCAACCGAGGAAAGGGGTCACCATGGATTCGGATCGCGTCGAGGGCAACCTCAAAGAAGCCGAAGGCAAGCTGACCGGCGACGAGGAGCGCGAGAAGGAGGGTCAGGCCCAGGGTGCATGGGGCAAGACCAAGGACAAGGCCGACGACGCCTGGGAGTCGACCAAGGACGCGGCCAAGAGCGCCAAGGAGTCGGTCGAGAAGCGGACCTAGCCGCTACTCGGCGCCATCCTCGGGCTCCGGCAGCTCGCGGAGCCCGAGGATCGGCGACGGCAGCAGCCAGAGAAACCCTGCCACCGCGCCCACGGTCGCGATCCACAGCGTGGGCCGGATGCCGAGCCACGTCCCGAACGCACCGCCTGCGAGCGCTCCCAGCGGCCGGACGCCGTAGTTCACTACCATGTAGGCGCCGGAGACCCGGGAGCGGAGCCGGTCCGGGACCACCGCCGAGAAGATGGCGCCGGCGCTGATGTCGAGCATCATCACGCCGAGCCCGGAGCCGAACTCGGCGAGGAAGAGACAGGTGAGGATCACCCACCGCGGCCCCGTGGCGAGCGGCACGAGCACCAGCGGCGCGGGGAAGATGATGCAGCCGAGTGCGAAGGCCGGGCCGATTCCGATTCTGCGGGCGACGCGGCCGGTGATGATCGACCCGAGGATGCCGCCCATGGCGCCGGCTCCAAGCACGAGCCCGAGTGTCCCCGGAGCGACGTCGAGCGACTTCGTGGCGTAGAGGACGAAGAGCGCGAAGAAGACGAAGTTGAAGAAGTTGATCGTCGCCGTCGCGCCGAGCGCGGCCCGCACGATCGCATTGCCGAACACCCACCGGACCCCGGCGACGACGTGGCCCTCTCCTCGTGCCTCCGGCGGCGGCTCGTCGGCGTGGACGCTCCGCAGGAAGAGGGCGGAAACGACGTAGGAGCAGGCGTCGACGACGAGAGTCGCGGGCGCCGTGATGGCCTGCACGAGGAGGCCGCCGATGCTCGGCCCGGCGACGTACGACAGGGCACGGCTTCCGTGCATGATCGAGCCGCCTTCCACGAAGCGCTCGCGCGGCACGAGCGCGACGAAGAGCGGGTTGTACGAGACGTGGAACAGCACGCTCAGCGTCCCCATCAGAAACGCCACGACGAACATGTGGGGGAACGTGAGTGCGTCGAACGCGTAGGCGACGGGGATCGAGCCGATCAGGACCGCACGCCCGAGGTCGGTCGCGATCATGATCTGCCGCTTTCGCTCGCGCTGGTCGGCCCAGGCGCCGGCGTGGAGTGAGAAGAGAAGGTTCGGCGCGAGCTCGGCTGCGACGAGGTATCCCATCTGAGCCGCGTTGGCGTCGAGGGTCAGGACGGCGACGAGCGGGAGGGCGATCAGGCTGACCTGGTCGCCGAGCAGCGAGACGGTCTGGCCGAGCCAGAAGCGGCGGAACTGTGCGTTCTCGCGCAGGAGGGACGGCACCACCATGGCGCCGCACTCTAGTGTCGCGCGCGATGCGGCCCGTCCTCGCCCTGATCGCCGTCACCGCCGTCTGGGGCGTGACGTTCGTGCAGGTCAAGGACGCCGTTGCGCTCTATCCGCTCTTCGCCTTCCTGACCGTCCGCTTTGCGATTGCGTCGCTCGTCCTGGCCGCGCCGGCGGCGGGGCGAATGCGCTCACTGGGTCGCCGAGGCTGGGTCGCAGGCCTCTCGCTCGGCCTCCTGCTGGCGACCGGCTACGGGTTGCAGACGGCGGGGCTCGAACGGACCACGGTTTCGAGCGCCGGCTTCATCACCGGCCTCTACGTCGTCTTCACCCCGCTCCTCGCGCTGTTGCTCTTCCGGACCAGGGTGGGCAGAGCTGTCTGGATCGGCGTCGCCCTCTCGGTCGCCGGGCTCGCGCTGCTCTCGGGCGTCAGTGCCGGCGACCCGGCCGGCAACCTGCTCGTGCTGGCCGGCTCGGCGGCGTACTCGGTGCAGATCGTGCTGATGGAGCGGTACGCGCCCCGCTACGACCCGGTCGCGTTCACGCAGGCCGAGATGGTGGCGGCGTTCGCCGGCTTCGCCGTGGTCGCCGTCGCGCTCGGCCAGGTGGAGCTGCCACGCGGCTGGACGGTCTGGGGCGCGCTGCTCGTCACGGGCATCTTTGCGAGCGCGCTTGCCTTTCTCGTTCAGACCTGGGCGCAGCGCCGGGCGAGCGCCACCCAGACCGCGCTCGCGTTCGCCATGGAGCCGGTCTTTGCCGGCTTCTTCGGGTTCTGGCTCGCCGGTGATCGCCTGGGGGCGATGGGCTGGGGCGGCTGCGCCCTGATCATGGCCGGGATCGTCGTCGCCGAGCCGGAGGCGGGCAGGACGCTGCGCCGCCTCGTCGCCCGCTGATCTGCCGCGGACTCAGCGGCGGGAACGAAGCACCTCGGGCCCTGTGGGACGCGGGTCGCCGTCGCCCGGCTCGGCGGTGACGCTCAGCACGGGGTAAAGGGCGGGGTCGACGGCTGCGGCGAACGTGACGTCCGAGCGCCCCTTCTCGTCTGGATGGAACGTGCCGGCCGAGATCCGGTTCGGGCTGGCCGGCGTGTCCCTCGGCCCAACGAACCAGAGCTCGTAGTAGTCGCCCTTGGGCAGGATCGGCAGCTCGTCCGTCTGCAGCTGGATCACGCGACCGATTCCGGTCTTCCGCACCTCGACCGTCGCCTCGGCGCCGTTCGGGGAGCCGAGGACGGCCTGCAGCTCCAGCTCACCCGCCGGGCCGCCCGCGCGAGCCGCAAGCAGCAGCACCGCGGCTGCTGCAGCGAGTGCTGCGGCGCCGAAGGCCGGCCGCGCCCAGCGGCGACGGCGAAGCGGCGTGGGCGCCGGCTCCGGTCCGGTCGCCGCCTGCTCGACCGCGAGGAGCACTCGACGCTTCAGGCAGGGTGGCGGGGCGACGGCTGTGACGGCGCCGCGGAGCAAGCGTGCCGCGGCCGCGAGCTCGGGCAGCTCGTGTTCGTTCGCGTCAGTCAACGAGACCGCGCTCCTTCAGCTCGGCCGCGAGCGCGCGGAGTGCGTACAGAGTGCGCGACTTCACGGTGCCGAGCGGGATGCCGAGCCGCTCCGCGACCTGGGTCTGCGTGAGGTCGCCGTGGTACTGGAGCTCGAGCACTGCGCGGTGGACGGGCGTCAAGGCCGCGAGCGCCTCGCCGACGTCGAGGCGCACGAGAAGCTCGTCGAACGCCGCCCCGCCGACGGCGTCCTCCGTCTCGGGTTCCGCGGCCGTCGGCGCCGGCGATCGCGAGCTCCGCCGCCAGAGGTCGACCGCGGCGCGCCGCGCCAGCGTGTAGACGAACGTCCGCACCGACGAGCGGCCGGGGTCGAAGCGATGCGCCGAGCGCCACAGCCGAACGAACGTCTCCTGGACGAGGTCCTCGGCGAGGCCGCGGTCGTGCAGCAAATGCAGCCCGAGTGTGTACAGACGTCGTCCGTACAGGTCGTAGAGAGCCGCAACGGCCTCGTCGCGGTCGCCTGCAGCCAGGCGGGCGACGAGCGCCGCTTCGTCCTGGGGTGCCGGCCATGCGTCGGAGTGGGGTAGTGGTTCGGCGATGAGGAGGGTTCGCAGGCATGTCCGCTTTCGGTTCGACGGGGGACGGGACGGTGCGCGACCCGTCCCCCGCCGGTTGTGCCTACGACTGGTCCTGCCACGCCGCGAGGCCGGTCACGACGGCGTTGCCGCCGCCGATCCGGCCGAGCTGGCGCGTCTTGCCGGTGGTCAGATCGACCGTGTACAGCCGTGTGCCTGCGCGCCCGGACTGCGTGCCGGCGACGTAGCCGCGGTTCTCCTTGCCGGCGATGTCGAAGCCGACGTCGCTGCCGAGATCGAGCCCGGTCGAGAGCGGATTCATCAGCGTGCCGGCGTTGGCCGGGTTCTGCAGCCACAAGCGATCTCGCTTGCCCGACGTGTCGTACGCGAACAGCATCGTCGCCGCCGGACGGTTCGCGAAGGCCGCGAACGACGAGTTCGTGTACGCCGAGCCGACGACCGTGACGTCAGCGGGCGTCAGTTTCGTGTCGTTCATCAGCAGGCTGCCCGGATCCGGGTCCAGCCTGAGGTTGTCGTCTGCGTCGCTCGTGACGCGGATCTTGTCCACGGTGGGGTTGAAGTCGAAGCCGATCCGGTCGCCTTGAAGCGCGGTCGGTGTCGTCTCGAACGCCGGGCCTTCGGCGACTGCGATCGCCGTGCTCGGATTCACCCGGTAGACGACGCGGTCGCTGCCGAGCGCGTACAGGTCGCCGGTCGCCGGGCGGAAGTCGATCCCCTTCAGCGAGACGCCGGCCGCGAGGCCGGTGATCGGCTTCGACTGCACGAGCCACGGCGAGTGCTCGCGGAAGCTGAGCAAGTTGCCGGCGGTGTCCGTGGCGACGAGCAGCCGGGACTGCTTCCCCAGGGCGAAGCCGTGGGTGCGGTTGCCGCCGCCGGCGAACGCGACGAGCGGTACGAGCAGCGCCGCCACGACTGCGGCGACGACACTGCGTGTGAGGACGGACATGGCGTGAACCTCCTTGGAGTTGGATTACGCCACGCGCTTTCGCAGCCGACCTCGCGAACGGTTCAAACCGACTGTGACCGACGTGCTCGAACTGCTAGATCAGCCAGGCGCCGTCGCGCTGGACGAGCTCGCCGTCGAGGCTGATCTCGCCGCCGGGCCGAAGGTCCTTGACCATGTCCCAGTGCACGGCGCTCTCGTTCTTCCCGCCCGTGTACGTGTAGCTCGCGCCGACGGCGAGGTGGATGGTGCCGGCGATCTTCTCGTCGAAGAGGACGTTGCGTGTGAAGCGGGTGATCCTCGGGTTGCAGCCGAGGCCGAGCTCGCCGAGGCGGCTGCGCGCCCGCGTCCGTCGCGAGCACCTGCTTCAGGAACTCCTCCCCCTCGTCCGCGCTCGCCTCGACCACTTCGCCCTCACGAAAGACGAGCCGCGCTCCGACGACGTCGTGGCCGAGGTAGACGGCCGGGAACTCGGCGTAGGTGATCACGCCTTCGGCGCTGTCCTCGACCGGGCTGTAGAAGACCTCGCCGTCAGGCATGTTGCGGAAGCCGGCGGAGACGACGCCCTCCCGACCCTCGATCCCGATCGTGAGGTCGGTTCCCTCTCCGACGATGCGCACCGAGCTTCCGCGGTCGAAGTGCTCCTTGATCTGGCGTCATCCGCGCTTCCTCCGCGTCCCAGTCCAGCAGGCAGGCGTCGAAGATGAACTCCGTGTACTCCTCGAGCGACATGCCCGCCTCTCGGCCGCGGCCGCCTCGGTCGGGTACTCGACGATCGCCCAGCGCACGTCGAGCGCTCGGGCGCGCGTGCTGGCCGGCGCCATCGCCTGCTGCATCAGCTTGCGGCGCTCGGGGTCGAGCTCGGCGCCCGCGTGGACGTCCTCGGGCGAGCGGATCGTCAGCCGCGCGTCCTCGTGCTCGACCTGCGTGGCGCTCGATCGGAGGCAGCTCGCCGAGCAGCTCGAGCGGCGCCTCGAGCGCCCAGTCGAGGTCGACGCGGAACCGCTCCGGGCCCCAGTTGATCCTCGGCAGGTAGTAGGCGCCGCGGCGGGCGATCGCGCGGGCGACCTCCGTCGGACGAGCGGTCGTGCGAGCGGTGACGCCCGCACCGAGACCTGCCAGCCCGGCTGCACGTCGAGGCACCGGTTGACCACCAGTTCGGCCAGCTCGGTGATGCGCGGGTCCGGCACGGGCGGGATCGTAGCCACTGTAGCGTTGACGTCGGTGGATGCGGTCGTGCTCGCGCTCGCCTCGGCCGCCCTCTTCGGCTCGATGACGGTCGCGCTCAGATTCGCGCTGGCCCGCGTCGCCGGACGCCGAGGCGGGAGCGCTCTGGACGATCGCTGGCGGCGCTCGTCGTGACCCTGCCGTTCGCCGCCGCAGGCGAGATCGACCTCGGCGGCGATCTGGCCGTTCCTGCTCGCCGGCGTGCTCGGCCCGGGCTGCTCGCAGCTCCTCTTCACCCTCGCCGATCCGCGATGCGGGCCCGTCGCGGACCTCGGTGACCGTCGGCACTGCGCCGCTCTTCTCCGTCGCGATCGCGCTCCTGCTGCTCGACGAGCCGGCGAAGGCCGGCGTCATCGTCGGCGCGCTCCTGATCGTCGTCGGCGGGATCCTGCTCGTTCGCGAGCCGGGCGCGGCCGGAGCACGTGAAGTGGATCGGGCTCGCGTTCGCGCTCGCGGCGGCCATCGTCTTCGCCGTGCGGGACAACCTCGTCCGGCACCTCTCGCTCGACACCGACGTCGAGCCGGCGCTCGCGGCGGCCGCGACGCTCTTCGCCGGCGGGCTGACCGTCGCCGTGTGGCTGCTCGTGACGCGGCGACGGCTGCCGGGCACGGGGTCTCGCCGCGTTCGTCCCCGCCGGGATCCTCTTCGGGCTCTCGTACCTGTGCCTCTTCGAGGCCTACTACCGCGGCCGCGTCTCGGTCGTCTCGCCGCTCGTCGCGACGGAGTCGCTCTGGGGCGTCGCGCTCTCGGCGCTCCTGCTCCGCCGGCACGAGCTGGTCGGCCCGCGTCTCTTCGCCGGCGCCGCGCTCGTCGTCACGGGCAGGCGCTGATCGGCGTCTTTCGCTAGTCAGAATCTGATACTCTAAGACTCAGATTTTCTGACCTACCAGCCATAGAGCAAGGAGAAACAGCATGGCAAAGACCATCGGAATCGACCTCGGCACCACGAACAGCTGCATGGCGGTGCTCGAGGGCGGCGAGCCGACCGTGATCCCGAACGCCGAGGGCGGCCGCACGACGCCGTCCGTCGTCGCGTTCACGAAGGACGGTCAGCGGCTCGTCGGGGCGCCCGCGAAGCGCCAGCAGGTGACGAACCCGCAGAACACGATCTTCTCGATCAAGCGCTTCGTCGGCCGCAAGTGGGACGAGGTCTCGGAGGAGATGACGATCGTCCCCTACGAGGTCGCCAAGGGCGAGAACGGCGACGCGCGCGTCAAGGTCGAGGGCAAGGACTACGCCCCCGAAGAGGTCAGCGCGATGATCCTCGCGAAGCTGAAGGCCGACGCCGAGGCGTATCTCGGCGAGCCGGTCGCCGACGCGGTGATCACCGTCCCGGCCTACTTCAACAACGCGCAGCGCGAGGCGACGAAGGACGCCGGCAAGATCGCCGGCCTCGAACGTGCTCCGCATCATCAACGAGCCGACCGCGGCGGCGCTCGCGTACGGGCTCGACAAGGAAGGCGGCGACCAGACGATCCTCGTCTTCGACCTCGGCGGCGGCACGTTCGACGTGTCCGTGCTCGAGCTCGGCGACGGCGTCTTCGAGGTCAAGTCGACGAACGGGGACAACCACCTCGGCGGCGACAACTTCGACAAGGCGATCGTCGACTGGATGGTCGCGGAGTTCAAGCGCGACCAGGGCATCGACCTGGCCGCGGACAAGATGGCGCTGCAGCGGCTCTACGAGGCCGCCGAGAAGGCGAAGATCGAGCTCTCCTCGACGATGACGACGCAGATCAACCTGCCGTTCGTCACCGCCACCGCGGAGGGCCCGAAGCACCTCGACCTGCAGCTCACCCGGGCGAAGCTCGGTGAGATCACCGCCGACCTGATCGAGCGGACGGTCGGCCCGACGAAGGCCGCGCTCGCCGACGCGGGGCTCGACGCCTCGAAGATCGAGCACGTCGTCCTCGTCGGCGGCATGACCCGCATGCCGGCCGTGCAGGAGAAGGTCAAGGAGCTGCTCGGCAAGGACCCGCACAAGGGCGTCAACCCGGACGAGGTCGTCGCCATCGGCGCGGCCATCCAGGCCGGCGTGCTCAAGGGCGAGGTCAAGGACGTGCTCCTGCTCGACGTCACGCCTCTGTCCCTCGGGATCGAGACCAAGGGCGGCGTCTTCACGAAGCTGATCGACCGGAACACGACGATCCCGACCCGCAAGGCGGAGACGTTCTCGACCGCCGAGGACAACCAGCCGTCGGTCGAGATCCACGTGCTCCAGGGCGAGTCGGAGATGGCGGCCTACAACAAGACGCTCGGCAAGTTCCAGCTCGTCGGCATCCCGCCGGCGCCGCGGGGCATGCCGCAGATCGAGGTCGGCTTCGACATCGACGCGAACGGGATCATCCACGTGACCGCGAAGGACCTCGGCACGGGCAACGAGCAGCAGATCAAGATCGAAGGCGGCTCGGGCCTGTCGGAGGACGAGGTGCAGCGGATGGTCAAGGACGCCGAGGCGCACGCCGACGAGGCGCACAGGCTGCGCGAGCTCGCAGACGCCCGCAACACGGCGGAGAGCCTCGCCTACCAGACCGAGAACACGCTCAAGGAGCACCGCGACAAGCTCGACGAGTCCGAGGCCTCGACGATCGAGGGCCGGATCATGGAGCTGCGCGGCGTGCTCGAGTCGACGGACGTGAACGAGATCAAGCAGAAGACCGAGGCGCTGAACGAGGCGTCGCGGAAGCTGGCCGACGTGCTCTACGCCCAGGCGAGCGCCCAGGCGCAGGCCGGGGCGACCGGCGGCAACGGCGACGCGCCCGTCGAGGACGAGGTCGTCGAGGACGCCGACTACGAGGTCATCGACGAGGAAGAGGCGAAGACGTCGTGACCGACGAGCAGCTGTCGAGGAAGGCAGCTCGAGGAGCAGGAAGAGATCGTCGAGGAGCCGGAGGCGGAGGAATCCGCCCCGGCTCCTGCGATGGCCGGCGCAAGCGCCGGACGACGCGTACCTGCGCCTCGCGGCCGACTTCGACAACTACCGCAAGCGGGTCGCCCGCGAGCATCTGGAGCTGACGGCGCGTGCGAACGAGCGGCTCGTGAACGAGCTGCTGCCCGTGCTCGACGATCTCGAGCGGGCGCTCGAGGCCGCCGCCGAGCACGAGGAGGCGAAGCTGGAGGAAGGCGTCCAGCTCGTCCACCGCTCGCTCGCCTCGCTGCTGCAGCGGCACGGGCTGACGGAGATCGCCACCGAGGGCGCCTTCGACCCGCACGTCCACGAGGCGCTGCTCGCGCAGCCGGCCGAGGACGCCGAGGAGGGCTCGGTGCTCCAGGTGCTGCAGAAGGGCTACAAGCTCGGCGACAAGGTGCTCCGGCCCGCCAGGGTGATCGTGGCCGAATGACCAATCTGTACGACACGCTGGGCGTCGCCAAGAACGCCGACGCCGAGGAGATCAAGAAGGCGTACCGGAAGCTCGCGCGCGAGCATCACCCCGACAGCGGCGGCGACGAGACGAAGTTCAAGGAGATCCAGGGCGCGTACGACGTGCTCTCCGATCCCGAGAAGCGCTCGCAGTACGACCAGTTCGGGTCGGCGAACGGGCGCGGGCCCGTTCGGCGGCGGCGGCGGGAACGCAGTTCCAGGACTTCGACCTCAGCGATCTCTTCGGCGGCCTCTTCGGCGGCGGCGCGGGCGGCGGCTTCGGCCGGCAGCGCGCGCCCCAGCCCGAGCGCGGCGCCGACCTGCAGACCGAGGTGCACATCTCGTTCGAGGACTCGCTGCAGGGCATCCAGGTGCCGGTTCGCGCCGAGGTGGAGACCGCGTGTCACATGTGCGGCGGCTCGGGCGCCGAGCCCGGGACGGCGCCGATCGTCTGCCCGCAGTGCGGCGGCCGCGGCGTCACCTCCGACTCGCACGGCCTCTTCGCGCTCTCGCATCCGTGCCCCCGCTGCCGCGGCAACGGCACCGTGATCGAGAAGCCCTGCAAGACGTGCCGTGGCTCCGGGCGCGAGACCGTCCAGAAGACGTTCCAGGTGAAGATCCCCGCGGGCGCCAAGGACGGCACGCGGATCCGGCTGAAGGGCCGCGGCGAGCTCGGTCGCGGCGGCGGCCCCGCCGGCGATCTCTGGGTGGTCACGCGGGTCGCGGACTCGCCGGTCTACGAGCGCCGCGGCGCCGACCTCGTCGTCGACGTCCCCGTGTCCTACGCGGACGCCGCTCTCGGCGCCTCGGTCGAGGTGCCGACGCCCGAAGGCCCGATCTCGCTCAAGGTCCCGGCCGGCTCGCAGCACGGCAAGCTGCTGAAGATCAAGGGCCGCGGCGCGCCGAAGCTGAAGGGCGGCGGCAAGGGCGACGTGCTCGCCCGGCTGAAGCTGACCGTGCCGGAGAAGGTCTCGAAGCAGGAGCGCGAGCTGCTCGAGCAGCTGCGGAAGGTGAGCCGCTGATGTCCGGACCGCGCGCTCTACATGATCTCCGTCGCCGCCGAGCTCGTCGGCATGCACCAGCAGACGCTGCGCCTGTACGAGTCGAAGGGCCTCGTCCGGCCACAGCGCACGCCGGGCGGCACGCGGCTCTACTCCGAGTCCGATCTGGAGCGCCTGCGCGTGATCCAGCGGCTGACGACCGAGCTCGGCCTCAACCTCGCGGGCGTCGAGCACGTGCTGCGGCTCGAGGACGAGCTGCGCAAGCAGCGGGCGCGCGCCGACCGGCTCGAGCGCGAGCTGCGCGAGGAGATCCGCAGCGTCCACCGCTCGTACAAGCGCGAGATCGTCCTCTACCAGACCGAACGACACCCGGAACCGAGGCACTGATGGACTTCAACAAGCTGACGATCAAGAGCCAGGAGGCCGTCGCGGCCGCGCAGGAGCTTGCGCGCCGGGCGGGCAACCCCGAGCTCTACCCCGAGCACCTGCTGCTGGCGCTGCTCGACCAGGAGCTGGTGCAGCAGCTCGTCCCGGACGCCGTGGCGCTGCGCGCCGAGACGGAGGCGAAGCTCGCCGCGATGCCGGCGATCCAGGGCGCGTCGCAGCAGCCGGCCGCCGGCGCCGCGTTCTCGCGCGTGCTCGACAGGGCCTCCGACGAGGCGCGGAAGCTCGAGGACGACTACGTCTCGACCGAGCACCTCCTGCTCGCGCTCGACGTCGTCCCGCGCGAGCAGCTGCTCGCGCGGATCAAGGACGTGCGCGGCGGCCAGCGCGTCACGAGCCAGGACCCGGAGGGCACCTACCAGGCGCTCTCGAAGTTCGGCCGCGACCTGACCGAGGCGGCGGAGCAGGGCAAGCTCGATCCGGTGATCGGCCGCGACGAGGAGATCCGCCGCGTGATCCAGGTGCTCTCGCGCCGGACGAAGAACAACCCGGTGCTGATCGGCGAGCCGGGTGTCGGCAAGACCGCGATCGCGGAAGGGCTGGCGCAGCGGATCGTCGCCGGCGACGTGCCCGAGGGTCTGAAGGGGAAGCGCGTCTGGGCGCTCGACGTCGGCGCGCTCCTCGCCGGGGCGAAGTACCGCGGCGAGTTCGAGGAGCGGCTGAAGGCCGTCCTCGCCGAGATCAAGAACGCCGAGGGCCAGATCGTCCTCTTCATCGACGAGCTGCACACGATCGTCGGCGCCGGCGCGGCCGAGGGCGCGGTCGACGCCGCCCAGATGCTGAAGCCGATGCTCGCGCGCGGCGAGCTGCGCACCGTCGGCGCGACGACGCTCGACGAGTACCGCAAGCACATCGAGAAGGACGCCGCGCTCGAG
This sequence comes from uncultured Gaiellaceae bacterium, assembly GCA_963820225.1. Classification (GTDB taxonomy): domain Bacteria; phylum Actinomycetota; class Thermoleophilia; order Gaiellales; family Gaiellaceae; genus Gaiellasilicea. The sequence continues at coordinate 10,531 of CAWFYY010000003.1, read as the reverse complement.
CGCCGCTTCCAGCCCGTGTTCGTCGGCGAGCCGTCGGTCGTCCGACACGATCGCGATCCTGCGCGGGCTGAAGGAGAAGTACGAGTCGCACCACAGGGTGCGGATCCGCGACGCGGCGCTCGTCGCCGCGGCGGTGCTCTCCGACCGCTACATCGCCGACCGCCAGCTGCCCGACAAGGCGATCGACCTCGTCGACGAGGCAGCGTCGCGGCTGAAGATGGAGATCGACAGCTCGCCGCTCGAGCTCGACCAGGCCGACCGCGCCGTGCGGCAGCTCGAGATCGAGCTCGCAGCGATGGGCAAGGAGTCGAAGGACGTGCGCGAGCCGGTCGAGCGGCAGCTCGCCGACGCGAAGGAGCGGCACGCGGAGCTCGCCGCCCGCTGGGCGGAGGAGAAGGGCGCGCTCGACCGGATCGGCGAGATCACGACCCGGATCGACGAGCTGCGGATGGAGGCCGAGCGCGCCGAGCGCGCCGGCGACCTGCAGCGCGTCGCCGAGATCCGCTACGGCGAGCTGCCCGCGCTCGAGAAGGAGCTCGAGGAGCGCGACGCGCCGGCCGAGCCGATGGTGAAGGAGGAGGTCGACGAGGACGACATCGCCGCCGTCGTCGGCGCCTGGACGGGGATTCCCGTCTCACGCCTGCTCGAGGGCGAGACCGAGAAGCTGATCCACATGGAGGAGCGCCTCCACCAGCGCGTGATCGGCCAGCACGAGGCGGTCGAGGCCGTCTCCAACGCGCTTCGCCGCGCCCGCTCCGGGCTCCAGGATCCCGACCGGCCGATCGGCTCGTTCGTCTTCCTCGGCCCGACGGGCGTCGGCAAGACCGAGCTCGCCCGGGCGCTCGCCGAGTTCATGTTCGACGACGAGCGGGCGATGATCCGGATCGACATGTCCGAGTACCAGGAGCGGCACACCGTGTCCCGCCTGGTCGGGGCGCCGCCCGGCTACGTCGGCTACGACGAGGGCGGCCAGCTCACCGAGGCAGTGCGCCGGCGGCCGTACTCGGTCGTCCTGCTCGACGAGATCGAGAAGGCGCACAGCGAGGTCTTCGACGTCCTGCTGCAGGTGCTCGACGACGGCCGGCTGACCGACGGCCAGGGCCGCACGGTCGACTTCCGCAACACCGTCCTGATCATGACCTCGAACATCCGCTCGGCCGAGCAGATGCGCGAGCACTTCCGGCCCGAGTTCCTGAACCGGATCGACGAGATCGTCGTCTTCGAGCCGCTCGAGCAAGGAGCAGCTGGCCGACATCGCCGAGCTGCAGCTCGAACGGCTGCGCGCGCGGCTCGCGGAGCGGAAGCTCTCGCTGGAGCTGACCGACGCGGCGAAGGAGGTCCTGGCCGAGGCGGGCTGGGATCCGGCCTACGGCGCCCGGCCGCTCAAGCGCGCGCTGCAGCGGCTGGTCGAGAACCCGCTCGCGCAGCGGCTGCTCGAGGGCGAGTTCGCCGAGGGCGACACGATCCGCGTCGACGCGCAGAACGGCGAGCTCGTCTTCGAGCGCGCTCCCGCCGCAGAGCCCGCCGCGGCGGTCTACGGCCAGCGGCCGGGGCCGGGCTCGCCCGGCTCGCCCTGCTCCCACTCGGAGCGGGGAGGCGCGAAGAGGTCGAGCACCGTGGCGCCGTCCGGGCCTGCCTCGGCGCGGTGCGGCGTGTTCGAGGGGATCTCCCAGGTCTCGCCGGGGCCGAGGTCGCGCTCCTCGTCGCCGACGCGGAAGTGGATCGAGCCGCGCAGGACGAGCCCGAGCTGCTCGTGGTCGTGGCTGTGCTCCTCGGCGACGGCGCCCGGCGCGAGCTCGACGACGGCGAGCGTCAGCCGCTCGCCGTGGACGGCGCGCGCCGTGATCCCGTCCCACACCTTGCGCGGAACGATCGAACGGACGTCGTCGAAGGCGCTCATTCGATCGTCGGCAGGAAGGTCGCTTCGCCCCGCTCCGGCGGGGCTCCGACGATGAAGAGGCGCAGCTCGTCGTCGTGGCGGTTCGAGAGCTGCAGGGCCGTGCCCGGCTGGACGACGAGCACGCTGCCCTTCGGGAGCTCGTGCTGGTCCGGCTCGTCACCCTCGCCGAGGTGCACGGTCAGCGTCCCCTGGAGGACGACGAAGACCTCCTCCTGGATCGGGTCGATGTGACGGCGCCCGAACGCACCGGGCGGGTAGCGGAAGAGGTTCGCGCGCGACTGCGTCATCGCGTCCGAGAGCGTGGCGACGAGGCGCGGGTCGCCCTCGCGGCGCTGCTGCCAGTCCAGCTCACCTGCGTGGAAGACCGTGTAGCCCACGAGCGCCGATTCTTGCACGAGGCCGTTGCGGACATGTCCGGGTCCGGCCCTGGGACATGTCCGTTCAGGCGGAGGGAAGGAGAGGCGACGCGGGGAGGGAGGCGGCGGTGCCCATCACGCCGGCGGGGAGGCCAGCGGGGGAGCTGGTGCCGGCGGTGGCGTAGGAGGGGCCTCGGTGGTCGCTGTTCAACATGGCCGTAGCATCCCGCCACGGTGGCCCCACCGGAATGCGGCGCGCTGGTGTCTCGAGGTGCGGTCTACCGCACTACTGCAGCGCTACTTCAGGTAACGGTCGAACCACTCGAGCACGAGCTCGAACCGCATCACCCGGTGCGCGGGATTGCCGGAGCGCGTCAGCTCGTGGCTCTCGCACGGGAAGCGCACCAGCTCGACCTCCTTCTTCAGCAGGCGCAGCGTCGTGAAGAGCGCCTCGGCCTGCTCGATGTTGCAGCGCAGGTCGTTCTCGGAGTGGAGGATCAGGAGCGGCGTCTCGATCTGCTTCGCGTACGTCCACGGCGACATCGCCAGGTACGTCTCGACGTCGTCGTGCACGAAGTTGCCGTGGTAGCCCTTGAACACCCAGCCGATGTCGCTCGAGCCGTACATCGAGACCATGTTGTTGACGGCGCGCTCGGAGCAGGCCGCCTTGAAGCGGTTCGTGTGCGAGACGATCCAGGAGGTCATGTAGCCGCCGTACGACCCGCCGATGACGCCGAGCCGCTCCGGATCGAGGAAGTCGTAGCGCTCGAGCGCCGTGTCGACGACCGCCATCAGGTCCTCGTAGTCGACGGTGCCCCAGCCGGGCCCGAGCTCGCCCGGCCCCATGATCGCGCGGCCCCACTCCTCGGAGTAGCCGGACGAGCCGCGTGGGTTCGAGTAGAGGACGGCGTACCCGCCCCCTGAATAGACCTGCGTCTCGTCGAAGAAGCCGTTGCCGTACTGGGTGAACGGGCCGCCGTGGATGTTGAGGATCACCGGGTAGCGCTTGCCCTCCTCCAGGCCTGCCGGCCGCGCGATCCAGGCTTCGACCTCGGTGCCGTCCTTCGAGATCGCGGTGAAGCGCTCCGGCGCGACGAGGTCCCGTCCGGCGGCGAAGGCGCTGCCGACGTCGGTCAGCTGCCGGTCGCCGAGGCGATCTCGCCACGTCTTGCCGACGCGGCCCTCGCCGCGTTCGTCGGCGACAAGATGGTGGACCTCACCTATCCGCTGACCGCGGACGCGACGGTCCGGATCGTCACGAACAAGAGTCCCGAGGCGCTCGAGCTGTATCGCCATTCGACGGCGCACCTGCTCGCGGCCGCGGTGACGGCGCTCTTCCCGAAGGTGCAGTGCGGCATCGGCCCGCCGATCGAAGACGGCTTCTACTACGACTTCGTCGTCGAACGCCCGTTCGTGCCCGAGGACCTCGAGGCGATCGAAAAGAAGATGAAGGAGCTCGCGTCGAAGGACTACGTCTACGAGCGGCAGTCGTGGCCGCGGCAGGAAGCGATCGACTTCTTCACGAAGCGCGGCGAGCCGCTCAAGGTGCAGCTGATCGAAGAGAAGACGGCGGGCCAGCCCGAAGTGTCGGTCTACACGATCAAGGACAAGGACACGTTCCTCGACTTCTGCGTCGGCCCGCACGTGCCGTCGACGGGACGCCTCAAGGCGTTCAAGCTGACGGCGACGTCGAACGCGTACTGGAAGGGCGACGCGAAGAACGCGCCGATGCAGCGCGTCTACGGCACGGCGTTCTTCTCGCAGAAGGAGCTCGACGAGCACCTGACGCGGATCGAGGAAGCCAAGAAGCGCGACCACCGCAAGCTCGGCCGGGAGCTGGATCTCTTCAGTTCCACCCGGTCGCGCCGGGCGCCGCGTTCTGGACGCCGCGAGGGCACGACGCTCTACAACACGCTCGTCGAGTTTCATGCGCGGCAAGCTGCAGACGGCCGGCTTCTCAGGAAATCAAGACGCCGCTCCTCTACAACAAGACGCTGTGGGAACAGTCCGGCCACTGGGGGCAATACCGGGAGAACATGTTCCTGGTCTGAACAACGAGACCAACGAGCACGACATGAGCCTCAAGCCCATGAACTGCCCGTCGCATCATCTGCTATTACGGCACCGAGAAGCGGCAGCTACCGCGAGCTGCCGCTGCGGTTCGTCACCTTCGACGTGCTGCACCGCAACGAGCTGTCCGGCGCGCTGTCGGGACTGACGCGCGTGCGGCAGTTCGCACAGGACGACTGCCACGTCTACCTGCGCGAGGATCCAGATCGCCGAGCGAGGTGAAGTTCCTGATGGACTTCATCCTCGGGCACTACGAGGCCTTCGGCCTCGAGTACGCGGCGAAGTTCGCGACGCGTCCGGAGAAGCGCATCGGCGACGATGCGATGTGGGATCGCGCCGAGGCGGCGCTCAGGAGCGCGCTCGAAGCGACCGGCAGGCCTACACGCTCAACGAGGGCGACGGCGCCTTCTACGGGCCGAAGATCGACTTCGAGGTCACGGACTCGCTCGGCCGCGCCTGGCAGCTGCGGCACGATCCAGCTCGATTACGCGGCGCCGGAGCGCTTCGACCTGAACTACGTCGGCGAGGACAACGCCGAGCATCGGCCGGTCGTCATCCACCGCGCGGTCTGCGGCAGCTTCGAGCGCTTCATCGCGATCCTGATCGAGCACTTCGCCGGCGCGTTCCCGCTGTGGCTGGCGCCGGTGCAGGCCATCGTCCTGCCGATTGCCGACCGGCACCTGGACTACGCCCGGGAAGTCGCGGCCGAACTGGACCAGGCCGGGCTCCGGGTCGAGGTCGACGACCGCCAGGAAAAGGTCAATTACAAGATTCGCGAGGCCCAGCTGCAGAAGATCCCCTACATGCTTGTCGTTGGGGACAAGGAAGTTGGCCGACCGCGCCGTGGCCGTCCGCAGCCAGAAAAAGGGCGATTTGGGCGCCCGGCCGCTGGATCAGTTCGTGACCGACGCGCTTGCCGAGGTCCGGGCTAAAGCGTTATCCTAGTAATCTTTGTCGCTGGAGGAAACGTATCGCATTCGATAGATCTCGCCCGACCCGTCGTGACGACCGGCTCCGCATCAATGAGCGGATCCGCGTCCGTGAAATCCGCGTGATCGACGACGCGGGGCAGCAGCTGGGCATCATGCCGCCGCCCCAGGCTCTCATCCTTGCCCGACAGAAAGGCCTCGACCTGGTCGAAATCTCGCCGACCGCCGTGCCGCCCGTCTGCCGAATCATGGACTACGGCAAGTATCAGTACCAGGAGCAGAAGCGGGCCCGCGAAGCGAAGCGGCACCAGAAGGTGATCGAGGTCAAGGAGATCAAGTTCCGTCCGAAGGTGGACGAGCACGATTACCAGTTCAAGAAGCACCACATCGAGCGCTTCATTGAAGACGGCGACAAGGTCAAGGCGACGATTTTCTTCCGCGGCCGCGAAATGGCGCACCCGGAGATCGGCCACCGGATCCTGATGCGGCTGATCAAGGACCTCGAAGAGGTCGCGATGGCGGAAACGATGCCGCGGCAGGAGGGCAACCAGATGCACACCATCCTGACCGGCAAGAAGGGCGCGCCGAAGCCCAAGGCGAAGGCCGAAACGGCGGAAGCGGCAGTAAAGAGTAAGAGTTATGAGTTAAGAGTAAGAGTTAGAGAACATGGCTAAGAAGCAGAAGTTGAAGACGCACAAGGGTGCGGCGAAGCGGTTCAAGAAGACCGGCACCGGCAAGATCGTGCGCGGCGCGGCGTTCAAGCGTCACATCCTCACGAGCAAGACCACGAAGGTCAAGCGTCACTTGCGCGGCACAAGGTGGTCACGCCTGGCGACGCGCGCAAGATCAACTTGATGCTGCCGTATAAATAAGGGCTACAGTCTTAGGGCTAGGTCCGGAGATTCCGTAAGACCGCACGACCTTAAGCCCGCAAGACCTCTTTGGCGCGTCGCGGCAGCGGTTTGGGGCATTTTCGCTGCGACATCAAGCGCCTGCCAGCGCATGTAGCGCTGGCTCAAGTCCGGTGATCACCGGCCCCCAATGTCGCAGAAAGTCAGTCATGCCTCGCGTCAAACGTGGCGTCGTCCGTCGTCAGAAGCGCAAGAAGCTCTCGAAGCTCACCAAGGGCTACTTCCAGAACAAGAGCAAGCTTTACAAGTTCATGAAAGAGGCGTCCGAAAAAGCGGGCGTCTACGCGTACACCGGCCGCAAGCGCAAGAAGCGCGACTACCGCGGCCTGTGGATCATCCGCATCAACGCCGCGGCGCGTGAAAACGGCGTGTCGTACAGCGTGTTCATGCGCGGCCTGAAGAACGCCGGCATCGAGCTCGATCGCAAGAGCCTCGCCGATCTCGCCGCGACGCGAACCCGCGGCATTTACCAAGCTCGCCGAGAAAGCCAAGGCCGCAGCCGCGGCAAGTATCCAGTAGCCAGTAGCAGATGCCGAAGACAAGGTTCTTCTGGCTACCAGCTACTGGTACTGGCTACTGTCATGAGCGCCATCGACCCATCCATCGGTCCAGATCGCGCGCGGGAACTGTTCCGCGCCGAGCTGGCCGAGGTGCGTACGGACGCGGAGCTGCAGGCGCTGCGCACGCGCTGGGTCGGCCGCAACAACAGCTGGATCGCCGCCTTCATGGAGGCGCTCAAGACCGCGACGCCGGAGCTGAAGAAGACGCTCGGCAAGGGCGCCAACGAGCTCAAGAAGGAAGTCGAAGCGGCGATCGCCGAGCGCGAGGCGGAGCTCGCCGCGACGCGCCGTCCCGCCAACGCCGTCGACATCACGCTGCCCGGCCGCGTGCCGCAGCTCGGTCATCGGCATCCGCTCAGCCTGATTCGCGATGAAGTGATCGAGATCTTCACGCGCCTCGGCTACCAGGTGCTCGAAGGCCCCGAGATCGAAGACGACTATCACAACTTCGAAGCGCTCAACATGCCCGCCGGATCATCCCGCGCGCGACATGCAGGACACGCTGTACCTGCAGGACGCCGCTCGCAGCAGCCGCCTCCGCCGCTGACAGGGCTCGGCGCACTCGCCCGCTGACGCTGCTGCGCACGCACACCAGCGCGATGCAGATCCGGCACATGGAGAACAACGCGCCGCCGGTGCGGCTGGTCGCGATCGGCCCGGTGTATCGCCGCGACAATCTCGACCTCACGCACACGCCGATGTTCCACCAGGTCGAAGGCCTGGTCGTCGGCAAGGGCATCACGCTCGCCGACCTCAAGGGCACGCTGAGCGCGATGGCGCGAGCGCTGTTCGGCGTCGGCACGAGCGTGCGCTTCCGCCCGAGCTTCTTCCCGTACACCGAGCCGAGCGCCGAAGTCGACATCCGCTGCATCAAGTGCAAGGGCGCCGGCTGCGCGATGTGCAAGAAGACCGGCTGGATCGAGATCCTCGGCAGCGGCATGGTGCACCCCGCGGTGTTCGAAGCCGTCGGCTACAACCCCGACGAAGTCACCGGCTTCGCCTTCGGCATGGGCGTCGAGCGCGTCGCGCAGCTCAAGTGGGGCGTCGAGGACATCCGCCTGTTCTACGAGAACGACCTGCGCTTCCTGGAGCAGTTCGGGCTATGAAGGTCCCGCTGTCCTGGATTCGCGAGTTCGTCGACGTCACGGCGTCGGCGGAAGAGATCGGCACGCTGATGGGCGTGCGCGGCCTGCGCGCTCGAAGGCCTCGAGCCATGGCCTCCCTGAGCGAGCACGGCGAGCCGACGGGTGACGATGTCGTCATGGATTTCGACGTGACCGCGAATCGTCCCGACTGCATGTCAGCGTCGATCGGCATCGCGCGCGAGATCGCGACGGCGTACGGACTTGCCGCTTGCGACGCGTCGGCTTTAGCCGGACGTCGCCGGACGATCGGACGAACGTCCGCGGTCGGACGTCCAGGTCACGATCGAAGATCCGGATCTGTGCGGCCGCTATGTCGGCGCGATCGCCGACGTCACCGTCGGCCCGTCGCCGCAGTGGATGCAGGATCGGCTGACGATGTGCGGCGTGCGGCCGATCAGCAACATCGTCGACATCACCAACTACGTGATGCTCGAGCTCGGCCAGCCGATGCACGCCTTCGATCTCGCGAAGATGCGCGGCGGCGTGATCATGGTGCGCCGCGCCAAGCCGGGCGAGACGATGACGACGCTCGACGGCAAGAAGCGCACGCTGACCGCCGACATGCTGGTGATCGCCGACGCCGAGCGCGCGGAAGACATCGGCGGCGTGATGGGCGGCGCGGACTCGGAAGTCTCGAACGGCACGCAGGCGGATCGTGTTCGAAGCGGCGTACTTCAAGCCGCGTCGGATTCGCGTCGACGAGCAAGAAGCTCGGACTCAAGACCGAAGCGTCGATCGCGCTTCGAGCGCGGCGCCGATCCCACCGCGCCGCCGCGCGCGATGGCGCGCGCGCTGCGAGCTGCTCGAGACAGATCGGCGCGGGCAAGCCGCGGAACGATCACCGACGTCTACCCGCCCCGTACCAGCCGAAGACGATGCGTGCTCGAATCGCGCAGCGCATCGCCGGGCTGCTCGGCATGGACGTGCCGGACGATGCGGTCGAGCGGATCCTGACGTCGCTGGGCTTCGACGTCTCAGACCCAAGCCTCAGGCCCCGAGACCTCTGAAGGCTGGGACGTGATTCCGCCGCCGTGGCGGGTCGACATGCATCGCCAGGTCGATCTGATCGAAGAGGTCGGCCGGCATTACGGCTTCGAGCACCTGCCGACGACGTTCCCCGGCGTCGAGCAGGCGCCGCCGCCGTCCGATCCGCGCATCGCGCGCGATCGCCGCGTGCGCACGGCGCTGCTCGGCATGGGCTTCTCGGAGGCGATCACGCTCGCGTTCATCGAAGCCGCGGCCGCCGAGCCGTTCCTCGACTGGCCGACGGCGCCGGTCGCGATCGCCAACCCGCTGTCGGAGAAGTTCGCGGTGATGCGGCCGAGCCTGCTGCCGGGCTCATCGACGCGCTCAGCCACAATCGCCGCCACGGCCGGCCCGATGTCCGGCTCTTCGAGATCGGCACGCGCTTCTCGCCGGCGCGGCGAAACCCGCGGCGCGGCATTCGCGTGGACCGGGCTCGCCACGCCCGATCACTGGAGCGGCGCGCGGCGCGCCGTGGATTTCTCCGACATCAAGGGCGTGGTCGAACAACTCGCGGCGCTCGCCTCAGGTCCCGCCGACGTTCGCGCGAGATCGAACGCGCCGTATCTCGTCGCCGGACGCGCCGCGAGCATCCTGTCGAACGGCCAGCCGATCGGCGTGCCTCGGCCAGCTCGTCGCCGGCGATCGGCGAAGCCCGCGACTCTGCCCGCCGCGAGACGAGGTCTACGTCGCGCGAGATCAATCTCGACGCTGTGACGCGCCGCCGCGCCGATCGACACGCTGCGCGCGACGCCGCTGCCGCGCTATCCGTTCGTCGTGCGCGACATCTCGATTCTCGTCAACGATGCCTTGTCTGCCGAAACGGTTCGTGGCACCATTCGTTCGGCCGCGCCCGACACGCTGATCCAGGTTCGCGAGTTCGATCGGTACCAGGGCAAGGGCATTCCGGACGGCAAGGTCAGCCTTCGTTCCGTCTGACGTTCCAGTCGCCCGATCGCACGCTGACCGACGACGAAGTGCAGGCGGCCATGCAGCGATCATCGACGCGCTCATGCGCGATCTCAGGCGCAGATACAGAGGATAGGCCACAGAAGGCACAATGGCGACGACAAAGACGACCACCCCCGGGCTCGAATCCATCGATCGGCTCGAAGAAAAGATCAAGCTGCTCGTGAACACCATCGTGCCGCATCAAGGGCGAGCAGACCCGGGTCGCCGAAGAGAACGGCCGGCTGAAGGCGCGAAATCGAGGGCCTGAAGGCGCGGATCGACATCCGCGGAGAGCGCCGGCGCCGAGGTGACGAGCCTGCGCGAAGAGCGCGACCTGATCAAGAGCCGCGTCACCGACATGCTCAAGCAGCTCGACGGGCTGAACCTGTGAATCCTGTTGGCCTGTCGGCCTGCTGGCCTGATGGCCTGATATGCCGAGCCCAAAGTCGTCCACGTCGAGGTCCACGGGCAGAAATACCCGATCCAGACCGAGCTGGATCCCGCGCTACGTCGAGGAGCTGGCCGAATTCGTCGAGGCGCGGATGGCCCTGGCCTGCGCAAGAGCTCCCCGTCGAGCGACGCGGTCGGCCTGGCGATCCTGACCGCCCTGAACATCACCGACGAGTACTTCCGGGCCCAGTCCGCCCTGACCAACAGCTCCGGCACCCTCACCGCCCGCGCCGAGG
>CAWFYY010000002.1:0-49167 GCA_963820225.1 uncultured Gaiellaceae bacterium | reverse complement strand
GGCTCGAATGCCGGCAGTACGGCGAACTCACATTCTGCTTGGCGGGGGCCCTCGACCGCAGCGGCCGTTTTATTTGGGGAGACAGATTTTGGTCCAGGTTTAAGGTTTCTAAGGGAGACTTGAACAGGTTTTCCAGGAGGCTAGCGGGTAGGGCAATGATTGGCGGCTGGGCAAGGAAGAGCAGCAAAACGCTGACGCCGCGCCCCGTCTCCCCCAGCGCCACTCCTCCATGGTAAGGAGGGGGTCTCCGGTTCGAGTCCGGAAGAGGGCTTTTCGGAAGGCGCTGGAAACAGCACCTTTTTTCAACCTCGCCGCGGCGGCGGCGGCTTGGAAAGCAGCTGCTGGTAAAGGCGGTCGCAGCGGCCGCCCAACAGGGTGCAAAACAGCCGCGGTCTCTCCTCAGGAGCGGTCGCTCGTGTCCGCGGCGATCGGCTGGTTCTCGGTGGCTGTCCAGCTCGCGAGCAGGTTCAGCGCCTCGTCGCTCTTCGATCCGATCTCTGCGGTGAACGCGAACATCACGAGGTCGGGGTCGGCGGCGAGCGTCATCCCCTCGTAGGTGAGCTCGAGCCGTCCGACGAACGGGTGGTGGAGTCGCTTGATGCCGGCGTCGTGCGTAGCCGACGTCGTGGCGTGCCCAGCGGACGCGGAACGTCCTCGCTCTGCGTCGAGAGCTCGCCGATCAGATCCGTCAGGTCCCGGTCGTGCGGGTTGCGGCCGGCTTCGGCGCGCAGGACGGCGACGGAGTCGTCGGCGGCTTGGTCCCAGTCGACGAAGAAGGTGGTCGCGCGTGGGTCGAGGAAGCAGAACCGCGCTGAGTTCACCGGGCGGCGCGGGTTGGCGAAGATCTCCGAGTAGAGCGCTTCGCCGAGCTTGTTCGTGGCGAGGATGTCCATGCGGCCGTTGCGCATGATACGCCGGCGCGTCGATGCGGTCGAGCAGCCGCTGCACGCCCGGCCGGATCGCGCTGCGGTGGCTGCGGCGGCGGCCGCGCGGAACGGGCTGCTGCGCGCGCACGAGGTCGAACAGATGCGCGCGCTCGGCCTCGTCGAGCTGCAGCGCACGCGCGAGCGCCTCGAGGACGGCTGTCGGAGACGCCTGAGGCGTCGCCGCGTTCGAGCTTTGTGTAGTAGGCGATGCTGACGCCGGCGAGCGAGCGCGACCTCTTCGCGGCGCAAGCCCGGGACGCGGCGCGGGCCGCTGCCGAAGGTGCGGACGCCGGCCTGTTCCGGCGTGATCCTGGCCGCCGCGAGGTCAGGAACTCGCGGATCTCGCTCTTGGTGTCCACGACGGGACGGTAGCTCCGTCGCGCGTCCGTGAGGGGTACTGCCGGTAGCCCGATAACAGGTCCGTCAGACGGGTGTCCCGTGCGATCGTGGGACACACGCGGGATATGGCTGCCGCACTGAACGATCAGGCGCCGACCCGTTCCGCTTCTTCTTCTGATCGGAGGCATCTGCCCATGCGCGCAACCGTCATGTACGGCGCCGGCGACGTCCGCGTCGAGAACGTCCCCGACGCCCGGCTGATCGAATCGACCGACGCGCTCGTTCGGGTCACCCGCGCCGCGATCTGCGGCAGCGACCTCTGGCCGTACAAGTCGATGGCGCACGACGACGCCGGGCCGCCGGATGGGCCACGAGTTCATCGGCATCGTCGAGGCCGTCGGCACCGACGTGCGCGACGATCAAGACCGGCGACCTCGTCGTCTCGCCGTTCCTCTGGTCGGACGGCACGCTGCGTCTTCTGCCGCGAAGGGCTGCACAGCGAATGCCTGCACGGCGGCCGCTACGGCTGGGACGACGTCGACGGCGGCCAGGGCGAAGCCGTGCGCGTCCCGCAGGCAGACGGCACGCTCGTCGCGCTGCCCGTCGGCGAGGACGACGCGCTCATGCCGTCGCTGCTGACGCTGACCGACGTGATGGGCACCGGCCACCATGCCGCGGTCGCGGCGCAGGTCGCGCCCCGGCAAGTCGGTCGCCGTCGTCGGCGACGGCGCCGTCGGCCTCTGCGGCGTGATCGCCGCGAAGCGGCTCGGCGCCGAGCAGATCATCCTGCTCGGCAACAACCCCGAGCGTATCGCGCTCGGACAGGAGTTCGGCGCCACCGACGTCGTCCGCGAGCGCGGCGACGAGGCGGTCGAGCGTGTTCGCGAGCTGACCGGCAGCCTCGGCGCGCACTCGGTGCTCGAGTGCGTCGGCCTCGAGCAGGCGGTCGTCACCGCGCTCGAGATCGCACGGCCCGGCGGCGCGATCGGTCGCGTCGGCGTGCCCGAGCACGACACGACGCCGACCGGCATCGCCTTCTGGAAGAACGCCGGCATGGCCGGCGGCCCTGCCCCCGTTCGCGCCTACATCAACGAGCTGCTCCCGGACGTGCTCGAAGGCCGGATCGAGCCCGGCCGCGTCTTCGACCGGACCGGCACGCTCGACGAGGTGCCCGACGGCTACCGCGCGATGAACGACCGCGACGTCCTCAAGTTCCAGATCAAGCCTCTGAGAAGGAGACCATGACGACCATCCCCACCCGTCACTCTGAACAACGGCGTCGAGATGCCTGTCCTCGGTCTCGGCGTCTTCCAGAGCGCCGCCCGACGGAGACCGTCGGCGCCGTCGAGGCCGCGATCGCGAGTCGGCTACCGGCTCATCGACACCGCTGCCGCCTACGGCAACGAGCGCGAGGTCGGCGAGGGCCTCCGCCGCTCCGGCATCGACCGCGGCGAAGTGTTCGTCGACGACGAAGCTGTGGATCAGCGACTACGGCTACGAAGAGGCGCTCCTCGGCTTCGACGGCTGCCTGCGCCGACTCGGCCTCGACTACGTCGACCTCTCTCCTCGCACCACCCGGTCCCGAGCGACTTCGACCGGACGGTCGCGCGCGTACAAGGCGCTCGAGCAGATGCTCGCAGACGGGCGCGCCCGAGCGATCGGCGTCTCGCAACTTCATGCGACCGCCACCTCGAGAAGCTGATCGGCGCAGACGGAGGTCATCCCGGCCGTCAACCAGGTCGAGCTGCACCCGTACTTCACGCAGGCGAGACTTCGCGACTTCCACGCCGCGACACGGCATCGCTCACCCAGGCGTGGTCGCCGCTCGGCGGCGTCACGTCCTACCGCGACGGCGAGCACGACAAGAGCCCGCTCGACCACCCGACGATCGTCCAACTCGCCGCGAAGCACGGCAAGACGCCCGCACAGGTCGTGCTCCGCTGGCACGTCGAGCACGGCCTCTCCGCGATCCCGAAGTCGGTCAAGCCAGACCGCATCGCAGAGAACTTCGACGTCTTCGACTTCGCGCTGACGCCCGACGAGATCGCCGCCATCGACGCACTCGACACCGGCATGCGCGGCGGCCCCGAGCCGGCGGACGTCAACCTCGAGAACTTCGACCGCCCGATCCCCGAGCGCATGAGATCAGCCGCAAGCAACCTCCTTCCCTAGCGAAACGGAGACACGAATGAGCACAGACGAAGAACCCCAGACACGCGCCCAGCAGCTGATCGGCGACTTCTCGCCGAAGCTCGTCTCGCTGACCGACGACGTCCTGTTCGGCGACATCTGGGCGCGCCCGGAGCTCTCGCCGCGCGACCGGAGCCTGATCACCGTCGCCGCGCTCATCGCCGGCGGCAACACCGAGCAGCTGACCGGGCATCTTCAGCGAGCACGGCAGAACGGCCTGACCGAAACCGAACTGCAGGAGGTCATCGTCCACCTCGCGTTCTACGCCGGCTGGCCGAGAGCAATGTCCGCCGTCCAGGTCGCCAAGAAGGTCTTCGAGAGCTGACGAAAAAGCGCCGTTTCCGGGGCCTTCTGAGTAGCGGCCCCCGGTTTGACGCATATGCCAGACCAGTTCGCCGATAGATTCAGTGAGGTCTGACGACGCCAGTCTCCGGGAACAGTTGGTCTTCCGTCGCTGCGGCCTTCACAGTGCCAGGAGTTCATCGTCGCGACGAGCCATCGCCTTTGACCAAGCGACCCCCTCTTTAGGAGAAAGGCTCAACCGGGGTCCAATTGCGTTCAGAAGTTGTCCCTCAGATCTGTCACGGCGATGCATCGGAGGCGGCCGTCTAGGTCGACCCCGTATGGCAGGAGCAGCGACGTATACTGACGCCCTTACGAAAGAAGGCTTGCTCGCGGCCGAGGCACCTTTCATGGCATCCTCAGCCAGAGCGCTGACCCCCCGACAAGGAGAGATCAATGGCAGTTGGCCCGGTCGACGTCTACATCATTGGGTTTCCGGGCAACAAGTTCACGGGACGTATCGCGCCCGCGATCCTGGAGCTCGTAGAGAACGGAACGATCCGGATCCTCGATCTGCTCTTCATGATGAAAGATGCAGACGGCGTCGTGACGACACTCGAGGCGTCGGACCTCGACGAGGAGGGCGCGGGCTTCGTCGGCATCGACGTCACGCAGCCGGGTGCTTTGGGACCCGAGGATGCCGAAGAGGTCAGTGACGACCTCCCGGCGAACAGTGCGGCTCTCCTGATCGCGTTCGAGAACCTCTGGGTCGGGAAAGTGGTCGACGCTCTACGGGCTGCGGACGCCGTGTTGATCGACCAGATCCGGATCCCGGTCGACGTCGTGGAAGCGTTCGAGGCAAGCTAGCCCCGCCCCTTCGAGATCGAGAGGTAACGAGATGGGACTTGTACGCATGGCAGCCAGGACGGCCGTCGTCGCGGGAACCGCCACCGCTGTGTCCGGGCGCGTTCAGCGCAGGCAGGCTGCGAGGTATGACCAGCAGGACGCGCAGCAGTATCAGGAGCAGCAGCCCCAGTACGCGCAGGCGCCGCCGGAGCCGGAGGACGACGCGGCAAAGCTCCAGAATCTTGCGCAGCTTCACTCCCAGGGCGTGCTCACCGACGAGGAGTTCGCGGCCGCCAAGGCCAAGCTCCTCGGAATCTGACCGACTCGCGCCGCTGACCTGTGAGACAGGTCGAGGCGTACTCGCGGCTGGCAGGGCTCTATGACGAAATCGTCATCGACCCCTGCCACGACCGCAGGGCCTCCTACCTCCATGAGCTGTGGAGCGCCGACGCGGACGGCGTACGGTCCGTCCTCGATCTCTGCTGCGGCACCGGCCTTCTCGCCGGCGAGCTGATCGGGCGGGGCTACGCGGTCGTCGGCGTCGACGCCTCCGAGGCGATGCTGGCCCTCGCTCGCAAGCGGCTCGGCCCAGAGGCGGAGTTGAGCCGGATGACCCTGCCCGACCTGACGGTCGACGGTGTCTTCGACGCGGCGGTCTGCACGTTCGACGGCTTCAACTACCTCACCCCGGACGAGTTGGGCCTGACGATGGCCGCGGTGGCCAACCGGCTTCGGCCCGGCGGGTGGCTCGTGTTCGATCTCCACACCGACGCGATGATGGACTTCACGATCGCCAACGCGGTCGTCGCGGGTGAATCGGCCGGGAACGACTTCGTGATCAGCAGCGTCGTCGACCCCAGCGCCCGCACGTGCGACACAACGATCGAGCTCACCCGGCCCCGCGACGGTGACCCCTTCTGCGAGCAGCACCGGCAGCACTTCCACAGGGACAGTGACGTCCGTGCCTCCCTCCAAGGCGCAGGCTTCGCGGTGACCGCGGTCAGCGAGGAGTACTCACACCAACCGGCAAACGCCGGAACCCTCTGCGCGACATGGATAGCACGGCGTCTCTCATGGTCTGCGGCCGCGCCGTGATCCGAGCGCGACGCCGCTCCTGACCGAGGAGCGACCGCGTCGCGCTGCTCGACGTGCAGCCTGCGTGAGAGGATCGGCGCCGATGAGCACCGCCGCCGTCGAGGAGCGCGTGGACGAGTTGCTCGCACGCATGACGCTCGAAGAAAAGGTCGGGCTGATGTTCCACGCGCCGATCTTCATGAACCCGGACGGGACGCTTCTCGACGGCACCGAGGAGCGCATCGCCGGCCGGCTCCTCAATCACTTCAACATCTACTACGCACCCGGGCCGCGGCGGCACGCGGAATGGCACAACCGGCTGCAGGATCTCGCGAAGACGACGCGTCTCGGGATCCCCGTGACGATCTCTTCCGACCCGCGGCACAGCTTTGCCGAGAACTTCGCGGCCTCGTGGTCGGCCGCGGATTTCTCGCAATGGCCCGAGCCGATTGGCTTCGGCGCGCTCGGCGACGTGGATGCCGTCCGTGAGTTCGGCGACATCGCACGACGCGAGTACCGCGCGGTGGGCATCCACGTCGCGCTCCACCCGATGGCGGATCTGGCGACGGAACCGAGGTGGGCGCGGATCATGCACACGTTCGGTGAGGACGGCGAGCTCGCCGCACGCCTGGTCGGGGCGTACATCCGCGGTTTCCAGGGCGACGAGCTCGGGCCGCATTCGGTCGCGTGCATGACGAAGCACTTCCCGGGCGGCGGCCCGCAGCTCGACGGCGAGGACCCGCACTTCGCGTACGGCAAGGATCAGGTGTACCCGGGTGGCATGTTCGAGTACCACATGCGCGTCTTCGAAGCCGCCTTCGAGGCCGGAACAGCGCAGATCATGCCGTACTACGGACGGCCCGTCGGCACACCGTTCGAGGAGGTCGGCTTTGGCTTCAACCGCGACGTCGTCACCGGCCTCCTGCGCGAGCGCTACGACTTCGACGGCGTCGTCTGCACGGACTGGGGGCTCGTCACCGACGCACTGCTTCCTGACGGGTCGGTGTTCGCGGCGAAGTGCTGGGGCGTCGAGGAGCTCGGCGCCGAGGAGCGGCTCGTCAAGATCGTCGAGGCGGGCTGCGACCAGCTCGGAGGCGAGGAGCTCCCGGAGATGCTCGTCGAACTCGTGCGTGCCGGCCGCCTCGCCGAGGAGCGAATCAACGAGTCGGCGCGCCGGCTCCTGCGGGACAAGTTCCGCCTCGGGCTCTTCGACGATCCCTATGTCGATCCCGACGAAGCCGAGCGCACGTGCGGCTCGCCCCCGTTCCGGGCCAAGGGCGAGCGTGCGCAGCGGCGCTCGGCGGTCGTGATCTCGAACGACGGCGTGCTGCCGCTGAGGGAGGGCGTGCGCGTGTACGCCGACGGCCTCGTTTACGAGAGCGCTGTCGAGAGCCCTGGCGAGGCGGACATCGCGATCGTGCGGCGGAACACGCCGTTCGAACCGCGCACGAACGGGATGATCGAGTCGCTCTTCCACGCGGGTGACCTCGACTTCAAGGAGCCCGAGCTATCCACGCTGCTCGAACTCGCGCGTACGGTCCCGCTGGTGCTCGTCCTCCACCTCGAGCGTCCGGCCGTGATTCCGGAGCTCGTCGAGGCGTGCGCAGCGGTCGTAGCGGTCTTCGGTGCGGCTGACGAAGCGGTGCTCGACGTTCTTTTCGGCCGGACGAGACCCGAGGGCAGGCTCCCGTTCGAGCTGCCGTCGTCGATGGACGCCGTGCGGGCGCAGCTTCCGGATGTGCCGGGTGACTCGCCCGACCCGCTGTTCCGCCTCGGACACGGGCTCGACCTCTAGGTCGATGAGCGCAAGACGGGGCGTTCTTTCGTAGGGTTCTCGGTCAGGGACTGGGGAGTCAACGAAGGAGGGATCCATGAAGCGTCTACCGCGGCCGCGGCGCTCGCTGTGGCTGGTACTTGGGCTCGTGATCGGGGGACTGGCGACAGCGGCCACGATGGCTGTCGCGGGACTTCAACCCGCGGACCTCAACTTCACACCGCGCTCCGAGGCACAGATGCAGAACATCGACGTCGGCCGGGCGTGGGCCAAGAATTACTACGGCGCGCATACGGCCGCTGCTGGCCCCAACGGAACGTGGGACACGCCGCTGAACCTGCAGAGCAACTACGCGAACGAGGCGCAGTCGGTCGCCTCGCAGGGCGCCAACTGGCTCCATGCGCGCCGGCACGTCTCGCACCGGGCGATCGTGCTCGACGTCGACGACACGACGCTCACCACCTGGAACTACGAGCTCTACAGCAACTGGGACTTCAACCCGACCACGAATGGCCAGTTCGTCGGCCTCACGAACAATGTGTTCACCGGGAACATGTTCCCGCCAACGCCCGGGATGGTCGATCTCGCGAGCCGGGCCGACGCCCTGGGCTACGCGATCTTCTGGATCACCGGGCGCGGGGATGCGCAGCATGCAGCGACGATCGCCAACCTTCAGGACGACGCCGCAGCCGGTCTGCCGAACATCGACACGGTGACCCTCAACGGGAAGACGATCCCCGAGGTCGACGCCGGTTACGTGCCGCCCACGCCGCTCGACATCGGCCACGGCGGCTTCACCGACGGTCTGTTCACCAAGCCGCCGGTCGGCCAGTACCCGGCCTACCTCGACCAGCCCGAGTTCTGCGGGCCGTTCATCGACCAGGGCGTGTCCTGCCCGACCATCCAGTACAAGTCCGGGACGCGCGCCTACATCGAGTCGCAGGGCTACGACATCGTCGGCGACTTCGGCGATCAGTTCAGCGATCTCGAGGGCGGCTTCGCGAACAAGACGTTCAAGATGCCGAACCCGAACTACTACCTTCCGTAGGCGAGAAGAAGAACTCGAACTAGCCGCTCCTCTTCGCGACACGCGTCCGAGGGGAGCGGCTAGCCCAATGTCCAAGGAGTCAGCCGTGTACGCAGTCATAGGTCGTGTGAAGATCAAGCCGGGCCACGAGGACGAGACCTTCTCGATGATCCGAGAGAGAGGCGTCGGGATGCTTCAGGGAATGGCCGGCTCCGAGGGTGGCTATTGGTCGAGGACGATCGACGGCGACGAGACCATGCAACACTCGTTCTGGCTCTTCGCCACCGAAGACGACGCCCGGAAGGCAGAAGCGACCTTCGCCACACTCCGGGAGATGCCCGAGGCGCCCGCAACGTTCATCAGCGTCGACGTCTGCGAGATCGTCGGCCACGCTCCCGCGTAAAGCGGAGTTTCTCATGGAACACACCCGTTTAGGGAACACCGGATTGAAGGTGAGCCGACTCGCGCTCGGCTGCATGAGCTACGGCGACCCGACCGCCCCGAACGCGCACCCGTGGGCGCTCACCGAAGACAAGGCACAACCCTTCTTCCGGCAGGCGGTCGAGCTCGGCGTGACGTTCTGGGACACCGCGAACGTCTACCAGCTCGGCACGTCCGAAGAGGTCGTCGGACGCGCGATCACCCGCTACTCCAGCCGAGAGGAGATCGTGCTCGCGACGAAGGTCCGAGGGTGGATGCACGACGGCCCCGGTGGTGAGGGCCTGTCGCGCAAGGCGATTCTCGAACAGGTCGACGCATCGCTGACTCGGCTCGGCACGGACTACATCGACCTGTACCAGATCCACCGCTTCGACCCGGACACGCCGGTCGAGGAGACGATGGAGGCGCTGCACGACATCATCAAGGCGGGCAAGGCACGCTACATCGGCGCGTCCTCGATGTACGCGTGGCAGTTCGCAAAGCTCCAGCACGCCGCGGATCTCGGTGGGTGGACCCGGTTCGTGTCCATGCAGAATCAGTACAACCTGCTGCGCCGGCACGACGAGCGAGAGCTGATGGCGATGTGCGGCGACATGGGAGTGGGCCTCGTGCCGTACTCCCCGAACGGGAAGGGCCGCCTCGCCCGCCCGGCCGGCGAGCAGAGCGACCGCTCGAACACCGACAAGATCGTCCAGGCGTTCGACTCCCCGTACGACGAGCCCGTCATCAACGCCGTGCAGAAGCTCGCCGAAGCACGCGGCGTCAGCATGGCCCAGATCGCCCTGGCGTGGGTCCTGCGCAACCCGCTCGTCTCGGCGCCGATCGTCGGCGCAACCAAGCCGAACCACCTACCGGAGGCAGTCGACGCACTCGGCCTGGAGTTGACGGACGAGGAGGTGCAGGAGCTCGAACGGCCCTACCAGCAGTACGGGCCGTCCTGGTACTGACCCGCTCGAGCCTCAGCTCACCGCCTTCTTGACGAGCGCGACGATCTTTTTCTCTTCGGTGTCGGTCAACTTCTTCAGCGCGAAGTCGGTTGGCCACATGGCGCCTTCATCGAGGTTTGCCTCCTCGCCGAAGCCGAGCGTCGCGTACCTCGACTTGAACTTCTCTGCGCTCTTGAAGAAGCAGACGACCTTGCCGTCCCTGGCATAGGCCGGCATCCCGTACCAGGTCTTCGGCGAGAGGCCCGGCGCGTTGGCTTTGACGATCGCATGGAGCCGCTTGGCCATGGCGCGATCGTTTCCCTTCATCTCGGCGATCTTCGCGAGCAGGGCGCTTTCCCCGTCCGCCTTCTCCGCTTCCGCCTTCAGCTCTTTGGCGCGCTCCTTCATCGCGGCCCGTTCCTCGGCCGAGAAGCTCTTGGACTTCTTGCTCTTCGCGGTGCTCTTCGTTGGGCTCACGGGTACCTCCTCGGATTGACGTGGGTTCTCACGCTGCGATTTTCTCCAGCACCGCGTCGATGCGCGCGAAGCCGCTCTTCGCACCCTCCTCGACGCCGTACTGCATCGTGGTGTCTCGCTCCTCGGTCGTTTCGAAACGCATCGTCTGCGTCAGCTTCGTCTGCTCACCGAGGTCCTCGAACTCGAGCGTCTGCAAATGGTTCTGGAACGTCTGCACGAGACGCTCGGGTGGGTCGACCTCGCGGAACTCGCCCTCGACGGGGCCGAAGGCGGTCTGAAAGCGGTAGGTGCCGCCGGGGCGGAGGTCCATCTCCTCGACGACGGTACCGTCGCCCCACCATTCGGGGATCAGCTCCGGATCCGTCCAGACGGAGAAGACGTGCGAGCGCGGTGCGTCGAAGATCCGCTCGACGCGGATCTCGAGCTCGTTCGGGGTGGTGACGGTGGTGGTGTTCATCGTTCTCCTTTCGTGCGTTCGACGACCTGCGCGAAGCGATCGAGCCGCTGCAGCCACGTGCTGATGCCCTCGAAGGCATAGGGCACGAGTGTGCATCTGCGCACACGGCCGATCTTCTCGCTCGTGACGAGCTCCGCCTCCTCGAGCAGCCGGATGTGCTTCTTCATCCCGGTCAGCGACATGCCGAACGGCTCCGCGAGCTCGGTGATCGTCGCGCTCCCCGAGCCTAGCCGTTCGAGTACGGCGCGCCTGGTCGGGTCGCCGAGGGCGGCGAACGCGCGGTCGATTGTCGGTGAATACTGAACCATTAAGTTCAGTGTAGCGGACATGTCCGAAAACGGCAATAGGGTGCGACTCGTGCGCCTGCTAGTCGCCCGCTGCGAAGTCCGCTACACCGGCCGTCTGACGGCAGTGCTGCCCGAAGCGGTGCGACTGCTGATCCTCAAGGCCGACGGCTCCGTGCTCGTGCACGACGACGCGGGCGGCTACAAGCCGCTGAACTGGATGACGGGGCCGACGTTCATCGAGGAGCTCGGCGACGTCCTCGTCGTGCGCAAGTCGAAGACGGAGGACGTGCTCGAGATCCGGCTCGCCGAGGTGCTCAGCGACGTCACCCACGACATGGGCGAGTCGGCTGCGCTCCAGAAGGACGGCGTAGAGCGTGACCTGCAGCTCGAGCTCGCGGCCACGCCGGCCGCGCTCGGCGAGGAGCTGACGCTCGTGAAGCGCGAGTGGTCGACGGAGGTCGGGCCGGTAGACCTGATGTGCCGGGACGAGAACGGCGAGTGGGTGGCCGTCGAGATCAAGCGCATCGGCACGATCGACGCGGTCGAACAGCTGACGCGCTACCTCGGTTTCATCCGCGAGGACCCGGCGAAGGCCGGATGCCGCGGCATCCTCGCCGCGCAGAAGCTGAAGCCGCAGGCGATCGCGCTCGCCGACTCGCGCGGGATCCGCTGCGTCGAGGTCGACCTCGCCGTGCTGCGCGGTGAGCGCGAGCCCGAGCTGACGCTCTTTCAGTAGACGCGGCATCACCGACCCAGACGGTGATGGTGTCTCCCGGCCTGGAATAGAGGGCCGCGTCGAGGCGTTTAGTTGAGGAGTCAAGTAGTTTGAAATGGATCAAAGGGAGGAGACAGCGGCGATGCCGACGCTCGAATTTGGACTGGACACGTTCCTGCCCGTCACGGTCGACGAGTCAGGACTGCCGATCAGCGGCGACCAGGCGATCCGAAACGCGGTCGAGGAAGCGGTCCTCGCCGAGGCGGTCGGAATCGACTCCTTCAACATCGGCGAGCACTACCGCACCGAGTTCATGGACTCGGCGAGCCATGTCGTGCTCGCCGCGATCGCCAGCCGAACGGAACGCATCCGGCTCGGAAGCGCCGTGACCGTGCTCAGCACACAGGATCCGGTCCGGCTGTACACCGACTTCGCCACGCTCGACGCCGTCTCGAACGGCCGCGCGCAACTGATCGTCGGACGCGGCTCGCTCACCGAGTCGTTCCCGCTCTTCGGATTCGACCTCGCCGATTACGAGCAGTTGTTCGAGGAGAAGCTCGACCTCCTCGTGCGCCTGCTCCGCGGACAGCCCGTGACCTGGTCGGGCAATTTCCGGTCCGCGCTCACGAACCAGTTCGTGAGCCCGCCGATCCCGGAGGGGCACATCCCGACCTGGGTCGGCGTCGGCGGCAGCCCACAATCGGTCGTGCGCGCCGCGCGCTTCGGCCTGCCGTTGATGCTCGCGGTCATCGGCGGAAGGCCCGAGCGCTTCGCACCCTACGTCGAGCTATACAAGCGCGCCCTCCAGCAGCACGAACAGCCGGATCTGCCGATCGGGCTGCACACGCTCGGGTTCGTCGCCGAGACGGATGACGAGGCGCTGGAGATCCAGTGGCCCTACTACAAGGAGCAGTTCGAGTGGGCAGCGCACGAGCGCGGCTGGCGGCCGCCGACGTACGACCAGTTCCTGGCGGAAGTCGACCACGGATCGATGTTCGTCGGGTCGCCCGAAACTGTCGCGAAGCGAATCGCCGGGACCATGAATGCGCTCAGCCTGAGTCGGTTCGACTTGCACTACGCCATCGGACGCGTTCCGCATGAGCACCGCATGGCCATGATCGAGCTCTACGGACGCGAAGTGATTCCACGGGCCCGCGAGCTCCTCGCCGCGGATCCGGAAGCCGCGGCGGCGCTCGGGAGCTGACGATGGCAGTCACAGCGATCGAATCGGGCGAAGGCGCCGCGAGTCCCGCAAGCCCCGAGGTCGAGGACCTGCGCCTCGGCATCGTGGGTGCGGGCAAGTTCGGCACCACGCTCGCCCGCGCCGCGATCGCGGCTGGGTACGACGTTGCGATCTCGGGATCAGGCCCGGCCGAGGACATCGCCCTGGCCGTGGAAGTGCTCGCCGCCGGCGCGCGGGCGGCCACGACGGACGAGGTCGTGCGCGACGCCGACATCATCATCCTGGCCGTGCCGACCCACCGCTTCCGCGAGCTCCCAAACGATCTGTTCGCCGGCAAGATCCTCGTCGACGCGATGAACTACTGGGCGCCTGTCGACGGCGCCGACCCGGAGCTCACGGCCGCGCCAAACGGCACCAGCGCCATCGTGCAGGAGCGGTTCCCCTCCGCGCGGGTCGTCAAGAGCCTCAACCAGCTCGGCTACCACCAACTCGAAGAGACCAGTCGTTCCAGAGGCGCACCCGACAGAATCGCGGTCGGGGCAGCCGGCGACGACCGCGTTGCAGTCGAGAAGGTCCTGCAGGTCCTCGACCGGCTGGGATTCGACCCGGTCGATGCCGGGCCTTTGGCGAATGGCACCGCGCTGGAGCCGGACGGCTCACCGATCGCCGCGACCTACAGTGCGGACGAGCTCTCGAAGCGCGTCTCGCGCCAGGTCGCGAGCCGGTTCGACTAGCTCGCCGGCGCGAGCGCGGCGACCTCGGCCTCCGGACCAGCAGTCGCGATCTGCGCGTCGCGACTGACCAGGGTGGCGTACCGCCCACCTGCGACGACCAACTGCTCGTGGGTGCCGGACTCGACGACGCGGCCATGGTCGAGAACGATGATCTGGTCGGCGTCGCGGATCGTTGACAGTCGGTGCGCGATCGCGATCGTCGTCCGACCGGCGGAGAGTTGGTCGAGCGCTTCCTGCACGAGCCGTTCCGTCTCGGTGTCGAGTGAGCTCGTCGCCTCGTCGAGAACGAGGATCGGCGGGTTGCGCAGGATCGTCCGGGCGATCGCGATCCGCTGCTTCTCGCCACCCGAGAAGCGGTAGCCGCGCTCGCCGACGACGGTGTCGTACCCGTCGGGCAGGGCCGCGATCTGATCGTGGATGCGAGCCGCCTTCGCGGCAGCCTCGAGCTCGTCGTCCGTGGCATCCGGCTTCGCGAAGCGCAGGTTCTCGCGAATCGTGTCGTGGAAGAGGTAGGTCTCCTGCGAGACGACGCCGACGAGCTTACTGAGCGCCTGGAAGCTCAGGTCGCGGACGTCGATCCCGCCGATCGTCACTCGGCCGCGGCCGACGTCGTACAGCCGCGACGAGAGGTAGCCAAGAGTCGTCTTGCCTGAGCCGGTCTCCCCGACGATCGCGGTCGTCGTCCCGGCGGGCACCGTGAACGACACGTCCCGCAGCGTCCAGTCCTCGCCGTACCCGAACCAGACGTGGTCGTAGACGACATCACCGGGTCGACCCTCGAGGATCGCATCCGGCTTCTCGTCGATGTCGACGGGCTGGTCGAGGTACTCGAAGATGCGGTCGAACAGCGCGAGCGAGGTTTGCACGTCCAGGCTGACCCCGAGCAGCGATCCAATCGGGAAAAAGAGACGGGTCTGGAGGGTCGTGAACGCGACGAGCAGCGGAATCGAGAGCGCGGTCGAGCCGCTCGCCAGGAGGAGGCCGCCGAACCAGTAGACGGCCGCCGGCATGATCGCGAAGCTCGTCTGGATCGAGGCCATCACCCAGCGGCCGGCCATTCGCTGACGGACCTCGAGGTCGGCGAGGTGGAGCGACTCGTCCTCGAATCGATCTGCGAGCTCGTCCCCACGCCCCATCGTCTTGCCGAGCAGGATCCCCGAGACCGAGAGCGATTCCTGCACGAGGCTCGAGATGTCGGCGAGCGACTCCTGCGTGTTCTTCGCGATCCGACGGCGCTCGTTGCCGACACGGCGCGTCAGAAGCGCGAAGAGCGGGATCAGCGCGAACGCGAACAGCGCGAGCTGCCAACTCAGCAAGAGCATGCCGACCATCGTCGCGACGACCGTCGTGGCGCTCGAGGCGATCGACGTCGCGGTGTTGGTGACGACGTTCTGGACGCCGCCGATGTCGTTCGAGATCCGCGACTGCACCTCGCCTGTGCGCGTCCGCGTGAAGAACGCGAGCGAGAGACGCTGGAGGTGCCGGAAGACCGCCGTGCGCAGGTCGTGCATCACGCGCTGGCCGACCTGGTTCGAAAGCAGGGTCTGAATCACGCCGAGCGCACCCACCACGACCGCGATCACGATGATCGCCGCGGAGTTGATCGAGAGCTCGCGCGTGTCGTTCACGCCGATCGCCTCGAGCACGTTCTTGAGCAGGAACGCCGGAATGACTCCGAGGGCAGCCGTGAAGACGATCAGCCCGAGGACGCCGGTGAGCCGCAGCTTGTAGGGGGCGAAGAGGCGCCCGACGCGGCGGAGATTCGAGCGCCGCTTGGCCGGGTCGGCCGGCCGCTCCGGCGCCTCGTCGGCTGTATGGAAGAACATGCCCATTGGGTTTCAGATTACGCGGCAGAAGCGAGCTGGCCGCGGCCTCGCTCATGTCTTGACATCGAACTATCTGTGGGTAGTCTTCGACCGCAAGTAGTTCGATATCAAGAATATCGACATAGGAGGATTCGATGACAACTGCAGTCGAGAACAAGTACGTCTTTGCCAACCTCGACGAGCTCGAGCCTGCGGCACGGCTCGCACCCGGAGCGACGGACGACGGGAGGAAGCGCTTCGACGTCCGCCGCAACCTCGACATCGCGGCGTTCGGCGTGTCGGCGTTCAGCGCGCCGAGCGGCGTCACCGTCGTCAACGAGCACGACGAAACCCTGCTCGGCGAGGCCGGCCAGGAGGAGCTCTACATCGTGCTGAACGGCGCGGCGACATTCGAGATCGACGGCGAAACGGTCGAGGCTCCGACGGGCGCGCTCGTCAACGTGCAGCCGACGGCGAAGCGGAAGGCGACGGCGACCGAAGACGACACCACGATCCTCGTCGTCGGAGGCACCGCCGGAAAGGCGTACGAGCCCTCTCCGGAGGAAGCCGCGGAGGCATTCGCCGCGTACGGCGCAGGCGACTACGAGGAGGCCCTCGCGAAGCAGCTCGTCGTCATCGAGAAGCAGCCGGACAATCCGGTGGCACAGTTCAACGTCGGGTGCTTCGCGGCGCGGGCCGGTCACGCTGATCAGGCGATCGAGCACCTCGGGCGGGCGGTCGAGATCAACGACCGCATCAAGGAGCTCATGGCGACCGACGAGGATCTCGACTCCATCCGCGAAGATCCGCGCTTCGTCGAGCTGGCCAAGTAACCGCGCAACTGTTCTGACTCAGCGAGAGGGCCCCGCGTCGGCGGGGCCTTTTCGTTTCAGTGGTGCTCGATGCCCAGCTCGCTCGAGAAGCCGGCGCGGCCCTTGGCGGTCACCTCGACCGAGCGGTTGGCCTCGCGGCGCCTGATCCAGCCGAGCTCGAAGAACCTGTCCGCTAACGCAGCGCCGAGCGCCCCCGCCACGTGGAGCTCGCGCTCGCTCCAGTCCAGGCAGCCGCGGACGACCGGCCGCCGAGGCCGCTCCAGCGCGGCGAGGTCGACCCCGAGCGCCCCGAGGCGCGCGGCGGCTTGCGGCCCGAGCGCGTAGTCGCCGTTGCGGCGGACGAGCACACGTTGCCGCTCGAGCGACTGCGCGAGCGCGACGCCGATCCGGCCGGCGAGATGGTCGTAGCACGTCCGGGCGTCCCGCAAGAGCTCGCTGCGGTTCGCCTCGCGCAAAGACCGAACCGGCGGCTGCGGCGCGACGAGCGCGAGCGCTTCGACCGCCGCCGCAACGGCGGGATCCGCGAGCCTGTAGTAGCGATGCCGGCCACGCTTCTCGCTGCTCAGGAAACCGCCGGCGACAAGCCGTCGGAGATGCTCGCTGGCGGTCGAAGGGGCGATTCGGGCGCGGTCCGCGAGGTCGGTCACCGGGAGCGCGCCGTCTGCGATCACTGCCGTGACGAGCGCAGCCCGTGCGGGCTCAGCCAGGAGCGCGGCCGCGGCGGCGATGTCGGCGTCGCCTTGCATGGGCGCACCGTATCTCCTGGACGTTTCGTCCAGGACCGAAGTGTGATCTAGCCCATCGCGGGCGACATCATGCCGCCGCCCGGAATCGTGAGCGCTGGGATCACCTCGGGCGCGACCAGCAACAGAAGCCCGAGCGCGAATAGGAGGGCGGCGGTCGTGTACGTCGCCATGCGCCGCCAGGGAAAGACCTTCTCGATCGCGATCAGGCCGGCGACGAAAGCCATCCAAACCAGGCTCATGATCCCGAGCGCGAACAGCGACGCCATCAGCGCCCAGCAGCAGCCGACGCACCAGGCGCCGTTCTTCATCCCCATGCGCACCGCGCCGGACCGGCCGTCGCGCCAGGAGCCGAGCAGGAAGCCGAGCGGGCTGCGGCACCTGCCGAGGCAGACGTCCTTGAGCGGCGTCAACTCGTAGATCGCTGCGACCAGGAGCGTCGCGCCCGCGATCCAGCGTCCCGCGCGGTCCCAGGAGAGCGGGTCGCCTGCGATCCGGCCTCCCGCCACCGCGATCAGGAACGCGCACACACCGGCGGCGGTCCACGTCGCGAGATAGCCGGCCGTGAACAGCAGCGGCGAGAGAAGGGATCGCTCCCTCGTCATCCGCGAATAGAGCGCGACCGTCGGCGAGACCGACGGGAACATCATCGCCGCCATCATCACGACCCATACGCCTACGAACCAGCCGAGCGCGCCGAGGCCCGTCCAGGGCCCATCGTCCATGCCCTGCATCCGGCCGGCCGTCCACCACCAGCCGACCGCAGCCAGCGCGAAGAGCAGTGCCACGAGCCCCACTCGCACGCGCACCGCCGCGAAGGCGGGCGCGAGGCTCTCCCCGCGCAGGGGTTCCTGCGCCGTCCAGGTCACGTGCTCAGGCGGCCCAGGAGAACTCGGACGACGAGAGCGCGGTCTTGCCCTCGTACTCGATCCCAAAAGCGTTGATCCGGGAGCGCGTCGCCTCGGCCATCGTCAGATCGGACCCTGCCGGGTGGAACATGCCGCTCATCCGAACCGGCTCGCCCGTCTCGATGCCGAAGGGCACGATGTCCTCGATCTCGAAGTCGATCGCGTCCCCGACGCGAACGCTGTGCCGCAGGCCGTCGTGGTCGACCTCGATCGGCGCCCGCTCGACACCGAGAATCTCGCCCACGAGTGGAATGAGGCCGGCCATCGGACCGCCGAGCTGTCCACTGAAGACGTCGACGAGCTTGTTCATCTGCTCGTCCGTCGCGCGTTCGTCGACGAAGAGCCCGAGGCGCCAGTTCCCGTCGGTCATCACCTTGGGCGTGTCCGCGATCGCGGCAACTTTGAGGCCACCGACATCCGTGCCGTCGACGTCACCTTCGCGGATGTCGAAGACGAGCGTCACGCGGCAGTAGTCGTACGTGGCACCGTGGTCGAACGACGCGTAGCACGGGCAGATGACTTCGCACGAGCACGTTTCGACATAGGCGCCCTTGATGCTCCAGGACATCGATCGTTCTCCCTCCGGTGGACGAAAGATGGATTCTCCGCATGGGAACGGTTCCGCGTCAACACGGTGCGATCACGCGAGCGGCACGAGCTCGTCGCCGAGCTCGATCGTGCCGCCGGCCAGGATGTCCGCGCGCAAGCCGCCGCGGTGGACGAGCGGGCGGAGGAGGCCTGCCCCGGAGACCTGCTCCAGATGGGCGCAAGGCTCGCACAGGCGCCGTCCAATGCACTCGACTTCGCCGATCCGAAAGCGCCGGCCGACCAGCGGGTTGAGCGAGACGCCGCGGGTGACGACGTTTCGCCGCGCGCGCTCCCACGAGACGTTCAGCTCGTCCAGCGTCTCGGCTTCGACGAGCGTCAGCTGGTAGCCGCGACCCGGGCCGCTGAACGTCCCGCGGCCCGCGGCGTAGCGGTCGCCGTCCAGTCCCCGGCCCGCGAGCGCGACGACCGACTCGACGGCGACGAGCGGCGCCTCGGCTTCCGGAGCGACGAGCAGCCCGGCGACCGAGCCGGGACGGTCTGCGGCGAGCTGTTCGTCTCCACGTCGTAGGTCGAGCGGCGCGACCAGCCACCCCGCTTCGATCGTTCCGCCGTCGGAGATAGCGCCGGCGGGATCGAACAACGCGCCCGACGGGGCGCCGAACATGAGCACGGCATGATCCCCCTCGGTCGTTCGCACGCGGGCGAGCCAGTGACCGGGCCATTCGAACGTGGCCGGCTCCGCGATCGGAACGAGCCCGAGATTCCGCTCGGCGAGCCACTGCTTGAAGAAGAGCAGCGCTTCGGTGTCCGGAACCGGCGGCTCTTCGCCCAGAACCTCGCCGAGGCACGCGCGAAGCTCGGTCTCGAACGCGGACATGCCCCGATCCTAGGCGAGCGAGACCGGCCCCAGGACTCCACTCTCAGGTGTTTGCTGCCGATAAGCGGGCATGGACTCGCGCAGCTCGACGGAACGGGTCGGAAGCGCGGCCCGCACGTCCGTGATCGGCACCGTCGTCGGTGCTTTCGCGTTCTTCGACGGCGTCTTCCTCGGCGCGCCGATCGCGCTACTCGCCGCCTTGTTCAGACCTGCGCTCGTCTACGCCGTCGCGACGGTCGTCGTCATCCTGCTCGTGATCGCGTGCTGCAGCTGGGTCGACCGGCGCTGGGACGACTGGTTCTCGGGTCATGGCACGCGCATCGAGAACAGGCTCGAGGCGATGCGTGCGAGCCGGCTGATGAGTCACCCGGTGGCGTGGATCCAGAACGGCTCGGACCGCTGGTATGCCTTCGCCGCGGCGGTCGCGAACCCGATCTTGATCGCCGCGCTCGCGAGGTTCATCGGCGGCAAGCCGATCGGCAAACGGCGAATCCTGCTCGGGGCCGTCGCCTACTCGATCCCGTACGTCGCGATGTGGACGATCGTCGGCTTCGCCCTCGGCGGCACATTCCGCGCCCTCTAGAGCTTCGACGCGTTCAGCGCAGCGCGGGCAGCGTTGCCGTGTCCACGCCGAGCCAACGGCGCCGTAGTTGTGCGAGCGTCCCGTCGGCCCTCAGCTGACGAAGCACGGCATCGATCGACGGACGCAGCTGACTGCCCTTTTCGTACGCGATCGCGTATTTCTCCCGCGTAACGACGCGCCCGACGAGCACTCCGTATCGGTCCGGCGCCTGTCGGCGTAGAACCGCGAGCGCCGGCGCGTCGGCGACGATCGCATCGCACCGCTTCGTGAACAGCGCGTACGAAAGATCGGAGGGGTCGTTGAGCAGCAGCGGTCCTTTCGTCGGCTTGATTCTCTTGACGAGAACCTGCGCGCCGGTCGTGGCCCGCTCGGCGCACAGCTTGAGCGAGCGCAGAGCGGCGATCGACGCAGGCTTGGTCGCCAGACCACGTCGTAGCACGACGCCCTGGTCGGCCGTGAGGTACGGCCTCGAGAAGTCCACGCGCTGCGCCCGGACCGGCGTGACGGAGATTTCGGCGAGCGCGAGATCCCAGTCCTTCGCTCCTGGCGTCAGGAGGGTCGAGAAGAAGCGCTCGTTGAGGAAGCGAACTCGCGGGATTCCGAGGCGCCTGGCCACGATTCGCGCGAGGTCGATCTCGAGCCCTTTGGCCAGGACGACGTTACGCCCACGGACGGCTCCGACCTGAAACCCGGCGGCGGGCATCGCCAACCCGATGGTGAGGACTCCGGGCGTCTTCGTCGTCGGAGGCGCCGCGCTTGCGCTGACGGCGAGCACCCCGGCGACTGCGAACGCTGCGAGAAACGTCTTCATCTAGAGCGTCCGAGGACGGTGACGGAGGTCCCGAGCGGTGTTTGCTGGTAGAGCCACTGCGCGTCCCACCGCGGAACGCGGACGCAGCCGTGTGACGCGGCCGTCGGCGGGACGTCCGGATACTCGTGAAAAGCCACGCCGCCGACGAAGTAGCTGGCCCACGGCAGCCAGACTTTGTAGGGCACAGACCAGGAGCGCTGCTCCTTCCGGGACACCCGGAACGAGCCCGTCGGTGTCTCGAACCCCGGCTTACCGCTCGACACGTCGATGACCCGAGTCACTTGGCTCCCATCGACGACGAGCGTCAGCTG
Source organism: uncultured Gaiellaceae bacterium (assembly GCA_963820225.1). Lineage (GTDB taxonomy): Bacteria > Actinomycetota > Thermoleophilia > Gaiellales > Gaiellaceae > Gaiellasilicea. Next base: position 28,069 of record CAWFYY010000002.1, on the reverse strand, counting down.
GCGGTCGAGCAGCACCTCGACCCGATGACCGCTCCCGGAGCCGATCGGCGTGGGCCGCTTGGAAGCATCGAGAGCACTGCGTGTGGCTGAGCCCGCGACTCCGTCGCGCGGGAGCCCGACCCACTTCTGGAACGCGACGATCGCCGACGTCGTACGCGGCCCCGGCCGGCCGTCGACGTCCGCCGGCGTGAGGAAGCCGCGATCGGCGAGCGCTTGCTGAACTGAACGTGTGGCTTCGCTCGGGGCCTGAGGCTTGACGGACGCGGGTCGTCCCGGGGGCGGCGTGTCGGGGGCCGTGACGTCTCTGGCCGTCAACGGGTAGCGAGTCACGAAGCCGGGAAAGAGGCCGAGCGGCGTCCCACCTTTCACCTGAATGCGGACGAACCGCACCTTTCGAAAGCGCGTGGCGGTGAGGACGATCTGAACGATCCGCGCCGACAGGCTCTCTGTGCGACTGCCGAGCGCGATTTTGTCGCTCAAGTCGACGGTCGCGACGCGACCCTTGATGGAGACGGCTCGGACCGTCGTCCCGCTCGGAATCTGCGTCGTGACCTCCCGCGCCTTCTCGACGGTCGTCGGCCCTCCGACCAGCGCTCTGAGCGCGCTGCTGAGCGTCGAGCCCGGGCGATCCAGGTAGACGACCTGCTCCCCCTGGAGGAACGCGACCTTGACCGTCTGGGCACGAGGGGTCGCCGCCGCGCTGCCCGCGCCGGTGATCACGGCGAGGATCAATGCGATGGCAAACAGAGCCTGGGCGACTCGCATCGGCGGACTTTACTCGCCCGCGTGGGTCAGAGACTCACGCCGAGTGCAACGCGACGAGGAGCAGTGTCGCGAGCCCGAGTATCCCGCCCGCGACGGCGAAGAGGAACGCCGCACGGGGCGACAGGCCCGCATACTCGCCTCGGTCCAGTGCCCGGTCGACCTCTTTGTGCCTGACATAGCCGAAGGCCATGAATACGATTCCGATCAGCGCGAACGCGACCCCGACGAGCTCGAACGGCCAGTTCGCGCCGTGCGACAGCTCGGGCAGGAGCTTGCCCGCGGCGAAGCTGACCGCGAGCGCAGTGAGGCCTGTCCGCCACCACGCGAGGTAGGTCCGCTCGTTGGCGAGCCGTGTCCGCCGTGTCGCGTCGCGCACATGGCCCGCCTCCATGTCACTCCCTTCGCCCAGGAGGCGCGTATCTCCTTCGACTCAGAGAAGTCCCTCGAACCCGCGGGCTGCGAGGTACCCACCGAGCAAATGGCTGCGGGTCTCCAGAGGGCCTCCGTATGATCGAGCGCGTGGAGGTGACGCCTCGCCTGTCGGTCCCTGCGGCGGGCATCCGCGCCGGCGAGGTCTGGCTGCGCGTTCCACAGCTTGAGGACGTCGACGGGCTCATGCCCGCCTTCAGCGACCCGGAGCTTCGTGAGGCCGGCAATCTGCCCGCATTCGGCCGTGACGAGGTCGTCGCCAATCTCGAAGAGCTTCCTGGACTCGCCGAGGCAGGCCGGCTGCTCCCGCTCGCTGCGCTCGACGCCCGGACCGGTGAGGTGATCGGCAGCGGGATGCTCCATCACCTCGACAGCGAGCGGCGAATCGTCGAGATCGGCTACTTCGTCCTCCCCCACGCTCGCGGCCGAGGCGCCGCGACGACAATCGCGCGTGCGCTCGCCGAGCACGCGTTCTCGCTGGGGATCGAGCGCGTCGCCGCCTATGTCAACGTCGGCAACATCGCCTCCGAGCGCGTCCTCGAGCGTGCCGGGTTCACGCGCGAGGGCGTCGTACGCTCGATGCCGAAGCCGGACGGACGACGGGTCGACAAGACGCTGTTCTCGCTGCTTCCCGGCGATACCGAGTCGCTGAAGTCGTAGTTGAAGTCGTCGTTCTGCGAGGACGCCCACCGGAACGTCCACCCCATCCGCTGCTCGTAGGTCTGGATCGCGTCGATCGGAGCGCGCCACACCGCCGCGAAGCGGTCAGGCGACAGCTACGCGCCGGTGCAGACCGCGGAGCTTGAACGCGAGGAAGATCTCGGTGATCCCGCGGGAGAGCGCGATGATCCCGACGTAGACGACGAGCAGGATCACCTTGTTTCGGAACGAGCCGGCGACCCAGAACGCGAGGAGGATCTCGAGGAGACCGATGATCAGCTGGAGCCACCACAGCTCGAACTCGTTCTTCGTCACGAACGCGACCGTGATGTCGAAGATCCCCTTGATCAGAATGAAGAATGCGATCAGCGCCGCGAGCGTCGCGAATGCGTTGTGCGGGTGCACGAACGCCCAGACCGCCGCGAGGATGAAGAGAACGCCGAGGAGCCCGTGCACGATCTTCCAGCCGGTGGTCGAGACGGTGATCTGGAAGAACTCGTTGAGGCCGGCGAACAGCGCCACGAAGCCGAACAGGAATGAAACCGCATAGACGGTCGTGTAGTTCCACTGGAACACGATCAGCGCCACGATCAACCAGCCGATACCGGTCAGCAGGAAGAGCCACCAGCGACTAGTGGCTTCTTCGACGACCTCTCGCTCTTCGAACATCATGGCTTGCCGATTCTCCCGGACCGGCGCGATTCCTGCAACCAGCTCGGCTTAGGCGGCCAGGACGTCCGGTGGCGACAGCAGCCGTCCGGCGGCGATCAGAACCGGCGTCGCGGTCAGCCTCATCGAGCGCGCCGCGAGCGGGAGCGCGAGCTCGTGCAGCGGGCTCCAGCGCAGGCCGTACTCTCGGCGCAGCCGTTCCGGCAGCAGCCCTACGGTCGCAAGGCGATGCGCGGGAACGAGCACGCGCATCGGGGCCGGGAGGCGTGCCTCGACGATCACGTCCGCCACGGCGCGGGCCGGCAGCGTGACCGTGATCGTGTCGCCGGCGATCTGAGCGGAGAAATACTCGCGAAACTCCGACAACGAAGGTGGCAGCACGGTCGCCGGAACTCCGAACAGCTGTGCAACGACGGACATCTCGCGGTAGTAGCGCTCCTGCTCGTCGCGAGCGAGCCGCCGGACGAAGCGCTGATACGCAGCGAGAGAGCTCTCGACCAGCGTCGCGTGCACCCAGAGCTGGAGCTCGGGGTCGGAAGCCGAATAGCGCGTGCCGGCCGGGAAGCGGCCCAGCCGGTCCAACGTCTCGCCGCGGACGTAGTCGTGAACGGCTTGCACCGCCTGCCCGGCTCGATCGGCCTCGTCCTTCGAGCCGTACGTGATCAGGTAGAGCGCGCCGAGCGTGCGGATCAGCCGGTGCCAGAGGTCGCGGCGGAAATCGGAGTGCTGGACGACGCCTGCCGCGACGAGTGGATGCGCGACCTGGAGCAGCACCGCGGGCCCGCCTCCGAGGAACGGCGTCAGCGGGGTGTTGCCGATTCGCCGGATCGGGCTCTCGGGCGCGAAATACCCGTCCCGGCTCGCAAGCCGGTCGGCGTGTGTGCGCCCTCTGGCTGTTCGCGGGCGACCCCGCGGCATGCGCACACAATGCCGTTTCTGCGAGCCTAGGGCGAGATGGAAGGAGCACAGCTCGAGAAGACAGAGCTCGGTTCGACGGGGATGGAGATCACTCGTGTCGGCTTCGGGGCGTGGGCGATCGGCGGCGGCGGCTTCGAATGGAGCTGGGGGGCGCAGGAGGACGAGGACTCGATCGCGTCAATCCGCCGCGCGCTCGAGCTCGGCGTGAACTGGATCGACACCGCGGCCCAGTACGGCTTCGGGCATTCCGAGGAAGTCGTCGGGCGAGCGATCGCCGGCCTCGACGAGCGGCCGTTCATCTTCACCAAGGGTGGACAGCCGGAAGGGCCCGGCGGCGCGACGCTCCACGACCTGACGCGCGACGGGCTGAGACGCGAGCTCGAAGCGAGCCTCGCGCGGCTCGGCCTCGAGGCCATCGACCTGTACCAGATCCACTGGCCGATCCCCGACGAGCAGATCGAGGAGGGCTGGGCGGCGCTCCTCGAGCTCCGCGACGAGGGACTTACGCGCCACATCGGCGTCTCCAACTTCAGCGTCGAGCAGCTCGGCCGTATCCAGGGGACGGCGCCCGTCGAGACGCTCCAACCGCCGTACTCGCTCATCGCACGTGACGCGGAGGACGAGATCCTGCCCTTCGCCGAGCGCGAAGGGATCGGCGTGATCGTCTACTCGCCGATGGGCTCGGGCCTGCTGAGCGGAGCGATGACCCGTGAGCGGATCGACGCGCTGCCCGATGACGACTGGCGCACGCGGAGCCCGGAGTTCAGCGATCCACGCCTCGCCGCGAACCTGGCGCTGGTCGAGCGGCTGCGGACCGTGGCCGAGCGCCACGGCACAACCCCGGGTCTGGTCGCCGTCGCCTGGACGCTCCGCAATCCGGCCGTCGACGGAGCGATCGTCGGCTTTCGCCGGCTGGACCAGGTCGACCCGATCGTCGCCGCGGCGAATCTCGAGCTCGACGACGAGGACGTCGCGGAGATCGACGGCTCAGCGTGAGAGCTCGGCCGCGAGCAGCTGCGGCTGGGTGACCGGCCAAATGTGCCCGTCGGGCGCGTCGACCTCGCGGTAGTCGGCACCGATCAGCGCCGCAAGCTCGCGGCAGTGCGCGGTCGGGGTCATCGTGTCGGTCGTACAGCCCACGACGGTGCACTGGACCGGGTTCGCGCGAAACGGCTCGAGCTCGGGCCGAAGGTCGAGCTGGTGCACGAAGCGACCGAGCCGCAGCGCACTCCTCGGCGCGAACCCTGCCCGGACGACCGAACGTCCGACCTGGGCGAGCGGAAAGCGGCCGGTCACGACCTGCCGGGCCCATGTGGCCAGGCTCGACGGGATCGGCTTCGTCAGCGGCAGGCCCGCGGGTGAGAGAAGGATCAGCCGCTCGACGAGGTCGGGCCGGTCGATCGCCGCGAGCAGAGAGAGCGCAGCACCCATCGAGTGGCCCGCGAGCGCGACGGGCCCGCGACCGGCGATCTCCTCGCTGAGCCAGGCTCGGTACACCGATAAGTCGCCGCGGGTCTTCCTGAAGGACGGCAGCTCGAGCGCAAGCCACTCCTTCGGCAGCCCGCCAACGTAGAGGCGCGCCGGGGCACCCCAACCCGGTATGAAGAGAGATTGCTCGGACACCGATGAGTTCGCCACTCGACGCTGGTCTCAGCTGAGACCTCACAGGAAAGGAGAGCAAAGATGGGCAAGCTGGTCGTCACAGAGTTCGTTTCGGTCGACGGGGTGTTCGAGGATCCGGGCGGGTCCGAGGACTTCGAGTACGGCGGCTGGACCTTCGAGTACGACCGCGGCGACGACGGCAACAAGTTCAAGCTCGACGAGCTGATGGGCGCCGATGTCACGTTGCTCGGCCGCGTCACGTACGAGGGCTTCGCAGCGGCCTGGCCGTCCCGCGAAGGGGAGTTCGCCGACAAGCTCAACGCCGACCCGAAGTACGTCGTCTCGAACACGCTCGAGAATCCGGAGTGGCAGAACACGACGGTCATCTCCGGCGACGTCGTGGGCGGGTTGAAGAAGCTCAAGGAGGAGACCGACGGCGCGATCCTCGTCCACGGAAGCGGCACGCTCGTCCGCACGCTGCTCGAGAACGACCTCGTCGACGAGCTCCGCCTGATGGTCTTCCCGACGATCCTCGGCCGCGGCAAGCGTCTCTTCCCGGACGGGATCGACCGCCTCAAGTTCAACCTCACCGAGGCGCGGACGGTCGGCCCGGACGGCGTCCAGGTCCAGGTCTACGAGCGGGCAGGCTGAGGAGGCCCGCCGGGCTTCGTCAAAGACGTCGCGGGCTCTTGGAGGTACTGGCGGACGAAGGCAACCGCCATGCTGCCCTCGCCGACTGCGGCGGCGACGCGCTTCACGGGCCCGAAACGGACATCGCCGGCAGCGAAGATCCCCGGCACGCTCGTCTCGAGCAGGTACGGGTCGCGGTCGAGCTTCCAGCCGCCGGCTGCGGTCACCTCGGTGCCCGTCAGGACGTAACCGTCCGGGTCGAGTGCGATCTCGGGCGGGAGCCACGACGTCTCCGCGTCGGCGCCGATGAAGATGAACACGCCGCCCGTCTCGTGCCGCGTCGTCTCGCCCGTCTCCGAATTGCGGACGTCGATCGCCTCGATCGACTCGCCGCCGTGCGCCCCGACCACCTCGGAGTGGAACAGCGCGCCAATGTTCGGCCGGGTCCCGATCTGGTCGACGAGATACCGCGCCATGCCCTTCTCGAGCGACTCGCCTCGGTAGACGATGGTCACGCTCCGCGCGTGCGTCGAGAAGAACATCGCCGCCTGCCCGGCGGAGTTGCCCGCGCCGATGATGTGGACGTCGAGCCCGTGCGTGTTCGGCGCCTCGCTCCGCGCCGCACCGTACGAGACGCCCTTCCCGGCCAGGCGATCGAACCCATCGGCGGACAGATGCCGCCATGACACGCCGCACGCGAGGACGAGCGCACGCGCCTGGAGGACGTCGCCGCCGTCGAGGAACACGCGGCGGCTCCCCGCGTCGATCCGCTCGATCGCGCGCGTGACGAGGATCTCCGCGCCGAGCCTTCGCGCCTGCTGGAACGCGCGGCTCGCCAGCTCCTCGCCCGAGACGCCCGCGGGAAAGCCGAGGTAGTCCTCGATCCGCGACGACGTGCCGGCCTGCCCGCCGGGCGCCTCGCGCTCGATCACGATCGTCCGCAGGCGCTCCGAGGCGCTGTGCACGGCCGCCGCCAGCCCCGCCGGGCCCGGCACCCACGATCACCGTGTCGTACTCCGCAAGGTCCGGTTCGGTGTCGAGCTCGAGCAGCCCCGCGATTCGGCGGAGCTGAGGCCGCACGACGGTCTTGCCGTCGACGACGCGGATTGTCGGCCGGTCCTCGCCGGGGGCACCGGGCCGCCCCACTGCTCTGTCGCGTCCGCGCATCGGGCTGGAGCCAGGTGAAGGTGATCTGGTTCCGATCGAGGAAGCGCCGCAGGTCGGCGCACGGAGCATCCCAGCGATCGCCGACGACGATCGCCCTCGGCGGCGGTGGCTCCGCGGCGATGCCCGACAGCCCGCCCGGGCCGCTCATCCGGTTTCCCGCGAGCGCTCCGACGGCCTTGACGAGCCCCGGCTCTTCGGCGGCGATCGAGTGGTAGTCGTGCGGCTCGATGCGCATCACCCGGGACTGCTCCGCCGCACGGAATCCGACCGGGAACACGGTGCCAAGCGTGATCGGCACCTCGCCGATGAGGTCGCCGGGGTCGCGCTCGCCGACGACGCGCGGGATGCCGTCGACGAGCTTGACTGCCTCGATGCGGCCTTCGAGCAGCGCGAAGAGCGCTCGGCCCTCGCCCTCGTGCGCCGCGTACTCGCCCGGAGCGAGGCTGATGTCCGCGGACGTGCGGGCGAGCCGCTCCCGGCTTTCTGGGCTCAGGGCGGCGAAGTACGGGACGCGCTCGATCTCCTCGGGCGTGACCATGAGCGGACGAACGCTACTGCGTGCGCTCGTAGCTGACTCGGCGGCGGAGATTGCCGTCGTCAGCGGGGTCGAACCAGATCGAGATCAACACCGCCCCACGCATCACAGGCGACTCCACGACCTCGGCATACTCGAGCGCAGCCGCGGTGCCTCGATCCGCGATCACGGCGAGCGCTTCGGCGTTTCCCGCCCTTTCGGCGGCCACGCGCGCCTTCTCCCAGCAGCGAACCTCGGCGTGGAGCTCCTCGCCGTCTGCTCGCCGGATTCGGTAGTCGACGGCCCAACCGTTCTGTGAGGGGTCGGTGAGGTCGTTTGTCTCGACCACTTCGGCCATCAGCGTCACCGTACCCAATCCACGGGTCTCGCTCAGGTTGGCCGGCGCACGACCGCGTACCTGGCGCAGACGAAGTCGCCGTTTCGGCCGACCTCCTCCACGCTCAACTCGATCCGGCGGGGCAGCAGCGGAGCGCCCGCGCCGAGCGTGACCGGGGCGATCGTCACGAGCACCTCGTCCAGGAGGCCGGCATCCGCGAACTGGCCGGCCAGGTCGCCTCCACCGACGATCCAGACGTTCCGCTCTCCGGCCGCGCGCCGCATCTCCTCGTGCACCGGCGCGACATCGCCGCTCACGAACTCCACCGGCGCGTTCGGGACGACCGTGAGCTCACGATGTGTGAAGACCCACGATGGAAGGTCGTAGGGCCATTTCGTCGACTCGTGGTCGATGATCCACTCGTACGTCGTCGAGCCCATCGCGAGCGCGCCGACCTCGGCGATGAAGTCCCCGTAGTTCAGGAGCCCGCCCTCGTCGCGCTTGCGCGTGAACAGCCACTCCAGCGAGTTGTCCGGGTCGGCGATGAAGCCGTCGAGCGTGGCCGCCGTGTAGTACTGCGTGCGGCTCAAGCCGTCTCGGGCTCTTCCTCGTCGCCGAGCATCTGGCCGCGCTGCTCCTTCATCTCGCCCGCCTTCACCTTCGCGTCGACGTAGGAGTCCTTGACGAGCTTCGAGCCTCCGCTCCAGCCGAAGACGACGCAGACGAGGATGATCGCGAAGCCGACGTTGAACGCCGTCGTGATCAGCTGCTGCGAGATCGAGTACGCCGTCGCCGTCGTCGAATCGGTGTAGCTGTCGAGCGCGAACGTGTTGAACGCCTGGTTGACGCCGACGCCGCCGGGCGTGATCGAGAGGATGTTCGCGAGCTGGTTCGAGCCGAGGACGCTCATCACCGAGCCGAACGTGACCGGGATGCTGTACGCGGCGAGGAAGATGATGATCACCATCACCTTCGCCACGTAGCCGCCCATCTGCGGCAGAAGCACGAGCTTCACGTACGAGCCGAAGTCGCCGAGGATCGCCGCGCCCTGCTTCGCCTTGGCCCACATCTTCTTGACCCAGGTCCAGAAGATCCGCAGCAGGATCACGAGCAGGAAGATCGCGCCGGCGACGATCCCGAGCGCGAGAACGACGTGGTTCATGATCGCGTCCTTCTCGTTCCCGAACTGGAAGTCGAACGAGCCGGCTATGGCCAGGAACAGGTAGATGTAGATCAGCGTCCCGATGATCACGTAGAAGATCTTCTGGACGACGTACCCGGCGAGCACGCCCGGGAAGTTCGCCCCTTGCACGATCGCGACGTACATCAGCAGCGTCACGAACGTGCCGATGTTCGCGGGCAGGAAATTGTTCAGCGCCACGCCCGTCGCGTAGGCCGCGAGCACGGGCATGTACGTCACGCCGCCGGGATACGCGTAGCGCAGGATCCCGTACCAGCCGAGCGCGGTCAGGACGGTCTGCAGGCACTGGAAGATGCAGCCGAGGACGATGTAGACCCAGGAGATCGCCTTGACCGAGTCCCAGAGCTCTTTCAGCCAGTCGCGGACGTTCACGCCCAGCAGGTTGAGCACGATCAGCAGCAGGACGAGCCCGACGATCCAGGACACGATCCGGACGACGCGCCGGCGCTTCGAGACCGGCTCGGGCGCGACGGGCCCGGCTGCGACGGTCGCCTCGGACATCACGGGTGAGCGTACAACGCCGCTCCGCCGGACTCCACGGCCTCGGTCGCGGCCGACTCCGGCAGCAGCAGCACCGCGCCGACGAGGAAGCAGAGCCCGCCGAGCGCGGTGAACCAGTTCGAGGCGGCGAGAGCGAGCACGCCGCCCGAGTCAGGGACCCAGAACGAGGCGACCGCCGAGATGCCGAAAGCGATGCACCCGACGAGGTTGACCGCGGCGATCTTCCACTCGAGCGTGCGCTCGCGCGGCCAGAGCGCATGGCCGGACACCTCGACGTAGGCCAGGTAGCCGGAGACGAGGAAGCAGATCGAGCCGAGCGCATCGGGCTTCCAGACGAGACGGTCGTACCCGCCGGCGTCGAGGCCGTCCTGCAGCGCCTGGAAGGTGCTGACGTTGAAGTAGACGGTGCCGACGAGCTGGACGCCGCTGCTCCACCAGTCGATGCGGCGCGGCTCGAACGTGAGCACGCGAAGCGTTCCGCGGCGCAAGAGCGGGGCCGGGGTCCGCGTTGATCGTCTCCAGCCACTGGAGCGCGGCGGCCGACGTGAAGAAGATCGAGCCGACGAAGAAGACCATCCCGTCGGCGCCCGAGCCGACGAGCTGCTCGAAGCCGGGGAACGGGCCGACGAGGAAGCACGTCGAGCCGATCGCGAACAGGACTCCGATCCACCACGACGCGCGCCGCGGAGCCCACCAAACGCCCTCGCGTTCGGGCCGTGAGAGCTTCGACGCGTGCTTGCGGTGGGCGCGCGAAGACCACGAGCTCGTCCCGCCGTCCGGGCGCTCCCACGTGACGTGCGTCGCGAACGGCCCGACCGTCCGGCGCTCCGTCTCCCGCCAGCCGGGCGGTGTTAGCGGATACGAGCTCTCAGTGGGCGAAGGCAGTCCCCGTAGACGCGTCGTGGACGGGCGCGGGCTGGCTCTGGAGGTTCGGGAGCTGTCGTTGGAGGTCCTCGAGGAGCAGGTCGGCCAGGTCGTGCGTGAACCCGCGCCGGACGACGACCCGCAGCGCTGCGAGGTCGGTCCTGTTCTCCGGGAACGTGTACGCCGGGAGCTGCCAGCCGCGCTCGCGCATCGCGTTCGACACGTCGAAGACGGTGTAGTTGTCGACCTCGTCCTTGAGCTTGAACGCGAACACCGGCAGCTCGTCACCGCGCGTCAGGAGCTCGAACGGCCCGAGCTCCGCGATCTTGTCCGCGAGGCGCGTCGCGACCTCGCGCGCATAGCCCTGGACTCGCCGGTAGCCGTCGAAGCCGAGCCGCAGGAAGTTGTAGTACTGCGCGACGACCTGCGAGCCGGGCCGCGAGAAGTTGAGCGCGAAGGTCGGCATGTTGTTCCCGAGGTAGTTGACCCAGAAGATCAGGTCCTCGGGCAGCGCCTCCGTGTCGCGCCAGATGATCCAGCCGACCCCGGGGTAGACGAGCCCGTACTTGTGGCCGGACGTGTTGATCGAGGCCACGCGCGGCAGCCGGAAGTCCCACTCGAGGTCGGGATCGATGAACGGCGCGATCATCGCCCCGGACGCGCCGTCGACGTGCACCGGGATGTCGAGGCCGGTCTCCTCCTGGAACTTGTCGAGCCGCTCGCACAGCTCCGCGATCGGCTCGTACGAGCCGTCGAAGGTCGAGCCGAGGATGCCGACGACGCCGATCGTGTTCTCGTCGCAGAGCTTCACGGCCTCCTCGGGCGAGAGGTTGAAGCGGTCGCCCTCCATCGGCACGAGCCGCATCTCGACGTCCCAGTAGTTGGCGAGTTTCTCCCAGCAGACCTGGACGTTGATTCCCATCACGAGGTTCGGCTTGTCCGCCGGCTTGCCCTCGGCCTCGCGCCGTTTCTGCCATTTGCGCTTGAGCGCGAGCCCGCCCAGCATCGCCGCCTCGCTCGAGCCCGGTCGTCGAGCAGCCGGTCGCCTGGCTCGCGTCGGGCGCGTTCCAGAGGTTGCTCAGGATCGCAACGCAACGCGACTCGAGCTCGGCCGTCTGCGGGTACTCGTCCTTGTCGATCATGTTCTTGTCGAAGCACTCGGCCATCAGCTTCTCGGCCTGAGGCTCCATCCACGTCGAGACGAACGTGGCCACGTTGAGCCGCGCGTTGCCGTCGAGCATCAGCTCGTCGTGGATGATCTGGTACGCCACGTCCGGGGGCATCTCGCCGGCCGGAAGCTCGTATCGGGGAATCGGTCCTTCGCGGCCGAACAGCGGGTCGACCGAAAGCTCGCTGGTCGGTGTTGGTTGGGAGGGGTGCTTGAGCGTCACGGTTCTCCTTCTCCTGGGGTCGATGCGACGCTACACCAGCCGACGAGCGCAGTACTTTCAGCCCGCGGAGAATGGGATTGTTCGATCGCCTACGCCGCGGTCACGCACCGACCGCGGAGCCGGAGCCCGAGACGCCCGAGCGGACCGTCGTCGAGATCGACGCCACTTCTCTCTCGCGTGTGTTCTCAGCGCCGATGTGGCTGCGCGACCTCGGCCTGCTCGCGTGGTTCCTCGTCGGGGTCGCGATCCTGCTCGTGGGCCTCACCTGGCTCCTCGGTCTGACCTCGACGATCACGATGCCGGTCATCGTCGGAGCGATCCTGGCCACGGTCGCCGGGCCCCTCGTGACGAAGATGCAGCAGCACCGGATACCCCGTCCAGCAGGAGCGGCACTCGTCTTGCTCGGGCTGATCGCGCTCGGCATCGTCATCTTCCTGATGGTCGTGGGTGGGATCGTCGAGCAGTCGTCGGAGATCAAGAGGTCACTCAACGAGGCCGTCGACAAGATTCAGGGCTGGGTCAACGACACGGGCGCGAACGGGACCTCGGGGGTAACGGAGAGCGCGAAGAACGGCACGACCACGTCGGGCAAGGAGCTGATCCAGGGTCTCGGCGCCGGAATCAAGGACCTGACCTCGCTCATCTTCTTCGTGACGTTCAGCGCCTTCGCAACGTTCTTCCTGCTCAAGGACGGCCCCTCAGTGCGCAACTTCATCGACCGCCACCTCGGCGTGCCCGCCGAAGTCGCCACAGTCATCACCGGGAACGTGATCAAGTCGCTGCGGCGCTACTTCCTCGGAGTAACGATCGTCGCCGCGTTCAACGCGTTCGTCATCGGGCTGACGGCGATCATCCTCGGAGTGCCGCTGGCCGGGACGATCGCGGTCGTCGTCTTCGTCACGGCCTATGTCCCGTTCATCGGCGCGTTCATCTCCGGGGCGTTCGCCGTCCTCCTGACCCTCTCCTCGCAGGGAACGACATCCGCCCTGATCATGCTCGTGATGGTCATCCTCGGGAACGGACTGCTGCAGAACATCGTGCAGCCGATCGCGTTCGGGGCCACGCTCGACCTGAACCCGCTCGTCGTCCTGATCGTGACGATCGGCTTCGGCAGCATCTTCGGGATGGTCGGGCTGGTGCTCGCGGCGCCGCTCACGTCGGCGGCGCTGCACATCACACGGGAACTAGCCGAGGCGAAAGCTGCGGAAGCAGAACGAGCTCCGCCACCCGAGAGCGAGCCTGCCCCGGCGGCTTGAGCGCCGAGGCTGGTGCTGTAATGCGCCCAATCGGCGGCGACTGAAGGAGGGCAACCATGTGGTGGGGCGTCGGAATCCTCGGATTCCTCCTGTACATCACCATCCTGTTCACGCTTGGGCTGATGACGCTCAGGAAGGGACACGGCTGGCTGTTCGTGTTCGGGATCTTCTTCCCGATCCTCTGGCTCATCGGCGCGGTCATGCGGCCGGCGCAGCCGAACCCGAATGCGGTCTAGCCGGGTAGGCGGCAGGTGATCTTGCCGCTGTAGCTGTCGGCATCCGGTGCGGGTTCGACCTTCGTCACGACGCAGGTGCCGTATCGCGTCTCGATCGCGTCACCCACTGCGGGCGCGCGCGGGAGCTCGATGTCCTGGAGATCCTCCCAGCCCGGCCCCTGGATGATGACGGCGAAGCGCTGCACGCGACAATCATCGCAGCGCGAGAGCTTTCAGGCCATCTGTGAGAATCAGCGAGCAGGCTCGAGCGTGCGCAGGACGACGGCGAGGTCCTCGCGGACGCGTTCCAGCGCCGACGTTTCGATGCCCTCGGCGGGCTTGTCGTTGAGGAGACTCAGCGCGTCCTCGATCGAGCGCAGGGCGTGCTTGACGCGGAAGCGTTGGATCTCGGCGGGAGTCGAGTTCATGCCTCCAGCCTGTCAATTGCGAACAGGCGCGTCTTGACCCGGCTGGGTCAATTTCGAGCCAGCGGGATGTCCGCGCGAACCAGCGTCCCGCGGCCGGGAGCGCTCGCCACTCGGAGCACGCCGCCCACGGCCTCGACCCGGTCCCGCAGGCCCTGGAGGCCCGAGCCGAACCGTTCCTCCGCACCCCCGATGCCGTCGTCGCCGACCTCGATCCGTAGAAAGCGCCCGGACTCGGTGACGCGGATCGTGATCGTCTTCGCGCGGCATGGCGCTGCGCGTTCGTCGAGGCCTCGGCGACGACGTAGTAGGCGGTCGCCTCGGCGGTCGGGTCGAGCCGGCCCGCGGGCAGCTCGAGGAGCCGGATCGGGACCGGCGAGCCGTCGGTCAGGCTGCGGATCGCCTCGGCGAGGCCGAGGTCGGTGAGGATCGTCGGATGGATTCCATGAGCCAGATCGCGCAGCTCGTCGATCGCGATCAGGACGTGTGTCTCCGCATCCTCGAAGAGCCCGGGCGCGAGGTCGGGTTTGCGTCGCGACTCCTCCCTGGCCGTAGCCAGCTGGCCGGCGAGCATGGTCAACGTCAGCTGGGCGCCGTCGTGGAGGTTGTTCTCCAGCCGCCGACGCTCATTATCCGCCACCGTCACCAGACGCGCCCGCGACTCGCGCAAACCCCTCGCAATCGCCTCGCGCTCCGCGACGACCGCCGCGAGGAACATCGTCGACAGCGCCGCCACGGAAACGTACAGCTGCGTGCTGAGCGTGCTGCGCGGAATCGAGTCGACGACGAACGGCCCCGAGTGATGGGCCGTCTTCCAGAGCGTGAAGCCGACGGCGACGGCGACGGCGAGCGTGCCCCCGCGCGGCCCGAAGCGCAGCGCGGCCCAGATCAGGGTCGGAAAGACGATGTACACGAGCGGCCGGTCGGTCCGCAGCGCGACGTCGGTGAGCATGATCACCGCGCTCAGCATCAGAGCTCCTTCGGCGATTCGCGCCCGCGTCCAGGACGAGTTCGAGCGGCTGCCACCAGGCGAGGGCGAGCGGGACGACGACGAGCGCGCCCGCGGTGTCGCCGAGCCACCAGGTGTGCCAGACGTGCGGCAGGTCCGACGTCGACAGCACGTTGCCGAGGCGCAACGAGAGGGGCCCGATCGTCGCGCTGACCGCGGTACCCGCGAAGATCGCGACGAGGAGGCCGCAGACTCCGGCCACGCTGTCGAGCGGACGACCGCTGCGGACGAGCCGCCGGATCAGATACGCGGCGACCAGCACCTCGAGCGTGTTCCCGATCGTCTGCCCGATGGCAGAGCCGACCGGGAGCGTCTCGTACTGGTTCGCGAGCAGGTCGCCCAGGACCACCCCGGGCCACAGGCTCAAGCCGCCGAGATAGAGGAAGGCGATCCCGACGCCGACCGGCAACCAGACGATCGCCGCGACCGCGCCCGGTGAATTTCAGCGTGTACCCGATCTGCGCCGCGCCGTAATAGGCGCCCGCGAGGGCGCCGACCAGAAGGACGTACTGGACGCGGGCGTCGTGTGCGAGTCGCACGCGCAGCCGACTGCTCCGAGGGGATCTCTCGAGCGCTGACGAGTTCCGTCATCCCCCGAAACCTTGCCAGATGCAGCGCTTCAGGTCAGGCGCGCGGCCGGAACGATTCCCCAGCTGCCCGAGTGCGACTCCCCTGGCTCGAGGCGGATCAGGCCGTCGCCGCTTCGGAACGCGTTCGGGGCGCACGTCATCGGCTCGACGGCGACGCTGCGCCGCGCGACGTCCGGCAGCCCATCTCCGGTGAAGACCATGACGTACGGATAGCTCCCGTCGACCCAGAGTGTGGCCCGGCCGCCGAGCTCGACCCGCGCGCGGCCGTCGCCGTCGCGCTGGAGATCAGTGAAGCAGTGGTCCAGCTGCACCGTGCCGATCGGCTTCGGCGTTCGGAAGTCGAGCTCCGTGCCGTCGACCGACTGCCGGCCGATGGGGATCGAGCGCTCGTCGGAGATCAGCGCCGTCTCGGCCGGAACGCGGAGCTCGAGCCCGTCCACAAGGCCGTCGCCGCCGGCGAGGTAGGGATGCGCGCCGAAGCCGTACGGGCACGCGTCCTCCCCGACGTTCGTCGCCTCAACGCGCACGGTAAGGCCGTCCTCTCCCAGCGTGTACTCGACCCGGAGGTCGAGCGTGAACGGGTAGCCCGGAGTCGGGTGCAGCCTGTGCTCGAGCACTGCGCGGTCCGCCTCCTGCTCGGCGACCGACCAGCTTCGACCAGCGCACGAGCCCGTGGATCGCGTTGCGGCGCTCGGGCTCGTCGAGCGCCAGCTGGTAGCTCTCGCCCCCGAACTCGTAGCTGCCGTCCTGGATCCGGTTCGGCCAGGGCGCGAGCAGCTGCCCGCGGCCCGAGCCGCACATCGTGACGACGCTGTAGCCGTCGAGCACCGCCTCGTCGCCGATGGAGTAGCGGCGCAAACCGCCGCCGAACCCGACGACGACCACGCGCTGGTCGCCGACCGAGAGCTCGACCTGCTCGCCCGAAGGGCTGATCGGTTCCTGCATCGGACGGAAGCCTCGACCTCGCGGCACCGCGCAGGCTTCATCCCTATCGGACGATGTGCCTCGCGGAGCCGCTTTCTAGCTTTCACCCCGCATGAGCCTCCTCGCGTCGACGGCCGTCGATCTCGCCCGGATCCAGTTCGCGACTACGTCGATCTACCACTTCCTGTTCGTGCCGCTGACGCTCGGGCTCGGGCCGCTCGTCGCGATCATGCAGACGCTCTGGTACAGGTCGGGCGACGAGGCCTGGCTTCGGCTGACCCGCTTTTTCGGGACGCTGCTCCTGATCAACTTCGCGATCGGAGTCGCGACCGGGCTCGTGCAGGAGTTCGAGTTCGGCATGAACTGGTCGGTCTACTCGAGATTCGTCGGCAACGTCTTCGGCGCCCCGCTTGCGATCGAGGGTCTCGCGGCGTTCATGCTCGAGTCGACCTTCCTCGGGCTCTGGATCTTCGGCTGGAACCGGCTCTCGCCGCGCGTCCATCTGGCGACGATCTGGATCGCCGTGCTCGGCAGTTGGCTCTCGGGGTACTTCATCCTCGTCGCCAACTCGTGGATGCAGCACCCGGTCGGCTACAAGATCGTCGACGGGGAGGCGCAGCTGACGAGCGTCTGGGCGCTCCTCTCGAACAACTTCGCGCTGCGGGCGTACCTGCACACGATGCTGGCCGGGCTGATCTTCGGATCGATCGTGGTGCTAGGCATCTGCTGCTGGCACTTCCTACGCGGCCGCGACGTCGAGCTCTTCCGCCGCGCTGCGAAGCTGGCCCTGATCGTCGCGGTGCCGGTCACGCTGCTCCAGCTCGTCGTCGGCAATCGCTTCGGAGAGGCCGTGACGAGCGCGCAGAGCATGAAGATCGCAGCCTCCGAGGCTCAGTGGAACACCTGCCAGCCGTGCGGCTTCTCGGCCTTCCAGATCGGCGGCTTCACGGTGGACGACCAGACCCCGACGTTCTCGATCACGATCCCGAGACTCCTCTCGTACATGGCGACGGGCTCGTTCGACGGCCAAGTCCAGGGGCTCAATCAGCTTCAGGCCCAAGAACAGAGCAAGTACGGCTCGGGCAACTACATGCCGAATGTGCGGGTCATCTACTGGTCGATGCGGGTCATGGCCTTCGCGGGCGTGCTGATGTTCATGGTCGCCGCGGTCGGGGCGTGGCTGTACCGGAAGCGGAAGCTCGAGACGGCGCGCTGGTTCCACAGGACTGCCCTCGTGGCGATCGCGTTTCCGTACATCGCGGCCACCGCAGGCTGGGTGCTCACGGAGATGGGGCGCCAGCCGTGGATCGTGCAGGGGCTGCTCAAGACGGACGAGGCGAACTCGCCGGCCGTCGGCACGGCCTGGATCGCGGTCAGCCTTGCGGTCTTCATCGGCCTCTACGTCGTCCTCGGGGTCGTCGACTTCGTGCTCATGCGGCGCTACGCGCGGCCCGATCGGCCGCCGCCGCGTGAGGACCTGCCCGAGCCGGCGGTGACGTACTGATGGATCTGCAGACCCTCTGGTTCGTCCTGATCGTCGTCCTCTGGAGCGGGTACTTCCTGCTCGAGGGCTTCGACTTCGGCGTCGGCATGCTGCTGCCGTTCGTGCCGCGGAACGAATCCGAGCGCGGCGCGATGTTCGAGTCGATCGGGCCCGTCTGGGACGGGAACGAGGTCTGGCTCGTCGTCGCCGCGGGAGCGACGTTCGCGGCCTTCCCGGCCTGGTACGCGACGATGTTCTCGGGCTTCTACCTCGCGCTCTTGCTCCTCCTGTTCTTCCTGATCATCCGTGTCGTCTCGTTCGAGTGGCGCGCGAAGAGCGACAGCCCCGGGTGGCGCCGTTTCTGGCTGGCGGCGAACGCGCTCGGGAGCACGGGCATCCCGCTCATCTGGGGCATCGCGCTCGCGAACCTGATTCACGGCGTGCCGCTCGACTCGAACGGCGACTATGACGGCAACCTCGTCGATCTCTTCACTCCCTACACGCTGGGCGCCGGGATCGCGTTCGTACTCATGTTCGCGTTCCACGGCGCGACCTACCTCGGGCTCAGGACCGAGGGCGCCCTGCACGCGCGCGTAGGGGCTGCCGCCAGGAGACTCGCCCTGCCCGCGGTGATCGTCGGAGCGACGTTCCTGATCTGGACGGTTTCGTCGCAGTCGACCGCAACGACAAGGACGTGTTCCCGGTCGTCGTGCCGGCGGTGCTGGGGATCGCGGCGCTCGCACTCGCGGCCGTCCTCGCCTTCGCAGGCAGGAACGGCCTCGCGTTCACGATGACCGCGCTCGGGGCAGTCGCGGCGGTCGCGACGCTCTTCACCGGCCTCTACCCGCGGGTCATCGTCTCCAGCCCGAACTTCGCGAACAGCCTCGACGTCTCGGCCGCTGCTTCGACGCACTACACGCTGGCCGTCCTGACCGTGATCGCGCTGATCGTGTTGCCGATCGTCCTGCTCTACCAGAGCTGGTCGTACTACGTGTTCCGCGCACGGGTGAGCGGCGAGAAGATCGATCCGTCCGAGGCGATCTCGCGAACGGCCGGCTGACCATGCGCATCCTCGACCAACGCCTCGTGCGCCGAGCCCGCCCGGTGCGTCACCTACTCGTGCTGGACGCGGTCCTCGGTTCCCTGTCCGCGGGGCTCGTGCTCGTCCAGGCGGTCCTGATCGCGAAAGTCGTGGCGGAGGCGTTCTCGGGCGCCCCGTTGAGCGATGTCACGTTCGAGCTCAGCCTGCTCGCACTCGCGTTCGCCGGGCGGAGCGCCCTGACGTGGGGCTTCGAGGTGGCCGGCCGCCGCGCCGCGTCGACGGTCCTCTCCGAGCTTCGCCTCGAGCTCGTGGAACGCAGGCTCCGGAAACAGCCGCTCGCGCTCGACGGTGCCGAGGCCGGCGAGATCGCGGCGACCGCCGTGCAGGGCGTCGAAGGGCTCGAGGCCTACTTCGCCCGCTATCTGCCGCAGGTCGTGCTCGCGATCATCGTCCCGGTGGCCGTGCTCGCGCTCGTCGTCGTGATCGACCCGATCTCGGCCGGGCTGATGCTGCTCACGCTGCCGCTCGTGCCCGTGTTCATGTGGTTGATCGGGCGCCAGACGGAGGAGCGCACGCGCGAGCGTTGGCTTGCGCTCCGGCTGCTCTCGACGCATTTCCTGGACGTCGTCCGCGGGCTCCCGACCTTGCGCGCGTTTAACCGCGGCCGGGCGCAGGTCGACGTCCTCGACCGGATCGGTGAGCGCTACCGGAGGACGACGATCGGCACGCTGCGCGTCGCGTTCCTCTCGGGCGCTGTACTCGAGCTGGCCGCGACCCTGGGCGTCGCGCTCGTTGCCGTCACCGCGGGCGTACGGCTCGTCGACGGCGGCCTCGGCCTCCAGACTGCGCTGACGGTGCTCGTCCTGGCGCCGGAGCTCTACCTCCCCGTGCGTCAGCTCGCGGTGCAGTTCCACGCGAGCGCCGACGGGATCGCGGTCGCGGAACGGATGATGGAGCTGCTCGACGAGCCGCCGACTGCGCACAGCGGGAAGCTGGTGGCGCCGAGCCCGCTCGACGCGCCGATCAGGTTCGAGGCGGTCTCGTTTGCCTACCCGTCGCGGCCGGCCCAGGTGCTCGACGGCCTCGACCTCGAGCTCCATCCCGACGAGACGGTCGCCCTGATCGGGCCGAGCGGATCGGGCAAGACGACGGTCGCGAGCCTCCTCCTGCGTTTCGTCGACCCCGTGCACGGCCGCATCTCCGTGGGTGGGCTCGACCTTGCGCATTGCCGCGCGGACCTCTGGCGCGAGCAGCTTGCCTGGGTGCCGCAGCAGCCGATGATCTTCCGCGGGACGATTGCCGACAACATCCGGCTCGGCGACCCGGGCGCGACCGTGCGCTCGGTTCGCGATGCGGCCATGCTCGCGGGTGCAGACCGGTTCGTCCAGGCGCTCCCGTTCGGCTACGAGACGCTCATCGGAGACGGGGGTCGTCCGCTGTCCGCCGGTGAGAGCCGCCGGATCGCACTGGCGCGGGCGTTCGTCCGCAACGCGCCGCTCGTGATCCTCGACGAACCGACGGCCGACCTCGACCGCACTAGCGCGGGCGTCGTCGCCGAGGCGGTCGAGCGGCTGCGCTCGGGCCGCATGGTGCTGCTGATCGCACACCGGCCCGAGCTCGTCGAGCACGCTGACCGCGTTGTCCTGCTCGAAGACGGCAAGGGCCGGACGACAGTCCGGGACGAGGTCGTATGACGGCGACGATCCGCAGGCTGATGCTTCTCACGGACGTGCGCCGGACGCGGCTCGCGCTCGCGGCGCTACTCGGCGTGCTCACGATCCTCTTCGGCGTCGGCCTGATGGGCACGGCCGGCTACCTGATCTCGAGGGCGGCCGAGCACCCGGCGGTGCTCTCGCTGACCGCGGCCATCGTCGGCGTCCGCTTCTTCGGGCTCGCGCGGCCCCTGGCGCGGTACCTCGAGCGGCTCGCCTCGCACGACGTCGCGCTGCGCTCGCTCGGCCGCGCCCGCGCGCAGGTGTACGAGGCAGTCGAGCCGCTCGCGCCCGCACAGCTCGAGGACACTCGCCGGGGCGACCTCCTGTCGCGGTTCGTCGGCGACGTCGACTCGCTCCAGAACCTCTATCTGCGCGGCCTCGAGCCTCCTCTCATCGCACTGATCGCGGGAACGGCCTCGGTCGTGGTCGCCGCGTTCTTCCTTCCGGCCGCCGCGCTCGTTCTCGGAATCGGGCTGCTCGTCGGCGGGGTTGCCGTGCCCGTCGCTGCCTCGTCCGTGTCGCGGAGATCGGCGGAGGGCTACGCGCGGGCGCGCGGCGCACTCTCGGCCGAGCTCGTCGAGACGCTGGCCGGGAGCGCGGAGCTTGCGGCCTTCGGCCTCGAGCGGGATCGCATCCGCACGCTGCGTCGAGCCGACTCGCGGCTCGTCCGCATCTCCCGCCGGGCCGCGCTCGCCGACGGCCTCGGCGACGCACTACGCCTCTTCGCAATGGGCGCGACGCTCGTCGGCGTGCTCGCGGTCGCCGTCCAGGCTCACGCCGAGGGACGGCTCGACCGCGTCCTGATCGCCGTGCTGGCGTTCCTCTCGCTGGCCGCCTTCGAGGCCGTCCAGCCGCTGACGGAATCGTTCCGCGAGCTGCAGACGACGGTCGCGGCCGGCCGACGGATCCTCGACCTGACCGACCGCGCGCCACGCGTCGTCGACCTCGAGCAGCCTCTCCCAGCACCAGTTGCTCCGTTCATGATCGAGCTCGAGCACGTCCGCGCCCGCTACTCCCCCGACGAACGGCCCGCACTCGACGCCTTCAGCCTGCGCCTCGAACCGGGCCGCCGAGTCGTCCTTCTCGGCCCGAGCGGAGCCGGCAAGACGACGGTCGTCCGCCTGCTCCTCCGCTTCATCGATCCGGAGCGCGGGCGCGTGACCCTCGCCGGCGAGGACCTGCGCTGCTACCGCCAGGAGGACGTGCGCAGCGTGATCGCCGTCGCGGGCCAGGACGCGCACCTCTTCTCGGCGAGCATCCGCGACAACCTCAGGCTCGCGAGACCGGACGCAACCGACGACGACCTGGCGCTAGCCCTCCGCTCGGCGCGCATCCTG
Organism: uncultured Gaiellaceae bacterium; assembly: GCA_963820225.1. Lineage (GTDB taxonomy): Bacteria > Actinomycetota > Thermoleophilia > Gaiellales > Gaiellaceae > Gaiellasilicea. The sequence goes on along the minus strand of CAWFYY010000002.1, from coordinate 6,425 downwards.
GACTGGGTGCTGAGCCTCCCGGACGGCCTCGACACGCTCGTCGGCGAGGAGGGCCGGGAGCTCTCGGGTGGCCAGCGCCAGCGCGTGGTGCTCGCCCGCGCGCTGCTCACCGATGCGCCCGTCCTCGTGCTCGACGAGCCGACGGCGCACCTCGATCCGCCGACCGCCAAGCGGCTCGTCCACGACGTGTTCGCCTCGGCCGGTGGGCGCACTGTGCTCCTGATCACCCATCGCCCGGAGGGCGTCGACCTCGCCGACGAGGTAGTCGTCCTCCGAGAGCCCCGTGTGACCTAATCTCCAGAGATAGGAAAGGAGACGCACATGACAGGCAAGGCCGATTTCACCGAACAGGAATGGGAACTCGTCCGCGAGGGCCCGACGGCAGCGGGGATGTTCGCCCTCATGGCCTCGAAGGGCGGCAGCTTCCGCGAGACCTGGGCGCTCTCGAAGACGTACGCGGAGGCGAGGAAAGAGCGTGGAGAGAGCGAGCTCCTCGACGCCATCGTCGCCGAAAAGCCGCCGGTCAAGCGCTACGAGTCGGCAGAGCAGCTGGAGCACGAGGGACTCGCCAAGCTGAGCCAGGCCGTCGAGCTACTGGAACAGAAGGCGCTCCCGGGCGAGGTCGAGAGCTACCGACACTTCGTCCTCGAGGTCGCGGGGAACGTCGCCAAGGCGCACAAGGAGGAAGGCGAGGGCGTCAGCCCGGACGAGCGTGAGGCGATCGAGAGGATCGCCACGAGCCTGCATCCAGACGGCTCCGAGACAGCCGGCTAGGAGGCTCTACAGCGCTCGTGAGATTCGCCCGCGATGCCCGTCTAGGGCGTCCAGAGCACGTGTAGGAAAGGAAGAGTCATGACAGAAAAATCGCTCGATGAACTCGGTCCCGTCGATTACGTCGTCGCCGAGTTTCCCGAGGGCGCAAGCAACTTCACGGCCGAGATGGCGAAAGAGCTGGTCGCTTTGGTCGACGCCGGCACCATCCGCCTGATCGACGTCCTGATCCTCACCAAGGCTGAGGACGGAACCGTCGACGCAATGGAGCTCTCGGACGTCGAAGAGCTCGGAGAGTTGGAAGCGCTCGAGACCGAGCTCGCGGAGCTACTGGCTGCGGAGGACGTCGAGCACCTCGCCGCCGCCATGGAGCCGGGAAGCACTGCCGGCGTGCTCATCTGGGAGAACCTGTGGGCCGCGCCATTCGCATCGGCGGCACGGCGGTCGGGCGGCCAGCTGATCGCCAACGGACGGATTCCGATTCAGGCAATCATCGCGTCGATAGAGGCGGATGAAGCGTCTGCGACCGAAGGAGGTTGACAATGCCCGTCAGACCGACACGTGCAGGAAGAGTCGGTGTCATCGGCGCCCCCGTGGCGAAAACCGCGGTCGTGGCCAAGGCCGTTACACCCGGCCCCTCGCCCGTTGCGAAGACGGCGGTGGTGGCCGGGGCCGCCACATCTGGGCGCCGTCGTCGCCGCGGCCGAATCTAGGCCCGGTTCTAAGAACGTTCACGCTGCCCCATGGTGAGTGACGCTTCCGCGTCTCTCGATCCCGCCGCCCTGATCCGGAGTCGGGAGTATCGCGTCCTGCTCGTACTCGCGGCCATGGTCGGATTGCTGGTCTCGGCCGCCTCGTGGGCCTTCCTGGAGGTGGTTCACGAGCTTCAGGTCTGGGTGTACGAGGATCTCCCTGGCGAGCTCGGCTACCACACGGTCCCGCTTTGGTGGCCGCTTCCGTGGGTGGCCCTCGCCGGACTGCTGACCGCGTTTGCGATTGTGCGTCTGCCCGGGCACGGCGGTCACGTGCCTGCCGAGGGAATCAAGGCGGGTGGCACGCCTACCCGTCCGATCGAGCTCCCCGGGGTGCTGCTGGCGGGCCTCGCGACGCTCGGGCTAGGACTGGTGCTCGGACCCGAGGGCCCCCTGATCGCGGTCGGCCTCGGCCTTGGAGCCCTCGCGATGCGTCTGGTCAGGCGGGACGCACCGGACCAGGCCGTCGGCCTGATAGCAGCCGCAGGGAGCTTCGCCGCCGTCTCGTCGATCTTCGGATCACCCGTGATCGGAGCTGTTCTCATCATCGAGGCGACGGGGCTCGGCGGGCCGATCCTTCCGCTCGTGCTTCTGCCGGGGCTCTTGGCTGCCGGAGTCGGGTCGCTCGTCTTCATCGGGCTGGGGTCGTTCTCGGGCTTCAGCACCGCCGCCTGGCAGTTGAGCCCGTTCCCGCTGCCGCCGTTCGGAGGCCCGGGCTGGGGCGACTTCGGCTGGACGATCCTGCTGGCCGCCATCGCCGCTGTCACGGTGTTCGCAATCCTGGAGCTCGCTCGCTGGGCGAAGCGAGTGGTGGATCAGCGTCCGTTCTTGTTCACGGTCGCGGCGGGACTGTCTGTCGGTGGTCTCGCGATCGCGTTCGCCGAAGCGACCGGCGAATCGCCCGACGCAGTGCTGTTCTCGGGCGAGGAGTCGTTCGGCAAGCTTTTCGGGCAGGCGACGACCGTCTCGCTCTCGACGCTCTCCTTGCTGCTCCTGTTCAAGGGGCTCGCGTGGTCGATCTCGCTCGGGAACTTCCGCGGCGGCCCGACCTTCCCAGCGATCTTCCTCGGCGTCGTCGCCGGGCTCATGGCACAGCACCTGCCCGGCTACGCCGAGACACAGGCCGTGGCCGCGCTCATGGGCGCCGCCTGCGTCTCCGTCCTGCGGCTCCCACTCTCCTCGGTCATGATCGCCAGCATGCTCTCGGCGAAGGCCGGGCTCGCGGTCACCCCGCTGATCGTCGTCGCTGTCGTTGTGGCCTACCTCACGAGCGAAGCGTTGACCGCGTTCGTCGACGCCCGGGTCGGCGCCGCCCCCACCCGCCAGCTGACGTAGCACCGCCGCGACCACTCCGCGTTCCCCGCCGTCGTCTCGGCGACGCCGGCGGAGGTGGATCTGAGTCACCCGGGTGAACTTGCCTCCCGGGTGTTTTCTCGTCGTACGGGAGGAGGCAGTCTCGGACGAGCCCGAACTACGGGCGCAGACCCCAGCGACGAAGGGACGTAACCATGTGGTGGCTGGTCGGAATCGGTGGACTCTTCCTCTATCTGCTCGTCCTCTTCACTCTCGGCCTCAGCACGCTGAGGAAGGGACACGGGTGGATGTTCTTCTTCGGGCTGTTCTTCCCCGTGTTCTGGTTGATCGGCGCGTTCATGGAACCCACGAGGACCGAGTACGCCTGAGCTCTGCCGGAAGGTGCTTCACGACCTCGCCTCCCTCGAGGCAGTCTCGACGTCCTGATGCTTGCGCAGTAGCCCAGCCGCCCAGCGGTGCGGGCGCTGTTCAGGAGCCGGCGCACTCTCGAACGCCGGCGCCGCGTCGCGCGGGTGGGCGGCGAACCAGGCTGCGTAGCGCCCCGCGAATGGTGCAGCGGTCAGGCCGTGGAGGAGGACCGAGAGGCCGATCGTGAGAAAGATCGTGTTCAGCAGCACTGTCTCGTTCGCCAAGTGGGCGTCCTCGACCAGGATCACCGCAAAGACGATCGACGCCAGTCCCCGCGGCCCGAACCAGCCGAGGAACGCGACCGTCGGTCGCCTGGCGCCGGATCCGAGCATCGCAAGGCCCACGGGCACCATCCGAACGAGGGTCAGACTCAAGAGGGCGTAGAGGACGATCTCGGCGGTGAGGTCGTCGAGCATCGGCACGAGCATGACGGCGCCGAAGAGGATGAACGTGACTGCCCCGAGCAGTCCGCCCGTCTCCTCGAGCAAGCGTGTCACCTCGCCTCCGACCTCGCGGCGGAGCCCGCCGAAGACGGCGCCCCCGACGAAGGCGGCGATGAACCCGCTGCCGCCCATCCAGACTGCCAGGCCGTAGGCGAGCGCAGCCCCCGCGACCGGGACGACCTGAACCCAGATCTCGTCGACGAGGCGGCGCGGGACACCCACTCTGACCACGGCTGCGGCCGCGAGACCTGCAACGACGCCCCCGATGCATCCGTAGCCGATCTCCTCGAGCACGAGGCGAAACGCCTCGCCGTGTCCGAGCGCGCCCTCGTCCGCCTCGGCGATCGCGATCGCGATCAGGAGGAGGGGCACGCAGATTCCGTCGTTGAGCCCGCTCTCGACGTTGAGCCCTTGGCGGATGCGTGACGGAACCCGGGGATCGGTGACGACCGCCTGCCCGAGCGCGGCGTCCGTCGGCGCGAGCACGATCGCGAGCAAGACGGCCTCGATGAACGTGAGCTCTCCGAGCACGGCGACGCCCGCAAGAGCACCGGCCACGATGGTCAGCGGCAGCCCGATCGCGAGCAGGCGAAGAGGAACGACGTACTCGCGGCGCAGTGCTACGAGGTCGATCCGTGAGGCGTCCGAGAAGAGCACGACGGTCAGCGTCGCCTCGGCGACCCAGCGGACGGACTCGCTCTCGATCGTCGGATCGAGCCAGCCGAGAGCCTCGTCGCTCACCAGCATGCCGCCGGCGACGAACACCATCGCGGCGGTGATCACCGAACCCGAGAGCCGTCGCGAAACCGCCGCGTATGCGAGGACGAGGAGCGCGATCGCGACGAGGCCCGAACTGCCCAACCCGGTGCGAGACTAACGCCCGAGAAATCGCGCTTCATCGCCCGCAACCGAGTTCACCCGGGTGAATAGCCGGCCCGGGCGATGAACAGTCGCGCCACCGCTTCTAGCATCGCGTCCAGCGCCACGGGGTGTTGCGTCGGCGTCCCGGCCGACCCGGCAGCGAGGAGACGGGGAGCACGTTTGACGGCGGTCGATCTCGAGGAGAAGGAGCCTTACTGGAAACGGCACCTCGGCGCTCTGATCGTCGGCGGCTTCGCGGTCCTCCTGGTCGTCATCGTCCTGCTCCAGCTTCTCGACCAGGGAGATGTCGCAGGGTGGCTCGCCGAGGCGCCGGAGGAGTGGGCTTACGTCCTGTGCTTCCTGCTCGTCTGGCTCGATGCGATCATCCCGATCTTCCCCGGCGAGACGACGCTGAGCGCCGCTTCGACGCTCGCCGCACAGGGAGACCTCCAGCTCGAGCTCGTCATGCTGGCCGGAGCGCTCGGCGCGATCCTCGGGGATTCGTCGCTGTTCTGGATCGCCCGCAGGTGCGCCGCCAGAGTGCAAGGCCAGCTCGACACGGCGCTGGAGAATCCGAAGATTCGCGCCGGCTGGGATGCCCTCGACCGCTCACCAGGGCTCTTGATCGTCGCCGGGCGCTACGTCCCGGGGATGCGCTTCGCCGTCAACGCATCCATGGGGCTCTCCAGCCTTCCCTACCGCCGCTTCCTCCCCTGGTCGGTCTTGGGAGGAGCCCTGTGGTCGGTCTACACGTGCGCGTTGGCCTACAAGGTTGCGACCACGCTCTCCGGCTTTCCGCTCGCGTCGCTCGTCATCTCCTCACTCATCACCTCGGCCGCGCTGGCAGCTATCTACTTCGTCGACCGGCGGAGGAGAAGGGCAGCGGCGGGGGCCGAATCGACCGATATCAGCGCGGAGCCGTCGACCCGGCCGAGCTCCGCCGGATTCGACGAGTAAGTGGATCGGCACGAGGCACCCGACACCCGCCTCGACGATCGCGCCCGCGTCAGGTTCACGGCCGCGGTTGCAAGCGCAAGAAGCGCCAGCGGGCGGCACGTGTCGCTCGCGGTCCCCTTCCGGGCCGCGGAACGAAATCGGCGCGTCGCGGCGAGCGTTCTCGCCGGCGGGATCGCCTATCGCCTGTTCCTGTGGCTCTTGCCATTCGCGTTGATCGTCGGAGGGGCCCTCGGCCTCATGAATGCGGACAGCACGGAGGAAGCAATTGCGACGGGTGGCCTTCCGGCGGCCGTCGTGGACTTCGTCGGCGACGTCGCGCGAGCCGCGGACTCCGACTGGTGGTGGCTCCTCGCGGTCGGCATCCCTCTCCTCGTCTGGGCGGGATACACGGGCGCTAAGGCGGTACAGCTCATTCATTCGCTCGTCTGGGACGAGCCTCCTCCGCGGACACAGCCGCTGAAGAGCTCGCTTGCCTTCACCGGCGTCGTGTGCGCGGTCCTGGCCGCGGGCGCACTCACCTGGTGGCTCCGCGACGAAACGTGGTTCGTGGGTTTCCTCGCAGCCGCACTCGCCACCGTTCCGCTCGCAGCGCTCTGGCTCTGGGTTTCTCTCCTTCTTCCGCACGGAGACGCTCGGTGGCAAGCGCTGCTACCAGGCGCACTCGTCGTCTCGATCGGCTTTCAGGTCCTCCACGGGCTGATCGTCGAGTTCCTCGTCCCGAAGCTCGAGAAGTCGACCACGCTGTATGGGAGCCTCGGCGCCATGACGACGCTGCTCTTCTTCATGTACTTCGTCGGGAGGCTCATTGTTACCGCGCCGATTCTCAACAGTTCCCTCCATCACGAGCTGCGCAAGAACGGCGGTGACAACAGCGCGCCGAGCGGCTGAAGAACTACGCCGCTTCCCCACAGGTCTAACG
>CAWFYY010000001.1:0-93945 GCA_963820225.1 uncultured Gaiellaceae bacterium | reverse complement strand
CTGCACCGCGCGGACGATGAAGGGCAGCGTGACGAACAGCAGGGCGACGTAGATCGCGCCGCGTGTGAACGTCACGTCAGCGTCGAAGTGGAACGAGCCGATGGTGAAGTCGAGCGGTGTGCGGGGGCCGTAGAGGGCCATGATCACGAGGCCCGCAACGATCGTCGGCAGCGCGAACGGCAGGTCGATGATGGCGTTCATGACGCTCTTGCCTCGGAACGAGTCGCGGACGAGGACCCAGGCGATGATCGTCCCGAACACGGTGGTCGTGAGCACGGCGAGGGTCGAGATGATCATCGTCAGCTTCAGTGCCGCGACGGCCTGCGGCGAGGACACGACGTCCCAGAAGCCAGACCACCCGTTGCCGGTCGACTTCCACACGACGGCCGCGATCGGGAGGACGACCACGATCAGCAGGAAGCTCGTGACGAACCCCACTTGCAGGGAGAGAGCCGACGTGGCTCTCCCCCTGCGGTGCGCGGTAGGCGCCGGAAGTCCCGGCGCCTCGGTAACAGCGCTAGTTGCCAGTGGGAGCCCCGATGATCTGCTGCATGATGCTCTTCTTCGGGTCGAACCACTTCTTGTCGACAGCGCGCCAGCCGCCGAGCAGCTTGTCCGTGATCTTCGTCTCGCCGGCGCGGACGGGGAACCTGCTCCGGGACTCGGTGAGCGCTTGCTTGTTGACCGGGCGATACCCGTTCTCGGCCAGGATCTTCTGCGCCGGATAGGTCTTGAGGAACCGCGAGAAGGCGTTCCACTCGGCCTTGTGCTCGCTCTTCTCGATCGCCGCGATGTAGACGTCGATCAACATCGTCTGACGCGGGATGACGAACGGGATCTTGCCGTTGATCGCCTCGCTCTCGAACGTGAGCAGGACGTCGCCCTTGCCTGAGAGGAACGTGTTCGTGGCGTTCGACCCCGACGAATCCTGAGAGACGACGTTGTTCTTGTAGAACTTCCGCAAGTAGTCGATCGCCTGCTTCTCAGTCCTCCCGAGCCGCCGCTGCGCGACATAGGCAGCGAGGATGTTCCACTTGGCGATCCCGCCGGTGAACGGGTTCACGGTCACGGCCTGGACGCCCGGCTTGACCAGGTCGTTCCACCCCTTGATCTTCTTCGGGTTGCCGCTGCGCAGGGCATAGACGACGACCGAGTTCCAGACGACGCCGTTGTAGCTCTGCTTGTCCCACTTCGGGCTGATGAGCCCCTTGTCGACGAGGTCGTTGATGTCGTTGCCCGTGTTCAGGATCACCCCATCGGCAGGCAGCCCGTTGGCGACGGCCTGCCCCTGGGCCGAGGAAGCCCCGTAAGACGCCCGGATGTTGATGTCGTCACCCGCCGGCGTCTTGCGGAACTCGTCGATCAGCTTGGTCAGGACCGGCCGTGGCGTCGAATACGCCACCAGGTTGAGCGTGACCGCCTCCGTCTTCTTCTGGGCTGCGGTAGCCGCCGCCGCACCCGCAACGGCCGTGACGACCGCAGCTATCAGGACCGAAGCCCAGACGAACTTGCTTCGTTGCATGAAGCCTCCTCGAGTCGTTGACGAACTGCCGAGCGCATGCCCATGGCCGCGAAGAACACCTTTCCGATGAACAAGGTCGTATCATAAGCAAAATCTATTCGTCAAATAAGTACTACGCGGGATGGCGTCACTTGCTTTCGTCAATCTCGAAAGGGGTCGTGTAGGAATCCCTTGGATGGGGGCGACGCGTCAGGCACGTGGCGGGGTGCTGGTGGCAGGAGGCGGCTTCGCCGGCGGCTACGTCGCGCGTCTGCTCGGCCGGCAGGGCGCGACGATCGTCAGCCCGGAGAACTTCATGCTCTACACGCCGCTCCTGCCCGAGGCGGCGTCCGGCACACTCGAGCCGCGGCACGTCGTCGTGCCGCTGCGGCAGATGTGCCCGCATGCCGAAATGCTGCTCGGCCGCGTGACGGCGATCGACGCGGATCAGCGGACGGCACACGTCGAGACCCCGGAAGCGGGCTCGTTCGAGGTCGCGTGGGACCACCTCGTGCTCGCGCTCGGCGCGGTCGCTCGAACGCTTCCGGTTCCCGGCCTCGCCGACCATGCGCTCGGGTTCAAGGACATCGCCGACGCGATCAACCTGCGCAACCACGTGCTACGGGCGCTCGAGAGCGCCGACGCGGAGCTCGATTCCGAGCGTCGCAAGGCCCACTTGACCTTCGTCTTCGTCGGCGCGGGCTACGCCGGGGTCGAGGCGCTCGCGGAGCTCTCCGATCTCGTTCGCGACGCGATGCGCTACTACCCACGGCTCCGCGAGGCACGACAGCGTTGGGTGCTCGTCGACGCGGCGCCGAAGATCCTGCCCGAGATTCCACCGAGACTCGGTGATTACGCGGCACGGGAGCTCACCGCACGAGGAGTGGACATCAACGTCTCGACAACGCTCGAGTCGGTCACCGAGAGCGAAGCTGTTCTGTCCACCGGCGAGCGAATCCCGACTCACACGCTCGTCTGGACGGCGGGCGTGAGGGCAAACCCCGCCCTCGGCCAGCTCGGGCTCCCGCTCGACGAGCGCGGACGCGTTCGCGTCGATCCACTCCTGCGAGTCGAGGGACACGAGCGGCTCTGGGCGCTCGGCGACGGTGCGGCCGTCCCGAACCAGGCGACGCCGGGCCGGGTCGATCCGCCGACCTGCCAGCACGCGCTCCGCCAGGCGCGCAGGCTCGCGAAGAATCTCACCGGCAAGCCCGAGGCATACTCGTACCGGATGCTCGGGCAGGTGGCGACACTCGGCCGCTACAAGGGGATCGCGGACGTGCTCGGACTCCGCATCCGCGGCTTCCCGGGTTGGTTCGTCACCCGGAGCTACCACCTCTTCCAGCTGCCGCTCGTGATGCGGAAGATTCGCGTCGTGGTCGACTGGACGACCTCGCTCTTCTTCCGGCGCGACATCGCCGAGCTCTCGGCGCTCGGCCATCCGCACCGGTTGGAATGATCTTGGACTTCGGCCGGTAACTCGCTATCGTCGAAGACAGGCGACGAGGGGGAAGCGCATGCGCACTCAATCCGTTGCTGCGGCAAGAGAGCTCGCGCCGTGAGCGCGGCTGAGAGCGACGCACTCGTCGCCGCACTGGCCCGCGCAACGGTCGAGAAGGCCGCCCCCGAGGAGCTGCCCCTCTTTCGTGCGACGAGCGAGGCGTATTTCGAGGATCCGAAAGCGCTCGAGCGCGGCGGCGGCAAGGACGAGATGCTCGGCTTCGGCGTGGATGCCGCGATGGTGTTGCTGACGCCTGTCGTGCTGCAGGTGGCGAAGGACGTGATCGGCTTCCTCGGCGAGCAGCTGCGCGAACGAGCCCGCGAGCAGGGCGAGGGCGCGATCGATCGCATCATCGCCAGGATCGTGAACCGTGACGGCGACGAGGGCGAGGCGGTGGAGGAGCTGACCGACGAGCAGCTCCAGCAGGTGCGGGCTCTCGCGATCAAGAAGGGCCGGGCGCTCAAGCTCTCGGACGAGCGCGCAACGCTGCTCGCGGATTCGCTGGTCGGGAGCCTGGCGACGGCATGAGCACCGAGGCGGCCGAACCGGAGCGCCGTCCCCGTCTCAACCCGTTCGCGTTTCCATCCGACACCGCCTTCCGCTTCGGGCTGCTGATCGCGGCCGTCCTCGGGGCGAACCTCTACGTCTGGCAGTGGATCGCCTCGAGATCCCGGAGCCCGGCAGAGCACGCCTCCGGCACGCTCGAGTGCCTCGCCATCGCCCCGGGCAACGCAACGAGCCTCGAGCAGCTGAACGCTCTCACCGACAGGTTCTCCGACTGCACCTCGCAGCTCTACCGCTACCAGGTGTGGTGGATGCTCGGCGGCACGGCAGCACTGCTCCTCGTCGCTGTCGCGATCATGGTCGCGACACCCCTCTGGATCACGCGACGCCGTAAGCTGAGGCCGCTGACGGCGGCGGACGCTCCGGCCGTCGTGGAGGAGGTTGCGGAGCTCGCCCGCGAGCAAGAGCTCGATTCACCGCGGCTCTTCTGGAATCCGCTCGACGCGTCTGCCGGAGGGCTGGCGTTCGGGCATCCAGGCCGGTACAGCGTCGCGATCGGCGGGGGGCTCGTCGTGAAGCAAGTCGCAGACCCACCCGCGTTCAGAGCCGTCGTCCGGCACGAGCTCGCGCACGTCCGCAACCGCGACGTCGGGATCACGTACTTCACCCTCGCGGTCTGGTACGCGTTCCTCCTGGTCGCCGTCATCCCCTTCGTCGTCACGCTGCTGGGCGACGACCTGCTGTCGAACGTCATGTGGCGCCTGATCGTGCTCGCGCTCATCGTCTACCTGACCCGGAACGCCGTGCTCCGGTCACGCGAGGTCTATGCCGACCTGCGAGCATCGGTGCCGGATGGGCCGACCGGCGCTCTGCGCCGCGTCCTCGCCGGGCTGCCGCGACCAACGGCCGGAGCTCTGAACAGGCTCAGGAGCACGCATCCGGATCCCGCACGACGGCTGGCTGCACTCGACGACACGCGGCCGCTCTTCCCTCTCGGCGCCGTCGTCGCATTCGCCGCCGGTCTGACCGCGACCATCGCTTTCGACAGCGTCAAGCAGCTTCTCTCGAGTTTCGTGTCCGACCCGTTCGATTTGTTCTTCCTGGCCGGTCTCGTCCTGGTGCCGCTCGCCGCAGGCACCGTGGGAGTGGCAATCTGGCGGGAGGCATTCGCGGCCCACGCGGACGGCCGTGAGCCCGCGTCGCCTTGGGTCGATGCCCTCGCCCTCGCAGCCGGGTTCGCCCTCGGACCGGATCTCGCACTCGAGCGGATCGTCACCCCGCAGGGCACCTTGGTGCGGGAGCTCGACAGCATCGACGGCCTGATCTGGGCGGGAGTCCTCGTTGCCGGCCTCGTGCTCATCGTCGCCTGGATCCGGACGAGCGCGTCCTGGTGGCTCCGTGCGCTCGGCGGACGCCGGCCGCTGCTGGCACAGACGGCGGGCCTGCTCATCGGAGGCATCGCGCTCACCGCGTTCACGGCCATCTTCTCCACCGTCCGCGAGCTACGGCCCAGCCTCGCAATCTCGCGCGCAGCGTCCTCGGTCGAGCACCAGCAGGTCGACGCACAGGTCTGGGCCGTTCCGGAGCGCGTCTGGCAGTTCGTCATGGACGGCGAACTGCTCGTCATCGCGCACAAGCCATATCTCGTCCCCCTGCTCGCTCTGCTCGTGCTCTTCCCCTTCGCAGCCGTGTTTGCCCGCCGCGGGCCACTCGACGCCCCGTGGGCGTTCCTCGACCCCGGCGGGCGCCTCCGGACGCCGCCCCTGGCGCTCCGGCCGCTGCTGCCGCTCGCAATCGGCGCGCTGGCCGGACTCGGCTTCCTCGTGCTGGCAGCTCTCGTCCGTCTCTACATGCACTACGGCGTGAGCGCCGAGACGCGCGCGATGGACGCCACGCTCCTGTCGTTCTTCGTCTCGATGGTCGCGCTCGCGATCCTCGTCCAACTCGTGGCAGGCGCGGCGGGAGCGTGGCACGGAGGGCTCATCGGTGCGCTCGGTGCGTCATTCGTCGCCGGCTGCTTCGGCTGGCTCGGGATCATCGGCGGCCCGACAGCCGGTGGCTGCGTGACGCCGCTCTCGCTCAACCCCGGGCCGTGCGCCTGGACGATCGAGTCCACATTCTCGTGGCACGTCTTCCAGCAGGTGATCGCACAAGGGGCGATCGCCGGCCTTGCGGGAGGCCTCGTCGTCGTGGGCATCAAGGCCCTCGTGCACCGCAAGCCGGCCGAGGAGCTGCAGCCGGCGCGGACCGCCTAGCGGAGCGAGCTCAGAGCCTCCGAGAGCGACTGCTTCGTCGTCAGCACGCCCTCGAAGAGGTCGCCGTCCCGCCCGACGCGCTCCAGCACGGCGTCCATCGTGAATGCGGCCGGATCGAGTGACTCGTTCACTTCCTCCCAGCGCAGCGGAGTCGAGACGGGCGCGCCGGCCTTCGGCCTCACGGAATAGGCCGACGCAATCGTCTTCCCCTCCCCGTTCTGATTCGAGTCGATCAGGACGCCGCGACGTTTCGCTTTCGTCCACTCGGTCGTCGCGAGGCCCGGGTGGGCCCGGGCGATCGCGCCGGCGACGATCTCCGAGAACTCGCGGGTCTGCGCGTACGTGTGCCGCCGGGCCACAGGGACCAGGATGTGAATGCCCTCAGAGCCGCTCGTCTTCGGAAACGACTCGAGCTTGAGGAGGTCGAGCGTCTCCTTGATCAGGAGCGCGACCTGGATCGTCTCGGGGAAGCCGACGTCGGGCGACGGGTCGAGGTCGAACAGCACCCAGTCGGGCCGGGACGGCTTGTCGACGCGCGAGTACCAGGTGTTCATGTCGATGCAGCCCATGTTCACGGTCCAGAGCAGTGCGAGCTCGTCGTTCACGAGCGGGAAGTCGATCATGCGTCTCTGCGGCGGCCGGTCGCGGGTCGAGGCCTCGAAGCGAGCGGTCGGGATCCAGTCGGGCATGTGCTTCGGCGCATCTTTCTGGAAGAAGAACTTCCCGTTCCACCCGTCCGGATAGCGCTTCATCGTGAAGGGCCGATCCTTCAGATGCGGCACGAGCGCCGGCGCGATGTCCCGGTAGTACGAGAGCAGGTCGCCCTTGCTGATCCCCTCGTCGGGCCAGAACGGCTTGTCCAGGTTCGAGAGATTGAGGACGCGCTTGCCTCTCTTGACCTCCGGCTCGATCGACGGACGCTCGCGGTGCACCTCGTCCGCCTCCTTGTCATCGCGCAGGCCCTGATAGACCGGCGCCCGAAGCCTGCCGTCGTGGGTCCACTCGGCGAAGCGCACCTCGGCGACGAGCTTGGGCTCGACCCAGACGACGTCACCCTTGCGCACCTTCGGCATCTTGGGGACCTCGGCGAACGGAGAGTCGTCGCGTCGCAGCGGCTTCAGGAGGCCGAGCAGCCGCCGGATCTCGGCGTCGTCGAAGCCGGTGCCGACGTTCCCTGCCCAGCGCAGGACTCCGTTCTCGAACACCCCGAGCACGAGCGCGCCGAAGACGTCGGACCGGCGGCCCTGTCCCTTCGTGTAACCCACGATCACCAGCTCCTGCCGGCCCTGGGTCTTCAGCTTCAGCCAGTTGCGCGATCGCCTCCCCGGCTCGTACGGCGAGTCGGCCCGCTTGGCCACGATCCCTTCGAAACGCTGTTCCTGCGCAGCCTCGTACAACGCCGGGCCGTCGTCGAACGCGGCGGAGATCTGGATCCCGCGCTGCCGGGTGTCGACGAGCTCCGCGAGCCGCTCTCGCCGCTCGGTGAGCGGCAGGTCGATCAGCGGCGTCCCTTCCACCTCGAGCAGGTCGAACGCGACGTAGAGATACGTTGTGCCCTCCTTGCCCTGCTGCATTGCCGAGAACGTCGCGCGGCCGTCCTCGCCCACGGCGACGACCTCCCCGTCGAGCACGCAGTCGGGTGTCCGGAGCGCGCGCTCGAGTGTCCGAACCACTGTCGGGAAGCGATCGACGAACGACTTGTCGTTGCGGCTGCGCAGGTCGATGTTGCCGCCCCGGATCGTCGCGATCGCCCGAAAGCCGTCCCACTTCACCTCGAAGAGCCATCCCTCGCCGGTCGGCACGTCGGCAGCGAGCGTCGCCAGCATCGGCCTGTACGTGCGCGGCTTCCGCTGCGTCGCCCCCTCCTCCTCCTTCTTCTTCACGATCAGCCAGTTCTTCGCGTTGCCGCCGAGCTTCGCCGGGATCAGCGTCCAGAGCCCGTTCAGCCGTTCTCCGTTCAACCGGACGGTGAGACCGCCGTTCGCCTTCTCCTCGACCAGCTCGTACGTGCCGTGATCCCAGATCTCGACCGTGCCCGCGCCGTAGTTGCCGGCCGGGATCTCGCCCTCGAACGTGGCGTAGGTGAGCGGATGATCCTCGACGTGAACCGCAAGATGCTGCTCTCCCGGCTCCAGCGGCACGCCCTTCGGAACCGCCCAGCTGGCGAGCGCACCATCCCGCTCGAGCCTGAAGTCGTAGTGCAGGCTCCGCGCGTCGTGGCGCTGGATGACGAAGATCGGCTCCTTGCCCTTGCGCCCCTCGTCGAACGGCTCGGGCGTCTTCCCGCGCGCCCGCTTGCGCTCGTAGTCCTTCAGCGAGCCCACGCGCGGCTCCTCTCCGAGCGTGTGGACTTCACCCTGTTGACAGTTGTTTCACGACTCCACAAACCGGGCACCTGCTCCTTGGCGCAACGGCGACCGTGCGCATCGTCTTCTCCACAAAGCGGGGTCAGTTGAGACCGGTGTTTGCCGGTCTCAACGTATCTGTGGCCGCCTTTCGATGCATATTCAGAACAGGGGAAAAGCCTGTGGAAGCTGTGGAAAGCCTGATCGATCAGGCGAGCACGCCCATCGAACGGAACTTGGCACGCCGTTTTGCCCGCAGCTCGTCCTGGGGAAGATCCTCGAGCTCCTCGAGGGCGTCCGCGACCGCCGCAGCGAGCAGGCGCGCGGCCTCGTCGGGGTTCTCCTGCGCCCCACCGACCGGCTCCGGAATGATCCCGTCGACGACGCCGAGCTCGAAACAATGGGCGGCGTCCGGTTTGAACGCGGCCGCGGCCTTGCGCTTCTCGCCCGCGTCGCGCCAGAGGATCGCAGCGCAGCCTTCCGGCGAGATGACCGAGTAGATCGCGTTCTCCTGCATCAGGACGCGGTCGGCGAGCGCGATCGCAACCGCTCCGCCAGAGCCGCCCTCCCCGATCACACAGGCGACCGTCGGGACGCGCAGACGCGCCATCCTGGCCTGCGAGCGCGCGATCGCGCCGCCCTGGCCATGCTGCTCGGCAGCAATCCCCGGATAGGCGCCGGGCGTGTCGACGAGCGTCACGACCGGGAAGCGGTGGCGGTCGGCAAGCTCCATCACGCGCATTGCCTTCCGGTAGCCCTCCGGATACGCCATCCCGAAGTTCCGCTTCGAGCGCTCCTTGATGTCCCGGCCTTTCTGATGGCCGATGAGCGCAATCGTGCGCCCTTCGAGCTTGCCGATGCCGGCAACGAGCGCGGCGTCGTCGGCACGGCCCCGGTCGCCGTGCAGCTCGAACCAGTCGTCCAGGATCCGGTCGACGTAGTCGAGCGTGTACGGCCGGTCTTCGTGGCGGGCAAGCTCGACCTTGTTCCAGATCTCCTCGTCGGTCGGCTCGGCCTCGATCCGGTCGAGCTGACGCTTCAGCCGCTCGAGCTCACCGGACAGGCGAGCGCCGCGCAGCAGGTCGAGTCCGCCCAGCTTGCTCAACCGATCCCGGAGCCTGATCTCTGCATCACGCGCCACCCTACTCCTCTCCGAAGAGGCGAAGCAGGCGTGCAAGGGTGGGTCGCAGCTCGGATCGCGGGACGATCGCGTCGACGTGGCCGAAGCGGAGGTTCGACTCGGCGAGGCCGAAGTCGTCGGGCAGTTTCTCGCGCGTCGTCTGCGCCACAACCCGTGGTCCCGCGAACGACATCAGCGCTCCAGGCTCCGCCAGCAGGACGTCGCCGAGGCTCGCAAAGCTTGCGAGCAGCCCGCCGGTCGTGGGGTGCGCCATCACGGAGATCAGCGCACACCCGGCTTCGTGCAGCTCCTCGACCGCGACAACGGTCTTTGGCAGCTGCATCAGCGCCAGGATTCCCTCCTGCATCCGGGCGCCGCCCGAGGCCGAGATCGAGATCAGCGGCACGCCCGCATTTCCTGCACTCTCGCAGGCGCGGACGAACTTCTCTCCCGTGACCGAGCCCATCGAGCCGCCCATGAACGAGAAGTCCATGACCGCCAGCTCGCAGCGGAGCTCCTCGATCGTGGCGCTGCCGATCACGAGCGCGTCGCCGAGCCCGGTCGCGATCTCTGCCTCGGCGAGGCGTTCGTTGTAAGCGCGGAGATCGAAGAACTTCAGCGGGTCGGCGGAGCGAAGGTCGGCCGCCTCCTCCGAGAAACTTCCTTCGTCCGCGATCTGCGCGATCCGCTCGTGCGCCTTGACGGGGAAGTGATGGCCGCAGTGCGTGCAGACCCGGAGGCTCGCGGCAAGCTCGTCGTCCCGGTAGTGGGAGCCGCACTGGGGACACGTGTTGGGATGCTTCTTGGCCTCAGGCTCCGGCGCCTGCTTGTTCTCGATCGAGACGTCGATCCTGGTGGTTTCGGCCATTGCGGGAGTTTAGACTCGTGCCCGCTCGAGGCGGTTACAGGCGCGGGGTCACAGGCGCGGAGTCACAAACCCAGCGCCGCGGCGAGTCGTGTGAGCTTGGGCTCGTTGGCCGCGTCACGCACGAGCCCGGTGAACCCGAGCCCGGCGATTCGCTTCCGCGAGGCGATCTCGGCGAGCAGCGCCTCGACCTCCGTCAGGCGCAGCCCGTCCGGCTCGGGCATGAAGACCGCGAGGTCTCCGGGCTCGAGCGAGTCGGCGTCCAGCGCAACGTACACCGCGTCGGCGCCTTCGAGCGCGCGTTGGATCGCGTCGTCGCCGGTGTGGATTCCTGCCGCCGAAATGAACTCGACCTCGGGCGGATCGAGGTTGCGGGCACCGATCAGCGCCACGTCCTGCGGGAGAACGGCACCGTCGTCGAGCACCATCCGCAACGGCATCCCCCAGGCGTTGCCCGAGGGTGACGTCTCCGGCGTGTTGAGATCGCCGTGCGCATCGATCCAGACGACTGCCAGGCGCTCCTCGCCGCTCGATAGCGCCTCGATCGCACCCACGTGCGAGCAGCAGCAGCCGCCGAGCACGACGGGCCGGTCGGGCAGCTCGCAGGCGAGCAACAGGGTCTGCTCGGCGAGCGTGTCGGCCTCGATCACGGCCGCCTCGGGGTAGGGCAGCTCGTGAAATGCCGCCTCGGCCATCGTGTCGCCGCCGTCGCCCCAGGCTCGCGGGACGCGAACGAGGCCGGCCGAGAACTCACGTCCGCACGAGTGGCACTGGTACTCCGGCCCGAGCGCGACCGCGGTCAGTGTCCGGCAGTCGGGGCAACGGGCGCGGAGGCGCGACACGCCCGAACCCTAGCCGCGTACCGGTCGTTCGAGGAAGAGCGTGTCACGGTAGACGCTCATCCCCGCTCGCTCGTACAGCCTGGTGGCGCCTGTCGGGCTCGATGCATCGACGCCGAGCGTGCCACGCGTCCAGCCTCGCCGCCGGAAGGCCTGGAACGAGTGCAACAGCAGCGCGTGACCGAGCCCCTGCTTGCGCCAGGGTCGCCTCACGCCGAGCAGCTCGACATGTCCGGCGACCGGATCGTTGGTGTCCTTCCGGCAGACCGCGAAGCCGGCGAGCTCGTCGCCGGCGACCGCAAGGAACCACAGCGAGGGCTCGAAGGTCTCCGCCCGGGTCATCCAGTGGCTCCAGTCCTCGAACGTGTCGTGGGGTGGGTCCGACGTGTCCTGCCAGACCTCCATGAACGCGTCGTAGATGAGCTGCTCCTCGCCATCGGCGAGGGAACGGACCGAGATCCCGCTCGGCCAGACGGGATCCGGCGGCGGCTCGCCGGCGAGATCGATCTCCATCCGGTAGGAGTGACGGACCGGCGCGAAGCCGAGCCGCTCGACCGCGTCGATGAACCGTAAGTCCGTGGCGGACGACCACACGCGCACCCGTCCTCGGTCGAGGCGCTGCTCCAGCCAGCCGACCAGCGTGGCCACAATCGCGTCCTCGTCGGCGTCGGGCGCAAGCTTGAGGTCGCACCACCAGAGCGGCGGGTCGGCGCCGTTGGAATCGACGTCGACGTAGCCGACGAGTCGCCCGTCCTGCTCGAGGACGCGGATGTCGCGCTCGATCTCCACCGATGGCGTCGTCAGCCAGGTGCGCAGCTCGTCCTCTGTCAGATCGGCTTCTCCGAACGCAACGAGCTGATGGGCGTTCATCAGCTCGAGCATCGCGTCGAAGTCGGCCTCCTCCGGCGGGCGGAGTGTCACGGCGCTGCGGGTGCCAGCTCGTCCAGTGCCTCGGCAAGGCCAGACAGGTCTGGAAGCTCGCGGTCCGGCTCGGGCTCGGGCTCCTCGCCGAGCCGGTTGATCCAGATGATCTTCAGCCCGAGCTCCCGTGCAGGAGCGACGTCGTGGAAGAGGCTCGCCGCGACGTGAACGTGGTGCTCGCGGTCGGCGGTCGTCGTCTCGAAGAAGCGCTGCCAGTGCGCGTGGCCGGGCTTGTACGAGCGGACATCTTCGGCCGTGACGATCAGGTCGAACGGCACACCGAGCCGCTTCTCGGACTCGACGATCAGGGCGCGGTCGATGTTCGACAGGATCGCGAGACTCCAGCCACGGCGCCGCAATTCCTCGAGGGTCGCCGTCACCTCCGGAAACGGCGGCCACTCCGGCAGCGACTGCGCGAGCGCGGCGCCCTCACCCTCCGGGATTCCGAAGCCGACCTCCTTCGAAAGCCGCTCGAGCGTCAGCGCGAGGACCTCGTGGTAGGTGCGGTAGCCCTCGGCCTGCACCTCCGGCTCGAGCTCGTGGTAGCGGGCCAGCAGCCTCGGCGCCTGCTGCGCGCCGTAGAAGCGCGCGAGCACCGAGCCGATCCCGGCGTTCCAGTCGATCAGCGTCCCGTAGCAGTCGAATGTGGCCCAGCGGGTCACTCGCCGCGCTCCCCGTCGAAGTACTGGAGGTTCGCCGCCTCACGGTTGAGCAGGCGCGCGCGGGCCCCGTCCGTCCGCAGAAATCCGGCCGAGGCGCCCAGCTTCTCGCTGTCCGGATAGACGCAGATCTCCGGGTCGGACATCGTCGACAGCATCAGCACGCGCGCCGCCTCCTCGCCGCTGCAGCGAACGTCGTGCGCTCCCTCCGGGCCGGTCGGGAACGCGACCACATCGCCGCGCGTGAGCTCGCGCTCGCCCTTCGGCGTCCTGAGCGTCACGGTCCCCTCGAGCACGAGCATCCACTCCTCCTCGCCGAAGTGCCAGTGATAGGGACAGCTGCGCTGGCCGGGCTCGATCAGGTAGATCGTGCCGCCGATCTTCTGCGCGCCGAGCGTCTCGCCGAGCGGCCGCTCGCGGTTGCGGAACCCAGGCTCGTCCGTGCCGTCGGTCCACTCGTCGCCGTAGACGTTCACCTCGTCCATCCGACCCGATTGAATCACGTCGTGATCGTTCGCCCGCTGCTCCCCTCGGACTGGCCCACGGTTGCCGCGATCTTCGCTGAGGGGATCGCGACGGGCGACGCCACCTTCGAGACGACGGTGCCGACCTGGGAGGACTGGGACGCTCGGCACCTGCCCGAGCACCGATTCGTGGCCGAGATCGACGGTGAGGTCGCCGGGTGGATCGCGGTCGTTCCGTATTCGAGCCGCGCCGTGTACCGCGGCGTCTGCGAGGAGAGCGTCTACGTGGCCGAAAGGGCGCGCGGGCTGGGTGTCGGCCGGGAGCTCCTCGCCGCCCTGATCGCGAGCGCCCGTGGAGGCGGCCTGTGGACGCTGCAAGCCGGTGTCTTCCCGGAGAACGAGGCGAGCCTCGCGCTGCATCGCGCGCAGGGGTTCCGCGAGGTCGGAACGCGCGAGCGGCTCGGCGAGTTGGAAGGCATCTGGCGCGACGTCGTCTTGCTCGAGCTGCGCCTCTAGCCTAGTAACAGACTGTTACTAGGCCTCGCGCGCCTCGCCTGCGATCCCAGCGATCGGCCGATTCCGGCCCTCCGCGCCAAGTAACAGACTGTTACTTGGCAGTCGGGCGGCTACTCGTCGTGCTTGCGGAACACGACGCAGGCGTTGTGCCCGCCGAAGCCGAACGAGTTCGAGACGCCGACGGTGATGTCGACCTTCCGGGACTCGTTCGGGATGTAGTCGAGATCGCAGGACGGGTCCTCGATCTCGTAGTTGATCGTCGGCGGCAGAATGCCGCGCTGCGTCGCGAGAATCGTGAAGATCGCCTCGACGGCGCCGGCGGCGCCGAGACAGTGCCCGGTGGCGCCCTTCGTCGAGGAGATCGGGATCTTGTAGGCGTTCTCCTCGCCCACCGCAACCTTGATCACACGGGTCTCCGAGGTGTCGCCGAGCGGCGTCGAGGTGCCGTGCGCGTTGATGTAACCGATCTCTGACGGGTCGATCCCCGCGTCGCCGAAGGCCATCGTCATGGCGCGCGCCGGGTTCGTGCCCGCCGGATCCGGCTCGGTGACGTGGTTCGCGTCCGACGAGACGCCGTAGCCGATCAGCTCCGCATAGATCTTTGCCCCGCGCGCCTTCGCATGCTCGAGCTCTTCGAGCACGACGGCGCCCCCGGCCTCGCCCATGACGAAGCCGTCCCGTCCCGCATCAAATGGCCTGGAGCCGCGCTTCGGGTCGTCGTTGCGGCGAGACAGAGCGCGCATCGCCCCGAACCCGGCGATGCCGACCCGTGTGATCCCGGCCTCCGTGCCGCCGCAGATCATCGCGTCGGCGCGGCCGAGCCGGATCGCGTCGGCACCTTCGCCGATCGCCATGTTGGAGGCTGCGCACGCCGTGCACTGGGACGAGAGGGGGCCTCGGGTGCCGAGCTCCATCGAGACCCAGCCGGCGCCCATGTTGGGAATGATCGCCGTGATCGAGAACGGGTTGACGCGATCCGGGCCGCGGTCCATGAGCGTCTGGTAGCAGTCCTGAAACGCGCCGAGGCCTCCGATCCCCGTGGCGATCGACGCGCCGATGCGGGCGTCCTCCTTGGCGATGTCGATCCCCGAGTCGGCCTCGGCCTGACGTGACGCGGCGACGATCATCTGGGCAAAGCGGTCCATGCGGCGCGCCTGCTTGCGCTCCATCCAGTTCGTCGGCTCGAAGTCCTTCAGCTCGCACGCGAAGTGGACGGGGAACTCGCCGGCGTCGAACTGCTTGATCTCGTCCGCGCCGGACTCACCTGCGATCAGGTTCGCCCAGGTCGTCTCGACGTCGTTCCCGAGCGGCGTCACCATGCCGAGCCCGGTCACGACCACGCGTCTTCTGCCGTTGTCAGCCACTTACATCCCCAGTCCACCGTCGACGAGCAGCACCTCGCCCGTGATGAACGAGGCCGCTTCGGAGCACAGGAAGCGTACCGCTCCGGCGACGTCCTCCGGTTCTCCGAGCCGCCCGAGCGGTGTGTTCTGCAGCATCGCCGCGGTTGCGTCCTCCGGCAGCACGTCCGTGAGCTGCGTCTTCACGTAGCCGGGCGCGACGACATTGGCCCGCACGTTGCGTGACCCGAGCTCGCGGGCGAGCGATTTCGTGAAGCCGATGATCCCGGCTTTCGACGCCCCGTAGTTCGTCTGGCCCCAGTTGCCGTGCACGCCGACGACGGAGGAGATGTTCACGATCGAGCCCGCGCGCTTCTTCATCATCGGCCTCGTGACCGCCCGGCACGTGTAGAAGACCGACGAGAGGTTGGTGTCGATCACCATCCGCCAGTCCTCGTCCGACATCCGGGCGAGCAGGCCGTCGCGGGTGAGGCCCGCGTTGTTCACGAGGATGTCCAGATCGCCGGCCTCCTCGACGAGCCGGCGTGCGTCCTCCGGGCTCGAGACGTCCGCCTGGATCGCACGCCCGCCGATCTCCGCTGCGAGCGCTTCGGCTTCCTCCTGCCCCGACCGGTAGCCGATGGCGACGCTCGCGCCAGCAGCGGCGAGCTCGGCCGCAATCGCGCGGCCGATTCCGCGCGAGGCACCGGTGACGAGGGCTGATTTTCCTTCGAGTGACGCGAAGGAAGCGTTAGGCAAGCGTTTCCTCCAGCTCGCGCAACTCCTGCATGTTGCTGACGGAGACGGTGCGCACGCTCCTGTCGATCCTCTTCAGTAAACCGCTGAGCACATTGCCGGGGCCGACCTCGACGAACACCGTCACGCCCTTGCCGATGAGCTCCCGCGCCGCCTGTGTGAACTTGACAGGCGCGGTCAGCTGCTCGACGAGCAGCTCGCGGTACCGGCCGGCATCCTCGAGCTTCGCCGTCACCGTCGACATGAAGGCGGTGCGCGGGTCGGCGAAGTGGATCCGCTCGACCGCGGGGCGGAGCTTCTCGGCGGCTTTCTCCACCAGCGGCGAATGGAAGGCTCCCGACACGCGCAGGCGCACGGCGCGGCGCGCCCCCGCCTCCTCCGCCTCGACGCAGCACTCGCCGACGGCGCCGTCCTCACCGGAGATGACGATCTGGCCGGGGCAGTTGTAGTTCGCCGGCCAGACGTTGGCGATCTTGCGGCAGAGACCCTCGACGACCTCGTCCGCGAGCCCGAGGATTGCCGCCATCGAGCCTGGCCGCGCATGCGCCGCCTCCGCCATTGCGATCCCGCGCTCGCGCACAAGGCGGATCGCGTCGGCCGCGCTGAGCGATTCGGCTGCTCCCAGCGCGGCGAACTCGCCGACCGAGTGGCCGACCACGTAGTCGGGCACGATCCCGTGCGCGCGGATCGCGGCGTTGATCGCGAGGCTCGTCGTGACGAGCGCCGGCTGCTGCAGCTTCGTGTCGAGCAGGTCCTCGATCGGGCCGTGGAAGCAGACCTGCTTGAGATCCAGGCCGGAGGCGGCGCTGCCGGTGTCGTAGACGGCCATCGCCTCAGGCACGGCCTCGGCGATCTCCCGTCCCATGCCGGCCTCGTACGAGCCCTGCCCCGGGAACATGAAGGCGATCTTGCTCACGCGACTTTTTTCCTCTCTGTGTCCAATTGACTGGGCGTCCACTCGATCAGCGCGGAGCCCCAGGTGAGGCCCGCCCCCATTCCGGTCATCAGCACCAATTCTCCCTCGTGGAGCCGGCCGTCTGCAGCGGCGTCGGCAAGCGCGAGCGGAATCGAGCCCGACGACGTGTTGCCGTAGCGATCGACGTTGACCACGATCTTGTTCTCCGGGATCCCGAGCTTGCCTGCGGCGTGGTCGATGATTCGCTTGTTCGCCTGGTGCGGGACGTACACGTCCACATCGTCGACGGTCAGCCCGCATTCGTCCAGCACTTTCGAGGCGGAGCTGACCATCACGCGCGTCGCGAACTTGAAGACTTCACGACCATTCATCTTGACGAGCTTGTCGGCGTTCTCGAAGTGCCGCGAGCCGCTGCCCGGCAGCCAGAGGCTGTCGCCGCCACCCCCGTCCGCTCCCAGCTCGAAGCCGAGGAAGCCACCCGTCTCGACCGGCTCGAGGACAACGGCGCCGGCACCGTCACCGAAGAGGACGAGCGTCGAGCGGTCGGTCCAGTCGAGGATCTTCGAGAGCACGTCGCCGCCGACCACGAGCGCCCGCTTGGAGAGGCCGGAGGAGAGCATGCTGTAGGCCTGGGCGAGGGCGTACATGAAGCCCGTGCAGCCGGCCAGGAGGTCGTACGCAGCCGCGTCCGGCATCCCGAGCGAGTCGGCGAGCAGCGCGGAGCTGGTCGGGAACATCATGTCCGGGGTCACCGTCGCCACGACGATCAGGTCGATCGACGAGGCCTCGACGCCCGCATCGGCCAGAGCAGCGATCGCAGCAGGTTCTGCGATGTCGGTGAGCGCCTGGTCCTCGGTCGCGAAGCGCCGTTCGCGGATCCCGGTGCGCTCGACGATCCACTCGTCCGTCGTGTCGACGTACTGCTCGAGATCCTTGTTCGTGAAGACGCGGTCCGGGACGTTGACCCCGAGACCCGTGATCCCGATCCGCGTGCCGTTGGCCGAGCCGATCACGACGACCGGTCCACGGCGAAGGTGAGCGTGCCGCGCACGGCCAGCTCGCCGTCCACGGTCGCGCGGGCCTTGCCCCGGCCGATCGGGCCGCGCACGGTCTCGAGGTCGCACTCGAGCGTCAGCTGGTCTCCCGGCCGGACGACGCGCTTGAAGCGGACGTCGTCGATCCCGGCGAAGAGAGCGATCTTGCCCCGGTTCTCCTCCTCGCTCAGAACCGCAACCGCGCCGGCCTGCGCCAGCGCCTCGACCATCTTCACGCCGGGCATGATCGGGTTTCCGGGAAAGTGACCAGCGCAGTCCTGCTCGGTGACGAGCTTGAGGGCGACCACGCGCGCGCCCGGGCTGAGCTCGGTCACCTCGTCGAGCAGCAGGAACGGATCGCGGTGCGGGAGGATCGCCTCGATCGCCGCCTTGTCCAGGGGAAGTCTCACGCCGAGAGCCGTTCGCGCAGGCCGTTTCTGCCACGGTGCGCATAGCACTTCGCGGTTCCGACCGGCATTCCCTCGACACCCGCAATCTCCTCGAAGCTGAGCTCGAAGGCGTCCTTGAGCACGACTACCTTCGCCTGCGCGGGCGAGATCTCCGCCAGGCACGCGCCGAGCTCGGCCCGAAGCTCGGATGCCTCGGCGGCCCGTGCCGGGTCACCGTCGCGGGCCTCGCGACGGTCCTCGTCGAGGGGCTCGCAGCGGCGGGCGATCTGACGTTGCGCGACGTCCCGGCAGGCATTGACGGTCAGCCGGTGGAGCCAGGTCGAGAACGACGACTCGCCCCGGAACTGCCGCAGCTTCACGCAGAGCTTCGCGAGCGCCTCCTGCGACGCATCGCGCGCGTCCTCCGGATCGCGAAGCACGTGATGGGCAAGGCGCTCCACCCGGGGTGCATGCCGCTGACAGAGCGCGTCGAGCGCCCGCGCATCGCCGTCCTTCGCTCTCTTCACCAGAATCGGATCGCTCAATTTCTCGTAGACCAGCGGCCGATCGGGCCGAAGGTCCTGATTGATTGGACGGGCTCTGAGCGCAGGCGGTTGCACCCGCCGAGTTTACGGCTAGGAGGGGTTGGCGGAGCGTCGCTCGTCGTCGGGGTGCGCTGCTCGTTCCGAGGCAAGGACGGAGGGAGCCCCCGGGCTGGTGCCCGTGGGCGACTGAGGACGCAGCCTCGGGGCGAGCAGCGCGGCCCGGCGGCTCAGCCGATGCGTCGCCGACCCCTCCTAACGCCGGGAGGCGGGCGTGCTCTTGTTGCCCGCAGCGTCCCACGCAACCGCGCGGACGATCCCCAGCTTCGGCGCTTTCGGGACGCGGGCCTCGCCGGCTGCAAGCGCGTTGTAGACAAGGCGCCGCTTACCGAAGCGCAGCGTGACCGTCGCCGGCTCACTGAGCCAGAGCTCGAGCGGGCTCCGCTGGAGGATCTTGACCTTGGGAGCGCGTGTGTCGGCGCTGAACGGGAGCGTCATGGTCGTGGTCGCGAACGCGTCCGTCGCCTCGATGACCGCCTCGTATTCGCCGTCGAGAAGCCGGCCGATCCGTTTCACGCCATCCCACTCGACCGTGTGGGGACCCAGCTCGAGCGGGCCTTTCAACGGTGTCGCCACCCACTTGCCCTGTTTCATGATCCGCACCCGGATCTCGGCCTGCGCGGCAAGCTGGAAGCCGAAGCCGATCCGGTCTGCGAAGCCATCCCCGTTCGGTGAGAACGCCAGGCGTGTCGCGTCGGCGCTACCGAGCGTGCGGCTGATTGCGAGCTGCGTCGAGGCGGTTGCCTGACGCCCGCTGGTTGCGATCGCCAGCAGGTCGATGCGGAAGATGCCGTCGGGCACCTCGAGCGGGTCGAAGCGGACTGTGTGCCGGCCCGCGCGCTTCCAGCTCTTGACCGCGATCGTTGCCACCTCTGTGCCGGCGGCGTCCCGCAGCGTCACGGCGACGTTCGCCGCTTCCGTGAGGGTGTAGGTGATCGCCGTTTCATCGCCGACCGTGTCCTCGTTCGGCGAGACCGTTTCGGGATCGGCCACTAGACCGGCGACTGAGAAGACGGCGGCGCCTCCGCCGCCGATCGTTCCGACCGCCGGCGTGACGCTGCTATCCGAGCGGATCATGTAGGTGTACTTCCCCGGCGCGGCCAAGGTGGCGTCCCAGCTCCAGTCGACGTTCGGCCCGAGCCCGGAGCTCGAGGCAAAGGCGTTCCCTGCGGCGTCGAATACGTCGACGGTCCACGGCAGGCTCGACGAGAGGCGCGCCTTGAAACGGACGAGGCCGGGCACCGCACCGGTGACCGCCGGTGCATAGAGCTTCGGCAGCCCGGTCTTCGCGACGTCACCGGCGATCCCGTTCAACAAGTTGTAGAGCGCCGTTCCCGGACAGTCCGTGAAGCCCGTGTCCCGGTGCCCGGACACCGTCCGGAGGAAGACCGGGAGCCCCGCAGGGAAGCGCGGGTTGCCGCCGGAGATGAACGAGAGCGTCGACGCCGGGTCGACGTGTGCGAGATCGAGTCGCCACGCGAGCAGCTTTGCGAGGGACTCGCGGACCTGCGACGAGACGGCGAGGGAGCTGTACTCGCCCAGAACCGCAACACCGACCGAGCTGGTGTTGAAACCCTCCGCATGCGCACCGATCACATTGCGCTCGATCCCTCCGAACCGGCCTTCGAAGACGGTCCCGAAGCGGTCGACGAGAAAGTTGTAGCCGATGTCGTTCCAGCCGTTGCCCTTCACGTGGTAGAGCTCGATCGCCCGCACGATCGCGGGTGACTGCGCCGCCGTGTAGCCGTTCGCACCGGCCGTGTGGTGAACGACCGCCAGCCGGATCGTGGATGCGTACGCCGGAGTGTTGCGCCTGATCTTCTCGTCCGCGTTCCAGCCGCTGCGGGGGACGATCGTGGGTGAGCCGGCTTTCTGGAGCGTTCTCGCGGGCACCCCTGCGGGCGGGCTCCAGACGAAGTACGCGCGCAGCCGGGTCACCTTGCCGCGCAGGCGATACTCGATCCGGTCGGACGGCCCGACCCACCAGGGGTTGCCGAGCCGCCAGGAGCTCATGCGAGCCCGCTCGGCCGTCCCCGCGTCGGGCTGATCCTCGGCCTCGGGGGCCGCGTCGGCCCAACCGCTCCAGCGCCCGGCGAGCGAGTGTGTCCTGAACTGGACCGTCCCGGAGCCTCGCCAGTGGAGCCCGACGAGATTGAAGTGGGTCGACGGCTGCCCTGCCGAAAGCGAGCGCTGCGCACCCAACGGGACGTCGCGGGCAACGATGGTCGCGTCCGCCGCGGCAGCCGGAGCGGGCAGCACGAGGGCAAGACCTAGGAGAAGGAGGAGTCGTTTGGGCACAGCGTCATGGGAAGGGTGGCTCCTTCCCCCTTCGCCGACAAGGCCTGCGACCCTCGTTTGACCGAATCCTTACAGCTCTCGAGACGGTCACTCGTGCGGCTTGACGCGCTCCTGCGACTCGGGATGGAAGAGGTGCGCCTCGGCAGGCTGCGGCCGCAGGTGGACGCGCTCGCCCTGACGGGGCACCTGACGGGCGTCGCTCCGCGCGACCAGCTTCGTCTCGAAGCCGCCGACTTCCGCGATGCAGAAGACGTATGCGTCCGCCCCGATCTCCTCGACCACCTGAACCGTCGCCGGGACCCCGTCCGCCGCGAGCTCGAGCGACTCCGGGCGCAGCCCGACGACGACGCTCGGCCAGCCGCCGCCGGCCGCCTCGCTCGGAAGCTCGATTGGGACGCCGCCGAAGGAGACCGAGCCGTTCGCGCCGACCGGGATCACGCACAGGTTCATCGCGGGCGAGCCGATGAAGCCCGCGACGAAGGTGTTGACCGGCCGGGCGTAGAGCTCCCGGGGAGCCGCGCACTGCTGCAGCTTCCCGCCGCCGAGAACTGCCACGCGGTGCCCGAGCGTCATCGCCTCGGACTGGTCGTGCGTGACGTAGACCGTCGTCACGCCGAGACGCGCCTGCAGCGCGGCGATGTCCGCGCGCATCTGCACGCGGAGCTTCGCGTCGAGGTTCGAGAGGGGCTCGTCCATCAGAAACACGCTCGGCTCGCGCACGATCGCGCGGCCCATCGCCACCCGCTGCCGCTGACCGCCCGACAGCTGGCCGGGCTTTCGCTCCAGGAACTCCGTCAGCCCGAGCAGCTCGGCGACGTCGCGGACGCGCTGCTCGCGCTCCGACTTCTTGACGTGCGCGATCTTGAGCGGGAAGGCCATGTTCGCCGCCACCGTCAGATACGGGTAGAGCGCGTAGTTCTGGAAGACCATCGCCACGTCCCGCTTCTTCGGCGGCATGTCCGTGACGTCGCGGCCCCCGATCAGCACGGAGCCGAAGTCGACCTCCTCCAGGCCCGCGAGCATGCGCAAGGCGGTCGTCTTGCCGGAGCCGGAGGGACCGACGAGGACGACGAATTCGCCGTCGGCGATGGCCAGGTCGAGCCCGTTGACCGCCGGCACCTCCGTGCCGGGGTAGATCCGCGTCGCCTGCTCGAAGCGAACATCAGCCATCTGCTGCCGTCCTCATGGTCGGTGTGTTGTCGGTCCCGGTGAGCTCGCGCCGAAGCCGCTCCTGCGCCTCGGGTGTCGCAGCGAGCTCGTCCAGCCCCAGGAGCGCGGCGCCGACGACCGGTGAGGAGGCAGCCGGGCGGACGGTGATGTGAGGCCCGACATCGGCCAGCCCGGCCGCGATCTTTCCGGAGAGCGGGCCGTCGGCCGCCTGCAGGAGGCCCCCGCCCAGAACGACCTCTACGGGTTGCTGCGTCAGGTCGAGGCGGGTGAGCGCGGCACGGGCGAGAGCTACGACCTCGTCGGCGAGGCGAGAGACGATGGCCGCGGCGACAGCGTCGTCGGCGGCCTCGGCGAAGACGAGCCGCGGCAGCTCGATCACCCGGCGCCGCGTGATCTTCTGGTTGTGGATCGCCTCGGCCAGCTCGAGCGGGCTCGAGAGGCCGAAATGAGCAGGCACGGAGTGCTCGAGGCTCGTCCTCGGGCCGCGCCCGTCCTCGCTCCGGGCGGCCGCCGAGACGGCGGCCATCCCGACGTCGTAGCCGCCGCCCCAGTCGCCCGTGATCTCACCGAGCGCAGGGAAGCGGACCTCACGGCCGTCCGGCGCGACACCGACGCAGTTGATCCCCGCGCCGCAGACGACGGCGACGCCCCAGCCGCGCTCGGTGCCGGCTCGGAGGACGGCGAAGGTGTCGTTGCCGACGGAGACGCGGTTGGCCCACCCGCGCTCGCTGACAACCGCGTGCAGCGCGTCCTCTTCGGCCGGAAAGTCGACGCCCGCCATGCGCAGGACGCCCACCTCGGCGACCGGCCCGTTCGCGGCTTCGAGGTCCGCCTCGACAACCGCCTCGTCGAACAGCCCCTGGAGCACGTCCAGGCAGCCCGGAAGTCCGAGATGATGCGGCGAGCTGAGCGGGCCGCGGACGACCGAGAGCACGCGCCCGTCGACACCGACGAGCGCGAGATCGGTCTTGGAGTTGCCGCCGTCGACGGCGAGGACGATCGGCGATGTCATGCGAGCGCCTCGTTGCTCGAGCGGGGCAGCCGCTCCATCTCTGCCGCGACCAGCCTCTCGACCAGCTCCTCGTTCAGCGGATGCTGCCCGATCAGCGGGTGAGCGAGCAGCGCCTTGCGCGCGGTTGCTGTATCGCCGGTCGCGGCGGCCTGCGCCGCCAGCCGTTCGTATGCGGCCACGTGCTGGGCCAGGCCGAGCAGCTCCGGCGCGAGGGGCTCCTGCGGGAGTGGGACGAGCCGCCCCTGCTCGACGCGCGCGGGAACCTCCACCACGTCGTCGTCGGCAAGGCCGGCCAGGGTCCCGGCGTTCCGGAGATCCACCTCGTGCACCACGCTGTCGCCCGTCACGAGCGACGTCACGAGGCCGGTGGCGGCCTCGCTGTAGAAGGCGCCGCCTCGTTGCTCGAGCAGCGCGGGCTTCTCGTTCAGCGATGGGTCGCGGTAGAGCTCAAGCAGACCGCGCTCGATCTGGGCGACGACCGTCGCGCGCGGCGTCCCTTCCAGTTGCCCGGCAAGGACCGAATCGTGGCGGTAGAAGTACTGAAGGTAGGGCGACGGGACGACGCCGAGCTCTTCGAGCAGCTGCCGCGGCAGGGCTGCCTGCTCCGCGACGGCGTCGCCGTGGGACGCCATGAGCTGCGGGAGGACGTCGCGCGCCGTCGAGGCGGACGGCCCGGATCCAGGTCAGATGGTTGAGGCCGACCTGGTCGACGACGATCTGCGCCGGCTCGACGCCGAGCTGGCGTGCGAACGAGCGCTGAAAGCCGATCGCGACGTTGCAGAGACCGACGGCGCGGTGGCCGGCGTCCAGCAGCGACCGCGTGACGATCCCGACCGGATTCGTGAAGTCGACGATCCACGCCTCGGATGACGCGAGCTCACGCACCCGTTCTGCGATCTCCAGAACGACGGGAACCGTCCTGAGCGCCTTGGCGAACCCGCCGGCGCCCGTCGTCTCCTGGCCGATGCAGCCGCAGGCGAGCGGCACGGTCTCATCCGAGAGACGCGCCTGCTGGCCGCCGACGCGGATCTGGATCAGGACGAAGTCGGCGCCGTCGAGCGCGCGATCGAGGTCACCGGTCACCTCGAGCTCGCCGGCATACCCCTGTCGCTCCAGCATCCTCGCTGCGAGTCCGCCGACCACGTCGCGCCGCTCCTCGTCGATGTCGTGCAGGACGAGCTCGCGCACGTCGATCTTGTCGCGCTCCCGCGAGAGGCCCGAGACGAGCTCCGGCGTGTACGTCGAGCCGCCGCCGACGACCGCGATCTTCATCCCTTGACCCCGGTGAGGGTGACGCCCTCGACGAACGCTCGCTGCGCGAGGAAGAAGATGACGAGGACGGGCAGCATCACGAGGATCGTCGCGGCCATCACGAGGTTCCACTGGACCTGGTGCAGGGAGCGGAACTGCGAGAGCCCGATCGAGATCACCCAGTTGTCCTGGTTCTCGCCCACGTAGAGCAGCGGCAGGAAGAAGTCGTTGAAGCAGTAGAGGACGGAGAAGAGCGCAACGGCCGCGATCGCCGGCTTGGCGAGCCGGACGACGACGGTCGTCAGGATCCGGAACTCGCCGCAGCCGTCGACGCGAGCGGCGTCGAGGTACTCCTCGGGAATCGTGAGGAAGAACTGGCGCAGCAGGAAGATCGCGAACGCGTCTCCGAACCAGACCGGGATGATCAGCGGCCAGAGCGTGCCGACGAGGCCGACCTTCGCCCACATCACGTACAGCGGCACGACAGCCACCTGCGGCGGCAGCATCAGCGCCACCAGGACGACCATGAAGACGGCGTCGCGCCCCTTCCACCGCAGGCGTGAGAGCGCGTACGCGACGGGAATGCTGGAGACGACCACGCCGAGCGTCGCCAGCGCGGCGTAGATCGTCGTGTTGAGCGTCCACGTCAGGAGCGGCGACTTGTCGAAGACCTCGACGAAGTTCCCCCACTCGAACGTCTTCGGCCAGAGCTCCGGCGAGAGCGCCTGCTGAGACGTCATCAACGCCGTCAGCGCCATGAAGACGACGGGCGCGAGGAACGCGAGCGCCAGCGCGATCAGGATGCTGTGCTCCGCCACCGAGATCAGGAACCGCCGGCGGCGTACCTGCGTCGGCACCTTCCGGCGCTCGACCGAGGCGGCGACAACCGCATCGCTCACCGAACCGCTCCCGAGTAGTGCACCCAGCGCCGCGAGTTGCGGACGATCACCAGCGTCACCACGAACGCGACCGCGAGCAGCAGCATCGCCATCGCCGACGCGTAGCCCATGTTGAAGAAGCGGAAGCCGTGGTAGTAGAGGAGGATCGGGTAGAAGAGGGTCGAGCCCTCGGGGTAGCCCTGCTCGAGCGTGCTCGTCGTGCCCGCCTGCGACGCCTGGCCGGCCGCGATCGAAGCGGCGACATAGGCCTGCGTGAAGTACTGCAGCGCCTGGATCACGCCCAGCACGACGGCGAACAGGATCACTGGGCTCATCGTCGGCAGCGTCACGTACCACAAGCGCCGAAGCGCGCCGGCCCCGTCGAGCTCTGCTGACTCGTGCAGGTGCCTCGGCACGTCGAGGATCGCCGCGAGGAAGATGACGAAGATCGTGCCGACACCCCACATCCCGAGCAGTGTCAGCGAGGGCTTCGACCACCCCGGGTCGTTGAACCACAGCGGGCCCTCGATGCCGAGCTTGCCGAGCACGGTGTTCACCGGGCCGGTCGCGGGATTGAGCAGGTAGACGAAGCCGAGCGCTGCAGCGACCGGGGGCGCCAACGCGGGGAGGTAGAAGATCGTCCGGAAAATGCCGACGCCTCGTCTCGCGCGGGTCACCATCACGGCGATCCCGAAGGCGAAGAGCACCTGCAGCGGCACGGCGATGACGATCAGCCAGAGCGTGTTGCGCACGGCCGTGCCGACCTCGGGGTCTTCCGTGAAGAGGTAACGGTAGTTGGCGAGACCGACCCAGCGCGGCGAGCTGAGCAGGTCGTACGAATGGAGCGAGAGATAGGCGCTGTAGACAAGCGGATAGGCGATGAAGACACAGAAGCCGACGAGCCAGGGGCTCATGAAGGCGAGGACGAGGCCGCGCCGCCGCCACGCCGCTTTCCTCCTGGCTCGCCGGCGATCGACCGCCGGCAATGCCGGGGCGGTGGCCGCCCCGGCTACCGGCGCTTGGGTCACGGAATCCCGCCGCCCGACTGCTTCAGCTTGGCGTCGATCTGCTTGTCGACCTCCTGCAGGCCCTGCTGGAGGTTGCTCACCTTGCCAGCCTGCCACTTCGCGAGGAAGTTCGCGAACGTGTCGAGGTAGGCCGAGCCTGCAGTTGTGATCGGCACCGTCTGCGACTTCGAGTTCGCGAAGATCTTCGTGAACGTCGCGAAGTTCGCATCAGGCTTCAGCTCCTTCGACGTGGCCGACGAGCGGGTCGACGGCACGTTGCGGATCCCGTTCGAGAACTGCGCGAGCGCGTGGTCGTTGGTCGTCATGTACTTGACGAACTTCCAGGCCTCGTCGCGGTTCTTCCCGTTCTTCGGGATGCCGATGATCGTGCCGTTGATGTAGCCCGAGCCGTAGCGGCTCGAGACCGATGCATCCACGGGCATCGGTGCGGTGCCGTACTTGAGCTCGGGATGCTCGGCCGCCACGAATGCGACGCGCCACTCGCCGTCCATCATCATCGCGAGCTTGCCGGTCTCGAACGCGTGCGAGGCGGAGAACTCGTCGCCTGCTCCTGCGTTCCACTTGACCAGGTTCTTGTGCCCGTAGTAGTCGACCAGGCTCTTCTGCCAGCGCAGGAGCTTCTGCCACGCCGGGTCCTTGCTGAGGCTGGACTTGCCGTCCTTGTCGAACCACTTCCCATTCACGGACGGCTGATAGGCGCCGGCGGTGTTCTGGTAGAAGCCGAAGAAGGGGTTGTAACCGACGACCTTCAGCGACCCGTCGGCGCTTCTTCTTCGTCAGCTTCTTCGCGTACGTCGTCAGCTCCGAGAGCGTCTTCGGCGGTCCCTTGAGGCCGGCCGCCGCGAAGAGCGCCTTGTTGTAGTAGAAGCCGTAGACGTCTGCGAGCAGCGGCAGCGCGCACCGCTTGTCCTTGTACTGCGTGTAGTAGAGGGTCGCTGCCGGGAACTGGTTCATGTCGACCTTGTCGCGCTTGAGGTACGGCCCGAGGTCGATCCAGCCGCCGGACGGGCAGTAGATGCCGACGTTGGCCGACGTGAACGAGCTGACGACGTCGGGCGCGTTCCCGCCGCGCAGGGCAGCGATGATCTTGTCGTCGTTGATGCCGCCGACGACCTTGACCGTGACCGCCGCGTTCTTCTTGTCGTACTCGGCGGCGACCTTCTTGAACTCGCTCAGCTCACGGGCACTCCAACCGACCCACACCGTCAGCGTCTCGGCGGCCGTGCCGGCCTTCGCCGCCGGTGCGGTCGACGCCGCATCCTCCGACACGGCCGCAGCGGCGACGGCAACGAGCGCAAGTGCCGCGAGCAGGACGACTATCGTCGCCATGCGTTTCATCTGAGCCCTCCTCTGGAGTGTCCGGACGTCATCGCGTCCCTGTCCCTCCTGGCCCGGGGCCGGATCGGCCACGGGCAGGTTAGTTAACTTTCCGAACGCGACTCTGAACTCCTCCGACCTGGAAGTCAAGTTTGCTGGGAATGTCCGGCAAAACGAGTAAGGTTCTTGACCAGATGCCCCGAACGCCGCATTCCCGCGCCGCTGCCATTCCGCCGCTGCTGAAGGATCTGAACGAACGCACGGTGCTCGAGACGATCCGCGCCGGAGCTCCCATCTCGCGCGCCGAGATCTCCCGCCGAGCCGGCATCTCGAAGCCGACCGTCTCGCTCGCGCTGCAATCGCTCCTCGAAGCCGGCCTCGTGCAGGAGACCGAGCCGGATCCCGGCCGCCCCACGTACGGCGCTCTCTTCTTCGACCTCGTCCCGGAGGCCGCGCTCGTCCTCGGCCTCGATGTCGGCGCCCGCTTCCTCCGCGGCGCGATCTGCGACCTGCGCGGGGACGTGCGTGCGCGCCAGGACGTCGAGCTCGACGGAGCCGACGCCGACGCTGCGATCGAGGCGATCGGCGTCCTCCGCGACTCGCTCGCCGAGTCCTCCGGTCTCTCCGCGGAGCTGATCGACGGCGCGGTCGTCGGGGTCCCCGGCGTCGTCGACGCTGACACCGGCCAGCTCCGGCTCGCGACCAACGTCCCCGGCCTCGAGGGACGACACTGGGGCGACGACATTCGCGAGCGGCTGGGCCTCCCCGTCGCCGTGGAGAACGACATCAACCTGGCGGCCGTCGGCGAGCGCTGGCAGGGAGTCGCGCGCGGGGTGGAGGACTTCGTCTTCCTCTCGGTCGGGACCGGCCTCGGCGCCGGGCTCATCCTCCGCGGCGAGCTCCACCGCGGCCGGCATGGCGCGGCGGGCGAGGTCGACCTGGTTGCCGCCGGCCGTTCGGACGAGATCGACCCGTGCGCGGCTGCGGTCTCCGACCTCGCGGCGAGGCTCGTGGCCGAAAACGGCGCCGCGACGACCCTCCAGCCGCCGTTCGACGTCCGCAGCATCTTCGCGGCCGCGCGGTCCGGCGACACGATCGCGCAGAGGGTCGTCGACGAGGAGGCGCGGCGGATCGCGCTTCACCTGGCGCCGGTCGCGGCCGTCACGGACATCGCGCTCGTCGTTCTCGGCGGCGGCATCGGGGCGAACGCCGACCTCCTCCTCGGCCCGACCAGGAGTCTCCTCTCCCGCTGGCTGCCCTACCCGCCTCGCGTCGAGGTCTCGAGCCTCGGCGATGCGGCCGTTCTCACCGGAGCGCTCGCGGTCGGATTGCGTGCCGCACTCGACAACTCCTTTCAGAACCGCGGCCGCGCGTAGACTTTCCAGTGCCTTGAACGCTCCCCTCTTGCGGGGTCTGATTGCCCTCGCGGCGCTTGCCGCAGCCACTGCGTTCTCCGGCCCGGCCGGCGCCGCGACGCCACCCAAGGTCCTCGTCGCCGAGTTCGAGAACGATGTCAACCCGGTGACACAGGAGTATCTCCTCGACGCGATCCACCGCGGCGAGACTGAGGGCTTCGAGGCCGTCGTCATCGAGATGGACACGCCCGGCGGCCTCGGTTCCTCGATGCGCGACATCGTCAAGGGGATCCTCGCCGCGAAGATTCCGGTGATCGTCTACGTCGCCCCGTCGGGGGCGAGCGCCGACTCGGCCGGCGCCGTCATCGGCATGTCCGCGGACGTGCTCGCCATGGCCCCGCAGACGAACATCGGCTCCTCGACCCCGGTCTCGGTCGGCGGCGAGGACATCTCGAGGGACCTGCGGCGCAAGGTCGTGAACGACGCGGCTGCATACATGGGCGAGCTTGCGCGCGAGCACGGCCGGAATGTCGAGGTGGCACGCCGGATGGTCACGGTGGCGACGAACCTCGGCGCCCGCGAGGCGCTCGAGAAGAACGTGATCGACGTCCTTGCGACGGACTATCCGGACCTGTTTCGCCAGATCGACGGCATGAAGACGCAGCCGAAAGGGCTGACGATCTCGACACCGCCCGACACCACGATCGAGCGAATCGAGATGTCGACCTGGAAGCGCCTCCTCGACCTTCTCATCGACCCGAACATCATCGCCCTGATGCTCTCCATCGGCCTGATCGGAATCGTGGTCGAGCTCTGGAACCCCGGTCTCATCTTCCCCGGCACCGTCGGGGCGATCTCGCTGATCGTCGGCCTCTACGGGCTCCAGGTGCTGCCGGTCTCGATCGCCGGCCTGCTCCTGATGTTGCTCGCTGCCGGCTTCTTCGTAGCCGAGGCGTTCATCGTCTCGCACGGTGCGCTCGCGCTCGCGGGCGGGATCATGTTCGTGATCGGGGCGCTGATGCTCTTCGACCCCGCAGGGGACGCATACCAGGTCTCTCTGCCGGTCGCGCTCGCGATCGCGGGAACGCTGATGCTTCTGTTCGGGTTCGCGCTGACGAAGGCGGTTCAGGCGCGCCGTATGCCCGCCGCGGTCGGCGCCCACCGGCTCGTCGGCGAGCCCGGCGAGGTACGCGGAGATCTCGTCTTCGTCGACGGAGAGCTCTGGCATGCTCAAAGCCGCGACGGCTCCCCCCTCGTGACCGGCGAGCGCATCGTCGTGGAGGCAGTCGATCCCGAGAGCCTGCAGCTGGTCGTAGGATCAGCTGAGCCCGTTCCTTCCCTCCCGGCCGAAAGGACGTGACGTGTCCGTCGCACTGATCGCAGTCGCCGCACTCTTCGTCATCTTCCTGCTCTTCGCATTCGCCGCGATCAAGGTCGCGCGCGAGTACGAGCGCGGCGTGATCTTTCGGCTCGGCCGGCTCCTGCCCGAGCCAAAGGGCCCTGGCCTCTTCTGGCTGATCCCGATCATCGACCGGATGGTGAAGGTCGACCTGCGCACGATCACGCTGAACGTGCCGCCGCAGGAGGTGATCACGAAGGACAACGTGCCGGTGCGCGTCAACGCGGTCGCCTACTTCCGGATCATCGAGCCGAAGAACGCGATCGTCCAGGTCGAGAACTTCATGGTCGCGACGTCGCAGATCGCCCAGACCACGCTGCGCTCGGTCCTCGGCCAGCACTCTCTCGACGAGCTCCTCTCGGAGCGGGACAAGATCAACGCGATCCTGCAAAGCATCATCGACGAGGCCACCTCGCCCTGGGGCGTCAAGGTCTCGATCGTCGAGGTGAAGGACGTCGAGATCCCGGCCGGGATGCAGCGCGCGATGGCTCGCCAGGCCGAGGCAGAGCGCGAGCGGCGCGCCAAGATCATCGCCGCCGAAGGCGAGTTCCAAGCCTCGCAGAAGCTCGCGGACGCCGCCGACGTGATGGCAAAATCGCCGATGGCGCTGCAGCTGCGCTACCTGCAGACGCTGCTCGAGATCGGCGCGACGAACGCGACGACGATCGTCTTCCCGGCGCCGATCGACATGCTGACCGCCTTCATGGGCAAGGCGGCCGAGAGCGGCGGAACGATCGAGAGCGGCCCGGGCGGCGCTAGCCCAGCTGGTTAGCCCAGACGGGGCGGCTTCTGCGCTGCGGAAGCGGCGAGCGGCCTCGATCGCGGCGCCGAGGTTCAGGCCCTTGTCCTTGGCCTGCTTGATCAGCATCACGGTCTCGAGCGCCTCGATGTCGTAGATCCGCTGCTTCTTGCCCTTGGTCGGGATCTGCGCCTTGTTCGTCCAGTAGTCGAGCTGCATCTTCGAGATACCGGCGATCTGGCAGACCTGGCCGAGGTACAGCTCGATCTTGTCCAGGTGCTCCGAGAGGTTCACCGGCTCGAGAATGTTCAATTGCGTGTTGTAAGCCATGCTGATCCCTTTATCGGCGAGTGCGACGACCCCTCAGGAGAAAGATATACACGGTTTTTCCCTGTTTGGGAAGGGAGTGCGGGAGAAAAGGTAAGGATTCCGGAGCTACGCGTCGGGCTCGGAATCGTCCTCCGACGCTGACGGCGGGAAGCCGTCCTCGTCGAAGTCCGGTTCGGCCAGCGGCTCGATCCCGGCCTCGACAGCAGCGTCGGCCGCGGCCTCGACCGTCGAGTCGGAGCCCTCGCTCTCCACCACCGGCGCAAGGCTCGAAACGCGCTCGTCGTCACCGCGGAGGCGCATCACGATCACGCCCTGCGTCGAGCGTCCGAGCCGCTTGACGTCTTCGACAGGCATCCGGATCACGGTGCCACTCGTCGAGATCAGCATCACCGCATAGCCGTCGCGGACAACGCGTGCGCCGGCGAGCTTCCCCTTGGCGTCGGTCAGCTGCACCGTCTTCACGCCGAGGCCACCGCGGCCCTTGACCGGGTACTCGTGCAGAGGAGTCCGCTTGCCGTAGCCGTTCTCGGTCACGACGAGCAGGTCCGCATCGTCCTCGGCCACGTTGACCTCGATCACCTCGTCGCCGCTGCGCAGGTTCATCCCGCGAACGCCCGAGGCATCGCGGCCCATGGACCGGACGTCGGACTCGTGGAACCGGATCGCCTGGCCTCCACGCGAGACCATCAGGATGTCGTCGTCGCCGTCGGAGAGGCGGACGCCGATGAGCTCGTCGTCCTCGCGCATCTTGATCGCGATGATCCCGTCCGCCTTCAGGGGTGTGTTGTAGGCGAGGAACTCGGTCTTCTTGACGACGCCCTTCCGCGTCGCGAAGACGAGGTACTTCGACTCCTTGTAGTCGCGGGTCGCGATCACCGCGCGCACCGACTCGTCCTGACGGAACGGCAGGAGGTTGACGATCGCCCGTCCTTTCGACTGGCGCGAGCCGAGTGGCAGCTCGTGCACCTTGAGCCGGTAGACCTTGCCCACGCTCGTGAAGAACAGGACGTAGTCGTGCGTCGAGGCGACGAACAGGTGCTCGATGTAGTCCTCGTCCTTGAGATCCATGCCCATCACGCCGACGCCGCCGCGCCGCTGCTCGCGGTAGGACGTGACCGGTAGGCGCTTGATGTACCCCGAGCGCGTGATCGCGATCACCATGTCCTCCTCGGCGATCATGTCCTCGAGCGAGAATTCGCCTTCGGCCGCGATGATCTCCGTGCGCCGGTCGTCCGACTTGCCGTAGATCCCCTTGATCTCGAGCAGCTCCTCGCGGATCAGGGCGTCGATCCGCGCGGGGTCGCCGAGGATCGAGCGGAGCTCGGCAATGCGCTCCTGGAGGTCGGCGTACTCGTCCTCGACGCGCTTGCGCTCGAGCCCGGTGAGGGCGCGGAGGCGCAGGTCGAGAATCGCGGTGGCCTGGATCTCGGAGAGCGAGAACTGCGACATCAGCTCCTCGCGCGCTGCGTCGGTGTCGTCGGCGCCGCGGATCACCCGGATCACCTCGTCGAGGTTGTCGAGGGCGATCAGATAGCCGGCGAGGACGTGTGCGCGGTCCTCGGCCTTGCGCAGGTCGTACTTCGAACGGCGCGTGACGATCACGCGCTGGAAGTCGAGGTAGTGCGTGATCAGCTCGAGCAGCGAGAGCGTCTTCGGCACGTTGTCGACGAGCGCAACGGCGTTGTAGCCGAACGTCGCCTGCAGCCCTGTGTGCTTGTAGAGCTTGTTCAGCACCACCTGCGGGATGGCGTCGCGCTTCAGCTCGATCTGGACGCGCATGCCTGTGCGGTCGGAGTGGTCCGCGAGATCGGAGACCTCGGTGATCACCTTGTCCTGGACGAGGTCGGCGATCTTCTTGATCACGCCGGTCTCGCCGCCCTTCTTCGTCCCGTAGGGCAGCTCGGTGACGATGATCGCGGTCTTGCCGCCGCGCAGCTCCTCGATGTGAGCGCGCGCGCGCATCACGATCCGGCCCCGCCCCGTGCGGTAGGCGTCGCGGATCCCCTGCCGGCCGAGGATGATCGCGCCGGTCGGAAAGTCGGGGCCCTTGACGTGCTTCGCCAGGTCGTCGACATTCGAGCTCGGCTCGTCGATCAGTTGCACGATCGCATCGACGATCTCGCCCAGGCGGTGCGGGGGCATGTTCGTGGCCATGCCGACGGCGATGCCGGCGGAGCCGTTCACGAGCAGGTTCGGGAAGCGCGAAGGCAGCACGGACGGCTGCTTGCGGGACTCGTCGTAGTTCGGCTCGAAGTCGACGGTGTCGGCGTCGATGTCGCGCAGCATCTCGGTCGCGATGCGCGAAAGCCGTGCTTCCGTGTAGCGCATCGCAGCGGGCGGATCATCGTCGATCGAGCCGAAGTTGCCCTGCCCGTCGACGAGTGGGTAGCGCAGCGAGAAGGGCTGCGCCATCCGGACGAGCGTGTCGTAGATCGACGCGTCGCCGTGCGGGTGGTACTTGCCCATCACGTCGCCGACGGTGGCGGCGGACTTCTTGTACGGACGGTTCGGCTGCAGGCCGGCCTCGTGCATCCCGTAGAGCACGCGCCGGTGCACCGGCTTGAGGCCGTCGCGGGCATCGGGCAGCGCGCGCCCGACGATCACGCTCATCGCGTAGTCGAGATAGCTCGAGCGCATCTCCTGCTCGAGCTCGCGCGACTCGATCCGGCCGCTGCCGAGCGGTTCGATGATGTCGGTCACTTACACGTCCAGGAAGCGCACGTCGCGCGCGTTCTCTTCGATGAAAGCCCTGCGTGGCTCGACCTGGTCGCCCATCAGGGTGGAGAAGATCCGGTCGGCGGCGGAGGCGTCCTCGACGTCGACGCGGATCAGCAGCCGCTTGGCCGGGTCCATCGTCGTCTCCCAGAGCTGCTCCTCGTTCATCTCGCCGAGCCCCTTGAAGCGCGAGAGCTGGAGCCCCTCCTTCGCCAGCTCGAGCGATTCGTGCCGGAGCGCCGCGAAGGTCTCTGCATCACGCTTCTTCTTGCCGGCTGCGAGCGTGAACGGCGGCGAGCCGACGATGTCGATCAGCCTCGCGTAGGCCCGGCGCAGGTTCGCGTACACGGGGGATGCGAGCAGCTCGGCCGGGATCGTGATGTGTGTCGCCGAGCTCGTCTCGGTCTCGACGACCTTCACCTCGAGCGTTCCCTCCGCCTGACCGAGGATGCTGAGCGCGTAGCCGTTGTCGACGGTGGCATCGATCGCCTTGCCGAGCTCGATGATCGAGGCCGTGTCGTTCTCCACGATCCGGTGGGTGATCACGAACTCGGCGGCGGGTGCGCCGAAGTCTGCCCGGAGGCGGGCGAGCCAGCCCTCGAACTCTGCAAGCGCGCGCACGAAGCGTCCCCAGCGCGCCTCGGTCAGCTTCAGCGCCTCGCCGGCACGAGAGGCGATCTCGAGGTCGCCGACCCGCTCGCGCACGAGCAGCTCCTCGAGCTGTGCATCCTTCTCGAAGTAGTACTCCTGGTTGCCGAGCTTCACCTTGTAGAGCGGCGGCACGGCGATGTAGATGTGGCCGCGCTCGATCAGCTCCGGCATCTGGCGGTACAGGAACGTCAGGATCAGCGTCCGGATGTGCGAGCCGTCGACGTCGGCGTCCGTCATCACGATCACTCGGTGATAGCGGAGCTTCGCGATGTCGAACTCGTCGCCGATGCTGGTGCCGATGGCCGTGATCATGGCCTGGATCTCGTTGTTGGAGAGAACCTTGTTGATCCGGTTCTTCTCCGAGTTGATGATCTTTCCGCGCAGCGGCAGGATCGCCTGGTAGGTGCGGTCGCGGCCCATCTTGGCCGAGCCGCCGGCCGAGTCGCCCTCGACGATGAAGAGCTCCGCCGACTCCGGATCCTTGATCGAGCAGTCGGCGAGCTTGCCCGGAAGCGACATGCTCTCGAGCGCGCTCTTGCGGCGCGTCAGCTCGCGCGCCTTCCGCGCTGCCTGCCGGGCGCGCGAGGCCGAGATGGCCTTCATGATCATCTGGCGTGCGTCCTGCGGGTTCTCCTCCATGAACTCGGCCAGCTTCTGGTTGACCGTGGTCTCGACGAGACCCGCGATCGGTGGATTCCCGAGCTTCGTCTTGGTCTGCCCCTCGAACTGCGGGTTCGCGAGCTTGACGGAGATGACCGCCGCCAGCCCCTCGCGGACGTCCTCACCCTCGAGGTTGTCCTCCTTCTCCTTCAGCAAGCCCTTGTCGCGCGCGTACTTGTTCAGCGTGCGCGTCAGAGCCGAGCGAAAGCCCTGGAGGTGGGTGCCGCCCTCGTGCGTGTTGATGTTGTTGGCGAACGAGTAGACCGAGTCGACATACGACGTGTTCCATTGCATCGCGACCTCGACGTGGCCGTGCTCGCTCTCGCCCTCGAAGTAGACGATGTGCTTGTGGACAGGATCTTTCGCCTCGTTCACGTAGGCGACGAAGTCGCGGATTCCGCCCTCGGCGTAGAACTCGTGCCGGTCCTCGCCCTCGCGCTCGTCGGTGAGCACGATTCGGAGGCCGCGGGTCAGGAAGGCGGTCTCGCGCAGACGCTGGACGAGCGTCGTGATCGAGAAGTCGATCTCGTCGAAGATCTCGCCGTCGGGCAGGAAGTGGATCTTGGTGCCGCTGTCGCCCTTCTCGGCCTTCCCGACGATCTCCATGTCCGCCAGCGGTACGCCGCGCTCGAACTCCTGCCGGTAGATCTCCCCGTCGCGGTGCACCTCGGCCACGAGTCGCGCCGAGAGCGCGTTCACGACCGACAGGCCGACGCCGTGCAGGCCGCCCGAGACCTTGTAGCCGTCCCCGCCGAACTTGCCGCCGGCGTGCAGTTTGGTCAGAACGACCGTCATCGCCGAGAGTCCCTGCTCCTCGATCATGTCCACCGGGATGCCTCGGCCGCGGTCGATCACCGTGACCGAATTGTCCGGATGAATCGTCACTTCGACCGAGTCGTTGTGCCCCGCGAGCGCCTCGTCGACGGCGTTGTCGACCACCTCGTAGACGAGGTGATGGAGGCCACGCGCGCCGGTCGAGCCGATGTACATCCCGGGTCGGAGCCGGACGGGCTCGAGACCCTCCAGAACGGTGATGTCTTTTGCGGTATATGCGGTTTCAGCCATCAAAAAAGCCCTGCAAATGAGCACCTTGCGGGCTCGGAGTAGTCTATCAGAAACCGCGGTCGGAGCGGGCCCCGGCACGGGCCATCGCGAGGCCTGCCGCGGCAGCTCGCGCGACCAGCTCGCGGAGCTCCTCGTCCTCGATCGTAGCTGCCGCCCGGGCCGCCTCGGCACGGTCTTCGGGAGCGACCTCCGGCGCCGTCGGAGCGCGCTGCTCGGGGGTGTCGGCGAGCGCATCGGGAATCGGCCCGGGGGCGAAACGGAGTTTCGGCGGCGCCGCCTCGCCGAGCTCGCTTCGGAGCTGCTCGAGGATGGTGGGCGCGAGGCTTCCGAGCTCGAACGCCCACGTCGCCGACGCGGTGTTCACATGAAGCGTTCCGTCACGCGCGAGCCGCGCCGGACACGCATTTCGTGCGACCGTCTCACCGACCGCGGCCGGCCAGACTCGCACGATCGCGGTCATGTCCCCGTCCATCGGCCCGATGCGGCCGAGCTCGCGGCGAATCTGGCTGTCGAGGCGGTCCACTCAGCCCACACTCACGGTACCCGGAGTCACGGAGAGCAACTGCGCGGGGTCGAGTGGCAGCGCGTCGGCGCTCGTCGCGGTCACGATGGTCTGCCCCACCCGGACGATTCGCTCGGCCAGGGCGCGGCGGCGAGCCACGTCGAGCTCCGACAGGACGTCGTCGAGCAGGACGAGTGGTGGCGTGCCCCGCTGTTCGGCGATCACCTCCGCCTCGGCGAGCAGGAGCGAAAGGACGGCGAGGCGCTGCTCGCCCTGGGAGCCGAAGCTCCGGAGGTCGCGGTCTCCCGAGCGAACCGTGACGTCGTCGAGATGCGGGCCGAGGCCCGTGACGCCTCGCTCCAGGTCGCGCTCGAGCCGCGCATCGAGCGCGGCCGTCGTCGGGGGCTCGCCGTTGTAGTCGAGCGCGGCGTCCGGCAGGCCGAGCTCGTCCGCGCGCTCGGTGAAGACGGGCGAAAGGAGCGCGATCGCCTCCTGACGGGAGGCGACGAGCGAGGCCCCGAGCGA
The DNA here is from genome assembly GCA_963820225.1 of uncultured Gaiellaceae bacterium. Lineage (GTDB taxonomy): Bacteria > Actinomycetota > Thermoleophilia > Gaiellales > Gaiellaceae > Gaiellasilicea. The sequence continues at coordinate 56,523 of CAWFYY010000001.1, read as the reverse complement.
GGCCACCTGCTCCGTCCACGGCGCTACCGCGTCGCGCGTCGACGCGCCGAACGCGACCCGCCGCAACGCTGCGTTCCGCTGGCCGACCGCAGCCGCGTACTCGACCGGCAGCGACGCCCGGCTCGGCAGCAAACGGCTCAGCGTTCGGTCGAAGTACGCGCGGCGCGCGGCCGGGCCCCCTTTCACGACGGCAAGCCGGTCGGGGGTGAAGACGAGCGTTGCGACCTCGCCGCGAAGCTGTTCCGCCGACCGCAGCGGCGCACCGTTCAGCTTCGCCCGCTTCCCGGCCTGCGGTTGCAGCGTCACCTCCAGCTCGACAGCCCGGCCGCCTCGGTCGCCTCCGAGTGCGATCCGCGCGCCCGTGGCCCCGAACCGAACCAGCTGCTGGTCGGCGCGCGTCCGCGGCGAGAAGCCCTGCGTGCCGACATGCAGCGACTCGAGCAGGTTGGTCTTGCCGGCGCCGTTTGCGCCGGTCACGAGCACGACGCCCGGCTCGAGTACGAGCTCGAGCCGTTCGTAGGACCGGAAGTCGCGGAGAGTGACCGTTCGGACGATCAGTTAGCCGGCCAACCTGATCGGCATGATCAGGTAGGTGAAGTCGCCGGCCGCGTCCTCGAGGATCGCCGGACGCAGTGGATTGATCAGTTTCACCTTCACGTCGTCGCCGACGATCGAGTCCACGCCGTCCCGGAGGAACTCGGCATTGAAGCCGATCACGAACTCCTCGCCCGAGTAGGCCGCCGGCATCGTCTCGTGCGTCTCGCCGACGTCCTGGGTCTGCGCAGACACGGTGAGCTCTCCCTCCGCGAGGCGCAGGCGCAGCGGTGAGTTCCGGAGCGCCAGCACCGAGGCGCGGCGCACGACGTCCGCGAGCTCGGCTTTCGGGAGCGTCAGCTCGACCTCGAACGCATCCGGGAGCAGCTGCCGGTAGTTCGGGAACTGCCCGTCGATGCGGCGTGTCGTCAGCCAGGCGTCGCCGGTCCCGAAGACCACGTGGTTCTCGTGCACGCCGAGCTCGACCGCGTCGGCGCCGGCAAGCCGTGAAAGCTCCGTCAGGGCACGCGCCGGGATGATCGCCTCGAGCTCGGGCGCAGCCTCGCCGAGGTCCGTCTCCTTGACCGAGAGCCGGTACGAGTCGGTGGCGACCATCACGAGCTTGCCCGCCTCGAAGCGGACGAGGATGCCGGTGAGCACCGGGCGCGATTCGTCGCGCGACGCCGACCTGGCCACCCGGTCGACCGTCTCCAGCAGCGCCTCGCGGTCGATCGAGTGCAGCTGGGCGTCGATGGCCGGCAGCCGTGGGAAGTCCTCAGCGTTGAAGACGTTCAGGCGCGAGTTGTAGGGGCCGGAGACGATCTGGACGGTGCCCTCCGCGGGCCGGTACTCGATCGTCACGTCCGACTCGGGCAGCAGGCGCGCAAGCTCGACGAGCGGCTTGCCGGGGATGACGACCGCGCCGTCACCGTCGACCTGGGCGTCGAGGGTCGTGCGCAGCGAGAGCTCCATGTCGGTGGCAGCGAGCGTGATCGTCCCGCCCTCGGCCGAGAGCAGGATCCCGGAGAGCACTTGCACGGTGCCCCGCGTCGAGACAGCGCGCGAGACAAGGCCGAGCTTCGCCACGAGCTCGTCCCTCGCGACGCTCAGCTTCATACCTGTGCCTGCGCTCACATCCGTCACGATGTCATTCTCTGCCACCTCGGCTCCCACTGCTTCTAGTTCCATGATTCTTTAAATCCTTTCGTAGAAGTCATAGGGAGTGTGGACAACGGGGACGACGGCACTATCCCGCATCAGAGCACGGTTTGCCCTGTAGGTCCACGCGGTGCACAACCTGACGGAGCTAACAGGCCCGGAGTGCTTCGGGGCGCAATCCACAGAATCAGCCCGCCTGCTTGATGCGTGCAGTCAGTTCCTGCACAAGGTTGTACACAGAGCGATCCTCGCGGATCATCCCTTCGATCTTCGCGTTCGCATGCATCACCGTCGTATGGTCGCGGCCGCCGAACTCCTTGCCGATCTTCGGCAGTGACGAGTCGGTGAGCGCACGCGAGAGGTACATCGCGACCTGGCGCGGGTAGGCGATCGACTGGGAGCGCTTGGCGCTGCAGAGCTCGTTGACCGTCATCCCGAAGCGCTCCGAGACGGTCTCCTGGATGCGGCGGATCGAGATCTCGACGGGCTGGCCTTGCGGGAACACGTCCTTGAGCACGTCCTCGGCGAGCTCGACCGTCATCGGCCGGCCCGTCAGGGACGAGAACGCGACGACTCGAGTGAGCGCGCCTTCCAGCTCGCGGATGTTGGTCGTCACGCGCTCTGCGACGTAGGTCAGGACGTCGGGGTCGGGCACGTGGATCCGGTCTGTCTTCTCCTTCTTGCGCAGGATCGCGATCCGGGTCTCGAGGTCGGGCGGCTGGATGTCGGTGATCAGGCCCCACTCGAAGCGTGAGCGCAGGCGTTCCTCCAGCGTGGCGATCTCCTTCGGCGGCCGGTCGGACGAGATGACGATCTGACGGCCGGCCTCGTAGAGCGAGTTGAAGGTGTGGAAGAACTCCTCCTGGATCCGCTCCTTGCCCTCGAAGAACTGCACGTCGTCCACGAGGAGCACGTCGTAGGTGCGGTAGCGCTGCTTGAAGCCCTCGATGCGCTTGTCGCGGAGCGAGTTGATGAAGTCGTTCATGAACGTCTCGCTCGTGACGTAGCGCGCCGTCAGGCCGTTCCCGTGCTCACCGACGTACTGGCCGACCGCCTGCAGGAGGTGCGTCTTGCCGAGCCCGGTGCCGCCGTAGATGAAGAGCGGGTTGTAGGCCTGGGCCGGGGCCTCCGCGACCGCCAGCGCCGCGGCGTGTGCGAAGCGGTTCGACGAGCCGATCACGAAGAGGTCGAACGTGTACTTGAGGCTCATGGAGCCGCTCGCCGCCGGCTCGGGCGCACGCCGGACGGGCTGCTCGAGCGGCGCGCCGTCCGCGACCGGCTCCGGACGAGCCACGTCGTCGCGGACCGTCAGGTGGATCCGGCGTTCATGCCCGGTCGCATCCTTGACGGCGGCGCGGATCAAGCCGAGGAAATGACCCTCGATCCACTCCCGTGTGAAGTCATTCGGGACGGCCAGGGCAAAGGCATCGTCGGTGAGCGACGCGCCTGCTGCATCCCCGAACCACGTGCCGAATGTCGCCTCGTTGAGCGCCCCCCTGAGCCGACTCGAAACCTCGTCCCACAGACTCTCCGCAGTCAGCTCGATTTGGTGCTCCACGCTGCGGCCGGCCCCCTCATTCGCTTGTCGAGAGCGGCGAGCATAGCAGCGTCTCGGGACGCCCTCAAGGCGCGTCACAGATGTCAAAAAGGGTTGTTTTGCAGCGCTTTTCCAGCGTCCACACAACAATCCACAGGTGTGGAGAACCTGTGGGCGAACCAGGTCGAGGGTGCCGGTTTGCGGCCCTTTCGTCACCGGCGCCTCATTGTGGATAACCGGGTTCGAACGCCTCGTCTATACTTCCGCTCCCCGCCGTCCGGCGGCTTCGTTTTCGTCGGGAGAGTTCTTTGAAGCGCACCTACCAGCCCAACGTCCGCCGCCGCAAGCGCAAGCACGGCTTCCGTGCCCGCATGTCGACGCGGGCCGGGCAGGCAATCCTGAAGCGTCGCAGGGCCAAGGGCCGCAAGCGGCTCTCCGCCTGAGCCCGCCCGTCTATCCTCCGAACGTGCAACGCCGGAACCGCCTGTCGCGTTCTCGGGACTTCGACGCCGTGTATCGCAGCGGCCGCTCGGCCTCGACCCGGTTTCTCGTCCTGTATTGGTTCCCGCGCGAGGAGGGTGAGACCGACGAGCCTCGGCTCGGGTTGGCCGTCCCGAAGTCCGTCGGCAACGCTGTCGTCCGCAACCGGGTCAAGCGGCAGCTGCGCGAGACGTGGGCCGAGCTCTCGGGGCGCGTACGACCTGGGCACGACTACGTGCTCGTGGCGCGGCCCGGTCTCGCCGAGCCGGCGGACACGCGCGGTCACGACTGGCTCGCCGAGCGTGTGACCGAGGTGCTCGACAAGGCGGCGGCGTGAAGTACGCTCGGCATCGGGCTCGTCTACGCCTGGCGCTACACCTTCGGCCTTCTGACGCCCGCCGGCACCTGCAAGTACCACCCGAGCTGTTCGCAGTACGCACTCGACGCTCTGCACGCCCACGGGCTCGTCAAGGGCTCGGCGAAGGCTGCCTGGCGCCTGCTGCGCTGCAACCCGTGGAGCCACGGTGGAGTCGACCCGGCGTGATCCTCGCGAGCATCCTCCAGCCGCTCGAGGACCTGATGTCGTGGGCCCTCGTCAACCTCCACAGCATCACCGGCTCGTGGTCGTGGTCGATCGTCGCGCTCACGATCATCGTCCGGATGCTCCTCGTGCCGCTGACGGTGCGTCAGATCCATTCGATGCAAAACCTTCAGGCGCACGCGCCCGAGATGAAGGCCATCCAGGCGCGCTGGAAGCACGATCGCGCGCGGATGAACCAGGAGATGATGGCGTTCTACAAGGAGAACCAGATCAACCCGGCAGCCTCCTGCCTGCCGATGCTGGCGCAGTTCCCGGTCTTCATCTCGCTCTTCTTCGTGCTTCGGGACGCCGAGAAGGAGCTGATCGCCTCTCACGGCGCATCGGGGCTCGACTGGCTCGGGCTGGTCACGATCACCCAGGACACCAAGGTCGGGTGGGGGCCGCTTCTGATCGTCCTCTACGCGGCCAGCCAGCTGACGTCGTCCTATCTGATGTCGCAGAACATGCAGCCGGCGCAGCGGGCGATGCTCCTGATCCTCCCGATCGCGTTCATCCCCTTCGTCCTCAACTTCCCGTCGGGCCTGATGCTGTACTGGCTGACCACGAACCTCTGGACGACCGGGCAGGGGCTCGTCACCCGCAAGCTGACGCCGAAGCCACAGCCACCGCCGAAGCGGAGCTCCCGCACTCCACCCAAGGAGGCCCCGGTGCCTGAGCCCGAGCCTCAGACGGACTCGGCCAAGCCGGCCGCCGCCAAGACGGCCGCTGCCACCACCCCGCCGCGCGTGCGCAAGGTGAAGCGGAAGAAGGGCGGCTCGCGGCGGTGAGCGAGATCTCGGTCGAGATGACCGGCGAGACAGTGGGCGAGGCGAAGTGGGCCGCGGTCCGCGAGCTGGAGCGGATGCATCCCGGCCTGGACAAGGCGGCCGTTCGCTTCCAGGTCGTGACCGAGGGGGAGCGCGGTCTCCTCGGCGTCGGCTACGAGCCCGCCCGTGTGGTGGCGAGCATGGACGAGGAGGCCGCACCTGCGCGCGATCTCGCGGAGACGGCCCGCCGCGACGGTGAGAGCGACGACGCAGCGCGCCTCCGCGAGGTGGTCGAGCGAATCGCCCACGAGATCGGCGTTCAGTGCACGGTCGAGATCGAGGAGACCGAGGACGAGATCCGCGTCGTCTGCGACGGCAGCGATCTCGGGATGCTGATCGGCCGCCACGGCCAGACGATCGACGCGATTCAGTACCTCGCCAACGCGATCCTCTTCCGCGGCCGCTATGAGGAACGCAAGCCGGTCACCGTGGATGCAGCCGGATACCGTGACCGCCGCCAGACGACCCTCGACGCGCTTGCCCTCCGCATGGCGGAGCAGGCATCGGCCACCGGGCAGCGCGTGGAGCTCGAGCCGATGACCGCGGTCGAACGGAAGATCGTGCACGAGAAGCTGAAGGACGACCCCGAGGTCGAGACCGCCAGCGAGGGCACCGAGCCCAACCGCTTCGTCGTCATCTTCCCCCGCCACGTCGACGTCTGAGTTCCTCGACCGCTGGCTCGCGGCGGTCATCGAGACGCCCGGCATGACCGCGCTGAAGGACCCCGCCGAAGCGCGGCGCGTGCTCCTCGACGATGCGCTTGCCGGCCTGGAGCTCGTTCGCCGCTTCGACGGCCCGATCGTCGACGTAGGGAGCGGCGGCGGCACGCCCGGGATCCCGCTCGCCGCCTCGCTGCCGGACCGGACGGTGACCCTGCTCGAGGCGGAGCGGCGGAAGTCGGAGTTCCTGCTCCAGTGGTCGGAGGAGCTTCCGAACCTTCGCGTCGTCTGGGGCCGCGCCGAGCAACAGCCGGTCGAGACGTACGGGGTCGCGGTCGCCAAGGCGCTCGCACAGCCCCCGGTCGCCGCCGAGTGGTGTCTGCCGCTGGTCGAGGAAGGAGGTGCCGCGATTCTCTGGGTCGGTCCGTCTGCCGACCCGCAGGCCGTTGCCCGTGCCGCGGAGCGGCTCGCCGGCGAGCTGGAGGAGTCACCGCCGGGGTTCCTCGTGCTCCGGAAGATCGGACCGACCCCGGCCGGCTTTCCGCGGCGCACCGGTGTCGCCAAGAAGCGGCCGCTCGCCTAGTCCGGAGGCGGCAGCGCGTTGCGGAGGCGCATCCCGCTGAACTCGAGCGTGGATGCGACGACCTCGTTCCAGAGCGGCCAGAGGTTCGGCAGGACCCGCAACTCGATCTCGGCTTGCTCGTGCCGGGCGGCGAGGTCACCCAGTGGCTGCACCTCCACCGGTTCTACCGCGGCCCGCGCGATCCAGTAGCCGCCGACCTCGGGGTGCTGCTCGAAGGGGGCGTCCGGCAGCCGGTAGGCGAACACGGCGGTCGTGCGCATCCGTTCGAGCCAGCCCTCCTCGATCGCGTGCACCCGGGTCGAGGCGCCAAGGAAGCGGGCTGCGTCGGCGGGGTCGGTCGAGCGGTCGGCCCAGAACGTCCCGCGTGGGCACTGGCGCGGAAACCAATAGAGGGGCAGGTGGCGTGTGTCGATCGCCCAGACCAGCGGCTCGCGCTCCTCGGCCGTCTCGCTCACATGCGGCTCGAACCGCTCGATCGCGGGGTTTTCGCTGACGTGCCAGAGGGCGTGCGGGCCCTCGTTCCGGTAGGCAGGAGCCGCGTCGCGCACCGGCGGAGGATAGTCCGAGGCCCTCTCTAGACTCGACGCGTGACCGGAAGGATCATCGCCCTCGCGAACCAGAAGGGCGGCGTCGGCAAGACGACGACCGCCATCAACCTTGCGGCCTGCCTCGCGGAGGCCGGCGAGCGAGCGTTGCTCGTCGACCTCGACCCGCAGGCGAACGCGACCTCCGGGCTCGGCGAGAAGGCGAACGGCGTCTCGAGCTACGACCTGCTCGACGGTGCTCCGGTCGCGGAGATCGCCCGGCCGACCCGCTTCCAGAACCTGGAGCTCGTGCCCGCCAAGCACGATCTCGCGGGCGTGGCAGTGGAACTTTCGCGCCACGACGACGGCGAGCGGTATCTGCAGAGCTCGCTCGCCGGCGCGCGTGCGAGCTACGGCTACGTGTTCCTCGACTGTCCGCCCTCGTTCGGGACGCTGACCGTGAACGCGCTCGCGGCGGCGGACAGCGTGATCGTGCCGGTGCAGGCCGAGTACTACGCGCTCGAGGGCCTGTCGCAGCTGCTCGGCTCGATCGAGCTCGTCAAGGCCCGTCTGAACCCGAAGCTGGGGCTGGCGGGGATCCTGCTCACGATGGTCGACGGGCGCACGCGGCTTGCCTCCCAGGTCGAAGCCGAGGTGCGGCGGCACTTCGGCGATCTGGTCTTCACGACGACCGTTCCGCGCTCGGTTCGTCTTGCCGAGGCTCCCAGCCACGGCCTCCCTGCGATCGCGTACGACCGGCGCTCCTCCGGGGCAGAGGCGTACTGGAAGGTGGCGATGGAACTTGTCGAGCGGAGCTGAGCGTAGTGCCCGCCGCGGCCTGGGCCGTGGTCTCGAAGTCCTGATCGGCGGCGCCGAGGCGGGACCGACGCAGCTCGCCGAGCTGCCCGTCGATGCGATCTTCGCCAACCAGCGCCAGCCGCGGCGGCGCTTCGAGCCCGAGGCGACGTCGGGTCTTGCGAGCTCGATCAAGCAGCAGGGCCTCTTGCAGCCCATCGTCGTCCGGCCACGCCAGGCCGGCGGGTACGAGTTGATCGCGGGCGAGCGCCGCTGGCGTGCCGCGCGTGAAGCCGGCCTGGAGACGCTGCCTGCTCTCGTGCGCGATGCGGACGACCGCGACTCCCTCCTCCTCGCCCTGGTCGAGAACGTGGCGCGCGAGCAGCTCTCGCCGGTGGAGGAGGCGCGTGCCTACGCCTCGCTCGTCGACGAGTTCGAGCTCTCACTCGGCGAGGTCGCCGATCGGGTCGGACGTTCGAAGCCGTCGGTCTCGAACCGGCTGCGCCTGCTCGAGCTGCCGGAGGAAGTGCTCTGGATGGTCGCTCGCGGGGAGTTGACCGAGGGTCATGCGCGCGCCGTGCTCGCGGTTCCCGACCACGATGCGCGCAAGCGGCTCGCGAAGCGCATCGTCCGCGACGGGATGTCCGTGCGTGCGGCCGAGAAGGCGGCTCAGGACGGGGGCGCCGCCCGCAAGCCGAGGGCGGCGACGAAGGTCGATCCCGCGCTTGCCGAGCGGGCTCGGGGCGCGGCCGAGCGGCTCACCGGCCTACCCGTGCGGATCAGTGCGGGGAAGCTCGAGATCCACTTCGGCGAGGAGCTCCGGCTCGAGGAGCTGGTAGAGGTCCTCGAAAGCTTGTAGCTACAATCGGCCTCCGCAGCACCCTCAAAATGCGGGGGCGATTAGCTCAGCTGGTTAGAGCGCCGCTCTGATAAGGCGGAGGTCCCTGGTTCGAATCCAGGATCGCCCATCCCCCTGCGGTCGGGTCAGTGGAGGTAGCGCGTGCGGCGGACGTAGTCCTCGACCGCGAGGAGAAAGTTCGCGTCGCCCGCGATCTCGGCGATCGTGCTCTTGGTCAGCTCGTCGAGCTCGTCGTCGTGATGCAGCGTCGCGATGAACGGACGGAGCGTGCCGGCCTGCGACATCGCAGCCATCCGGAGGCAGATCCGCTTCGTGTGCTCGTCCTGCGTGACGGCTTCGAGCGATTCGATGTCCTGGAGCCAAGAATCGATCATGCGTAGTCAACGGGTCGATCCGGCCGGAGGATACGGGGATCCCCGATTCAGGGATTGCGCATACCCCCTTTGGGGACGACATAAGTAGGCATGCGCCCTGCGGCGGGCGCCTGCGGAGCTATGCGAATCGGCGATCCAGTCACCTATCAGGGAAGGCGCTACGTCCTGCTCGGCCTGGACCCGATGGGCATTCCGGACCGGCTTGCCGATCTGGAGGACATCGAGACCGGCGAGGTGATCCGCGTGCCCGTCGCCGAGCTCGTTGCCGACTGAGATTCGCGTGCGCGAGGCGTGGCTACACTGGATGTAGGGGCCGCTGACGATGCGCGAGATGGTCATCTACGGAGTCAGTTTCGACATGGTCGGCAAACAGCCGATCGTGCTCCTGAAGACGGCCGACGGCAACCGGTTCCTCCCGATCTGGATCGGTCATCCCGAGGCGGCGGCCATCCTCGTCAAGCTCCAGAACGCCGCGCCGGCGCGCCCGATGACGCACGACCTCCTGAACGACGTGCTCGGGCAGCTCGACGCCGAGGTGGTCTCGATCGCTGTCACCGAGATGCGCGAGAACACTTACTACGCCCAGATCACCCTGCGTCAGAACGGGTCGGAGATCGAGATCGACTCGCGCCCTTCCGACGCGATCGCGCTCGCCGTCCGTGCCGGCGCGAAGATCTTTGTCGCGGACGAGGTGATCGACGAGTCCGGGGTGGAGTTCGAGGGCGATGCGTCGGACGACGAGATTGCGGCGGCGGCAGGCGTACCGCCTCTTGCCGAGCTCGACCCCGACGAGTTCCGAGCGTTTCTCGATTCGGTCTCGCCGGACGAGTTCGCGGCGGATCCGGACGACACCTAGCTCTCGGCGCTGCGGCCGAGCTCACGCTTGGTCAGGTCGAGCAACGTCGTGTAGAGCTCGCGCACGCCGTCGGCCGACAACGGCCCATGATTCGCGTCCGCGAGGTACTCGAGCAACCACTGCTCGCGCGCCGGGTCGAGGAAGTCGATCCCGAGCTCGTCCTTGACGTGCTTCAGCCGCGTGACGAGGTCGAGGCGAGCATTCACCGCCTCGACGATCTTCACGTCGTTGCTCGTCAGCTCCTCGCGCAGCTGCGCGATCCGCGGGTCGTCGCCCGCCATCAGAGGTGCACGACCACAGTCGCTCCATAGTCGTTGGTGCCGAAGAGGGACGGCGCGATCCACATCGGCACACGCACGCAGCCATGAGAGGCCGGGAATGCCGGGACGGACGGATAGCCGTGGATTGCGAAGCCGCCCTTGAAGTACATCGGGTACCAGAGCACCCAGTCCCAGCCGCCGACCTTGCGATAGACGTGCCAGCTGCCGAGCGGTGTGTTGCCGGTTGCGCCGGTCGAGACGTGCACGACTTTCGTCACGATGCCGCCCCGCACGAGCATCAGCACCTGCCGGGTCTTGTCGACCTCGATGTAGTCGCCGCCGCGGTATGCGCGAGGCACGCTTGCGTGCGCGAGCCGGCTCCAGAGCCACGGCTCGACTCGGCCGGTCCGGGGCAGACCGTTCACCTTCTGGAACGCAAGCACTGCCTCCAACGTGTCGTTTCCGTAGTAGCCGTCGATGCCTTGCAGTGCGTAGTGGAGCTCCGCCAGCCGCCGTTCGAGGGCGACGACGCTCGTCCCGCGCGAGCCGGGCGCGAGGGACGGCAGCACGACCTGCGCCGCGACCACCTTGCGGACCGGCGCATAGCCCGCGCGTGGCCGGGAGACCAGCTCGACGCGCAGGGTGCCGGGCCTGCCGGTCGGAAGCTTCACCGTCCCCCTGCGCACGGCGACACGGCGGCCGTCGAAGAAGACGCGGACCGAGAGCGAACCGGCTCGCGCCGGCACGAGCCGCGGACGCAGCGTCAGCGTCGAGCCGACGACCGCAGTTGCCAGCAGCGGTGCCTGAATCGTCGGGCGGAGCCGGACGAGCCGCTCGGTCGAGCGGGCCGCGCCGAAACGGGCGTGATACGGCCCGGGTAGGCGGAGGAGCAGCCGCGCGTGGAAGCGACCCTTGCCGTCGACGCGGGCGGAGGTGACATACGTTCGGCCGCGGTAGATCTGGACGCGCCCGCCTCGGACTGCGGGCTGAAGGGACCCGGCCAGCACTGCCGGCTCTCCGTAGCCGACGCTCGACGGGCCGCTCAACGTGAGCGTCCGCTTCGAGCCGGTCACGACCACCTGTGCCTGCGACGCCTCGCCTGCAGCGTTCGTCGCCGTCACCGTTGCGACGAACCTTCCCGCCGCGTACACGTGGCTGACGACCGGGCCGGCCGCCGTCCCACCGTCACCGAGAGCCCACGAGTACGACGCAGCATCACCGCCCGCGGTCAGCGTGACCCGGAACGGCGCCACGCCGGCTGCCGGAGTCGCGGTCGCGGTGACCGCAGGCGGCGCAGCGTTGGCCGAAGCCGTGAAGGCGAGACCGGCGAGCAGGACGATCGCGCCACGCACCAGGCGAGAATAGCGTTGCGTCAGGTCGTGACAGCCAGGACCAGGCTCGTGGCGTTGAACAGGCAGTGGACGAGGATGCACGGATAGACGCTGTCCAGCTTCAGCCTGAGGAAGGCCATCACGAGACCGAAGAAGACGAGCGCGGCGAGCGCGAGCACCAGCCCGTGCCCCAGGCCGAACGCCAGAGCGGTCACGACCGCGGCGACCGGTGCGCCGTATCGCGCCATGAGCAACGTGATTCCGGCGCCCCGGTACATGAGCTCCTCGACGATCGGGCCTACGATCGCGATCGCCACGAAATTGGCGGCGTACGCACCGGCCCTGCTCGAGTCCCAGGCGTCAGGCGTGAGCCCTTGCTCGTCGCCGGCACCGAGCGCCCAGATGATCAGGCCGGCGCCGGCGAAGATCGTGACGTAGGCCAGGAGAGCGAAGCCGAGCGCCGTTGGCCAGGACGCCGGCCGGTGGAGCGCGAAGAACTCCCGCTTCGGCAGCTCGATCGCGATCACCATCAGGACGAGAAAGAAAATGCCGTAGACGACGATGCCGCCGATCGCCGTGTCGTAGCGGTAGAGCGCGTCTGACGGCGGGTCGCCTCCCGCCAGGCGGCTGCCGTAGCCAAGACCGATCAGGACGAGAACGAGCGACGTCCAGGCCGCCAGCCGCCAACCTTCCATCCCTTGCTGGGCAGGCCGCGTCTCCACGAGGGTGCGGATGATAGGGACGAACGCGCCGCCGTCGAATCCCGACGGTCATGGAGCCGTGGCAGCGCCTGCTCGTGATCGGGGTCGTGATCGTCGCGACGTTCGTCGCCGTGCGTCTGATCGACCGCAGGATCATGGGCACCAACCAGTCGCCGGAGGCGATGACGCGTTACCGCGTCCTGCGCCGGACGATCTCGGCCATGATCGTGACGATCGGCGTGCTCTCGGCGCTGCTCGTGATTCCTCAGGTCCGCGCCGTGGCAGGCGGCCTGCTCGCATCCTCGGCGGTCATCGGGCTGATCATCGGCTTCGCCGCCCAGAGAACGCTCGGAAACTTCGTCGCAGGGCTGATGATCGCGTCGACCCAGCCGCTGCGGCTCGGCGACTGGGTCGAGGTGGGCGGCCTCGAGGGTTCAGTCGAGGAAATCACCCTCATGTACACGTTCATTCGTACCGAGGACAACGCCAGGCTCGTGATTCCAAACGAGAAGCTTGCCTCGGATACCATCCTCAACTCCACGATTCACAGCGCAGCGAAGTACGCCGAGGTCACAGTGCAGGTTCCCCTTTCAGCCGATCTTCGTTCGCTCGTCGAGGCCCTTCGCCAGGAGGTGCCCGGGGAGCGGGACGAGGTCTTCATCAGCTCGCTCGACGGGTCGCCGACCCTGACCGTACGGGCGTGGACCGAGAGTGAGCCGGCCGCCGAGCGGCTCGAACGCGACCTCCGGCTGCGGGTGCATGCCCGGCTGCGCGAGCTCGGGACGTACGCATGAGCCCTCGCGGAGGCCGCGGGCTCGACGACGAGATCTACGCCCGCCGTCGCAGAAAGCGAAAGCGGACCGTACGAAAGCAGCATCGGCGCCGCGCGGCGGTACTCACGATCGCCGCTGTCATCGCGCTCCTCTTCGTCGTCACGGGCGCTGCTGTCACCGGCGTCGCGACCTTTGGCTCCAGCTGTGATCTCAACGCTCTGAGGCCGGTGTCGATCGGCCAGAACTCGTTCATCTACGCGGCGAACAACTCGATCCTCGGCGCGATCCCCGCCGAGCGGAACCGGCAACCGGTGCCGCTGTCGAGGATCAGCCCCTGGATGCCGAAGGCGACGGTCGCGATCGAGGACCGGCGCTTCTACCACCACGGCGGCATCGACGTCGAGGGCATCGCGCGCGCTCTCTGGAAGAACGTGAACGCCGGCCAGGTCGTCGAGGGTGGCTCGACGATCACGCAGCAGCTCGTCCGCAACCTCTACATCAGCCGCGAGCGCACGGTCGAGCGGAAGCTGAAGGAGGCGTGCCTCGCGATCAAGCTGAACGACGCCTGGTCGAAGGAGCGCATTCTGGCCACGTACATGAACCAGGTGTACTACGGCAACCTCGCGTACGGGATCGAGGCGGCCGCGCAGACCTACTACTCGAAGAACGCGGTCGAGCTGAACCTGCCGGAGGCGGCGCTCCTCGCCGGGCTGCCGCAGCTCCCGAGTGCGTACGACCCGTTCAACCGCACCGAGATCGCCACCGCCCGTCGGAACCACGTTCTGCTCGCGATGCTCAACGAGGGTTACATCAAGCGCGACGAGTACGACTGGGCCGTGAAGCGGCCGCTCGGTCTGAAGGCGGGCAAGCTCTACACGACGATCCGGGAGCCGTACTTCTTCAGCTTTGTCCGCGACCAGCTGATCACGGAATACGGCGCCGCGACCGTACGCAGCGGCGGCCTCAAGGTCTACACCACGATCGACCCGCGCTTCCAGCGCGCCGCCCGGAAGGCGATCAAGGAGACGCTGTACGACCGCGACGACCCTGCGGCCGCCGTGATCTCGATCAACCCCAAGAACGGGGCGATCCGCGCGATGACGGCCGTCACGCCGGGCAACAGCAAGAACCAGTTCAACCTGCTCTCGCAGGCACGCCGCCAATCGGGATCGACCTTCAAGACGTTCGTGCTGGCGGCGGCGGTCGAGAAGGGGATCAATCCGGCGACGATGACGTATCTCTCGGCCCCGTTCTACTACCGGCCCGACCCGAACGGGAACTGCGATGACGGCACCTGGTGGTGCCCTGAGACCTACGACCACAGCTACACCGGTTGGACGACGATCGAACGGGCCACGCTTCGTTCGGACAACACCGTCTACGCCCAGCTGACCCTCGACGTGACCCCCGAGGCGGTCGCGAAGATGGCCGAGAAGCTCGGCGTTCGCTCGCGGCTCGACGTCGACGGCGCCTACGTTCCGTCGATCGGTCTCGGTGCGATGGACGTCTCGCCACTCGACATGGCCTCGGCTTACGCCACGCTCGCCGCCGGCGGGATCTATTCGGAGCCGATGGCGATCCGCAAGGTCGTCCTCCCCGACGGCGAGGACACGAACGCCGGCTGGGGCAAGCCGAAGCGAAAGCGCGTGATCTCGGACGGCGTCGCCGACACGGTCACGCGGATCCTCGAGGAGAACATCCGGTACGGCACCGGCGTCGCCGCGTACTACGGCCAGCCTGCGGCCGGGAAGACCGGCACGACCGAGGAGTGGTCCGACGCCTGGTTCTGCGGCTACACGCCTCGGCTCGGCACGACGGTCTGGGTCGGCTACCCGAAGGGCAAGATCTCGATGACCAGCGTGCACGGGATCCCGGTCACCGGCGGCAGCTTCCCCGCGCAGATCTGGCACCTCTTCATGGGCTCGGCGATCGGACAGCTCGAGCCCGTGGACTTCGCCGAGCCGAAGACCGAGCCGGAGTGGAAGGACTTCGAGCGCGGCCAGTACGGGCGCTCGTTCGGTTACTACCGGGATCCGAACTACGTTGCGCCGGAGACCACGACGGAGGAGACGACGACCTCTGAGGAGACTCCGCCTGCCGCTTCGCCGCCGGCGAAGAAGAAGGACAAGACGCCGCTCGCTCCGCCCGCGTCGCACCCGCCGGTCACTCCGCCGCCGCCACCGTCGACGACCGTCCCACCCGAGGCCGAGTAGCCGAGCGGATCGATCGCGCGCCGGGCCGGGTCGCGCTCGTCGCGGCCGGTGTGGTCGCGTTGCTCGTCGCGGGTTGCGTGGCCTGCGCGTGGGTCGAGCGTGCTCCGCTCGTCCCGGCCGACGCGGGTCGCGCCGACGGCGGCCGGCTCGGTGTGGTCTTCCTCGCGCTGCTCGTGGCGGCGTTCGCCGCCTACCTGAGCGCGCTGTTCCTTGCGCCGACGCGGAGCCCCGGTTCTCCGGGCGACGCTCGTTGCGGCGTTCGTGATCCAACTGCTCCCTCTCGCCGGGCCGCTGCTGCTCTCGACCGACGCCTGGGCGTACTGGGAGTACGGCCGCATTGCGTCTGTCCACGACGCCAATCCCTACGTGGACACCCCGAGCGAGTTTCCGGACGACCCGGCCTACGACGATGCCGGCGCTGCCTGGCGCGAGACGACCTCGGTGTACGGCCCGGCGTTCACGCTCGCTCACCGAGGTCGTCGCGCTCGTGTCCGGCTCGTCCGCCGCCGCGGCTGCATGGATCTTCAAAGTGCTGGCCGCGCTCGGAGTGCTCGCGTGCGTCGTGCTCGCTGCGCGGCTGGCGCGCGATCGGCCGTATGCCGCGGCGTTCGTGGGCTGGAACCCTCTCCTTGCGATCCACTTCGCAGGCGGCGGTCACAACGACGCGCTCCTGATGGCGCTCACCCTCGGCGCGCTCGTGCTCGCCGCCGGTGGCCGGCGCGGGCTGGCCGGGGCGGCGTGGGCGCTCGCGATCCTGATCAAGTGGATCCCGCTCGTCTTCTTCGCGCTTCGAGCGATCGAGGCGCGAGCGACGCGCCGTCGCGTCGGCCACGCGGGCTTTGCCGCCGCGGCGCTCATCGTGATCGGGCTCGCGACGTGGCGCTACGGCTTCGACTGGCTGCGTGCATTCCGCCTGCTCGCGCGGAACGCCGAGAGCCAGACGAGCTATGCGCTGCCGCACCGGCTCGAGCAGCTCGGTGTTCCCCATGACGTTGCGGTCGGCGTCGCGGCGGCGGCCCTCGTCGCCGGTCTCGCCTGGCTCGGGCGTCAGGCGTGGCGCGGCCGGGCGCGCCTGGGTCTCGCCGGCTGCCTGCTGCTGGCGACCACGCCCTATCTCACGCCCTGGTACGTGATCTGGGCGCTCCCCCTCGCAGCCGCCGAGGACGATCGCCGGGCGCAGCTGATCGCACTCGGCTTCTGCGCGTACCTCCTGCCGCAGACGATCCCGCTCTAGGTCTTCCGGAACACGAGCACCCCGTCCTCGGCGAACACACGCTCCCAGCTCGGGTCGCGTCGGAGCCTGGCCAGCGCAGCCCGAGAGCGCGCTGGCTCGAGGCTGTCGAGGAACGTCAGCCGGCGCTCGTCGACGACGACCCACCTGGCTTCGCGCAGGAGCGGGAAGCTGAAGATCCGCCGGCGGTCGGAGAGATGCGCGCCCAGGGAGTTCGTGGCACTGACGGCGACGCCGTCGGGGACAACGGCGAGCGCGCGTCTGGCTGCCGCGTCATGCCCGTCGGCCCCGAGATCCACGCGTCCGAGGGGGCCGAGCAGGAGCATGCCGCCGGTCGCCGTCAGCACGGCGAGGTAGGCGAGCCGTGAGCCCAGCCGCGCAGCGCCGAAGACCGCCGCGGCCAGGAGCGCCGGCACGGCCACGGCGGCGTAGTGCGTCTTGACGGAGGTCTGGGTGAGCGTCGAGGAGAGCAGGTTGAGCCAGAGCTCGGGCACTGCCGCCAGCAGCGCGAGGGGCGCGACGAGCGGCAGAAAGGCGAGCGGGAAGAGCAGCGAGGCGAGGTAGGCGAGATCGCGCCCGTCGAGCGAGGGCGCGTCGTACCGGCTCTCGAACGCCGACGATCCGGCGGGCGCGAAGTGGGGCACGACGACGAACGTCGCGACGAGAGCCGCGGCGCCGGCCAGGAGAACGATCGTCGCCCCGGTGCGCGGCGCGCGATAGCGGACGCCGTACCAGACGCCCATCGCAGCCACGACGAGCCCGACGTGCTCCTTCGTCGCGATCGCCGCTGCGGCCAGCAGGGCGAACGCCCAGAGGCGTCTCTCGTCGAGGTGCCACCACGCGTACATGAGGAGCGGGCACGCGAGCGCCACCGGATGGAAGTCGCTCATTGTCAGCCACTGCACCGGCGGGTAGGCGAGGTACGCGACCGCGAGTGCGGCAGCCGGCCACTCGGCGTCGAGGTGTTTCCGCGCGAGCCAGTACACCGGAATCGCGCCCGACGCCACGGCGACCGCCTGCACGACGAGCAGCAGCTCGGGATCCGGCCACGCCAACCAGAGCGGGGCGAGTGCGGCCAGGATCGGATCGAAGTGCGAGCCCAAGCGCGAGATCTGCTCGCCGTGAACATCCGTGACAGAGAGGAAGTCGCCATGCGCGGTCGACCACACGGCCTGCGTCATGTTCCCGAGGTCGAAGCGCCCGCTGCCGAAGGTCCGGTGGCGGAGGACGGACGCCGTGCCGAAGACGCTCGCGAAGGTGGCCGCTGCGAGCCAGACGAACGGGAGGGGCTTCAACTGCCGACGAGCTGCTCGACGAGGCCACGCCATCGTTCGCCGAGCACGTTCTCGCTCGCCTGCGCACGGTAGGCGGCGAGGCCGCCGGCACCGATGCGCTGTGCGAGCTCTGGTTCGCCCGCCAGGCGGCGCACAGCCGCGGCCAGCGCTTCGGGGTCGCCGGGTGGGACGAGCAGTGCGCTTTCACCGTCGCGCAGCAGCTCATGCGCCGCCGGAGTGGCGGCGGTGATCAGAGGCGTTCCGCACGCGAGTGCCTGAAACGCCTTGTTCGGGATCACGCGGCCCGCCTTCGCCGACAACCCGAAGACGCCGAGCGCGCAACCTGCGCGCTGGATCTCCTCCGGCAGGTGCTCGTAGTCCACCCACTTCACCCACTCCACGTTCGGCGCCCGGTCGAGCAGCAGCGCGTCGAGCTGGCCGCTGCCGACGACACGGAATGGGATCTCCGGGGCGAGCCGCGCTGCTGCGAGGATCGTCTCGAGCCCGTGCAGCGGGATCAACTTGCCGACGAAGAGCGCATGGAAGCTCTCCGCCGGCTGCCAGCCCGGTCGGAAGAGGCGCTCCTCGGCGCCGACGAAGCAGACGGCCAGCCGTTCGTCCGGCAACGCTCCCAGCTCGGCCAGATGCTGTGCGTTCTGCGCCGTGTCCGCGACGACGAGGTCCGCGCGCCGGAGCGCGCGTCGATCGATCCGCTGCAGGAAGCGGGCCTGCGCCGAGTTCGCTGGAAAACGCTGCCGGTCCTCGACGAGAGTCTCGTGCAGCGACACCAGTGGATTGAAGATCACCGGCCTGCCGCGCGCGATTCGCCTGGCGGCGGCCATGTCGAAGTGGCCGGGGTAGCCCACGATCAATGCGTCGAAGCGTGTCCGCCGGCTCCCCAGCAGGAGCCGCGACTCGGCGAAGGCGATCCTGGCGACGGCCCCGAGTCCGAGCGACCACTTGTGCTGGCGCTGCTCCCAGACGCTCGTGTGCCGTTCGACGACCTCGACTCCGGCGCCGCGAAGGCAGGAGATCACCTGCGCGTTCCGCGGGTAGTTGCGCTCGTACGTCCCGAAGTAGAGAACGCGCAGGGTCAGCGCAGGATCTCATCCACGTGGAGCTCGGTCGTCCGGCCGCCGCCGGTGCGCTCCTCGTGGTGGCTCGCGATCAGCTCGCTCACGAGCCCGAGCGAGAGGAGCTGGACGCCCACGACGACGAGGAGGACGCCGAGCGTCAGCAGCGGTCGGTGGCCGATCGCCTCGCCCATGAGCTTCAGCACCGTCAAGTAGGCGAGCACGACTGCGCCTGCCGCGCCCAGCAACAGCCCGACGCCGCCGAAGAGATGCAGCGGCCGATGCCGGTAACGCCCCATGAACGTCACCGTCAGCAGGTCGAGGAAGCCGCGCACGTAGCGCTCCATGCCGTAGCGCGACCGGCCGTGCTCGCGCGGACGGTGGTTGACCGGCAGCTCCGCGACACGAAACCCGCGGTAGTGCGCGAGCACCGGGATGAAGCGATGAAGCTCGCCGTAGATCGGCATTCCCCTGACGACGTCGGCGCGGTACGCCTTCAGCCCGCAGTTCAGGTCGTGCAGGCGCAACCCAGAGAGCCGCCCGGTGACGACATTGAAGATCCGCGACGGGATCCGTCGCGTCAGCGGGTCCCGACGCTTCGTCTTCCAGCCGGAGACGAGATCGAATCCCTCCTCGAGCTTCGCGAGCAGTCGCGGGATCTCCGCCGGATCGTCCTGAAGGTCGCCGTCGATCGTGACCACGATGTCGCCCTCGGCTTCCGCGAAACCGGCCTGCAATTGCGGCCGCTTTCCCGAAGTTGCGCCGGAGCCGCACGACGCGCACGTTCTGGTGCCCGGCGTGGAGGCGCGTCAGCGCGGAGAAGGTTCCATCGGTCGAGCCGTCGTCGACGAAGACGACCTCCCAGGGCTCCTCGAGCTGCCCCAGCGCGGAGTCGAGCTCGTCGTAGAGGAGTGCGACGCTGCGCTCCTCGTCGTGCACCGGGACGATCACCGAGATCACGACCGTTAGCGTATGCGCCCGATGACTCAGTTGCTGTCGATCGACGAGGCCCTCGCGCGTGTTCTGGCGCGGGTTCGCCCGCTCGAGCCGGAGCCGGTTCCGGTCGCCGAGGCGGCGGGCCGCGTGCTCGCGGACGACGTAGCTGCACTGATCGACCTGCCGCCGTTCCCGAGCTCGGCGATGGACGGCTTCGCGATCAGGGCGGCGGACGTTCCGGGCGAGTTGCCGATCGTCTTCCGCATCGCCGCCGGTGTGCCCGCCGAACGGCCTTTGGAGGCCGGAGAGGCGATGCAGATCTCCACCGGGGGGACGGTGCCGGAGGGAGCGGATGCAGTCGTCCCGATCGAGAATGTTGTCGAACAAGACAACAGATTACGTGCGCCAGATCCTGTCGAGGCGGGAGCCCACATCCGGCCGATCGGGGGCGATGTGCGTGCCGGTGACACACTGCTCGCGGCCGGGACCGTGCTCGGTGCCGCTCAGATCGGCGCGCTCGCCGCGGCCGGCGTCGCCGAGGTCTCGTGCAGCCGCCCGCCAAGGGTGGTCGTTCTCAGCACCGGAACCGAGCTCCGTGCGCCAGGCGACTCGCTCGGTCCTGGGCAGATCTACGAGTCGAACGGCCCGATGCTCGCCGCTGCGCTCGAAGCCGCCGGCGCGGTGGTCGACCGGATCGGACCAGTTGCCGACGACGAGGACGAGCACCGTCGTGCGCTCGAGTGGGGGCTCGAGGCCGACGTCCTCGTGACCTCGGGCGGTGTCTCCGTCGGGCCGCACGATCTCGTTCGCCGCATCCTCGGTGAGCTCGGGGTCGAAGAGGACTTCTGGCGCGTCGCCGTCAAGCCCGGCAAGCCGCTGGCCTTCGCGACACGTGGAGCGACGCTGGTCTTCGGGCTGCCCGGCAATCCCGTCTCGGCGCTCGTCGGAGTCGAGCTCTTCGTCCGGCCGGCCTTGCGCGCGCTCCAGGGTGACTCGAGCCCGGGCCCGAACTACGCAACGGCGCGTCTGGGGTCCGCTGTTCGAAGGAACGCTGCGCGGGACGAGCTGGTGCGTGCGCGCACCGTCCGCGACGGTGACGAGACCGTGCTGCGGCCCGTGAGCGGCCAGGAGTCGCACATGATCGCCCGTGCCGCCGGGGCGGACGCACTCGTGCTCGTGCAGGCGGGCGAAGGCGAGGTCGCAGCCGGAGAGCTCGCCCGCTACCTGCCTCTGAGCTAGCCGGGACCCTCCACAACCTCGAGCTCTCTCTCGCTTCGGCTGCGCGTTGTCCGACGAGACAACAGACTGCTGAACGGTGCGCGTGGCCCGCCGGCACGAGCGCTGGTGTAGGGGCCGTACCGGCCGGCGGTGAGCGCCGTCAGTTGTGCTCCGATCGCGAGCCAGACGAGGCCGAGCGCAACGGCGATCCACGGGACGTATCCGACTGCGACGAGTGAGAGCAGGTACCACGGCGCCTCGAAGCCGAGATCGAGGCGCGTCGCGAACGAGAGCGTGAGGATCAGCGGCCCCGTGAAGCCGAGCGCCAGGAGAGTGAAGCGCACGATCGGGTGGGCGGCGTGAGTCTGCGGCAGCCACAGCCACGCGTAGAGCGACGGCAGCAGATAGATCAACGAGAACGGGTTCGTGGCAACGACGACCAACGCGGTGAGGCCGAGTGCCAGCAGGGCGACGGTGTGACCGGCGATTGTCTCCTCGATTCGCGCCTGCCGGCGCGGGATCAGGCGCTCCCGGGCGACGAGCCAGCCGGCGATCAGCAGCAGGCAGAGCGCTCCGAGGACCAGCGGCGATGGCTGGTACAGGCCGCGATCGGGCGGAAGGGGTCGCGGCTCGCCTTCCGGAAACGCCCCGAGCTTGGCGGCGACGAAGAGCAGGAGGCCTGCGTAGCCCCAGAAGAGCAGCCGGCTGCGCAGGCTGCGAACCGCGGGACCGAGCCGAACACGCCTCCGCCTGCAACGGGCGAAGAGATCGATCGTGCCGATCATGAAGGGTAGGAGGGCTGTCAGGAGGACGAGCTCGATCGTCCAGCCCCGTACGAATCGGTCTCCGAGGTAGACGTAGCTCGTCGTTCCCTGCGCAAGCTCGAGGCCGGCATCGAGCGAGCCGACGAGGTTCTGGGCCGCACGGCCGAGCTCACCCAGGCGCGCCGCGTCGAGCGGGTCGTCTCCGAAGCCTTGTGACGGAACGTCGGGGACAGTGGTGAGCGTCAGCGCCGGGATGCCGCCGGCCACAAACGGCCCCTGTTCTCCGAAGGTGAACGGAAAGCCGAGGTCGAGCAGCTGACGCATGCCGGACGAGCGCTCCGGCTCGCTGCCGGACTGCTCGAGCACCCGAACCGCTGCGGTGCGCACGAGTGCCGCCGCCGGTGAGCGGGCGGTGTCTCCCTCGATGAGCAACCGTGGCGGGTCGACGCCGGCGATCGCGTCGAGGCTGATCACGGCCAACGCATCGGTGCGGTAGGGCGAGTGCTCTGCGAATCGCGCCGCGCCGAGTGCCCCGAAGGCGCCGCCGTCTGTGGAGACGAAGACGATCGTATGGGACGGGCGCGCCTGATGCGCGGAGCCGGCCACGGGCGCATACGCCCGCGCGAGCTCGATCAGCGCTGCCGTGCCAGAGGCGTTGTCGTTGGCGCCGCGCCCCTCGCCGGTGTTGTCGCGGTGCGCAGTGATCACGATTGCGCGCTGTGAGTCTCCGCGCGCGACCGCGACGATGTTCTTGAGGTCGACACGCCCCCGACCGGGGATGCTGGCCCGAAAGCTGTCGGTCTGAAGCGGCAGACCGTAGAGGTTCAGCTGTTCCGTGACCCACTCGGCAGCGCCGAGGCTGCCGGCGGATCCCGGAGCTCGATCGGGGTAGTTCCGGGCGAGCTCGCGCGCAAGCTGCTCTGCGGTTCCGCCGTCGAATGCGGGCGGCAGCGTCGGTGCGGGCAGCGGTTGGGGCCGGCCCACGGTGAAGGCTGCGAGGAGCAGGGGCAAGGCCACGAAGAGCCACGTTCCGCGCACCAGGCGGGCGTTGATCGGCCGCTCGACCGAGCCGCGGCGTGGGCGCGCGTGGGGCGCGCGCGCTCGTCTGGGCGGCGCCATAGCGCGAACCAGTGTAGGGAACGGCACGGTGGTCTCTAACCTAGGTTCATGCCGGATCCCCCCACCATCCTGCTGGTCGACGACGAGGAGTCCGTTCAGAAGCTCCTCACGTACCCGCTCGAGCGCGACGGCTTCCGCGTCGTGCACGCCTGGGACGGCGAGGAGGCGCTCGCGAAGTTCTCCGAGGAGGACGTCGACCTCGTCGTCCTCGACCTGATGCTGCCGAAGCTCGACGGGCTCGAGGTGTGCAAGCGGCTGCGCTCCGAGAGCACGGTCCCGATCATCATGCTGACCGCCCGCGACGACGAGCTGGACAAGGTGCTCGGGCTCGAGCTCGGCGCGGACGACTACATCACCAAGCCGTTCTCGATCCGCGAGTTCCGGAGCCGTGTGCGCGCGCTCTTGCGTCGAGCCGCCGCCCCTCGGCCCGGCGAGCGCGAGGGCGAGGAGGTGATCGAGGCGGGCGAGGTCAGGATCGATGTTCCCCGACGTACGGTCGAAGTGCGGGGAACGAGGCGCAGCTCACCTTCGTCGAGTTCGAACTGCTGCGGACGCTCGCCTCCGCACCAGGCCGCGTCTTCTCGCGCCGGCAGCTGCTCGAACGGCTGCGGGGCGGCGCCGACTATCGCGAGCCACGCACGATCGACGTGCACGTGCGCCATCTGCGCGAGAAGATCGAGGAGAACGCACACGACCCGACGCTGATCCTGACCGTGCGCGGGGTCGGCTACCGCTTCCGCGAGCAGTAGATTGCGGCTTCAGCGTCCTCTGATCAAGGGCATCCGCCTCCGCCTGTCGCTGGCGCTCGTTCTCGTCGTGGCGGGCGTGCTCGGCGTCGTCTATCTCGGTCGTCGTGCCGTCGCTCGAGGCGGAGCTCGTGAACGCCAAGCTCGACCAGCTCGAAGAGGACGCCAGGACGGTTGCCAGGAGCTACCAGACCGACATCGGCAGAGAGCAGGACTTCGCGGCGCAGGCGTCGGCGCTCTTCTCGGCCCGAGTTGTCGTCTACACGAAGCTCGAGAGCATCGTCCTGATTCAGGGCGATTCCAGCACGACCTCCTCCCGCGACGTCGAGCGCGACCCGCTGGTGTTGAAGGTCGTGGCGACCGGGAAGCCGCAGCGCGGCACGGTCGAGCGCGACGGGAGGTTGTACGCGGAAGTGGCGCTCCCTGCGGGGCCGGAGTCCGTTGTCCTGCTCAGCGATTCGCTCGCGGACCCGCTCTCGAGCCTCCACCTGATCGAACGGCGGCTGCTGATCGCGGGCCTGATCGGGCTCCTGTTCGCGGTCGTGGCCGGCTACGCCCTGGCGACGATGCACGCCCGGCGGATCAGACGACTCGAGCGCGCGGCGGAACGGATCGCCGGCGGCGCCTTCGACGAGCCGGTCGTGGACACGGGCCATGACGAGCTGGGCGAGCTCGCAGCGGCGTTCGAGCGGATGCGCGTCCGGCTCGAGATGCTCGACCGCGCCAGGCGCGAGTTCATCGCCAACGCCTCGCACGAGCTGCGGACACCGCTCTTCTCACTCGCGGGCTTTCTCGAGCTGATGGCGGACGAGGAGCTCGACGAGGCGACCCGGCAGGAGTTCCTCGAGACGATGCGGGAGCAGGTCGACCGGCTCGCGAAACTGGCCACCGACCTGCTCGACCTCTCACGTCTCGATGCCGGCCGGATGCGGGTCGAGCACGAGCCCGTCGACCTCGGTGCGGTTGCAAGGCTGGTGGCAGAGGAGGTCGCTGCCGTGGCCGAGCGGAAGGATCACTCGCTCGACGTGGTCGCAGATGGCCTTCCGATCGCGCGGGCCGACGAGCTGCGCGTCCTACAGGTCTGTCGCGCGTTGGTCGACAACGCTCTGGTGCACACGCCGCCTGGGACGAGGGTGACACTGCGGGCCTACGCCGACCGCGAGCACGCCTACCTCGAGGTCGAGGACGATGGACCTGGCGTCCCGCCGGAGCACGCGCCGCACGTCTTCGACCGCTTCTACCGCGCCGAGGGCGGCGTTGCTTCCGGCAGCGGGCTCGGGCTGGCGATCACGCGCGAGCTCGTGACGTTCATGGACGGGAAGGTCGAGCTCGAGTCCGAGCCCGGCCGCACGGTCGTGCGGGTCGTTCTGGGCGCCGCACCGACGTCGGTGGCGGCCCCGCCCGTCGGCGAGCGCGTTTCCACGTGAAAACGCCGCGCCGCTACCCTGCGGTTATGCGACCCGCCGCCATTGCCGTCGTTGCGCTGGTCGCAGCAGTGCTGGGTGCGACCGCGGTCCTGCTCGTCGGCTCCCAGGCAGGCTGGCTCGACGAAAGCGAGGGCGTGAGCACGGTCGTGGTCGAGACGGCGCCCACCGAGACCGGCGCGATCGCGACGGAATCGCCTCTGCTCGGAAACGGCTTCAATCCGGCGAAGATCTACGCCGGTCGCTCGGGCGGCGTCGTCACGATCTACTCCTTCTTCAGCAACGGGCAGCGCTCACAGGGCTCGGGCTTCGTCGTCTCGGACGAGGGTCACGTGCTCACGAACTCGCATGTCGTCACCGATGCCGGCGACGGCAAGGCGGTTCACGGGGCGTCGCGGGTCTACGTTCTCTTTGCCGACGGCGATCGCATTCCGGGCGAGATCGTCGGTTGGGACCTGTTCAGCGATATCGGCGTCGTGAAGGTGGATCCGCGCGATCATGCGGTGACGCCGTTGCCCCTCGGCGATTCGAGCCGTGTCGTGGTCGGTGAGCCCGTCGCCGTGATCGGGAGCCCGTTCGATCAGGACAGCTCGCTCGGGGTGGGCGTCGTCTCGGCGACCGAGCGTTCGATCCAGTCCCTGACCTCCGACTACGACGTCTCGGGAGCGATCCAGATCGATGCGCCGATCAACCACGGCAACTCCGGCGGGCCGCTGCTCGATGCCCGCGGCCGGGTGATCGGGATCAACGCGCAGATCCGCTCCGACTCCGGCAACGCCGAGGGCGTCGGGTTCGCGATTCCCATCAACTCCGCGCGCCGTTCGATGGAGCAGCTTGTCAGCACCGGCAAGGTGAAGTACGCCTATGTCGGCGTGACCACCCAGGACGTGACTCCATCTGTCGCGCGCCGCTTCGATCTCGCCGCTCAGAGGGGCGCCCTCATCCAGTCGGTCGTCGGCGGTGGGCCAGCGGATGCAGCCGGCCTGCACGGTGGCAACGACGTCAAGGCCTTCAACGGCATTTCGATCAGCCTCGGCGGCGATCTGATCGTCTCCTTCGCTGGCGAGCCCGTCGAGCGCGCCGCCGATGTTGCGGCAATCGTCACGAACCGACTCCGGCCGGGGCAGACGGTGCCTGTCGTTGTTGTCCGCAGTGGCACCGGCAAGCGCGAGACCGTCCAGCTGCGCCTGGTGGAGCGACCGCTCAACCCGAACTCCTAGCGTTTAGGCCCTGCCGACTCGGGTAAGACCGTCGGTAGAACCTGCAAGAGTTCGGGAGTTTTCGGTAGAACGTCGACAGACCAGGGTGGGAGCATGAGCGAGTACACGACTGCCTCGGGAGAGGCCGTCGACGGAGGCAGAGTGGTGCGCCTGACGATTCCGGCCAAGCCGGAGTACATCACTCTTTCCCGGCTCGCCCTGTCGGGACTTTCGCGGGTGCGCACGTTCCCCGAGGACACGCTCGCCGACCTCAAGCTCGCGCTCACCGAGGCGTGCTCGAACTCGGTCCGCCACGCATACGGTGACGACGAGGGGCATGTCGACATCTGCTTCGAGCTTCTCGACGACAGACTGATCATCGAGGTGGCGGACGACGGCTCCGGCTTCGAGCCGGCCGACTCCGCGGTGAACGGCGACGAGGAGCTCTCGGAAGGCGGTCTCGGGATCGCGATCATCCGCTCGATCGCCGACGAGGTCGAGATCGGCGGCGGCCCCGAGGGCCGCGGTTCGCGCCTCCGCTTCGTGAAGCTGCTCTAGGCTCACAGCCGTGCAGGCGCGGCGGAAGCTGATCGTGGTCTCCAACCGTGGTCCGGTCGGGTATGGACGCGAGGACGGAGAGCGCATCGCCCGGCGCGGAGCCGGGGGGCTCGTGACGGCGCTCGCGCCGCTCGTCTCGCATCACGACGTGACCTGGATTGCGAGCGCGCTCTCGGAGGAGGATCGTGTGGTCGCGGCCGAGGGGCCGGTCGATGCGACTGCTCGGGACGGCTCGCGCTACCGGCTGAGGCTCGTCGCGCACGACCCGGTCGCGTACGACCTCTACTACCACGTCGTCGCCAACCCGGCCCTCTGGTTCGTCCAGCACGGGTTGTGGGAGTTCAAGCACGAGCCGGAGCGCGACCTCCGTCCGGCCTGGGAAGAGGGTTACGCCGCTGTCAACCGTGCGTTCGCCGACGCAGTCGTCGAGGAGCTCGACCGCGACCCGGGCACGGCTGTCTTCTTCCACGACTATCACCTGTACCTGGCGCCGAAGCTCGTGCGGGAGCGCCTGCCCGAGGCGGTGATCGGCCACTTCACCCACATTCCGTGGGTCGGCCCGGACGCCTGGTCGGTGCTGCCGGACGAGATCGTTCGCGCGATTCACGAGAGCCTCCTTTGCTGCGACGTCGTCAGCTTCCACACGAACCGCTGGCGGGAAGCGTTCCAGGACTCCTGCAGCGCGCTCGGCCTCGACATGGCCGACACGCTCGTGACGGCGCACCCGATCTCAATCGATCCGGACGAGTTCACCGCGCTTGCCGCCAGCGAGCCGGTGCTCGAGCGGGAGCGCGAGCTGCTCGACGCTCGTCGAGTCCGGGAGCGAGCCTGGCGCGTCCCCGAGACGATGATCCTTCGCGTCGACCGGACCGACCCGGCCAAGAACGTGCCGCGCGGCCTGCAGGCGTTTGCCCTCCTGCTGGAACGCCGTCCCGAGTTGTACGGGCGGGTCCGAATGCTCGCCCTGCTGGACCCGTCCCGGCAGGAGATCCCGGAGTACATCTACGAGCGCCGGCGGATCGAGGAGGCAGCTGCCGTGGTCGAGGCGCGCTTCCCGGGCGCACTCCAGCTACGGATCGCGGACGACTTCCATCACTCGATCGCGGCCTACAAGCAGTTCGACGTTCTGCTCGTGAACGCCGTCATGGACGGCCTCAATCTTGTCGCCAAGGAAGCGCCGTACGTGAACACACGCGACGGCGCCGTTGCCTTATCTGTAAACGCGGGCGCATACGAGGAGATCGGAGCCTGGACGGTTCCGGTCGATCCGTTCGACGTGGAGAGCCAGGCGGACGCGCTCGAGGCGGCGCTGTCGCTCTCGGAGGAGGAGCGCCGTGCGCGGCTGGCTGCGATCAGGGAGCACGTCCGCAGTCACGACCTCTCCCGCTGGATCGACGCGCAGCTTTCCGACCTCGACCGCGCCAGTACGATGCGCCAGCGATGAGCGACCTCTCGCACGTGGACGAGTCCGGAGCGGTGCGCATGGTCGACGTCGGCTCGAAGCCGATGTCCCGGCGCCGAGCCGTCGCGCGCGCGTCCGTCCGGATGGCGCGCGAGACCTCGCAGCGCCTTGGCGATCTGCCAAAGGGCGACGCGCTCACGACCGCGCAGCTCGCCGGAATCATGGCGGCGAAGAAGACGAGCGACCTGATCCCGCTCTGCCACCCGCTGCCGCTCTCGGTCGTCGACGTCTCGCTGGCAGTCGGCGCCGACGGGGTCGAGATCACGGCGACCGCCGAGACCACCGCACAGACCGGGGTCGAGATGGAGGCCCTCGTCGCCGCATCGGTTGCTGCCCTGACCGTCTACGACATGGCGAAGGCGATCGACAAGGGGATGGTCGTCACAGACATCACGCTCGTCGAGAAGACCAAGGTCGACGTATGAGAACGGCCGTTTTGACCGTCTCCGACGGCGTCGTCGCCGGGACGCGCGAGGACACGAGCGGCGACATCCTCACCGACCTGCTCGAGGCCGACGGCTACGAGGTCGAGCGGCGAGTCGTGCCCGACGAGGCCGGCGAGATCGCGGCCGCCATCGCGTCGCTGGCCGAGGACGTGGCACTGGTGCTCACCACCGGGGGCACAGGCGTCGCCCCGCGTGACGTCACACCGGAGGCGACACGCTCCGTCATCGATCGCGAAGCGCCCGGGATCGCCGAGGCGATTCGCGCCGACTCGCTCGCGAAGACCCCGCACGCTCTCCTCTCGCGCGGCGTCGCCGGCGTGCATGGACGGACGCTCGTCGTCAATCTCCCCGGCTCGCCCGGCGGCTGCCGCGA
Source organism: uncultured Gaiellaceae bacterium (assembly GCA_963820225.1). Lineage (GTDB taxonomy): Bacteria > Actinomycetota > Thermoleophilia > Gaiellales > Gaiellaceae > Gaiellasilicea. The sequence goes on along the minus strand of CAWFYY010000001.1, from coordinate 27,656 downwards.
CGGATTCGCGGTGCTGCAGCCCGCTCTCGCACACGCGCTCGGACTGTTGGCCGGCGCCGAGACGACCCACAAGCAGACATGAGCGCGTCGCTCGCCTTCGGCTCGCTCCCGTGGGGGAAACCAGGTTTCCCCCACGAGCCCCCTTCTTCTTGCCTTCATGTGGGGGAACCTCTCGGTTCCCCCACACCCCCTCCACGCGCTCCTGCGCTAGAAGGCAGCGCATGAGCGCCACTGCGATCTCCCTCCCGCGCAGGTTCGCGTCGCTCGTCAAGCTCGAGCACACGGTCTTTGCGCTCCCGTTCGCGTACGTGGGGATGCTGCTGGCACTCGCAGACGTGCCCCCGGCAGCCGACTGGCTCTGGGTGACAGTCGCGATGTTCGGGGCCCGGACACTCGCGATGGGCCTGAACCGCCTGATCGATGCCGAGGTGGACGCCCGGAATCCCCGCACCGCAACGCGGGAGCTTCCAGCCGGAACACTCTCTCGCGCCCAGGTCGCCGGGCTCTGCGCGGTGGCCTTGGCGGTCTTCCTCTTCGCCGTCTTTCAGCTCGACCCGGTCGTGCGCTGGCTCTGGCCGATTCCGGTGGTGTTCTTCGCCGTCTACCCGTATCTGAAGCGAGTCACCTGGCTCTGCCATCTGTGGCTCGGCGCCTCGCTCGGGCTCGCGCCGGTCGGCGCGTGGGCCGCCGTCACGGGAGAACTGCCCTGGCAGGCCTGGGCGGTCGGCGGTGCGGTCGCGCTCTGGGTGGCGGGGTTCGACTTCTTCTACTCGCTGTTCGACCTCGAGCACGACCGGGCCGAAGGGCTCCAGTCGTGGGCAACCCGTTTCGGCGAGGTCGGCGTCTTCCGGGGCGCGCGGCTCTTTCACCTCGGCACCGTTGCGCTGCTCACGGCGGCCGGCCTCGGGCTCGAGGTCGGGCTCCTCTACTGGCTCGGAGTCGTGGCCGTCGCGGCGCTGCTTGCCTACGAGCACTCGCTCGTTCGTCCCGGGGATCTGCGCCGTCTCGACGCCGCATTCTTCACGGTCAACGGCTTGATCAGCATCGTCTTCTTCGTGTTCGTCTTCGCCGACGTGCTGCTGTGATCCGCGCGCGGGCGCTCGAGAAGCGCTACGGGCGGCGGCGGGCGCTGAAGCCGGTCGACCTCGAGCTCGAGCGAGGCAGCTTCCTCGTTGTCACCGGTGCGAACGGATCGGGCAAGACGACGCTGCTGCGCCTGGTCGCAGGTCTCGCCGCTCCGACTCGGGGGGAGCTCGCGGTCGATGCCTCCCGCGGTGAGCTCGGGTTCGTCGGCCACGAGCCGCTCCTCTACCGGGATCTGACCGCGCTCGAGAATCTCGACCTGTACGGACGCCTCTACCGGGTGGCCGAGCGGCGGGAGCGGATCGGGATGCTGCTCGAGCGCTTCGGGTTGTGGGACGTCCGCGCCGAGCGCGTCGCGTCGTACTCGCGCGGCATGACCCAGCGGCTCGCGCTCTGCCGCGCGTTGCTGCACGAGCCACGGCTGCTCGTGCTCGACGAGCCGTTCACGGCGCTCGACACGGAGGGGGCCGAGCTGCTCGACCGGCAGCTGAGCGACCTCACCGGTCTCGCCACCGTCCTGCTCTCGACGCACGACCCTGCGCGGATCGAGCCGCTCGCAACCGCTCGGCTCGCTCTGGCATGACCTATCTGTCATGAGCTATTTGGCCGACGTCGCCACGCTCGCCCGCAAAGATCTCCGGCTCGAGCTGCGGGCGCGGGACACGCTGCCGGCGATGCTGCTCTTCGTCCTCTCGACACTTGTCGTCTTCCACTTCGCGCTGCCGACCGGCGCCGACGAGATCGCGGCGCAGGGATTGCTCTGGGTTGCGCTCGTCTTCACCGCACTGCTCGGCCTGGCCCGGGCGTGGGCGCCGGAACGCGAGGGCGGAGCGCTTGAAGGGCTCGTGCTCGCGCCGTGCGACCGGAGCGCGATCTGGCTCGGGAAGTCCGCCGCTGTCTTCGTCTTCCTGGCTGCGATCGAGCTCGTCGCGTTGCCCGCGTTCGCGCTCTTCTTCTCGCCGCTCGGGACGGCGGCGGTCCTGGGCGTTCTGCTGGCGAACGTGGGGATCTGCGCTGTCGGGACCCTCTTGGCGGCTATGGCGGCCGCAAGCCGGACGCGTGAGCTGATCCTGCCGCTCCTCTTCCTTCCGCTCGCGATTCCGCTTGTCGTGGGGGGCGTCGGAGCGAGCGTCTCGACCGAACCTGTGCGGTATCTCACGTTTCTCGGGCTGTACGACGCTGTCTTCGCGATACTGTGCTGGGCGTCCTTTGAGTACGTCGTCTCTGAATAGCTCGGGCCCGAAGATCTCCGTTCCAGTGCTCGCGGCCGTTGCCGCCGGACTGGTCGGGCTCTCGATCGTTCTCGCCTTCTTCGTCGCGCCCGAAGAAGCCGACCAGGGCATCTCGCAGCGCATCTTCTACTTCCACGTCCCGATCGCGCTGACCGCGTACGCCTGTTTCGGCTGGGGTGCGTACAAGGCGCTGCTCCTGCTCTGGAAGCGGGACGAGCGCTACGACCTGGAGAGTTACGTCGCCATCCACCAGGGCACGATCTTCGGGGCGCTCACGCTCGCCACGGGCTCGATCTGGGCGAAGGCGTCCTGGGGCCACTGGTGGGTCTGGGACTCCAACCAGCTCGTTCTCTTCCTCGTTCTCTTCCTCTTCTACTCGGCGTACTTCATGCTGCGCTTCTCGATCGAGGAAGGGCCGCGGCGTGCGAACATCTCGGCCGTGTACGCGCTGTTCGGGGTCGCCCTGATTCCGGTCAGCTTCCTCGCGATCCGGCTCGCCGAGGACTTCATCCATCCCACGGCCTTCACCCGCGACGGCCCGCAGATGACCGGAACGATGTTCTTCACCTTCTGCGTCTGCTGGCTCGCGATCACGACACTCGCCTACGCGCTCTACCGGGTGGAGCTGCTCGGCAAGCGGCTCGACGCGAATCTGCGCGAGCTGCGCGAGGCGCTGACCACATGAGCAGCGGCGAGAAGTACGTCGCGGCCGCGTACGCCGTCGTCTTCGTGACGGTGCTCGTCTACGTCGTGATCATCGCGGCGAAGCTCGCTCGGCTCGAGCGCGAGACCGCCGAGCTGGCGGAGCTCGCGCGCGGGCGCCATGTCCCGGCGAAGGAAGGTGATGGCTGAGTTTCTCGTCGTCCCGGTTCTGCTCGCGTACGGCGAAGCGGCCTTCGCCTACGCAGGCGAGCTGCGCGGGCCCGGCCTCGCCGGCCGGCTCGCGACCTGGGGCGTCCGTCTCGGCTGGCTGGCACAGACCGCGCTCCTGGCCGGGCAAGCGGCGTCCGCGGAGGGATTTCCCTGGGGGACCTGGGCGGGCTCGCTCAATCTCTTCGTCTGGCTCGTGGTCGGCGCCTATCTGATCTGGGGCTGCACTCCTCGCTACCGGTTGCTCGGGCTCACCGTGATGCCGATCGCAGCCGCGCTGCTCGCGCTCGCCTGGGCAGGGGGTGGGACGGCGCTGGACGAGAGCGACCGTTCCGGTGCGGTGCTCGCGATTCACGTCGCGCTGATGCTTGCCGCCTTCGCGGGACTGACGCTCGCAGCCGGGATGGCTGCGCTCTACATCTGGCAGGAACGGCGGCTGAAGCGACACGAGCGGGGCGTGCTCCGCGTGCGCGTGCCTCCGCTCGACGCGCTCGACCGGCTTTCGGCACGGAGCATCCTCGGATCCATCGTCCTGCTCACGCTCGGGATCGGTGTCGGCGCCGCGCGCTTCCACCGCGGCGACTTCGACGCTGCGATGGCGGTGACGCTCGTGACTCTCGGGTACTACACGGTGCTGCTCGTCCTCCGGCACGAGGGCTGGCGCGGCCGCAGGGGCGCGCTCCTGAGCCTCGCGGGCTTCGCGCTCGTGGCGATCGTCCTCCCCTTGACCCACTTCGCAGGGTGAAGGGAGCACGGTGAAGCTGACGCTCGCCGGCGTCTCGCACCATCGGGCCCCGATCGAGCTGCGCGAGCGGGTCGCGCTCGATCTCGACGCGTGCCGGGCGCTCTCCCAGCAGCTCGCCCAGCGCCTTGAGGGCGAGGCCGTCGTGCTCTCGACGTGTAACCGCACCGAGCTCTATCTCGTTCGCGAGGAGCACGCCGACGACGAAGCGGTCGACGCGCTGGTGCAATTGGCGGGCGAGCGTGCCGACGATCTCGCTTCCGCGCTGTATCGCCTTCGGGACGAGGCGGCGGCGCTGCATCTGTTCCGAGTCGCCGCAGGGCTCGACTCGCTCGTTCCCGGCGAGGGGGAGATCCTGGGCCAGGTGCGAGCGGCGTTCGAAGCAGGTGCGGCAGGCCCGTTCCTCGACCGCCTCTTCCGCCAGGCGCTGCACACCGGCAAGCGCGTCCGGCTGGAGACCGCGATCGGAGAGAGCCCGGCGTCGGTCCCGTCGGCGGCCGCAGCGCTCGCGCAACAGGTGTTCGGCGACCTCGCAGGGCACCGCGTCCTCCTGCTCGGCGCTGGGAAGATCAGCGAAGCCGCTGCTCGCAACCTTCGCTCGCGTGGTGCCGAGATCGCCGTCGTCGCGAACCGGACGGTCGCGCACGGCGAGGATCTCGCGCGGAAGCTCGGCGCGCGGGCACTTGCGCTCGACGGGGTCGCGACCGCGCTCGAGCAGGCGGACGTGGTCGTCTCGGCCACGAGCGCGTCCGAGCTCGTTGTCTCGCGCGAGGCCGTCGCCGCGGCGCTTCGGGCGCGCAAGGGACGCCCGCTGCTCCTACTCGATCTCGCCGTGCCCCGAGACCTCGATCCCGCGATCAACGAGCTCGACGGCTGCTTCCTCTACGACGTCGACGACCTCGCGGCGGTCGTGACCGAGACGCTGTCGGGCCGGCGCGGCGAGGCCGCACGCGCAGAGCAGCTCGTCGCGGGTGAGGCCGACCGTTTCCGGGAATGGCAGGCCTCGCTCGACATCGTCCCGACGATCGCGTCGCTCCGCGCGCTCGCGGAGGAAATCCGGGATCGCGAGCTCCTCAAGGCCGGCGGCAGGCTCTCCGAGCGCGAGCGCAAGCACATCGAATCCGTGACCTCGCAGATTGTTGCAAAGCTCCTGCATTTGCCCACGATCCGTCTGAAAGAGGCAGCTGCGGCAGCCGATGGAGTGGTCTATGCTGACGTCGTGAAGCATCTGTTCGGGCTGGAAGAGGAGGAGCGGCGGCGATGACGACCAGGTTCATGTCGAGCAGGCCGTTGCCGCTGCAGGTGCCGACGGCATTCGTTCGCATCCGGCCGAGCACCCAGCTGAACGGGACGCGGGGCTGCGGCGAGTCGAGGCCCGTCTCCCGGCGAAGCTGTGCTGATCCGCGTCGGCTCCCGCGGCAGTAGGCTCGCTCTCACCCAGGCTGAGCTGGCCGCCGAGCGGCTGCGCGGGCTCAGGGTTGGTGGGAAGAGCATCGAGATTGCGCTCGTGCCGATCACCACTGCGGGTGACCGCGACCGCACGCGGCCCTTCGGCGAGATCGGAGCGCGCGGCGTCTTCGTCAAGGAGCTCGAGGAGGCGCTGCTCGGAGGCAGGATCGACGTTGCCGTGCACTCGGCGAAGGACATGACCTCGACCGACACCGAAGGGCTGGCGGTCGGCGCCTATCCGGCCCGCGAGGATCCCCGCGACGCGTTGTGCGGCGCGGACGCGATCCGGCCGAGGATGCGGATCGGGACGGCTTCGGTTCGCCGTCGCGCGCAGCTCCTTGCGCTCGAGCCGACGCTCTCGATCGAGCCGCTGCGCGGCAACATCGATACGCGGCTCCGCAAGCGTGGCGAGCGCGGGCTCGACGCCGTGGTGCTCGCGGCGTGCGGGCTCGACAGGCTCGGGCTCGAGATGGAGATCGGCTTGCGTTTCGAGCCGGCGGAGATGCTCCCCGAGGCCGGCCAGGGCTCGCTCGCCCTGCAGGTGCGTGCCGGCGAGGAGGCACTTGTCGAGGCTGCCGACGACGCGGAGACGCGCAGGCGCGTCGAGGCCGAGCGCCGATGCGTCGCGCTCGTGGGCGGCGGCTGCCTCGCTCCGGTCGCAGCGCATCACGACGGCGCGTCCCTGACAGCACTCGTCGCCGACGAGGACGGCGCCTGGATCGAGCGACGCACCGGCACCGACCCGGAGACGGTCGCGCACGAACTGCTCGCCTTCGTCTCGTGAGGGTGATCGTGACTCGACCCAGGGGCCAGGAGGAGGAGCTCGTTCGTGGCCTGGAAGCGCTCGGGCACGAGGTCGTCCACAGCCCACTGATCGAGCCGGAGTCGCTGGGCGACGCGCCTGTCGACGTCGGCGGCTACGACTGGGTGATCGTCACCAGCCCGAACGGGGCGCGCGAGCTTCGGCGGCGGATGCTGGGAACGCCGAAGCGCGTCGCCGCGATCGGCGCCGCAACGGCGGCAGCGTTCGGCCGGGCTGATCTCGTGCCGGCAATCGCAACGCAGGAAGGCCTGCTCGCGGAGCTGCCCCGTCCGGCCGGACGCGTGCTCTTCGCGGCGGCGGAAGGCGCACGCACGTTGCTGGTCGAGGAGCTCGGAGCGACCTTCGTTGCGCTCTACCGAACGCGGGAGCTCGAGCCGCCCGAGCCACCCGAAGGCGATCTCGTGGTGCTCGCGTCGGCGTCGGCGGCTAGGGCGTTCGGCAGACTCGGTGTCGTGCTCCCGGCGGTCAGCATCGGGCCGCAGACGAGCGAGGCAGCGCGCAGCGCAGGCGTCCACGTCGTCGCCGAGGCGGAGACGCACGACGTCGCCGGGCTGCTGGCGGCGGTAACCTCCGCCCGTGTTCGTCACCTTCCTGAGTGACTTCGGGCTCCAGGACGACTTCGTCGGCACATGCCACGGCGTGATCAAGCGGATCGCGCCCGAGGCGGAGATCATCGACCTCACCCACGGGATCCCACGGCAGCAGGTGCTGCAGGGTGCGCTCGTGCTCGCGAGCACGCTGCCGTACATGCCCGTCGGCGTGCATCTCGCAGTCATCGATCCGGGGGTCGGCAGCTCTCGGCGCCCGCTCGCGCTGCGCGATCGAGAAGGCCGGTACTTCGTCGGTCCGGACAACGGTCTCCTGGTCCCGGCGGCAGACCGGGCCGGGATCGAGTCAGCCCATGAGCTCGCGAACCCCGAGTACGCGCTCGAAACGATTTCGCGGACGTTTCATGGGCGCGACCTGTTCGCGCCCGCGGCTGCTCATCTTGCCCGCGGCGTCCCAGTCGACGAGCTCGGCCCACCGCTGGCTCCCGACGCGCTCGTGCGCCTCGACATTCCTCAGCCCGAGGTCGGCGCAAACCGCATCGCCGGCACGGTCCTCTATGTTGACTCGTTCGGCAACGTAGCTTTGAACGTCACGCGGGACCACGTTGCCGAACTGGATATCGTCCCGGGCACGCAGGTCGAGCTCGAGCTCGGGGGTGAACGTTTCTACGCCGTCGCGGCGCGCACGTTCGCCGATGCGCGGGCGGGCGACATCATGCTCTACGAGGACAGCTACCGAAACATGTCTGTCGCAATCCCCAACGGGAACGCGGCCGAGATGCTGCACGCCCGCGCGGGGCAGTCGATCAGGATCAACGTCGGCCGGCTTTGACTTGCGTCAAGGCCCAGCGTCTGCAAATCTCCGTCTCATAAGGGCGTTCGCGGAGCGGTATCACCGTCCCGGACGTCCTTTTCTTTGCGCAAGATCAGGATCCGCAGGAGCGGATCCCGATCGCGCGAAGACCCTAAAGGTCCGCTGGCGCGGCCTACCTTGCGTCTCTTTAGGCATGCGGGGGGCGGCGGTCTGCCCACGGGCGCGCTGCCTCCACCTGCGCTGCGACTCGGAGGAGGAGTGCGTCGCCGAGAGGTGGACCGACGAGCTGGACGCCGATCGGCAGCCCGGCATCCGTCCAGTGGAGCGGGAGCGAGACCGCAGGCTGGCCCGTCACGTTGAACGCGGCGGTGAACGGAGTGAACTGCACGGCGCGGTCGAACTGCTCCCACGGATCCTCGGGCTCGGTCTCCCAACCGACGGGCACGGGCGGCATGGCGAGCGTTGGAGTCAGCAGCAGGTCGTAGCTCGACCAGAACGAGACGATCTTCCGCGCCCGCAACTGCAGGCGCGACACCGCTGCAGCGTAGACCGCGCTCGAAGTCTCTGCGGCGGCCCGCAGGAAGGCCTGGTTGAGCTCGCTCAGCACGGAAGGGTCGCGCACCGGGTAGAGCGACGGCGCGACCTGCCAGATGGGCTTGAAGTCGTCCACCAGCTCAGCGCCGCCCCACTCGGGCGCGGCTTCCTCGACGTCGTGGCCGAGGGAGACGAGCAGCTCGGCTGCGTCCCGCGCCGCTGCCACGCAGGCGTCGTCAACCACGCTGCCGTTGGGCGACGCCGTCGTCACCGCCACGCGCAGCCTGCCCGGATCGACTCCGACTTCCGCCGCAAAGGGCCGTTCCGGTGGAGGCGGCGGGAACGGATCGCCCCACTCGTACGCGGCGACGAGGTCGAGGTAGGCCGCAGCGTCGGCGGTCGTGCGGGCGAGCGGGCCTGTCGTGCCGAGCCCGAACCCGGGCACGAACGGTGCGTTCGAGACGCGGCCCCGCGAGGCCTTGAAGCCGAGCACGCCGCAGCACGAGCCCGGGAATGCGGAGCGAGCCGCCGCCGTCCGAGCCCTGTGAGATCGCGCAGAGCCCCGCCGCGAGCGCTGCGGCTGCGCCGCCGCTCGAGCCTCCGGCGTTGCGGGTGAGATCCCAGGGCGTCCGACAGGGGCCATTCAGAGCCGAGTCGGTGAACGCGGTCGTTCCGAACTCGGGCGTGTTCGTCTTGCCGAGCACGACGAATCCCGCCGCCTTGAGCCTGGTGATGTGAGCCAGGTCGAAGTCGGGGACGTTCGCCGCGAACGCGGGGCAGGAGAAGGTCGTCCGTATGCCCGCCGTCGTGTCGAGATCCTTGAGCGAGATCGGGACGCCGTGGAACGGCGCCTCGGCCGGTGAGTCCGATTTCGTCCGGGCGTCGGCGAGCGCCTCGTCGCTGCGCACCGTCACGTAGGCGCCGAGCGCAGGATCGAGGCGTTCGATCCGCTCCAGGTAGAGCTCGACGAGCTCGAGCGGCGTGACCTCTCGCTCCCGAACGAGGCGAGCCTGCTCGGTCGCCGGGAGGAACGCGAGCTCCATCCCGGCGACCGTATCAAGCGGTCTCAGATCCAGTCGAAGGTGTCCTGCAGGAACGGGACGAGGAAGTAGAGGAGGAACGCGGCCGACGCGATCCACATGAACGGATGCACCTCTTTCGCCCGGCCCTGTGCCGCCCGGACGGTGACGAAGGCCAGGAAGCCGATTCCGATCCCGTCCGTGATCGAGAACGTAAACGGCATGAACATGATCGTCAGCGCCGCGGCAAGCCCGATCCCGAGGTCGGTGAAGTCGATCCCGGCGAGCTTGAGGCCGTCCTGCCTGCCCTCGGCGTCCTCCTCCGCCTCGGTCAGGGCGGTCATCATCATGTAGCCGACGAGGATCAGCGCCGGCGCCGTTGCCTGTGGCGGCACCATGCCGATGATCGGCGCGAAGAACATGAACGGGAAGAAGAGGGCGCCGCAGACCACCGCCACCCAGCCCGTCCGGCCTCCGACGGCCACCCCGGACGCGGACTCGATGTAGGTCGTTGCTGACGAGGTCGATGCAGCTCCACCGGCGACCGCGGCGAGCGAGTCGACGAGGAGCGGCTTGCGGATGTCCTCCATGCGGCCGTTCTCGTCGAGATAGCCGGCCGGCTTGCCGACGCCGACGAGGGTGCCCATCGTGTCGAAGAAGTCGGCCAGGAAGAGCGAGAACGCCCAGACGACGGCGGAGATGAACGCGAGCTCGGTGAAGGCGTCGAAGTTGAAGTTCCCGAGCAGCGCCAGGTCGGGTGTCTCGTAGACGTCACCCGGCCAGCTGGCGCCGGAGGTGAAGCCCGCGTCGTTGTCCGCGGCTTCGTTGATGATCGTGGCGAGGATCGTCGTCGCGACGATCCCGATCAGCAGGTCGCCCCGCACGCCCCGGGCGCGCAGCACGATCGTCAAGGCCAGGCCGAAGAACGTGACGAAGACCGGCCAGGTCGAGAGCCGGGCGAGATCGACGGCCGGCGTGCCTTGGACGACGACGCCGGAGTTGACGAGGCCGATGAAGGCGATGAAGAGCCCGATGCCGATTGCGATCGCCTTCTTCAGGTCGAGCGGGATCGCGTCCATGATCTTCTCTCGCATCCCGGTCAGCACCAGGATCGTCACCGCGATGCCCTCGACGACGATCAGGCCCATCGCAGCGGGGAAGGACAGGCCTTCGCCCGCGACGAGGCTGAACGCCACGACCGCGTTCAGGCCGAGGCCCGGCGCGAGCGCGTAGGCCCGGTTGGTGTAGAGGCCCATCAGGATCGTCATCACGCCCGCCACGAGGCAGGTCGCCGCCAGCACCTGGTTGAAGGGCAGCCCGATCGGCTGCAGATCGGGGATACCGGAGAAGCTGAGAATCTGGGGGTTCACGAAGATGATGTACGACATGACGATGAAGGTCGTCACGCCGCCCATCGTGTCGCGTGCGAGCGTCGTGCCGTTCGCGGCGAAGCGGAAGCGACGTTCGAGGAACGTGTCCCCGGCGTGTGCCGCAGGCTCAGACATTGCCGTCTCCTTATGGCCTCGATTGATCCCTGCCGAGGAGAGAATGAGAGGCGCGGCGGACGGATACCGCCGGCCGGCTGCGAACGAGGCCTAGACCGGGCGGAGCCGCAGGCGCTGCTCGAGCGGAAGATCCCGGAAGAGCCTGCGCGTCCTCTCGCTCAGATCGGATGAGTAGGCCCAGCCCACGTACTCACAGCGCGGGCAGGCGCCTGCTTCCTCATGCCGCCGCGGGCCGGGGGTCAACTGTCGTGCGTGTCCGCAGCGAAGACACTCAACACTGAGCGAATCCACAGTTCGATTGTCGGCGCGGGCGCTGGTGCTGCCGTCCCCGCTTCGGGGGATTCACCGCAGGCGGGCTATCTGCCCTTGGCGGCTGCGAGCAGGTCGGCCCAGCTCGCGAGCTTGACCCGAGGGCGTCCGAGCGGCTCGCCTGCGCTGCGCTCGGCCGCGTCGATCGCCTCCCAACCGGCGTAGAGAACGGCCTCGACTCCGCGCTCCTCGAGCAGCGCCTCGAGCGATCCTTCGGCGCGAGGGGTGAGCAGGCCGGCGCGCGCGTCCTCGAGCAGGAGTGCCACCGTCTCGGTCGCGTCCTTCTTGTTCGTTCCGATCACTCCGCTCGGGCCGCGCTTGATCCAGCCGGCGACGTAGAGGCCCGGCTCGACACGGCCGCCCTCGTTCGGAATCGTCGCCGACCTCTCGTCGAACGGCAGGCCGGGCAGGGCGACTCCTTGATAGCCGACGCTCCGGAACACGATCCCGCACGGGATCGCCTCGCGCTCCTCGGTGGCGACGGCGCGCCCGTCGACGAGCTCGTTTCGGACGAGCTCGATCGCCTCGACCCTGCCGTCGCCGTGGATCGCGGCCGGGGATGAGAAGAAGCGCAGGCGGATCGCGCGCGGCTTTCCGGTCGGCTCGCGCGCGGCGTAGTCGCGCAGGTGCTCGACGTTGCGGCGGACGGTCGGCGCCGCCTCCTCGAGCTCTTTCGCGCTGGCGGGGTCGAGCTCCAGGTCGGCGGGGTCCACGAGCACGTCTGCTCCCGCGAGCTCACCGAGCTCTCCCACCTCGACGGGCGTCCAGGCGGCCTGCACCGGCCCGCGACGGCCGACGACGAGGATCTCACGGATCCCGGAATCGGCGATCGCCTCGATTGCGGGATCGGTCGTGTCGGTGGACGCGAGCTCGTCGGGCGTCAGTGCCAGCATGCGCGCCACGTCGAGGGCGACGTTGCCGTTCCCGATCACGACCGCCCGCTCACCGGAGAGGTCGAACGAGAGGTCCTGGAAGTCCGGATGGCCGTTGTACCAGGCCACGAAGGCCGTGGCCGGCCAGGATCCGGGCAGGTTCTCGCCGGGAATCGCGAGCTGGCGGTCGGTCTGCGCGCCGACGGAGTAGACGACAGCGTCGTAGAGGCGGTCGAGCTCGGCGTGCTCGACGTCCTTGCCGACCTCGACGTTGCCGAAGAAGCGGAAGCCCGGCTGGGCGGCGGTGCGCTCGAAAGCCCGGGAGACCGCCTTGATGTTGGGGTGATCTGGTGCGACGCCGAGCCGCACGAGCCCCCACGGCGTCGGCAACCGCTCGATCATGTCGACCTCGATCTCGAGCTCGCTCGCGAGCAGGGCCGCGGCAGCGTAGAACCCAGCCGGGCCGGAGCCGACGACAGCGACCCGAAAGCTCATGCGGGCGATGCTAGAGCGTTAGTGCGAGCAGCCGCTGCCGCAGCCGCCGGCGGCGTGAGCGGTGTCGTCGGGCGCAGCTTCGGCGCCCTCCTCGACGGTGAACGAGTGTCCGCAGCCGCACGAGGCGGAGGCGTTCGGGTTGTCGATCTTGAAGCCGGACTCCTCGAGGCCGTTCAGGAAGTCGATCGTCGCGCCCTTGAGATAGGGAGCGCTGTACGGGTCGATCACGATCGTGACGCCGTGCTGCTCGATCGTCTGGTCGTCCTCGACCGGACCGGCGTCGAAACCGAGGCCGTACTGGAAGCCGGAGCACCCGCCGCCCTGAATCGCGACTCGTAGGACCGAGCTCTCACCCTCGGGATCCTCGGCCATCAGCTCGCGGATCTTCTCCGCGGCATTCGAAGTCAGGGAAACGAGAGTGTCGGGGCGCTCGATGATCTCCATAGGATGATGGTAGCAGGGGCGAAAGTCGTCCCCATAAGGGTGACTTTGTAACACTGCCGTGTCGCTTGACTCCTACGCTTGCACCTCTCTTCGTGCGGCAGGAGCAAGCTTGGTAGCGTAGGCCAGACTCGGATGCTGGGCGACTACTTTCCGTTCCTGGTCTACGCGTTCCTCGCGGCTGCGATTCCGGCCTCGATGATCCTCTTTACGTTCCTTTTCGCCCAGCCGCCGAAGGGCCGGGTGAAGGCGCGCTTCCTCCCGTTCGAGTCCGGCGTGTCGGAAGGGCCGCCGGCTCAGCAGCGCTTCACGGTGAGCTTCTACCTGACGGCGATGCTCTTCATCCTCTTCGACATCGAGATCGTCTTTCTCTATCCGCTCGCAATCGTGCTCGAGCGCCTCGGGTGGTTCGGGCTGATGGAGTTCCTCACGTTCATCGCGATCCTCGCCGTGGCCTACGTGTACATCTGGCGCAAGGGAGCGCTCGAGTGGCACTAGACGAGTCCGTCGATCGCAGCCGGGTGTCGAAGCGGCCGCTGGCCAAGGCGGGCCTCCAGTCCGAGCGCCTCCTGTGGCCGACCAAGAAAGCGGTCTTCGAAGAGGAGGTCGAGAACCTCGAGGACGCGCTCGGGCTGTCGACGCTCGAGAAGGCTCTTGCCTGGGCCCAGACGCGGTCGATGTGGCCGGCGACCTTCGGGCTCGCCTGCTGCGCGATCGAGATGATGTCGATCGTCTCCTCGCGCTACGACATCGCGCGCTTCGGGATGGAGAAGTTCAGCTCCTCGCCGCGCCAGGCCGACCTGATGATCGTCTCCGGGCGTGTCGCCCACAAGATGGCTGCCCCGCTTCGCCAGGTCTACGACCAGATGCTCGAGCCGAAGTGGGTGATCGCGATGGGCGCCTGCGCGAGCTCCGGCGGGATGTTCAACAACTACACGATTCTGCAGGGCGTCGACAAGATCGTCCCCGTCGACATCCACGTCCCGGGCTGTCCGCCGCGGCCCGAGGCGCTGATGGAGGGCATCCTGCGCCTGCACGAGAAGGTCATGGCGGGTGTGCCGCCCGCGTACCAGATCCGCGGAGTGGCCTCCTGATGGCCTACGAGGGGGTTCCCGGCCTGGTCGAGCTGAAGGAGGCGCTGGGAGAGACGACGCTCGTCGTCGACCCTGCGCGCGTGGCCGAGGCGTCCCTGTATCTGCGCGACGAGCTCGGCTTCAACCTGCTGCTCGACATCACCGCGACCGACTACCTCGGCTGGGGCGAGACCCCGGTGGCCGGCTACTACGGAACAGCCGCCGGGCGGGACCTCAACGAGCCGGCTGCACAGGGTCACGAACGCACTCCCGAGCCGAAGTCGAGCCGCTTCACGCTGAACTACCACCTGCTCCGGGTCGCCGACGACTCGGCGCGTGTGCGGCTGCAGGTCCGGCTCGAGGACGGCGAGACGGTCGCCACCGTCGTCCCGGTGTGGCCGACCGCTGACTGGCACGAGCGCGAGGCCTGGGACATGATGGGCATCGCCTTCGACGGCCACCCGAACCTGGCCCGGATCCTGATGGAAGACGACTGGGAAGGGCACCCGCTGCGCAAGGACTATCCGATCGGCGGCGAGCCGGTGCGCTTCTCGGAGGCCGAATAGTGGCCGTCGTGGAGCGCAGGCCGGCGATCTACTCCGGCTCGCGCATCCCGCACCCGATTCCGACCGTTCTGCAGACGTCGCCTGAGCTCGAGGACGTCCTCACCGTCAACTTCGGGCCGAACCATCCCTCGACGCACGGGGTGCTCCGCCTGATCGTCGATCTCCACGGCGAGCACGTCGTCGGGCTCGCGGCCGTGATCGGCTACCTGCACACCGGTTTCGAGAAGACGATGGAGCAGAAGACGTGGTGGAAGGGCGTCACCTACCCGGCTCGCGTCGACTACGTCTCCTTCCAGTACAACGAGCTCGTCTACGTGCTCGCGGTCGAGAAGCTGCTGCAGCTCGAGGTCCCGCGCAAGGCCACCTGGATGCGGATGGCGCTCGGCGAGCTCTCGCGGATCCACTCGCACCTCGTCTATCTCGGCACCTCCGCTCTCGAGATCGGGGCGATCTCGATGTTCTGGTACTGCTTCCGCGAGCGCGACCTGGTGCTGGATCTCTTCGAGATGGTCGCCGGCGTGCGGATGCACACCCGGTACTTCCAGGTCGGTGGGCTCGCCGAGGACATCCCACGCGGCTTCTACGAGGAGACGCGGAAACTCTGCGAGCGGATGCCGAAAGCGGTCGACGAGTACGAGGCGATCCTCAACTCGAACAGGATCTGGCTCGAGCGCACGAAGGGCATCGGCCTGCTCTCGGCCGACGACGCGATCGCGCTCGGCCAGACCGGGCCGAACCTTCGGGCCTCCGGCGTCGACTGGGATCTCCGCCGGCGCGAGCCCTATCTGGCCTACGACCAGGTCGACTTCAACGTCCCCGTCTACTACGGCGGCGACGTCTACGACCGCTACAAGGTGCGCGTCGACGAGATGCGGGAGTCGACCAGGATCATCTCCCAGTGCGTCGACCGGCTCGAGGAGATGCAGGGTGAGCCGTGGATCGC
Source organism: uncultured Gaiellaceae bacterium (assembly GCA_963820225.1). GTDB lineage: Bacteria > Actinomycetota > Thermoleophilia > Gaiellales > Gaiellaceae > Gaiellasilicea. The sequence continues at coordinate 12,338 of CAWFYY010000001.1, read as the reverse complement.
GGACGACCGCAAGGTCGTGCTGCCGCCGCGCGAGGAGCTCCACACCTCGATGGAGTCGCTGATACATCACTTCAAGATCGTCACCGAGGGTTACCGCGTCCCCGAGGGCGAGGTCTACGTCGGGGTCGAGTCTCCTCGCGGCGAGTCGGGCTGCTACCTCGTCTCCGACGGAGGCCCGAAGCCGTGGCGCGTCAAGTTCCGCGCCCCCTCGTTCGCTGCGCTGCACGCCACCGCCGCCTGCGTCCAGGATGCGGCCGTCGCCGACCTGATCGCCGTCGTCGGCTCACTCGACGCCGTCATGGGAGACGTCGACCGGTGAGCGCCCGGGAGACGACGTTGTACGACGAGGTCCAGAAGCTCAGGGCGCTCTATCCCGTCTCCCGCTCTGCCACCCTGCCGGCGCTCCGGCTTGCACAGGAACGCTACGGCTGGCTCTCGCCGGAGGCGTTCCGCGAGGTCGCGGACGCGCTCGACGAGACGCCCGCCTACTGCATGTCGGTCGCGTCCTTCTACGACATGTACCACCTGAAGCCGGTTGGACGGCACCTCGTCGAGGTCTGCACGAACGTCTCCTGCGCGCTCGTCGGAGCGCAGCAGGTCCTCGAGGCGTTCCAGTCGGAGCTCGGAATCCACGCGGGCGAGACGACCGAGGACGGCGAGGTGACGCTGCGGACGGTCGAGTGCGCGGGCGGCTGCGGCTGGGGGACGGTCGTCGCGGTCGACCACCGATATCGCGAGCCAGTGCGCGTCGAGGACGTGCCGGCGATCGTCGAGGAGCTCCGCGGCGACGAGGTGTCGAGTGGCGGCTGAGCAGCACGTCGTGCTCGAGGGCGCCGAGGAGAAGGCGCTCCTCAAGCTCGCCGACTACCGCGAAGCCGGCGGCTTCGACGCGCTCGAGAAGGCCCGCCTGATGGAGCCGGCGCAGGTCGTGCAGGAGATCCTCGACTCCGGCCTGCGTGGCCGCGGCGGCGCCTTCTTCCCCACCGGCCGCAAGGCGAGCTTCCTCGCGAAGGGCACTGGGAAGCCGACCTACCTGGTCGTCAACGCCGACGAGTCGGAGCCCGGCACGTTCAAGGACCGCGAGATCATGTTCCGGGTCCCGCACCGGCTGATCGAGGGCTGCCTGATCACGGCGCATGCGATCGAGAGCACCCAGGTCTTCATCTACATCCGCGGCGAGTACCTGCACGAGTTCGAGCTCCTGCGCGCAGCACTCGAGCAGGTGCGCAAGGCGAAGCTGCTCGGAGGCGTCACGGTCGTCCTCCACCGCGGTGCGGGCGCCTACATCTGCGGAGAGGAGACCGCGCTGCTGGAGTCGCTCGAGGGCAAACGCGGCCAGCCCCGGACGAAGCCGCCCTTCCCGGCCATCGCCGGGCTCTACGCCTCGCCGAGCCTGATCAACAACGTCGAGACGATTGCGACCGTGCCGAAGATCATCGAGCTGGGCGCGAAGGAGTACGCAAAGATCGGCGTCCCGCCCGACTCGTCCGGAACGCGGGTCTTCTCGCTCTCGGGCAACGTTGTCAACGGCGGCAACTACGAAGTGCCGATGGGCGTGACGCTGCGCGAGCTGATCTACGACTTCGGCGGCGGCATTCCCGGCGGGCGCGAGCTGAAAGCGGTCATCCCCGGTGGCTCGTCGGTGCCCGTGCTGACCGCCGACCAGGTGGACGTGTCGCTCGATGCGCACTCGATGGCCGAGGCGGGCTCGATGCTCGGCTCCGGCGCGATCATCGTCATCGACGATCGCTGCTGCATGGTGCAGCTCGGGCTCCGGGTCGCGCAGTTCTACATGCACGAGAGCTGCGGCAAGTGCACGCCGTGCCGCGAGGGCACACGCTGGATGGTGCAGATCCTCGAGGGGATCGAGGCGGGGACGGCCTCGCAAGGCGACCTCGATCTGCTGCTCGACGTCTGCGACCGGATTCTCGGCAAGTGCCTCTGCCCGCTCGGGGACGCTGCCGCGATGCCGGTGGCGAGCTACATCGACAAGTTTCGCGCCGAGTTCCAGGAGCACATCGAGAGCGGCTGCCCGATGCACGGTGAGTCGTCGCTCGAGCACGTTCTCGCGCCGGTCGACCAGCACACGCACGCTCCCGTTGCCGAGGTGCCGGCGTGAGCGAGGTCGAGCAGGTCACCGTCACCGTCGACGGCCGCGAGATTCAGGTTCCCAAGGGCACCGGCCTCGTCGAGACGGCCGCCGCTGCCGGAGTCGAGATTCCGGTGTTCTGCTACGAGCCGCGGCTCGGCCCGGCCGTCGGTGCCTGCCGGATGTGCCTCGTCGAGATCGAGGGGATGCCCAAGCTGCAGGCGGGCTGCACCATGACCGCCCAGGAGGGGATGGTCGTCCACACGGCGCAATCGTCCGCGAAGGCCGCGGAGGGACAGGAGGCGACGCTCGAGTTCATCCTCGTCAACCACCCGCTCGACTGCCCCGTGTGCGACAAGGGCGGCGAGTGCCCGCTCCAGGATCTGACGTTCAAGTACGGCCCCGGCTCGACGCGGATGACGTTTCCCAAGCGGACGTTCGACAAGCCGATCCCGATCTCGCCGACGATCGCCCTCGACCGCGAGCGCTGCATCCTCTGCTACCGCTGCACGCGCTTCTCCTCGGACGTCGCCGAGGACGGCCAGCTCGTAGCCAGCAACCGTGGCGCCCAGTCGATGATCACGACGTTCGAGGACGAGGCGTATCGCGCGCCGTTCAGCGGCAACGTGATCGAGCTTTGCCCGGTCGGCGCGCTCACCTCGACGCAGTATCGGTTCGAGTCGCGGCCCTGGGAGATCCAGAACGTTCCCTCGGTCTGCGGACTCTGCCCGGTCGGCTGCAACATCTCCGCCACGACGCGGGAGGGCAAGGTCAAGCGGATCCTGTCGCGGAATCACCCCGAGGTCGACCAGGGCTGGCTCTGCGACAAGGGGCGCTTCGCCTTTCCGTACCTCTACGCCGGCGACCGGATCCTCGATCCGCTCGAGCGGGTTCGCCGTCGCGGGTTCGCCGAGCTCTCCTGGGACGACGCTCTCGACCGCGCCGAGGAGCTGTTGCGCGGGGCGCAGGGGAGGATCGTCACTGCGCTCTCCGGCTCCGAGACGGTCGAGCAGGCCTACGCGCTCGGCAAGCTGCTGCGCCAGGGTCTGGGCGCAAACTCGGCCGTCCTGCCGGAGGCCACCTCGTTCGCGCTGGACGCCTTCCGGGCGCCGCTCGCAACGATCGCGGCCGCGGAAATCGTCGTCGTGGTCGGGGACGAGGAGGTCGCCGACCGCGCTCCGATCGTCGATCTCTGGATCAAGCAGGCTCGCCGCAACGGGGCCGAGGTCGTCCGTGTCGCGGAGCCGAGGCTCGGTGAGAAGCTCGAGCAACGCGTCTCCGGCTCCGAGCGCGCAGTCCTGATCTGGTCGGGCCGTGCCGGCGGCGGTGGGGCGCGGCTGGCCGAGCTCGGGCACCGGCTCGGACTCGACGAGAAGCCCGGCTGCGCCGCCTTCAACCTGCCGTCGACACCCAACGCGCGCGGCGTCGCCGACGCGTGGGCCGCGGCCGGCGAGGGGGACGAGGAGAATCCTGAGCCGATCGGTCTCCTGATCGTCTCGGGCGACGAGGCTGCGTCCGACCCGGCCGTGCGTGCGCTTGCAGAGCAGGCGGAGCGCGTGATCGCGATCACCATGTTCCACGGCCTCGCGGTCGGCTGGGCGGACCTCGTCCTGCCCGGCACGAGCTACCTCGAGCGTGACGGCTCGTACGTCAATCTCGAGGGCCGTCTGCAGCGACTGCGCCGAACTGTGATCCCGCCCGTGCCGGACGAGATCGCCTGGCTCGCGAAGCTGGCCGAGCGCTTCGAGGTCGAGCTCTCCCCGCATCCGGCGGTCGTCTTCGCCGAGCTCTCCGAGCTGATCTACGGCGGGCTGCCGTTCGGCGCCGTCGGTGAGCGCGCGCCACTGCCGGATCGGACTCCGTACGAGGCGCCTGCGCCCGCTCCGGCCGCGCCGGTCCCGCCTGCGGCTGCTCCGCCCGGCGAGCACTTCCTCGGCACGCTCAAGCTGCAGCGCTACCGGCCGCTCTTCGCAGGACCGGCCGTCGAGCGGGTCCCGGAGCTTGCCTTCCAGCGGCCCGAGCCCGTGATCGAGCTGGCGGCCGACGACGCGGAACGCCGTCAGATCGTGAGCGGAGACAGCGTCAGCGTCCGTTCCAACGGGACCTCGGTCGAGCTGCGGGCTCGTGTCAGCCGCGCGCTCGGTGCCGGTACCGCGCGAATCGCCGAGGAGTACGCCTCGGACCTCCACCGCGAGGTCGAGGTGGTGAAGGCATGACCGAGCCGTGGTGGGTCAGCGTGATCAAGTCGGTGGTCGTCATCAACCTCGTGATGGTCGCGTTCGCCTACCTGACGCTGGTCGAGCGGAAGGTGATGGGCCGGATGCAGCTCCGCTACGGCCCGAACCGAGCCGGCCCGTTCGGGCTCCTGCAGCCGATTGCCGACCTGATGAAGCTCGTGCGGAAGGAGAGCTTCTTCCCGGAGTCTGCGGTCGACACGCTCTACATCCTGGCGCCGTTCGTCGCCGCCTTCACGGCGCTCTGCACGTTTGCCGTCATCCCCTTCGGCCCCGGCTGGGAGATCTGGGGCACCCAGGTGGACGGTCAGATCGCCGACGTGCCGATCGCCTTGATCCTGATCTTCGCGATCGGGTCGATCGGCATCTACGGCTTCATCGTCGGCGGGTGGGCCTCCGACTCGAAGTACGCGCTGCTCGGTGCGATGCGCACCTGCGCGCAGCTCGTGAGCTACGAGGTCTCGCTCGCGCTGAGCGTCCTCGGCGTCGTGATCATGGCCCAGTCGCTGTCGCTGACCGAGATCGTTGCCGCGCAGGACAACTACTGGTACATCGCGCCACAGTTCGTCGGCTTCGTGGTCTTCATGTTCGCCGGCACGGCTGAGACCGCACGGGCGCCGTTCGATCTGCCCGAGGCGGAGCAGGAGCTTGTCGCCGGCTACCACACCGAGTACGGCGGCATGCGCTTCGGCCTCTTCACGATGAGTGAGTACGTCAACCTGGTCACGCTCTCCGCCCTCTCGGTGACGCTTTTCCTCGGCGGCTGGCACTTCCCGGTGCTCGAGGGTCTCGGGCCGCTCTGGTTCGTGCTGAAGCTGTTCTTCCTGCTCTTCATCTTCATCTGGATGCGGACGACGCTGCCGCGCCTGCGCTACGACCAGCTGATGCGCTTCGGCTGGAAGGTCCTGCTGCCGGTGGCGACCATCAACGCCGTCGTCACCGCGATCCTCGTGGTGGCCCTCTGATGCCGATCGGGACGGCCAAGGGCTTCGGCGTCACCTTCCGCCAGATCTTCAACCGGCCGATCACGCAGGAGTACCCCGAGTTCAAGCGGCCCGTCTATCCGCGCTTCAGAGGCCGCCACCGCCTGCACGTGCATGAAAACGGGCTCGAGAAGTGCGTCGGCTGCTCGCTCTGCGCGGCGGCGTGTCCCGCCGACTGCATTCGCGTCGTCCCGGCCGAGAACACGCCCGACAACCGCGTCTCCGCGGGTGAGCGCTATGCGCGCATCTACGAGATCAACATGAGCCGCTGCATCTTCTGCGGCTACTGCGAGCTCGCCTGCCCGTTCGACGCGATCACGCTCGGCAACGAGTACGAGATCTCGGAGTATTCGCGCGACGACCTGATCTACACGAAGGACATCCTGCTCGCCGAGCCGATGAAGCAGATCCCGGTCGCCGACCGCGACCTCTACGACACACCGATCCCGGCCTACAAGTCCTCCTCCTGATGGGCAACTTCATCGTCTGGGTGATCTGGATCCTGGCGGCCGCGGCCTGTCTCGGTTCCGGCCTGGCCGTGATCTCCTTCACGAACCCGTTCTTCTCGGCGCTCGCTCTGATCGGGAATCTCGGCTCTCTGGCAGTCCTCTTCCTGCTCGCGTCCGCGGAGTTCCTCGCCGCCGCGCAGGTGCTCGTCTACGCGGGCGCGGTGATGGTGATGTTCCTGTTCGTGATCGCGTATCTCGGCGACCGCTCCGCGGAGGCGCCGGTGACGGGAGGGCCCTCGTGGATCTCGCTGGGCGCGATGGTCGCTGCCGCGGCGCTGCTGGTTGAGATCGTGGTCGTGATCGGGCTCGTGGTCGGCGACGGGCTTGCCGACGAGGCCTCGATCGAGCGCTCGTTCGGAAGCCCTGAGGAGATCGGCCGCCTGTTTCTCACCGATCACCTGCTCGCGTTCGAGATCACGTCGATCGTGCTTCTGGTCGCCGCCGTCGGCGGCGTCGTGCTGGGCACGCGCTCACTAGCCGAGGACGAGGAGGAGGAGGCTGCGCGTGCAAGGCCCTGACATCGCCTGGTACCTGATCGTCGCGGCGATCCTCTTCTCGATCGGAACCGCAGGCGTGCTTCTCCGCCGCAGCCCGTTGATCGTGCTCCTCTCGCTCGAGATCATGCTCAACTCGGGCAATCTCGCGCTGATCTCGTTCGCGCGCCTGCACGGGAACCAGGACGGGCAGATCTTCGCGCTTGCGGTGATGGCCGTGGCGGCCTCCGAGGTCGTGGTCGGGCTCGGTCTGATCGTGGCGATCGCGCGCAAGAGGCTCGACCTGGACGTCGACCGGCTGCGGGTGCTGCGCGGATGACGGCCGCCGCCTGGGTGTGCCTGCTGGCGCCGCTCTGCGGAGCGCTCGTGATCACCCTGCTCGGCGGGTCGATCTCACGGCTGACCGCCGCCTGGATCTCGACGATCTCCGTCTTCACGGCCTTCGGAGGCGCTGTCGCCTCGCTCATCGGCCTGCTCGAGCGCGACCCCGAGAACCGTCAGGTCGTCACCACCGCCTGGACGTGGCTTGCGGCCGGGGACTTCCGGGCCGACCTCTCGCTTCTCGTCGATCCGCTCTCGGTGACGATGATGCTGATCGTCTCGGGGGTCGGGGGCCTGATCGTCCTCTACTCGATCGGCTACATGGACGGGGATCCCGAGGAGCGCCGCTACTTCGCCTACATGTCGCTCTTCGTCTTCTCGATGCTGATGCTCGTGCAGGCGGGAAACTTCCTGCTCCTGCTCGTCGGCTGGGGCCTCGTCGGCCTCGCCTCCTACCTGCTGATCGGCTTCTGGCACGAGCGGCCGCAGGCGGTCGCGGCGGCCAAGAAGGCATTCGTGATGAATGCCTTCGGCGACGCGACCATGGCGCTCGCCTTCTTCGCCCTCATCTGGCAGACGGGGTCGCTCAACTTTGCCGAGGCGTTTGTCGGGGCAAGTGAGATGTCGCAGACGCTCGTCAATCTCGTCGCGCTCGGGCTTCTGGGCGGCGCGGTGGCGAAGTCCGCGCAGATCCCGATCCACACGTGGCTTCCGGACGCGATGGAAGGCCCGACGCCCGTGTCCGCCCTGATCCACGCGGCGACGATGGTCACAGCGGGCGTCTACCTGATCGTCCGCGCGCACCCGATCTTCGAGCTCGCGCCCTCGATCTCCGACCTCGCCGCGGGACTCGGTGCGATCACTCTGCTCGTCGCGGGCCTCGTCGCGCTCGTGCAGACCGACATCAAGCGCGTGATCGCCTATTCGACCATGTCGCAGATCGGCTACATGTTCCTCGGCGCCGGGCTCGGGGCGTACGGGAGCGGGATGTTCCACCTGATGACCCACGCCTTTTTCAAGGCGCTGCTCTTCCTCGCCGCGGGGCTCGTGATCCACCACCTCGCGAACGAGCAGGACATCCGGAGGATGGGCGGGCTGCGGCGAGCGATGCCGAAGACGTATGTCGCCTTCCTGATCGGCTCGCTCGCGCTCGTCGGGATGCCGCCGCTCTCCGGCTTCTTCTCGAAGGACGCCATCCTCGCGTCGGCACTGGCTTCCGGCGCCTATGGACAACTGCTGTTCGCGGCGGGCCTGGTAGGGGCTCTGCTGACGGGGATCTACAGCTTCCGCCTGGTCTTCATCGTCTTCCTGGGGGAGCCCTCGACGCTCGTCCGCGAGCACGATCACGGGCCGGCGCACGGAGAGGGCCCGTGGACGATGACCGTGCCGGTCGCGATCCTGGCCGTGCTGGCCGTGGTGGGCGGCTGGGTCGAGATCGCCGGCGTCTGGAATCCGTTCGGTGAGTGGCTCGACCCGATCGCGGTCGGGCGGGAGCATCTGGCGCTCATCGAGCCGACGGTGCGGCAGGACTACGTCACGAGCGCGCATTGCGGTCGGGCTCGGCCTGGTCGGGATCGCGGTCGCCTGGCAGCTCTACGGCTCGCGCAAGTGGGCGGTCCCGCGCCTCCCGGCCGTCCAGCGAACGCTGGAGCACAAGTTCTGGTTCGACGAGCTCTACGACGCGATCTTCTACAAGCCGGCGGTCTTCGTCTCGCGCCTGCTCCGCGACGGGATCGAGAAGCCGGTGATCGGGGGCTCGATCTCGGGCGTCACGCTGGGCGCTCAAGAGGCGGGAGACGCGGTCGGCGAGGCCCAGACCGGCTACCTGCGGAGCTACGCGCTCGCGATCGCCGCCGCGGTCGCAGTGCTCATCGTCGTCTTCATCACCGTGCAATGACGACCGCGCTGATCTTCCTTCCCCTCGCTGCAGCCCTCGTGGTCTGGCTGCTGCCGCTGCCCGGGCGAGTGTCAGGCGCGTTCGCCCTGCTCGTCGGGCTTGCCGAGATCGCCCTGTGGGCGGTGGTGCTCGGCGACTTCGATTTCGACCAGGGCCTTCAGTTCCGGGACCAGCAGAGCTGGTTCAGCGATCTCGGCGTCTCCTACGACGTCGGCTTCTACGGCTTCTCGCTCTGGCTCACCGGCCTGACGGTGTTTGTCTCCACGGCGGCGATCGGCTACGCGCTGTGGGTCGACCGCGAGCGTGGTCGCGCCTACCACGGCTTGCTCCTCTTCCTGATGGGCTCGATCGTCGGCGTCTTCGCAGCCCAGGACCTGCTCCTCTTCTACGTCTTCTTCGAGGCGATGCTGATCCCGATCTACGTCTTGATCGGCGTCTGGGGTGGGCCGGGGCGGGCGCGCGCGACCACGACGTTCGTGATCTACACGATGGCCGGCTCACTGCTGATGCTCGCCTCGATCGTGGTCTTCGGCCTCTCGCAAGGCACGTTCTCGCTCGTCGACTCCGGCACGTCGACGAACGAATGGGTCTTCCTCGGCTTTCTCGTCGCCTTCGCGGTCAAGGCCCCGATCTTCCCCTTCCACGGCTGGCTCGTCGATGCGTACCGTGAGTCGCCGCCGGAGGTCGCCGCGATTCTCTCCGGGGTCGTCTCCAAGGCTGCGGTGTACGGCCTGCTGCGGATCGTGATCGACAAGTTCCCGGAGCCGGTCGACGACTTCCAGGCGACGATCCTCGCCCTCGCTGCGATCGGGCTCGTCTACGCGTCGCTGCTCGCCTTCCGCGCTCCCGACATCCGCTCGGTCACCGCGTACTCCTCGATGGCGCAGATGGGCCTGATCGTGCTCGGTCTCTTCTCGCTGACCGAGCTGGGTGTGAGCGGGGCAATCGTCCAGTCGGTTGCGCACGGCCTCGTCTCTGCGACGCTCTTCCTGCTCGCCGGCATGGTCGAGGCACGCACCGGGACCAGCACGTTCGCAGTGCTCGGCGGCATGGCGCGAGGCCGGCCCGTGCTCGCGACGCTGCTGATGACGACGGGGATCATCGCGCTCGCCGTTCCCGGCTCGGCCGCGTTCGCGGGCGAGTTCTTGATCCTGGCCGGGGTCTACGACGTCGGCTGGGGCTGGGCGGTCGTCGGAGCGGGAGCGATCGTGCTGGCGGCGATGTACATGCTGCGCCTGATCTCCGCGGTGCTGCACCAGGCACGTGGCTTCGACGTGCGCGAGGACGCGCCCGACCTGCGGCCGTTCGAGCTGTCGCTGCTCGTGTCGCTCGTCGGGCTCCTCCTCTTCCTGTCCGCCTGGCCGGCCCTGATCTCGGAGCGCCTGTGATCCCGACCCCGAAGATCGACTGGCTCGCGCTCTCGCCGGTTCTGGCGCTCCTGGCAGCATCCGGGGTCGCGCTGCTCGGCAGCGTTCTCGTCCCGTCGTGGATGCGCCGCGCCTTCGCGGCAATCATCGTTCTCGCCGGCTTCGTGACATCCGGCGTCCTCGCGGCGATCGTGTTCGACGAGAGCGCCGAGGGCCGCAGCCTGATCGCGGAGTCGTTCACCCGGGACCGGCTCGGCGCGCTTGCCGCGATCATCATCGCGGGCGGCGGAGCGCTGACCGTGCTCGTCTCGTGGGGCGAGAATCGCCGTGACCACGGGGGCGAGTACTACGCCCTGCTAGCTGCTGCCGGTGCGGGCATGGCGTTCTTCGTCACCTCCGGCAACCTGATGACGCTCTTCCTGGGCCTCGAGTGGTTCTCCATTTCCCTCTACATCCTCTGCGCGCTCGACACGCACCGGGAGACGTCGCTCGAGGCGGGACTGAAGTACCTGATCGTCGGCAGCTTCGGCTCGGCGATCCTGCTCTTCGGCTCGGCACTCGTCTACGGGGCAACCGGCGAGCTCGGCTTCGGTGCGATCGCAGACGCGAACGCCGGCGACGACTACCTGCTTCTGGCAGGGCTCGCGATGCTGATCGCCGGCCTCGGTTTCAAGGCTTCGGCGGCGCCGTTCCACATGTGGACTCCCGATGTCTACGAGGGTGCGCCGACCTCGGTGACCGCGTTCATGGCCGCCGCGACGAAGGTGGCGGCCCTCGTCCTGACGCTCCGGATCCTCGTCGTCGCCTTCCCGGAGCAGGAGCACCTCTGGACGATCGCGATCGCCGTGCTCGCTTGTGTCTCACTCGCGGTCGGCAACCTGGCCGCGCTCGTGCAACGAAACGTGAAGCGGCTGCTCGCGTACTCGTCCGTCTCGCACGCCGGCTTCATGCTGATCGCGATCGCCGCGAACAGCGAGCTCGGCGCCACGGCGCTCTTGTACTACCTGATCCCGTACGGGGCGATGTCGATCGGCGCCTTTGCCGTCGTCGCGGCGCGGGAGCGTGAGCTGCGCGCTCCGGTGACCCTCGAGAACCTGGCCGGTATGGGCTGGGAGCGGCCGTTTCTCGGCGCGGCGATGTGGATCTTCATGCTCGGATTCATGGGCATGCCGCTGACCGGAGGCCTCGTCGGGAAGTTCTACGTCTTCTCTGCGGCGTACGAGTCGGGCCTGTGGTGGCTGATCGTCGCGGGCGTGATCGCCACCGCCATCTCGCTCTACTACTACCTCGCCGTGATTCGAGCCCTGTACCTCCGCCCGGCGGGGCAGCTTCGGCCGGTGATCGTCGGCGGCTCGCCGCCGAGCGATCCGCTGCTCCAGACCGCCGTCTTCCTCTCGGTCGGGGTCACGGTCGGCTCGTTCGTGTTCGTGCAGCCGTTGATCGACCTGTGCCGCGACGCCGCTTCCAGCCTGCCTTTCTGAGCGGCTGAGAGCCTGTTACTTGGCGCGGAAGGCGGCGCGGAGGCGCTCGTGCGGGACGGCCGACGTCGCGGCGAGCAGCGCCTGCACCGCGAACACGGCAAGACACGCGACGACAGCGGTGACGCCGATCGCCGGCGGCGGCCCGTCGGCTAGGAGCGGCGCGCGCACTGCGGCACCCAGGAGCACGAGCGGCAGTGCGAGCGCTGTCAGAGCGGCCATGACGCGGTCGTGTGGCTCGGCGGCGGTCCCGTCGAGCACGTCACCGAGGGCGGAAAGTGCTGCGACCGCGACCAGCGGGACGGCGACGACGAGTGCGTAGTAGGCGAGCGAGTGGCTGCCGGCCGCGTCTGCGAGCGCGGCGCCGACGACGAGCAAGACGGAGGCGAGGCGCATTGTCATGCGTCGATGTTCGCCGCCGGACCGGACGGTCCTTCACGGGGGAAACCAAGTTTCCCCCGTGCGCCCCCTTCTTCTTCGCTAGCGGAGAGATCCGCGCCGAGGCTCCCGGCCGGCAAAGCCGGCCTCCGCCCCCGTAGTCCGGCCTCTCTGGCTGACCGCACGGCTCGTGGCAGCGCTATCAGGAGCGCATCGAAGAGTGAGGGGCAGACGTGGGTTCCCCCGTAAGATCTCGGCCATGACCACCACACTCACCTGGCTCGGGCATGCGACGTTCCGCGTCGACACCCCGGGCGGCAAGCGCATCTACGTCGATCCGTTCCTGAGCGGGAACCCGAAGTGCCCGCCGGACGAGGTGGAGCCCGAGCGGGTCGACGCGATCTTCATCACCCACGGGCACGGCGATCACTACGGCGACACGGTCGCGCTGGCCGGGAAGTTCGGCTGCACGGTCGTCGCGCCGGTCGAACTGGCCGACTGGCTGCAGGGGCAAGGCGTGGATTCGGTTCGCGATCCGAACAAGGGCGGCAGGTCGAGCTCGACGGAGTCAAGGTGACGCTCACGCAC